>CALBKH010000028.1 GCA_937892955.1 uncultured Alphaproteobacteria bacterium
CGACGTGCCCGATCGTGCCGATGTTGCAGTGCGGCTTCGTGCGTTCGAACTTTTCCTTCGCCATCGACGTCGCTTCCTACTGTTGACCGTGGCCCGCCCTCGGTTGCGGCGGTCTCGGCATCGTGAATGTCGTATCGGGTTCCGATCGTACGTCCGTCACGAGGTTCGGCCGGATGGTGGAGCGGGTAGCGGGAATCGAACCCGCGTATTCAGCTTGGAAGGCTGCTGCTCTACCATTGAGCTATACCCGCACGCCTGACCGCGAAACGACGACACGTTCGGCAGAAGAGAGATGGTGGGGGAAGTAGGACTCGAACCTACGAAGGCTTAGCCAGCGGATTTACAGTCCGCCCCCTTTGCCGCTCGGGACATTCCCCCGGATCTCACTTCGACCGTTCGCGTCGGCCGCATCACGGCCTCCGAACGTTCGGACGAACGAAACGCCCCGCCTCGTCGGCGAGGATTCCCGTTGCGGCCGGTGTTATGGCGACCCGAACTCCCCCTGTCAACCGTCGAACCATCGATCGTCACGCGGTTTTTCCGCGAGCGCGAAAAAGCCCGGCGCGACGTCCGTCGGGGTGATCGGCGAGCTATTGCGCGGCGGCGCGCTTCGGGCCATCAAGACGGCACGAGATCCGCGTCCGAGGAGCCCTCCCCCGAATGTCCGAGCCCGACAAGCCCGCCCGCATCGCCAAGGCCGGACGGCATCCGACTCGACCACCGATCCATCAGCGCCGGCGCGGCAAACCGGGGTCGGGCGCGCCGGAGGGACGCGTCTTCCTCTACGGCCTGCACACGGTCGAAGTGGCGCTCGCCAATCCGAAGCGGGTGATCCACGCCATCTACACGACGCGCAACGCGCTCGCCCGTCTCGAAGAGCGGGGAATCGTCTTCCCGGTGACGCCCGAGGTGGTCGACGTGCGTTGGATCGACGCGCGGGTCGGCGAGGACGCGGTGCACCAGGGGGTGCTGGTCGAGACGCGGCCGCTGGAGCCGGTCGAACTCACCGATCTCGGCCGGGCGAAGCTCGTTCTCGCCCTCGATCAGGTGACCGACCCGCACAACGTCGGGGCGATCATGCGATCGGCGGTGGCGCTCGGGGCGGATGCGCTCATCACCCCCACCCGCCATTCGCCGCAGGAGACCGGGGTGCTCGCCAAATCGGCCTCGGGCGGTCTCGACCTCCTCACCCACATCGAAGTGGTCAATCTCGCCCGCGCCCTCGACACGCTGCGCAAGGAGGGTTTCACCGTCGTCGGGCTCGACAGCGAGGGTCCCGCGCCGCTCGAGGAGACCGAGGTCGGCCGGCGCACCGTGTTGGTGCTCGGCGCCGAGGGCAAGGGGCTGCGACCGGTGACCCGCGAGGCCTGCAACGCGCTCGCCCGGGTCGACGTGCCCGGGCCGATCAAGTCGCTCAACGTCTCGAACGCCGCGGTGCTGGCGCTCTACGTGGTGGGGCGCAAGCACGCCGTCGGCTGATTCCACGAGCGCGCCGGCACTCGTCGCGACCGCGACCGGGCCGCGCGCAACGGATCGGCGAGGCCGGCCGCGAGGGCGATCGACGGATCTTTGCCCCCTCCCCGCCCGCGTGCTAAGGGGTGGCCGGCGCCGGCGTAGCACAGCGGTAGTGCAGCGGTTTTGTAAACCGAAGGTCGGGGGTTCGATCCCCTCCGCCGGCACCATTTCTCGCATTCGTCGACGAAGAGGATCCGACCGCGGCCCGGTGATCGGCAGCGCGACGGTTCCCCTGTCCATCGAGGCGAGGCGGGACGAGGATGTTCATCCGACGATTTCCGAGATCACCGCGCGTCGACAGTCGTCATGGTTGTGGACAACTGTCGGCGACGATGAATCCCGCCGTCCCGTGCCATCTCGGTCGTTGCGAATGCCGGATGCGGTCGCACTCACCTTGCCGGCGCGATGCGGGCGTCTTTTTCGATCATGCCGAATTGTCACCGGGAACGAAACAAAACTTGCGAACGGCCACCCGAAAATTCGGGGGGATACCGACGAAACCGCCATCGGATGCATTTTCGTTAAATCGCCGTTGGGGATTCTCTCGGTAGATTCCGCCGAGTTCGGCCAACGACACTGACGGCGATGGTATGGGGAACGTCTCCTCGGAGGTGAAGAAAGGACTGCTGGCGCGCGGCGCGTGGGCCTTCTTCGGCCTGCGCTCCGACGACGTCGCGGTGGACGAGGAGACGGCACGGCGAATCCGGGGCGAACAGGTCTCGGCCATCGTCGAGCTGGTTCCGATGAGCGCGATCGCCAATCTCATGTGCGCCGCGATCGTCGCCGCCGCCTTCCAAGGAACGTCGTCGGAAGTCTTCGCGCCGATCTGGGCGCTCGCGGTCTTCGCCTTCGCCGGTATGGCTCTTCGCAACTGGTGGCGCAGCCGCGGCAAGACGCGGGTCGGCGCGAGCCCGCGCGCCATCACTCGGCTGACCACCAATTCGGTGATCCTCGGCATCCTCTGGGGCATGGCCCCGATCTTCATGTTGCCGGACTCCGACACCTATCGCCAACTGCTCCTGCAGATTCTGGTGACCGGCATGACCGCCGGCGGCGCCTTCGGTCTGTCGACGGTGGCGCGGGCCGGGCTCTCCTACGTCTGGATCATCGTCATCTCGTCGGCCATCGCGATGCTGCTCACCGTCGACGGGGAGGGCTTCCGCAGCGCCTCGGCGATCGTGGCGATGTGGCTCGGTTACGGCGTGTATCTCAGCCGCAACATCGCCATCCACGCGGCGCGCTTCTACGAGAACGTCAAGAACCGCGCCGAGATGATCGAGAAGAACGAGGTCATCGGCCTGCTGCTCAAGGACTTCCAGGAGCACGGCGGCGACTGGTTGTGGGAGACGGACGCCGAGGGGCGGCTGGTCGACCCGACGCCGCGGCTCGCCGAAGCGGCGGGGCGGACGCTCGACGAACTCGACTCGATGCCGCTCAGGGTTCTGCTCGCCGGCGGGCACGCCGAAGGCGACGACGAGCTCCTCGAAGCGATGGAGTGGTACGAGATCTTCCGCGATCTCGTCGTCACCGTGCGGATCGGCGACAAGACGAGACACTGGAGCCTGACCGGCCGGCCGGTGTTCCGTGGCAACGGCCGCTTCTGCGGCTATCAGGGCGTCGGCTCCGACATCACCGAACGGCGGGCGGCGGAGGAGCGCATCACCTACCTCGCCGAGACCGATCCGGTCACCGGCCTCGTCAACCGGACGAAGTTCTCCGCGGTGCTCGAAGCGGCGATGGTCGATCCCGGCAACTTCGGCCGCAACATCCTGTTCTATCTCGATCTCGACCAGTTCAAGTCGATCAACGACACGATGGGCCATCCGGTCGGCGACGCGCTGCTCGATCAGGTCGGTCGCCGGCTGGTCGACTGCACCGGCCCGAACGACGTGGTCGCCCGCATCGGCGGCGACGAGTTCGCCATCCTCATCCCCGGCTCGGACCGCCCCGACCACGCCGCGGAGATCGCCGAGCGGATCCTGGCGACCTTCGATCTGCCCTTCACGCTCGACGGCGCCGACTTCTCGGTCGGCACGTCGATCGGCATCGCCATCGGCCCGGACGACGGGTCGACGCCGATGGATCTGATGAAGAGCGCCGATCTCGCGCTCTATCGCGCCAAGGCGGAGGGCCGCGACGGATTCCGCTTCTTCGAGCCCGGTATGGACGAGAAGGCGCGCCGCCGCCGCCTGCTCGAACAGGGTCTGCGCACCGCGATGGACACCGACCAGCTCTATCTGGTCTACCAGCCGATCGTCGATCTCGTCTCCGATCGCATCGCCGGCTTCGAGACGCTGATCCGCTGGCGCTCGCCGGAATTCGGCAACGTCTCGCCGGCGGAGTTCATTCCGATCGCCGAGGAATGCAAGCTGATCGTGCCGATCGGCGAGTGGATCCTGCACGAGGCGACCCGGCAGGCGGCGACCTGGCCGCGCGACATCCGCGTGTCGATCAACCTGTCGCCGGTGCAGTTCCGCAATCGCCGTCTGCTCGCCACCATCGTGTCGGCGCTGGAGCATTCGCGCCTGCCGCCGAACCGGTTGCAGGTCGAGATCACCGAATCGACCCTGCTCGACGCCAGCGAGAACACGCTCGCCATGTTGCGCGACCTGCGCGAACTCGGGGTGCGCGTCGCGCTCGACGACTTCGGCACCGGCTATTCGTCGCTCAACTATCTGCGCAAGTTCCCCTTCGACAAGATCAAGATCGACAAGAGCTTCGTCGACGACATCGACCAACGCGAGCTGAGCCGCGCCATCGTCCGCGCCATCATGGATCTGACCTCGGCGCTCGGCATGTCGACCGTCGCCGAAGGGGTGGAGACGAATTCGCAGCTCGCCACCCTGCGCGATCTCGGCTGCGACGAGATCCAGGGCTACGTCATCTCCGCGGCGGTGGATGCCGAAGCGATCCCCGACATGCTCTCGGCCAACTTCGATTCGACCACCGGCGATCTGGTCGAGCCGATGGATCTCGAACTGATCGACGTCGAGCCGAGCAGATCCGGCGCGGCGGCGTGAGGCCGCCGGACAGGGCGGCATCCTCGGCAGCCGGCGCGCGGCGGCTCGCGTTCAGTGGTGACCGCGCACCGACGACGCGGCGGCGGCGGCCACCGCGGCGGCGATCATCACCGGCAGAACCACGACGATCGCGAACATCCCCGCGCTGAAGGCCGCCTGGTCGGCCGCGACGCGCGACGTCGCGGCGCCGAGGACGGCGGCGCCGAAGAAGGCGGCGAAGGTCGCGGCCAGCCCGATGCCGACGGCGCGGCCGTAGGAGACACCGTCGGGGCGCACCACCAGACGTCCCCACAGGGTGAAGACGACGAGCCCGGCGCCGACCGCCGCGCCGAGAGCGGCAAGCGGCTCGCCGACGATCTGATAGGCGAGGAGACCGGCGAGCGCGGCGAGCAGCGGTCCGGCGAACAGACGGCCGATGAAGCGGCGATGATCGAGATCGTGGTCGTGATTGTCGTTCACCGCGCCGAACTCCTCTCCGGCGCCACGCGCCCTTTCCGACTGACGGCGAAGCCATGCCCGGAACCGCCCGCCACCGCAAGGGTCGATCGTGACGCGGCGGCGACCTCAGCCTTCCCCGGACATCGCGCGGCAGCCGTCATCGCCCGTCGATCGGCGTCTCGGATCGGTCGCAACCGCGTGCCCCGGCTTCAGTCGGCGACCGCGAATTCCGCCGCCGCATCGGCGAGGACGCCGTGGACGTAAGGGGCGAAGGAGCGGCCGCATTCGAGACGGAAGCGGTCGACGGCCCGGCGCCAGAGCACGATCTCGGCCTTGGCGTAGAGCGTGCGGGTGCACATGCCGACCGGGAATGTGGTGAGGTGGAGATCGAGCGGGCAGCCGCTGGCGATCACTTTCGTCACCTCGCTGCCCGACAGGGTCACCGCGGTGTTGCGGTGGGAGACTTCGACGAGCGAATGCGGCGCTTCGATCGCCCGGAAGGCGGCGGCGATCGCCTCGCCCTCCCCGTCCGGCGCGAGGAGCAGCCATTCGTCGGGGCCGAGCCACAGGGCGGCACGCTCGGCGGCCTCGGCGGCGCGACAGGCCTCGCGCGGCAGGGCGACGCCGAAGGCGGTCGCCGCCGCGTCGATCGCCGGTCCGCGACCGCGGAAGACGAAGCGGGTCGCCGGGCCGACCGGTGTCGCGGCGAACCGGGAGCCGTGGGCGAGCGACGGCAGCGCGCCGAAGGCGTCGACGCGAGCCGGTCGGAGCGCGAGATCAGCCATCGAGGCGCTTCCCTTCCTTGTCCCAGAACACCGGATCGACCACGGTCACGGCGATCGGACCGGTGGGCATCGGCACGTGCAGCTTGGTTCCCATGCGCGACCGGCCGCCCTCGACCATCGCCAGGGCGATGCCGCGGCCGACGTTCGCCGACCAATAGGCCGAGGTGACGTGGCCGAGCGCGTGGGCGCCCTTCGCCGGGTTCGCCTCCGCGGTGATCTGTGCGCCCTCGTCGAGCACGCACTTCGGATCGTCGGGCAAGAGGCCGACGATCTCTTTGCGGTGCGGACCGGTGAGGTCGGGCCGCGCCATGCCGGCCTTGCCGACGAAATCCGGCTTCGACTTCCCCACCGCCCGGGCGAGGCCGGCGTCGGCGGGGGTCAGCGTGCCGTCGGTGTCCTGACCGACGATGATGTAGCCCTTCTCGGCGCGCAGCACGTGCATGGTCTCGGTGCCGTAGGCGCAGCCGCCGAGCGCTTCGGCGCGGGCGAGCAACGCGTCCCACAGCGCCGCGCCGTAGTCGGCCGGGACGTTCAGTTCGTAGCCGAGTTCGCCGGTGAAACTCACCCGGAAGAGCCGGCCGGGGAGCCCGAGGATGCGGCAGTCGGCGACGCTCATGTGGGGGAAGGCGGCGGTCGAGAGATCGACGCCGGCGACGAGGGGGGCGATCACCTCGCGCGCCTCGGGGCCCTGGATGGCGACGACCGCCCATTGCTCGGTGGTCGAGGTCAGCCAGACGTCGAGTTCCGGCCATTCGGTCTGGAGGTAGTCCTCCATCATCATCAGGACGCGCGGCGCACCGCCGGTGGTGGTGGTGACGTGGAAGCGATCCTCGGCGATGCGGCCGATCACACCATCGTCGTAGACGAAGCCGTCGTCGCGGCAAAGGATGCCGTATCGACATCTGCCGACGCCGAGCTTCAGGAACGGATTGACGTACATCCGATTGAGGAACTCGGCCGCATCGGGGCCGACCACCTCGATCTTGCCGAGCGTCGAGGCGTCGAAGACGCCGACGGTCTCGCGCACCGTGCGGCATTCGCGGGCCACGGCGGCGTGGCGATCCTCGCCGTCGCGCGGGAACCACCAGGCGCGCTTCCACAGGCCGACGTCCTCGAAGGGCGCGCCGCGGGCGGCAGCGGCGTCGTGGCTCGGCGTCCGGCGGATCGGATCGAAGAGACCGCCGCGGTTGACCCCGGCGAAGGCGCCGAAGGAGACCGGCGTATAGGGACGGCGGAAGGTGGTGAGGCCGACCTGCGGCACGTCGAGGCCCATGGTCGCGGCGGCGACGGCGAGGGCGTTCATGTTGGACGCCTTGCCCTGATCGGTCGCCATGCCGGTGGTGGTGAAACGCTTGACGTGCTCGATCGAGCGGAAGCCCTCGCGGGTGGCGAGGCGGATGTCCTTCGCCGTGACGTCGTGCTGGAGATCGACGAAGCACTTCACGCGGGAGGCGTCGCGGCCGTGCGGCACTTCGCCGAAGTGGCCGCCGATCTCGATGGCGAGGCCCTCGGCGGCGTAGGCGCGCTCGGCGACCTCGCCACCGGTGGCGGCGCGGGCCGCGGCGGCGCCGGCGGCGTGGCCTGCGGCGAGGCAGGCGGCGAGCGTCTCGGCGCCGTTGCAGGCGCCGGCCGAGGTCGCGTCTTCGTGCGGCTCCCCGGGGAGGAAGACGCCGCGATCCGCATCGAACCGCAGTTTGCCGCGCGATTGCGAGAAGAGATGCACCGTCGGGGTGAAGCCGGCGGAGTGGAGGACGAGGTCGCAGGCGATGGTCTCGCCCGGCGCGATCGAACCGTTGGCGGCGACGCGGGCGAGACGGACGCTCTCGACCGACAAGCCGCCGGAGGTCGCCTCGATCGTCGTGGCGAGATCGACGCGGATGCCGGCGGCGCGGGCGGCCTCGGCCGCGGGCGACGCCTCGCGGCGCAGGTCGGCGACGAGGGCGACGCTCACGCCGGCCGCCTTCGCCTCGATCGCCGCGGCGTAGGCCGAATCGGTGGCGGTGAAGACCACGGCACGCGAGCCGGCGGCGACGCCGTGGCGGGCGAGGAAGGTGCGCGCCGCATCGGCGAGCATGATGCCGGGGCGGTCGTTCTCAGGGAAGACGAGCGGGCGCTCCAGCGCCCCGGCGGCGATCACCACCCGCTTCGCCCGGACCTGCCACAGGCGTTCGCGCGGCAGATGGTCCGGCGGGTCGGCGAGATGGTCGGTCACCCGTTCGAGGAGGCCGACCATGTTGTCCTGGTACCAGCCGAAGGCCGTCGTCCGGGTGAGGAGCGTCACGGTTTCGCGGGCGGCGAGATCGGCAGCGATCGAGGCGGCCCAGGCGGCGCCGGGCTCGCCGTCGATCACCGCGGAGGGATCGGCGAGGAGCGAACCGCCGAGTTCCGGGTTCTCGTCGCAGAGGATCACGCGGGCGCCGGCGTCCGCCGCCGCACGTGCGGCGGCGAGGCCGGCGGGACCGACGCCGATCACCAGCACGTCGCAATGGGCGAAGCGGTTGGCGTAGCGATCGGGATCGGCGGCCTTCGGCGCCTCGCCGAAGCCGGCGGCGGCGCGGATGCGCGGCTCGTAGACCTTCTGCCAGAAGGAGCGCGGCCACATGAAGGTCTTGTAGTAGAAGCCGGAGACGAAGATCGGCGAGAAGAGATCGTTGAGCGCGCCGACGTCCCACTTCAGCGACGGCCAACGGTTCTGGCTGACCGCGACGAGGCCGTCGTAGAGCTCTACCGTGGTGGCGGCGAGGTTGGGCGTGGTACGGCCGTCGTCGCGGATCACGGTGACGAGGGCGTTGGGCTCCTCCGAGCCGGCGGCGACCAACCCGCGCGGCCGGTGATACTTGAAGGAGCGGGCGAGGAGGCGGACGCCGTTGGCCGTGAGCGCCGAGGCGAGGGTGTCGCCCGGGTGGCCGATCATGCGGACGCCGTCGAAGGTGAAGGCGAGCTGCTTCGATCGATCGATACGGCCGCCGCTCGCGGTGCGGAAGGCGGCGCTCATCGGGTCCCCTCCCCTGCACCGGCGGGAGCTGCGAGATCGGGCCGCGGCTCACCGACCCGGTAGGTGGCGACGAACTTGTCGGTCACGGTGTGGCGCAGCGCATCGAAGAAGCGGCCGCAGCCGGCGACGTGACGCCAGCGCTCGGCGATCACGCCTCTCGGGTTGGAGCGGACATAGAGCGACGCGGCGACCGCTTCGCCATCGGCATCGGGCGCGGCGCGGGCGACATGGGCCTCGCCGCGGGCGGCGAACTCGATCTCGGGGCGCGGTCCGCAATAGGGACAGGTGATCAGCAGCATGCGGGCGTCCTCAGTGCATGTCCCGGAAAAGTGGATACCGCTTTTCCGAATGGGACATGCTGAAATTGAAACACGAACGGTTCCTCCCGGAACCGTTCTAGTGCGCCACGGCGGCGGCGGCCGCTTCGTCGATCAGCCGGCCGCGGGCGAAGCGGTCGAGCGAGAAGGGCGCGGCGATCGGATGGGGTTCGCCCTTGGCGATGGTGGCGGCGAGCAGGTGGCCGGCGCCGGGCGTCGCCTTGAAGCCGCCGGTACCCCAGCCGCAATTGACGTAGAGACCGGGAACCGGCGTCGTCCCGAGGATCGGCGAACGGTCGGCGGTGGTGTCGACGATGCCGCCCCAGTTGCGCATCATCCGCACCCGCCGGAGCACCGGAAAGAGCTCGCAGATGGCGTCGAGCGTGTGGGCGGTGATCTGCATGCCGCCGGTCTGGGAATAGGAGACGTACTGGTCGGTGCCGGCGCCGATCACCAGATCGCCCTTGTCCGACTGGGAGATGTAGGCGTGGATGGTGTTGGACATCACCACGCAGGAGACGATCGGCTTCAGCGGCTCGGAGACCAGCGCCTGGAGCGGGAAGCTCTCGATCGGCATGCGGACGCCGGCCATGTCCATCACCACCGAGGTGTGGCCGGCGGCGGAGACACCGACCTTCTTGGCGGCGATGACGCCCTTCGTGGTGTCGAGCGCCTCGATCGAGCCGTCGGCGGCACGGCGGATGCCGGTGACCTCGCAATTCTCGAGGATGTCGACGCCGAGCGCCGAGGCGGCGCGGGCATAGCCCCAGGCGACCGCGTCGTGGCGGGCGACGCCGCCGCGCTTCTGCAGGGTGGCGCCGACGATCGGGTAGCGGATGTCCCTGGCGATGTTCAGCCCCGGGCACCAGTCGCGCGCCTCTTCCGGCGTCAGCCATTCGGTGTCGATGCCGGCGAGGCGATTGGCGTGGAAATGCCGCTTGAAGCTCTGCACGTCGTGGGTGGTGTGGGCGAGCATCATGACGCCGCGCGGCGAGAACATGACGTTGTAGTTCAAGACCTGCGAGAGGTTCTCCCACAGCTTCAGGGCATGGTCGTAGAGCGCCTCCGATTCCTCGAGCAGATAGTTCGAGCGGACGATGGTGGTGTTGCGGCCGGTGTTGCCGCCGCCGATCCAGCCCTTCTCGACCACCGCGACGTCGCGGATGCCGAACTCGGCGGCGAGATAGTAGGCGGCGGCGAGGCCGTGGCCGCCACCGCCGACGATGACGACGTCGTAGGCCGGCTTCGGTTCGGGTGAACGCCATTGTTCCGGCCAGTCGCGATGGGCGGAGAAGGCGTTGCGCAGAAGCGACAGGAACGAGAAGTGCAAGGCGCGAATCTCCCCTCGGCGCACGGCCGTCAGCGGTCGCGGCCTCTTTCGGCCACGGCACCCGGTTCGCTCCACGAGGATCGATCGAAACCGTCGCGCTGTCGATGGCCGACGGCGCATGGCTCGTCGACCCGCGACACGGTCATCGCCGCGTCCGCGAGAGTCGACGGGCGCGTTCACGTTTCTTTGAACGGTTCGCGACCGGACCGATGGCATTGCGATGCGTGCCAATACGTATACGTTGTGTCGTCACCGACGATCGGCGGCGACCGAACCCCGGGAGATCGTTCATGTCCATCCGCACCACCACCCTCGTCTCGGCCGCCCTCGTCGCCGTGATCGCCGCCGGTACCGCTTTCGCCGCCGATCCGATCGAGGCCCGCAAGAAGACCATGAAGGCCATCGGCGGATCGTTCGGCGGCGTGCTGGTCAAGATGGTCAAGGGCGAGACCCCCTATGACGCCGCCGCCGCCAAGAAGGCCGCCGCAACGCTGAACGAGACCGCCGCCGGCATCGACATCGCGGCGCTGTTCCCGAAGGGCTCGGAGAAGGGCGGCGACACCGAGGCGCTGCCGGCGATCTGGTCGGATGCGGCCGGCTTCAAGGCGGCGATGGACAAGATGAAGTCGACGGTCGCGGCGCAGGCCGGCAACGTCGACCAGGGCGCCGACAAGCTCAAGATGGCGGTCGCCGAGATCGGCAAGACCTGCAAGGGCTGCCACGACACCTACCGGGCTCAGAAGCCCTGATTCCGTCGGGCGTCGGAAACGACCGACGGAATTCCCGACGCGAATTTCTCGTGGCCGCGACGATCATGAGAAATTCGCGTGTCTTCGAAGGCCGGGTGCGCCAGCACCTTCGGCCTTCGGCACGAGGTCCGGCGCGATCCGGCGGTGAAAGAGGAGGGGCAGCGGGTTCGCCCGCGTCACGAGAGGACCCTTCACCGTCGGAGAGCCCGCCTTCGAGAAGGCCGTGTCGAGCGATCGGCGCGGCCTTCTCACGTTTCGGACCCCTCCCCTCGGCCGTCGGTCTCGGCCTCGATCCAGGCGCCGTAGGCGGCCGATGCCGCGGCGACGGGCAGGACGAGGAGGGCCGGCAACTCGTAGGGATGAGTGGCGCGCAGCGTCGCCATCACCGCCTCGGCGGCGGAGGCGCGGGTCTTGGCGAGGAGGACGGCTTCGTCGGAGCGTTCGATCGCACCCTGCCAGCGATAGACCGAGACGATCTTCGGCACGATCGCGACGCAGGCGGCGAGCCGGCGTTCGACGAGGTCGCCGGCGGCGCGCTCGGCCGCCTCGGGGCCGGGATAGGTCGACCAGACGACGGCGTATCGGCCCGGCTCGGCCGAAACCGCGATCGCGGCCGGTGGGATGGGGTCGACGGGCTCGGGCGCCATGTCGCAGCCTCCGATGGTACGATTGATCACCGGATCAGTGGGAATGGTTGATGGTGTGGCCCGTTTATTTATGGATAACGTCTTAAAATACAACGACCTGTACTTGACCACGATACTGGTCAGTGGTGCCTAACGGCGCGGATCTAGTTGAGTAATTCGTGCAGCCCCCCTCAGGTGGGCGCTTAAATTCAACTATGACCGGTCCGTGCATGGCTTCTGATGTGCACCCCGGCATGAAACACGAACGAAGATGGAATGAGGTTGGAAAATACTGGATACAATGCACCTGTAACGATAATCACAAAGAAAAATTCAATTGCGAACAACAGGGCAGCGACTGGGCTGTTCAGCATGACCGCTAGAAGCGACATTGAGTAGAAATCATTAATTTTTTTCTTCTCGATGTGGTTCAGATCGGAATACTGATCACGATAAATCTTCCCAGACAGCACCCCGTGAATTGTGGCCGGGATGACAGTCAGAACAAAAAACCACGCTATGAACGGTGATGTGATCTCGTCCATTAGCGTACAAATGTTGTCTTTCTTGGATTCTGACAAATGCCCATTCGCAATAAGATCTTCACCAAGGTTAATAATTTTGTCGCGAAGTGGTGCCGTAGCCATCATCAGCCGCCTGGTGATGAGAGCGTAAATAGTGACTACAACGAACACCGTTATGAACATAACGTATTGACCGCCCATAACTACCTCTTTCTACCGAAAGGCGAATTAGCGCCGCTTTTTTCTTCTTGACCTTCGGTGCGGCTGTCCATTTTGTTTCGATAGATCATCTCTCCGCTTATTCAGTCTTATCTGCTCTTGCCTTCGTGGTTCTGATGCGATGAGCCACCAAATTGCGACATTCAAGATGACGGTCCCGATGGCTCCTTCCGGGTATCTCTTTGCAAGCTCCCATGATGGCTCGAACCACGCCAGGGTAGCTGCTATAATTCCGTGCTTCTCGAGTACGTCATAAGCGCCTTGGGAGTCTGATATGACCCCAACAACAGCGCTATAGACCATGAATACTAGAAATAAAGCCTTAACGAGATTCTTCAAGCGGGTGCTCCGCGTTCGTGTTCTTGGTCGCCGGAGGAATGCTGCCGACCCCAGGTGCACGGAAAAATTGCGCCGACGCGTTAGCGCTAAAAGATCGTTAACGATTTTGCAATCTGGACCCCGAATTTCGCGAGCGCTGAACGGCTAGTGAAAATGAGCGCAATTAGACTATAGTATGATTCGACTTTCGTATTAATCGAACAGATTTGACCGAAAAATCGGCCCATCAATATGGGATTTCACGTTTCCCTGAGGGGAGCATCGCGAGGTTTGCGGATACGGGGCAGCTTATTCTCTAGGATATTCCGATAAACCGCGCCCCACATCGATCATGGCCCTGCGGCGTTGACCGCGGACCGGCTCGCGTGGGATCAATCGCCGCGGAGCGACGCGCCGCAGCATGGACCACGAGCCGCCCGCGAGGGAAGGCCGGGCCGAAGAACGGGCGCGGGACGCGGGGACGTGAGCGCATGACGGGTTCGAGCGAACCGGCGGGACGCAAGTTCGAGAACATCGCCTTCGTCGCCTCGGCGAGCGAAGAGGCGGAGAAGGCGCGTCGCCACCTCTCCCATCTCTACGGCTCGTCGCCGCCCGACATGGCCGACGTGATCGTGGCGCTCGGCGGCGACGGTTTCATGCTGGCGACGCTGCGCCGCTTCATGAACACCGGCAAGCCGGTCTACGGCATGCATCGTGGAACCGTCGGCTTCCTGATGAACGAGTTCCTCATCGACGGTCTCATCGAGCGGCTGGAGCGCGCCGAGATCACCTCGATCCGGCCGCTGCTGATGACCGCCCGCGACGTCGCCGGCGAAACCCACGAGGCCCGCGCCTTCAACGAAGTCTCGCTGTGGCGCCAGACCTATCAGGCGGCCAAGCTCCGCATCTCGATCGACGACAAGGAGCGGCTCGACGAACTGGTCTGCGACGGACTGATCGTCGCGACGCCGGCCGGCTCGACCGCCTACAATCTCTCGGCCCACGGTCCGATCATTCCACTCGGAGCTCCGCTTCTGGCGCTGACGCCGATCAGCCCGTTCCGGCCGCGGCGCTGGCGCGGGGCGCTGGTGCCGGATCGCGCCGTCATCCGGGTGGAGGTGCTGGACGGCGCCAAGCGGCCGGTCGGCGCGGCGGCCGATCACACCGAGATCCGCGACGTCGTCGACGTGGTGGTGCGCCAGGACACCGGCTCCGAGAGCCTGTTGATGTTCGACACCGAGCACAGCTGGGAAGAGCGCATCCTCGCCGAGCAGTTCCAGTATTGAGCGGCGTTCGGCGGATCGCTCGGCGGCGCCGGATCCGACGCATCGACAGGCCTCCCGTTCGACAACGGAAACTTAAGGGGATCGCCTCATCCTTCCGACGAGGAAGGTACGGACCGACACGGCGTGGCCGCGCGTGATCGCGGATACGGAACGGGCCGTCCCGGAGGGTGCGATGCGCAAGAAGTCCAAGACCGCGACGGCGGAACCGGAAGTCGCCGAAGAGGTGGCCGCGGAAAGCGCCGACGGCATCGAAATCGGCGCCGATGCCGAGTTCCTTCAGCCGCCGTCCGACCTTCGCAAGAAGGTCAAGCAGCGCGCATCGAAGCCGGGCGACAAGGATCCGGTGGCGGAGGCCGAAGCGGCGCTCGCCCGCATGGCGGTGAGTTTCGACGGCTGGATGAGCGAGGAGACGCAGCGGCTCGCCGAGCTGTGGACCGCCGCCGACCTCACCGATTTCGAGATCGAAGCGCGCGACGCCTTCTATCGCGCCGCCCACGACATCAAGGGACAGGCCGCGACCATGGGCTTCCCGATGGCGGGGCGGATCGCCGGCTCCCTGTGCCGGCTGCTCGACGGCATCGACGCGGGGGATCGGTTGCCGCGCGAACTGGTGCGCCAGCACGTCCAGTCGGTGCGCGCCATCATCGTCGAGAACGCCCGCGAGGACACGTCGGAGACGGCGCGGCTCCTCGCCGAACGGCTCGACGAGGTCACCGACGACTATCTCGAACGGGTGGCCCAGGCCGCCTGAGCGGCGGACCCGCGACGACAGAGAAATTCGCGGCCGGCACTTCGCCGGCCGTCTTCGTTTCGGGCGCGGATCAGGCGGCGCGGCGGTTCGGGGCGAGGACGGCGTCGAGCGCGGCGCGCAGGCCGTCGACGAAGGCATCGGTGTCGCGCGGAGCGCCGGCGGCCTCGGCCGTTGCCGATAGGACGGCGTCCGCGCCGAACGGCGGAACGTCGACCTCGAGCGATGCTTCGACCGCCGTCTCGACATCGGGGTCGACCGCGAACGCCTCGGCGAGACCGAGGGGGCGATCTTCGTCCGCCGGCTCGAGACCGAGCGCCGGCGCCGTCTCATCGTCGCCCCCCCCGCGAAGTGCGAAGCCCGCGTCGTCGTCGGCGTGGAAGCCGAAGTCGACTTCGTCGACGACGAGGCGCAGATCGGGCGTGACGGCACGGCGGATGGCGATGTCGTCGTCGCCGAAGATCGCTTCGGGCGCGACCTCCTCGTCGGTCCGCCATTCCGGCGGCAGGTCTTCCAGCCGGACGTGGGCGAAGAGCCCTTCGTACTCGTCGGCGGCGTCGTACTCGGTTGTATCCTCGAACGCGGCGAAATCGAGGTTCGTCGCCGCGGCGGGGATCTCCTCGAAGGTCGCGTCGGCCGGCTCTTCGGCGATCGCCACACCGAGTTCGGCGGCGACGGCGCCGAAGACCGCGGCGTCGACTTCCGGGGACGACGGTGCGGCGGCGCCGGTCGCCTCCGCCATCGCCTCGGCTTCGACCTCCTCGGCCTCCGGCGCGGGCAGAGAGCGGGTCGCATCGGCCATGCGTTCGGCCATGACGTGACGGACGTGATCGCGGGCGGCGTCGGCGGCGTAGCGGCGCAGGAGAACCAGCAGGTCGTCGGCGTCGCGGCGATCGAAGGCGGTGAAGCGGGTCAGGACGCGCTCGACCAGCCGGCGGGAGAAGCGGGCCTGATCGCCGGGGCGGCCGTCGAGACCGCCGGTTTCGCCGAGCAGTTCGCGGTGCACCTCGATCGCCGCATGGAAGGCCGGCCAGGCGCGATCCGGCATGGCGGCGCGACGATAGAGGGCGCGCAGCGCGCTCTCGCGGCCGTCGGCGACGAGGGCGGCGACGCGGGTCGAGGGCATCTCGGCGAGGCGCGCCAGCGCCTCTTCGACGAAGCGCAGATTGCCGACGCAGGCGGCGCGCAGCATCAATCGGGTGGTGAGCTGACCGGTGCGGCGCAGATGCTCGACCAACACGACCGTCTCGGCCGCACCGGCGGACGCCGCGAGCGCCACGGTCGCCTTGTCCTTGCTGTCGCGGGTGGTCGCCTCGGCGCGGTCCCGCCCCATCCACGACTTCACCACGACGAGATTCTCCATCGCCTCGGCGAGCTTCTCCAGCACCCGGTGGCGAACGGTGATCGGCACGTGCGGCCGATCGAGCAGGGCGCGGCGGATCTCGGCGAATTCGCCGAAGCGTTCGACGATGCGTTCGAGCGCGATCGGCGGCGTCTCGGAGCCCGGATTGGCGAGGAGCGCGGCGCAGGCCGCCCGATCACCGGCTTCGGCGAGCGCCGCGGCGACGCTCGGGCCGACGCGACGGCGACCGGCGACGGCGAGACGGATCTCGTCGCAGCCGTGGGCGACGAGATCGACCAGTTCGGCGTCGATCAGCGCCTGCGACAGGGCCGCGATCGGACGGGCGACGCTCGGGTGATCGTCGAGGAGGGTGAGGAGCAGATGGCGCGGCGCGTGGTCGTCTTCGGCGAGCACCTCGGCGAGGCGGCGGCGCACCGCCATGTCGGCGTCGTCGGCCACCAACATCAGCGCCGCTTCGATCGCCTCGAGCTCGGCGTCCGAAACGCGACGATCGTGCAGCGCCGTCACCAACGCTTCGACCGCTCTGAATTTCTGTTCGACCGTCGCCTCGGCGACCCAGGAGAAGAACCGATCGACCACCATCCGACACACCACACTCGCGGCGGATCGCTCGTCGGAGGCGATGGTGCGGCTCGGTTTCGAGCCGTTTCGCGCGCCGAGAGAGCGATCTCGACTGTTGCGAGATCGAGGTTGGCACGCCGGTCGTTAACGACGGGTTCACCATGATTCGAAATCGCCGAGGCGGCGGCGACCGTCGAAAATGCCCGGCGACGGCCGTCAGCCGCCGGTGAGGGCGCGGCGTTGCAGGCCGAGGAGGTCGAGCGGCCGATGGCTGCGGCTCGACGATCGCGCCGCCGTGGTGGGGACCGAGGGGGCGGCGGCATCGACCGTCTCGCCGGGGACCGGCGGCAACAGCGGTCGCGCCGAACCCGCCGCCGAGGATGCGGCCGGCGCCGGTGCGATCGACACGGTCTCGACCCGCGCCGCGCCGGTGGCGACGAGGCCCGAGGGCGCCGCGGCGTCGGGCGAAGCAGCGGCGGCGCCGATGAAGATGCGGCTCGGACGCACCACCGTGCCGCCGTCGACCATGGGCAGAGGCATGGCGGGGGCGCCGGTCGTCGCCGCGGTGATCAGGCGGCTGGGACGGACACCGTCGGTCGGTGCGGTCGCGGCGGCGAACAGCGGCGGCGTCGGATCGGCGCCGAGGCGCAGCGGCTGGTTGGGGTCGACGAAGGGGATGCCGCCGGCGACGCCACCGACCGCATGGCGCCCTCCGCCGGCTGCGAAACGGATCGGCATGGTGGTGGCGGCAGGGTCGGCGGTGGCGGTCGACGGCGCGGCGGCGTCGGCGGTCGAGACGGCGCCGTCGGAGCGCATCAGGGCGGAGAAGGCGTCGCTCGCCGCCTTGGCGCGCCAGCCGTCGACACGGGCGGCGGCGGCCGGGACGATGTCGCGCGACGAGCCGGGCAGGCTCTTCTCGGTGAGGGCGACCTTGGCGAAGCGCCCGCCGACCAGCCGATCGAGCCCGTCGCCACCCATCCCCTCGCCCGCCACGGTCGACGCCGCCTGGGCGCGCACCAGTCCGGCGAGCGTTTGCGGGTCGAGCTTCGGCGATCTGACGGTGGCGGCGACGGCATGGGCTTCGGCGACGCGGGTCGAGGTGTCGGAGGAGGTCGCGGTGAGCGTGGTGAGGAGTTCGGCGGCGGAGCGCGGCTTGCCGGTCTTGCCGTAGAAGAGATCGGGATTGGCCGCCGCCGCTTTGGGGAAGGCGAGCGAGGCGGAGGTGTTCGGCTCACTCTCGGTCATACGGACGAGTTTGGTCGCCCCGGCGGCGCCGAGCACGTGGGCGGCATAGACCTCGCCCTCGGTCGGCGTCCGACCGAGACTGTCGGTGAGCAGGCGGGTGTTGGCCGCGGTGAGCCGCCCGGCCATGATCGAAGAGACCAGAGGATCGGTCTTCAGCGACAGGATCTTCGCCTTGTCGGTGGCGTCGGCGACGGTCCAGCCGCCCTTGCCGTCGGAGGTGATCGCGCCGGCGAGGCGGTCGAGACCGACCGAGGGGCCTTCCTTCTTGATCAGCTCGTACCAGGTCTGATCGACGAACTGGTAGAGCCCCTTGGCGGAGGACGTGGCCGAGCCGAGATCGGTGCGGACGTCCGACTCGCGCGCCGCGGTGCGGGCGAGTTGGTCGAACGACGCACCGGTCGCCTCCGACGCGATGCGGAATGCGCCGGCGATGCGGGCGTCGATCTTCGTCCTGGCGTTGACCTGCATGGTGGACCCGTTGCCTCCGCAGAGACGGCTCGTGCTGTAAACTCTTCGTTCACAATGGTAAACGAAGCCTTAACGTCGTCATCGGTCGCCGCTTCGGCGACTCTCTCGGGAGGTGCAATACCCCATGGCCGGTCTCTATTTCGAAGAACTCGTGCCGGGTCTGAAGATCCGCCATCCGATCACCCGCTCGGTGACCGAGATGGACAACGTGTTGTTCTCCAGCCTCACCTACAATCCGCAGCCCCTCCACATCGATTTCGATTTCGCCGCCAAGTCGGAATGGGGGCGGCCACTGGTCAATTCGATGTTCACTCTGGGGCTGATGATCGGTCTTTCGGTCGGCGAGACGACGCTCGGCACGTTGATCGGCAATCTCGGCATGACCGACGTGAAGTTCCCGGCGCCGG
This sequence comes from uncultured Alphaproteobacteria bacterium, assembly GCA_937892955.1. GTDB lineage: Bacteria > Pseudomonadota > Alphaproteobacteria > Rhizobiales > Ancalomicrobiaceae > CALBKH01. The sequence goes on from CALBKH010000028.1 coordinate 18,915, forward strand.
TCTTCCACGGCGACACGATTCGGGTGGAGACCGAAGTGGTCCTGGCGCGCGCCTCGAAGTCGCGCCCCGACGCCGGTATCGTCGAGTTCCATCATCGCGCCTTCAAGCAGGACGGCACCCTCGTCGCCGAATGCCGTCGTCAAGCCTTCATGATGCGACGGCCGAATGACGGGCCGACCGATTCGGCCTCCGGCTGACCGCCTCCCCGCCCTCGACTTCGGGATCGCCCATGCGCTCGCTGCTCTTCGTCCCCGCCCTCGACGCCCGCAAGCTCGAGAAGTCGCTCACCTCCGGCGCCGACGTGATCATCGCCGACCTCGAGGATTCGGTCGCCGCCGACGCCAAGGAAGCGGCGCGTGCCGTCGTCGTCGACTTCCTCAAGGCGCACGCCGATCGCGCCGATCGGCCGCGGCTCCATGTCCGCATCAACGGCTTCGACACGCCGCACGCCGACCGCGACATCGACGCGGCGGTGGCGGCCGGAGCCGAGGGGCTGATGCTGCCGAAGGCGGCGGGCGGCATGGACGTGACCCGTCTCGACGCCAAGATCGCCGTCGCCGAGGCGGTGCACGACATCCCCGACGGGCGCACCCGGATCGTCGCCATCGTCACCGAAACGGCGCACGCGGTGTTCCAGACCGGCACCTACCGCGGCGCCTCGCATCGGCTCGCCGGCATGGCGTGGGGCGCGGAGGATCTCTCCGCCGACCTCGGCGCGGCAGTGGCGCGCGACGGCGACGGGGCGTTCCTCGACACCTTCCGCCTCGCCCGCACGCTGACGCTGCTCGGTGCGGTGGCGGCGGAGGTGACGCCGATCGACGGCGTCTACACCGACTTCCGCGATCTCGACGGGCTGCGCCGGGAGTGCGAGGCGGCGGCACGCGACGGCTTCACCGCCAAGATGGCGATCCATCCGGCGCAGGTGGCGGTGATCAACGACGCCTTCACGCCGTCGCAGGAAGCCATCGCCGAGGCGCATCGGGTGGTGGAAGCGTTCCGCGCCGCCGGCGATCCCGGCGTCGTCGGTCTCGACGGCAGGATGCTCGATCGGCCGCATCTGATCCGGGCGAAGCGGCTTCTGGCGCGCGCCGGGGTGGCGTGATGTCGTGACCGCGTGGATGTCCGGCATGCGGCTGCGCGCCGGCTCGAGTGTACCGCGGCCCGGCTCGTTCTTCCTTCTCCCCTTGCGGGAGAAGGTGCCGCGAAGTGGCGGATGAGGGGGCGCCGCGAAGCGGCATCGGGCCGAAACCACATCCGCCGAGGTCGAGGGACAGGCCCGGACCCCTCATCCGGCCTTCGGCCACCTTCTCCCGCAAGGGGAGAAGGGGTCGCCGCGGCCTCTTCAGGAAACCATCGCACCGTGGTGGTTCATGGCGGCCTCGCCCTCACGGCGCTCCTGAGGGACGAACGCCCGAGGCGACGCGAGTGGCCGGAGAGACCTTCGTTCACGCGGCGCGGTTGAGGCCGACCATCACCAGACGGTCGCCGCCGTCGGCCCACAGTTCGGCGTTCTCGGCGACCTCGTCCATGGTGTTCACGTCGCGGTCGGCGACCAGCAGGACGGCGCGGAAGGCGTCGGTCGGGGGCAGGACGTCGCGGTTCTCGTCCTCGGGCGCCGAGCTCTCCACCACCACCAGATCCCAGTGACGGGTGAGCCGCGCCATCAGCGCCGGCAGGCGGCCATCCTCGGCGAGGTCCCAGAAATCGTCGTCGCCGTCGCCGCCGAAGCTCATCACCGAGACCTCGTCGACGGTCTCGGGCGGCGGCAGGGCGGCGAGGTCGTGGCGGCCGGAGAGGACGTCGGCGAGCGAGGGGTGGACGTCGTCGGCTTCGCCGTGGTCGGTGACCACCAGGGCGGAGAGCCCGACCGCTTCGGCCATGCGGGCGATGGCCAGCGCCATGGTGGTGCGGCCGACGGCGCCGGGCACGTTGGTCACCATCAGCGCCTGACCGGGATTGGTCTTCAGGTGCGGGAAGAAGGTCTCGGCGAAGGGCATCATCGCCGGACGGGCGTCGACCACCGCCAGATCGATTTCGGCGACGGCGCGCCGCTCGCCGCGACGGCCGAGGCGCGAGTGGCCGGCCAGACGCGGCAGATCGGCGACCACCGGGGTGCCGAGTTCGTCGAAGATCGCCTGCGGATCGGGGCGGGCGGAGAGCCGGCGCGACTTCGCCCGCAGGGCCTCGAGGCGATCGGCGACGGCGCGCACCGCCGACGGTTCGACATCGGCGCGGTTCGGCTCGCGAGAGACGGTCCGAAGCGAGGCGACGGACGCGGGCTTCGCCGTCGGGCGCCGCTCGGCTTGGCGCGGCGGGTCGTCGGCGCGGTGGATGGTCTCGCCCCGGCGCTGGAAGGCGGGCTCCTCCCAGGAGGCGTGCCATTCGGGACGGGCTTCGGCGTCGCCGGAGGTCCCGCTCGCCGTCTCGGCCGCGTCCTCGGGGCGGCGGCGCAGCAGCCCGAGGCCGATCCCGGCGAGGAGGCCGGCGAAGAGGCCGACGGGGGCGACCAGCGCCACGCTCGGCTTGTTCGACTTCACCGGCGGCACCGCCTTGGAGACGACCTCGGTCTCGGGACGGGTGAGCGTCGACTGTTCGTGCGCCGACTTCTGACGGGTGAGGAACTGCTCGTAGATCTGGCGATCGGCCTCGGCCTGACGGATCAGGTCGCGCAACACCACCTCGTCCTGGTTCATCGCCAGTTCGGCATTGGTGCGCTTGGCGATGTCGGATTCGAGCGCGGCGTTCTGCTTGGTCAGGGTGTCGACCTCGGCCTTGGCCTGTTCGACGAGCCGGGTCGTTTCGGCGCGGATCTGGCTCTCGAGCGTGGCGAGGCGTTCCTGCGAGGTTTCGACGCGGGGATGGCGCGGTCCGTAGATGCGGGCGAGCTCGGCCGACTGCCGCGTCTCCTCGGAGAGCTGGTTGCGCAGCGTGGCGAGGAGGTCCGAGCGCGGCGTGGTCGTGCCGCCGAAGTCCTGCGGCTTCATCCGCCGCACCTCGTCCCAACGTGCCTTGGCTTCTTCGAGCCGGCTGCGCACCGCGGCGGCCTGCTGAGTCAGCGAGGCGAGGCGACGCTGGCCGACGGTGGCATCGGCGGCGACGTCGAGGAGCCCGTGGCTCATGCGGTAGTCGGAGACCGCCTTCTCCGAGGCGATCGCCGCGGAGCGCAGTTCGGCGAGGCGGCCCTCGAGCGCACCGGCGGCGTTGGTCGAGGCGTTGACCCGGGTGGCCGACTGGCGGGCGACGATGTCTTCGGCGACGAAGTTGGCGATGCGCGCCGACTTCTCGGCGTCCTTGGCGGTGGCGGCGACCTCGATGACGTAGGTCAGGCCGCGCCGGGTGACCTTCACCGCCCGACGCAAGGCGGCGACGGCGTCGGCCTCGGCGGCGCCGGCGAAGTCGGGATCCCGATCGAGCTTCTCCGCCCTCACCAGGGGCGTCAGCGCACCGTCGGAGGTGGCGATCTCGGCGATCGAGGCGATGGCGGCGCTGTCGCCGCCGATGCCCGGCAGCACCTCGTCGAGAGAGGTCACCTTGGCGGTGCGCGGGTCGACCATGACGAGCGCGGTGGCGGTGAACTTCGCCGGCAGGACGACCCAGGCGCCGACGGCGAGCGCCGTGCCGAGTACCCCGGCCACGGCGATGCGCGGCGCTTCGGCCCGCAGGAACGCGAGGGCGCCCGCCAGGTCGACGAAGCCCGGCTGGACGCCGTCGCGCATCGGCGCGCCTTCGCCCGTCGGTTCCTCCCAGTCGGTCGCGTCGGCACGCATACCTCACCCTTCCTCTGCGGTCGCCCGTTCTCGACGTCCATCGAGCACGATCATGGTTAACCTTTGGTTTCCGTTCGGCTGGTAACCAGAGGATCGAGCCATCGAGCCGAGATCGCGGAGACGAGTAGAGGATGGTCGCCCCCTCCCCCGGCATCGCCGCTGCGCCGGCACCGTTCCGCCTCGACATTCGGGGTGAAGCGGTCGTGACCGCCGTCGCGACCCTCGGTCTCGCCGTCGTCGCGACGGCGGTGCCGCTCACCGCTCAGTTGGTCTCGCCGCTCGTCGGACTGCCGCTGGCGGTGGCGATCGCGGTCACTCTGTCGCTGCGCCTGCCGCGTCTGGTTCCGGCAGTGGTGATCTTCGCGATGATGTTCCAGAACCTGATCGTGTCGCTGCTGTCGCCGGCGATCACCGACCAGGAGGCCTTCAACTTCATCCGCGGCTACGCCTTCCTGACCACCGTGGTGGTGTGGCTCACGCTGGTCGGCGGGTTCCTCGCCGCGCCGAACCGCCATTCGCCGCTGGTACGGCGGATGGTGCGGCAGGGGATCTGGCTGTTGATGCTCGTCGGCGGTTACGCGGCGATCGGCCTCGTCAAGAACGGGTCGGCGGCGATCATCTACACCCGCAACATCGTCACCCCGATCCTTCTGCTGCACATCATGCTGCTGATCGCCGGGCGGATGCGGGTCGGAATCGGCCCGATGCTCCAGATCTATGCCGGCATTCTCTTCGCCTGCGGCTGGTTCGAGATGCTCGCGCATCGTGAGTGGCTGACGCTGATCAGCGGATACATGTATTGGTCGTTGAACACCTCTCCGCTGTTCGGAACCGGCTACTGGGAGCAGATCCTGGCGCAGACCGGCTTCGTCTACCGCGATCTGGATGACTTCTTTCGCATCCATCTGTTCAACTCTTCGTTTTTCTCCGGAATTTCGGTGCTGCGGCTGCACGGCCCGAACATCCACGCGGTCAGCTTCGGCTACGCCCTCGCCTTCATGGCGCTCTACCTTCTGGCGGCGCGGCGCTTCTTCTTCGCCGCGCTCGCCGTGCCGTTGCTGGTGCTCGCCTCGGCCAAGGGGGCTTTCGTCGTGGTGCTGTTCGTCATCCTCGCCTGGACGGCGACCCGCGTTCTCGGGCCGCGGCCGGCGCTCATCTCGATGCTCGCCCTCGTCGCGATCTACGCGGTGGTGATGTTCGTCACCGGCCTGATGACGGGCGACTACCACATCATCGGCCTCGTCGGCGGCCTCAAGGGCTTCGTCTCGCTGCCGATCGGCCACGGCATCGGTTCGGGCGGCAACCTGACCGGCTCGGTGTCGGTCGAGGAGTGGAACAAGGCCCAGGAGATGGGCTCGTTCGACGGCGCGGTGGAGAGTGCCATCGGCGTGCTGCTCTATCAGATGGGTGCGGCCGGGCTGGCGGTCGTCGCCTACTATCTCGCGGTCGCCCGCGAAGCTTGGCGACGCTATGCGCGGTCAGGACTTCTTCACCAAGGTTCGGCTGCGTTCGGCACCCTGGTGGTGGTCGTCAACGGTCTGTTTCAGGAAGAAGCCCTATTCTCCCCGCTGGCACTCGGTCTGATGCTGGCCTTCGCCGGGCTCGTGCTCGGTTCGGCCGAACGCGTCGAGACCCGTGGAGCCCGGTCGAAGGGACCGTGACGGGGGAAGAGTATGTCGACAGCGAACGACGGGGACGCCGAGGCTCCCGACAAGGGAACGCAGCGCCACCTGCGCGTGATGATGGTGCAGACCCAGGCGGAGAACGCCGGGGCGCAGGAGATTTCGCGTCTGGTCGGCGCCGGGCTGGAGGCACGCGGCCACCGGGTCGACCACCTCTTCTTCTACAGCCGCACCGGCGGCGCCTCCGACCTCGGCAACGTCGACGTCTGCGTCGAAGGCCGGCCGCGGGATCCGATCGCGCTCGCCCGCTTCGTTCTCGCCGCACGCGCCAAGATCGCCGCCGCCAAGCCCGACGTGGTCCTCACCTTCCAGCACTACGGCAACGTGCTCGGCGCACCCATCGCCCATCTCGCCGGCGTCCATCGGGTGATCGCCAACCAGGTTTCGGCGTCCGACGTCGTGGCGCCGGCGCTGCGGCTCGCCGATCGGCTGTTCGGTCAGGCCGGGCTCTACGATCGCATCACCGTCAATTCCGACGAGACCCGTAAGCTCTACGAGAACCATCCGGCGAGCTATCGCGACCGCATCGTGTCGATCCCGCACGGTTTCGAAGTGAAACGCGGCGGGATTTCCAAGACGCAGGCCCGGACGCGGTTCGGCCTGCCCGAGGGTGTCGATCTCCTCGGATGCGCGGCACGACTGCACCCGACCAAGCGGCTCGATCTCGCCATCCGCCTGCTGCCGCTCATGCCGACGCGCCATCTCGCGCTCGCCGGTCAAGGCCCGGATCGCGAGCGCCTCGAAGCGCTCGCCGCCGAGCTCGGCGTCACGTCGCGTGTCCACTTCGTCGGCGAGCTGCAGCCGACGGCGATCGGCGAGTTCCTCGCCGCTCTCGACGTCTTCGTCTTCCCGACCGTCGCCGAGACCTTCGGCCTCGCCGCGGTCGAGGCGGCTTCGGCCGGTCTTCCGGTGGTCGCCACCGATCTGCCGGTGTTGCGCGAGGTGCTCGAAGTCGACGGCCGTCCGGCGGCGATCCTGGTCGACACCGCCGATGTCGCCGCCTTCGCCGCGGCGGTCGACGGCGTCTTCGCCGACGCCGAACTCGCCGAGAATCTCAGGGCCGCCGGCGCCGGCCTCACCCGTCGCTTCTCCCTCGATGCCATGGTCGAGGCCTATGCCCGACTGATCGACGAGGTGACCGAACGACGGAGGGCGGCATGAACCTGCTTCTCGTCGTCGAACACGGCCGCGGTCGCCGCTGGATGAACCGTCTCGCCGAACGGCTCGGCGGTCTCGGCGCCACCGTGCGCCTGGAAGCCGTGTCTCCGCAGCATCCGGAGACGCGGGGCATCGACCTCCTGCTGCAACTCGAGCGGATGGTCATGCGCCGGCAGCGGGCGGTCGGGGCCGAACCGATCGACACGGCGACGATCGCGCCGCCGGCCGACGCCGGCTTCGCGCCGAGCCTCGTCATCGATCTGACGGCACATCCGGCGCCGCGAACGGGGGCGCGGGTCCTCGCCGTCACCTGGGACGGCCATGCCGGAGAGGAAGCGGCGATCGCTCGGCTGGTGTCGGGCGCCACGCCTCTCGTCGAGGTGGTCGATTTCGCGACCGGCGAGGTGCTGGAACGCGGCCTCGCCTCGCTGGAGAACGCCTCCGGGCTCGGCGGCGCCATCGATTCGGTGATGGCTCGTCTCGTCACGCTACTGGTGGCGCGCGTCTCGGCGATCGTCGCAGGGCGGGACCGTCCGGCGCCGCCGGTCATCCCGGCATTGCCGCGGCGGCCGGGTCGCGACGTCGCCCGTCTCGCGGCGGCCTCGCTCGCCGGCTCCCTCGCCCGCATGCTCTATCGGCTCTCGTGCCACGCGCCGCACTGGCGGGTCGGCTGGCGCTTCGTCGACGGTCCCGGCATCGCCGAGACCGGCGACCTTTCCGGGCCGACGTTCAAGGTCGTGCCCGATCCCGGTCACAGCTTCTTCGCCGATCCCTTCCCGATCACCCGCGACGGTCGCACCTTCGTCTTCGTCGAGGAACTCGACCATCGCGTCGGCAAGGGATTCATCTCGGCCATTCCCTTCGACGAGACGGGGCCGTGCGGCTCATCGATCGTGGCGATCGAGGAGCCCTGGCACCTCTCCTATCCCTTCCTGATCGAACACGGCGGCGAGCTGTGGATGATCCCGGAGAGCACCAACGCGAACGACGTGGCGCTCTACCGCTGCACCCGCTTCCCCGACCGCTGGGAGCGCGCCGCGACGTTGATCGACGGTGTCTCGCTCTCCGATGCGACCGTCTTCGAAGAGGGCGGGCGCTGGTGGATGTTCGGAACGGACCACGACGGCGAAGGCGGTTGGTCGGACGTGCTCACCATCCATTCGGCACCGTCGCTGTTCGGACCGTGGACGGCGCATGCCGCCAATCCGGTGATGGTCGACCGTACCGCGGCGCGGCCGGCCGGCGCGGTCTTCCGTCGGGACGGTCGGCTCTTCCGCCCGGTGCAGGACTGCAGCGACGGCTACGGCGCCGCCCTCGCCATCGCCGAGATCACCCGCCTCGACGACGAGGGCTACGAGCAGGTGGTGCACCATCGACTGGCGCCGGGGCCGCGCTGGCCGGGCCGCAAGTTCCACACGCTCAACCGCATCGGCCGGCTCGAGGTGATCGACGGCTCGGTGGTGCGACCCAAATGGTCCCCCCTCGCCGCGATCGTCGATCGCCTGTCGGCTCCCGGAGACGCGGCATGACCACCCGTTTCCAGAGTGTGCTCTCCGAGCACCCGGTGGTGGGCGCCGTCCTGTCGCTGGGTGTGAAGGTGGCGGGATCCGGCGTGGCGCTGGTGATGTTCGCGCTCGCGGCGCGGACCATGGACGTCGCCGACTTCGGCCTGCTGGTCATCGCCTTCAACGCCGTGTCCTTCCTCGCCGTCCTCGCCGTGCTCGGCCAGGACACGCTGATTTTGAGGTCGTGGGGCGAGTTCTTCGAACGCTCGCCGGCACTCGCCCGCGGCGCCGTCGCCTACGGCCTCAAGGTGTCGGCGCTCGGCGCCGTCCTCGCCGTTTCCGGCTTCCTCGGATGGGCGACGGCGATCGACGGGCGGCTCGCCACCGCCGATCTCGTCTCGGTCGCCGCCTTCCTCTTCACCCAGACACTGCTCCACTACGGCTCGAGCCTGACGCGTGCGGTGCGCGGCGTCTTCCTCTCCGAGCCGAACCGCGAGTTGACCTGGCGGTTGCCGCTGATGATGTCGCTCGGCTGGGCGCTGCTCTCGGGCGGGCGGACGTCGATCACCTCGTTCTTCGCCGTCGCCGCCGCCGGACAGGTCGCCGCGCTCGTCTTCCAGTCGATCGCGGTACGCAACGGCATGCCGGCGGCGATCCGCACGACCACGGCCGAATACGCCACCGGCGACTGGACCCGGCGCTCGGCCGCCATGACCACCGCCGCCATGGCCGAAGCCGCCAACCAATATGCCGACGTGGTGCTGATCGGCGCCCTCGCCGGTCCGGTCGCCTCGGCCGGCTATTTCGTCGCCGCCCGCATCGCCAGCGTCTTCCCGATGCTGACCTCGGGCCTGCACAACTACTCCGCCTCACGCATCGCCGAGCTCTACTACGGCGGCCGCGCCCACGAGCTGCAGCGCCTGCTCACCCGGGTGATGATGCTGGCGCTGGCGCTGGTCGGCGCGCTGGTGGCGGTGATCGTCTTCGCCGGGCCGTGGCTCCTGTCGCTGTTCGGGGAGGCCTATCGCGACGAGTTCCTCATCCTGCTGGTGCTCGCCGGCGTCGCCGCCTTCACCACGCTGATGGGTCCGGGCAGCATGATGATGCTGACCATGGGGCGGGAGAAGCTCTACCTGAAGCTGGTGGTGGGGGCGCTGGCGGTGCGGGTCGCCGCCCTCGTCGCACTGGTGCCGACGATGGGCATCCTCGGTGCGGCGATCGCCGTCGGCATCGCCATCGCACCGTTCTCGGCACTCGTCGCCTTTCTGTGCGCCCGCGACACCGGCGTCGATCCGAGCGCCCTGGCGATCGTTCGAAATCGCCGGGATCCGTAACGTCTTCGTTAGGGTTTACGCACGTTCGTAAATGCCGAAACGGCTGATTTGGCCGTCTTTTTACCTCTGCCTCCTAGAATTCCTCGCGGAGGTACGAAGACATGCCCGAGATCACCAGCAGCATCGCCCAGACGACCTACGTCCCCGGCGCATCGACATGGGTCGACGCCGAACGGCACGTGCAGCGCCCCGGGACGATCCGGCTCGGCGGGCTGCCGATCACCGTCGTCGACCGGGCGGAAGCGGCCCGTCGCATGGTCGAGGAAGCGCTGGCGCGGCGTGGCACCGGCCTGCCGCCGCAGTATCTCACCTCCGCCAACGGCCAGGTGCTGGTCGAGTGCGCGCGCGACGAGCAGATCCGCGACCTCTTCCTCCAGGCCGACGCCATCCATGCCGACGGCATGCCGATGGTCTACGCCTCCTGGCAGATGGCGACCATCCCGCTTCCGGAACGGGTCGCGACCACCGACCTCGTCCACGACGTGATGAAACTCTCGGGCGCCGCGGGCCTGCGCTCGTTCCTGCTCGGCGCGACGGCGGAGGCCAATGCCGCCGCGGTCGCCAAACTGCGTGTCCTCTATCCGGACGTGCCGGAGATCGACGGGCGTGACGGATACTTCTCCGAAGACGAGGAAGCCGCGGTCTGCGAGGCGGTGAACGCCTACGCCCCCGACGTTCTGTGGCTCGGCCTCGGCGTGCCGAAGGAACAGGCCTTCGTGGCGCGCAACCGCCATCGCCTGACCCGGGTCGGGGTGATCAAGACCTCCGGCGGTCTCTTCGACTTCCTGTCGGGCAAGCGGGCGCGGGCGCCGAAGCTGGTCCAGGCGCTCGGCTTCGAATGGGCGTGGCGGGCGATGCTCGAACCGCGCCGGCTCGGCAAGCGCTATCTCGACACCAATTTCGCGGCGATGCGCCTTCTCCTGACCGAGACCGACTGACGATGACGTCGCGCGCCCTCCTCGTGCCGTCGATCTTCGCCGCGGCGCTCCTCGCCGCGGCCTCTGCGTCCGCCGAAGAGGCCACTCCGGCGGCGACCTGCTCGTCAGGTCACCCCGAACTGGCGCGCGGCTTCTCGCTCACCGGCTGGTTCGACGAGCCGGTGGCCCGTCCGCCGGATCTCGTCCGGCTGCGCGCCCTGTCGCGGCGCGGCTTCACCCATGTTCGCCTGCCGGTGGCGGCGGAGAGCGTGATGACGCGGTTCTCGCGCCCGGCGGAGATCGCGGCGCGGCGACGGGCGATCGGCACCGGGCTCGATGCGCTGGCGGCGGCGGGTTTCGCCGTCGTCGTCGATCTGCACGGCGGTGCGCAACTCGAAGCCCTCCTCCGCCGCGATCCCAAGGCGGCGCGCGCGGCGGTGATCGAGGCGTGGGGCGTGCTCGGACCGCTGGTCGAAGCGCGGGTGGCGCGCAAGGTGTCGGCGGAAGTGCTCAACGAGCCGCCGCTCGACGATGCGGCGTGGCGCGCGACGCAGGCGACGATCGTCGCGGCGATGCGGCGGGAGATGCCGACGGCGACCTTCGTGGTCTCCACCGGCGGACCGCAGCGGGTCGAGCGGCTGACCGCCTCGGCGCCGATCGCCGACGCGAACACCGTCTACGCGGTCCACTACTACGACCCGATGGTCTTCACCCATCAAGGGGCGGACTGGATCCGTCCCGATCCGATCGGTTGGCTGCACGACGTTCCCTTCCCGATCCGGGCGGGCGATCCGAAGTTCGCCGCGCTTCTCGCCTCGTTCCGCGCCACCGGTCCGAAACCGGTCGCCGACTATCTGGCGAGCCTTTCGGGTCGTTCCTTCGGCGTCGCCGACGTCGAGCGCGACATGCGGGCGCTCGGCGCCTGGAGCCGGAAGTACGGCCGCGACGTGGTGATCGGCGAATTCGGGGTCTATCGCGCCCGTGTCGCACCGGCCGACCGGGTGGCGTGGCTCGCGGCGGTTGCCGGCGCGGCGGCGAGGAACTGCATCGGCTGGACCCATTGGGACTATCGGGACGGCTTCGGATTCGTCGACGCGAAAACCGGCGAAGCGGACGAGGCGGTGCTCTCCGCCCTCTTCGGACGGCGAAGCGGCGGGGCGTCGCCGCGGTCGTGAGGACCGGCGCGGCGACGAAGACATGCGGCGGGACATCCGTCGCGGAGGGAGGAACGATGGAAGCGATCGCACTCGACGGAGCGGTGGGCTGGTTCCACCCGGCGACCGGTGGGCGTGGCGTGATCGTCGTCGGCGCACACGGCTACGAGGATCTGTGCTCGCGCGTCACTCTGCGCAGCCTCGCCGACGGACTGGCCGCGGCCGGTCTGCCGACGCTCCGGATCGATCCGCGCGACACCGGCGACGCCGCCGATCTTCCCCCCGAGGCGGATCGCGTGGCGGCATGGACCGCCGACACGATCGCCGCGGTGCGCTGGATGCGCGACACGGTCGGGGTCGGCGAGATCGTCCTCGTCGGACTGCGGGTCGGCGCGCTCGTCGCCACCGCGGCGGCGCTCGACCTCGGCGACGTCGACCGACTGGTGCTGCTGGCGCCTCCGGCGAACGGCCGGGCGCTCCGGCGCGAACTCTCGATCCTCGCCCGGCTGGTCGACGGCATGGGCGGCGGAACCCACGACGACGGGTCGATCGAGATCGCCGGATTCCGTCTCGATGCGGCGACGCTCGGACGGCTCGAGGCGATCGATCCGACCACCCTCCCCCGCGCCCCGGCGCGCGACGTGCTGCTGGTCGGCGACATCGGCGCGGCGGCTTTCGGCCGTCTCGTCGCGGCGATGGAGACGACCGGCGCGACGGTCGCGACCCTGCCCTTCGAGGGCTATGCGCGGATGATGTGCGATCCGACGGCCTCCGAGCCGGCGGTGGAGACGGCGGCCGCGGTGATCGGACGGCTCGCCCGCGATCTTCCCGCCGCAACGGTCGCGCCGGCGAAGCTCGCCGTGGCGCGCCTTTCCGGTGACGGTTGGATCGAAGAGCGCTTCGTCTTCGGCGACGGGCTCGCCGGCATCCTGTGCCTGCCGACGGCCCCGAGCACGCCGCGCCGTTCGGCGATCTGGCTCAACTCGGGGCGCAACCACCACATCGGTTGGGCGCGCCAGACGGTCGATCTGTCGCGGCGGCTGGCGCGGTCCGGCGTGGCGGTGCTGCGCATGGATCTCGCCGGCATCGGCGACAGCCCGGCCCATGCCCACACTCCGCCGACGGCGCTCTACCACGATGTCGGCAAAGACGATGTCGTGGCGGCGCTCGACGAGATGGCGCGGCGCGGCCACGCCCGACCCTGGGTGATCGGCGCCTGTTCGGGCGCCTATCAGGCGTTCCATACCGCGGTCGACGACCCGCGCATCGCCGGCATCGTGCTGATCAACCAGCTCTGTTTCATCTGGGACGCGAGCTATGCGGTGCATCTGTCCGCCTGGATGAAGGCGCGGCCGCACGAGTTCGAGGCGGAAGCGAAACGCGCCGAAGAGGGCGATGACGACCTGGGCCGCAACGGCCCGCTGGCGCTCGCTTGGCGGCTCGCCAAGCGCGGCGTCCGTATCGGTCTCGACGGCTATCGGCGGCTGCGCGCCGGCGGCGCGAACGGTCGCCCCGGGCCGATCGAGAGCCGCTTTCGGGCGCTTTCGGCGCGCGGCGCCGGCGTGTCGATCGTCCTGTCGGAGGGCGACAAGGCGGTCGGCGAACTCGAACTCCACACCGGCCGCGACGGCGAGCGCATCGCCGACCTGCCGGGTGTCGAAATTCTGATCATACCGGACTCCGACCACTCGCTGACGCCGCCGGCGGCGCGCGAGCGGCTCGGCAACCATCTGGTGGCGCGATTGGCCGAGGCCGACGGCGATCATGGCCGGCGCGCACCCCGGCCGTCGGCCGACGATCACGAGGAGGGTCGGCAGGTGGTGACGCCGACGACCTTCGCGGCGGCAGCGCGGGCCGCGTTCGCGCGCGGCATGACCACCTGACCGATCGCTCGGCCGCCGATCGACGGCGGCCGGACCGACCTCAGGCGCCGTTGCCGCCGCCCTTGGGGCGGGGCATGCGGAAGAGTTCGGTGACGTGGAAGAAATCCGAATAGCCGCAACGGCCGATGGTGCCGGCGCGCACCATGTCGAAGCGGCCGTCGATCATGCAGTCGTCACGGATGTGGACGCCGACCACCTCGCCGAAGACGACGTGATTGCCGGTCGCCCGTCCACCCACCGTTTTCGGATTGAGGATCTCGGTGACCCGGCATTCGAGCGAAGCCGCCGCTTCGCCGACGCGCGGCGGGCGCACCAGCCGCGACGCCTCTCGCGTCAGGCCGACATGGTCGAATTCGCTCACACCGCGCGGCAGGGGCGCCGAGCTTTCGTTCATCGCGTCGCGCAGGTCGAAGCTGGCGAGGTTGACGACGAATTCGCGCGTCTCGGCGCAGGCCGCCACCGTGTCCTTCCATCCGTCGGAGGAGAACATGACCATCGGCGGCGCGGCGCAGACCGCATTGAAATAGCTGTAGGGCGCGAGATTGACGCGTCCTGTGGCGTCGATGGTCGAGATCCAGGCGATCGGGCGGGGCGCGACGATCGCCTTGAACGGATCGATGGCGAGGCCGGGCAGCCCGTCGGCGACGGCGTAGAACATGGGCCTCAGGCGCTCCACTCGGTGACGATGTCGTCGAAGGCGGGACGCGGGCGGTCGACCGGCGGCACCGTCGGCGTGCCGATGGCGATCAGGCCGGCGAAGCGTTCGCCCGGCTTCGCGCCGAGGATGGCGGCGGCTCGCTCGTCGTAGCAGCACCAGCCGGAAAGCCACTGGCCGGCGTAGCCGAGGGCGTGGGCGGCGAGGAGCAGGTTCATGCAGGCGGCGCCGACGGAGAGTTCCTGCTCCCAGACGGGGATCTTGAAGTGCTCCTGGGTGCGAGCGATCACCCCGACGGTGAGCGGCACGCGCTGGAACCGGGTCATCTCGAACTCGGCCTTCTCGGCCGGCACGTCGGGGAACTTCGCCCGGTAGAGCGGTTCGAGTCGCGCGTCGAGGGCGGCGCGACCGGGGCCGCGGTAGAGCACGAAACGCCAGGGCGTGAGTTTGCCGTGGTCGGGCACGCGGGCGGCGACGGCGACGAGACGGCGGATCTCCGCCTCGCTCGGGCCGGGTTCGGCGAGCTGGGCGGCGGCGATGGTGCGGCGGGTCTCGAGCAGTTCGAGCGCGTCGGGCATGAGGTCCTCGGAGCGAGTGGATCGGGTCGTAGCGAGAGGGAAGCCGCATCGACAGATGCTGTCAACGGCGGTCGATGCGGTCGCCGCGACGAGGTGCGACTTGAAATCGCCACCCTTCTCGGGTTCCAGTTCGGTCGGGGACGAGTCGAGGCGCAGAAGCGCCCGATCCGCGTTGCCCGAGAGGAACCATGGGTCGTCAGCTTTTCCGTCGGAGTTGCCGTTTCGCCGCGCCGGTGACACGCGCGAGGTCGGGCCGGGTTTCCGCCGTTCTGGTGGCCGCCGCGCTCGGGGTGGCGCCGACGCCCGGCTTCGCCCAGGCGCCGGGACAGCCGCTCGCCCTCTCGCCGCCGCCCGTCGAACCGATTCCCTACGCGCCCAATCCGCCGCCGGGGCCGCCCTTGGCGCTGCCGGCGCCGTCCGGGGGACCGGGCTCGACCGAACCGATCGCGGTCGGCGAGGCGGCACGTACGCTGCGCGCCAACCTGAAGCTGGCGGCGCTCGTCACCGAGGAGAGCCAGCCGATCCGCTCCGGGCTCGTCTGGCGCATCTTCAAGGAGAACGACAAGAACCGCGCCGAGGATCGGCTCCAGGCGGTCGCGACCGCGTCCGGCGGCGACGCCGAGTTCCGGCTCGAGCCGGGCTCCTACCTCGTCCACGCCGCCTACGGCCGCGCCGGGGCCACCACCCGCGTCACGGTGGAGGCCGACAAGCTGCGCAAGGAGACGGTGATCCTCAACGCCGGCGGCCTCCGGCTGACGGCACTCGGGGTCGGCGACCAGCAGCTGCCGGCCGACAAGATCAGCTTCGACGTCTATTCGCGCGACGTCGACCAGCGTGGCGAACGTCAGGCGCTGGTGACCGGCGCCAAGCCCGGCGGCATCATCCGCCTCAACGCCGACACCTATCGGGTGGTCGGTCACTACGGCGATCTCAACGCCGTGGTGCGCGCCGAAATCCACGTCAATCCGGGCAAGCTCACCGAGGCGACGGTCTACCACAAGGCGGCGCAGGTGACGCTGAAGCTGGTCAACGAACCGGGTGGCGAAGCGCTGACCAACACCTCGTGGATGGTGCTGACGCCGTCCGGCGACATGGTGACGGAGAGCGTCGGCGCCTTCCCGACCATCGTGCTCGCCGAGGGCGACTACGCCCTCGTCGCCAAGAACCAGGATCGCATCTTCACCCGCAACTTCACGGTCCAGCCGGGCTTCGATCGCGAGATCGAGGTGGTCGCCTTCGACCAACCGGCGAAGCCGTGAACGACCCAGAAGGCGATGCATCGATGAGCGAGACCCCTCGGCCGTCGCCGGCCGCTTCCGTTGCGCGATCCTCCTCGCCGACGCCGCCCCCGTCGTCTTCCCCTCCCGCGCCCCCTTCCCCGCCGCCGTCGGCCTTCGCGCGCGCCTGGCGCTGGCTGCTGCCGTTCGGCCTCGCCGTCATCGCGGCGGCGCTGGGGCTCGGGGTGTTCGATACGTCGGCGGCCTCGGCCTGGGTCTTCGTCGCCGGTTGCCTCGTCGGCCTCGTCGGTCTGGCGAGCCTCGCCAACCACCTCTTCGACCTCGGACGGCGCGAAGTGCGCGACCTCGAGCAACGGCTCGAGAACGAACTCGACAGACGCGGAAACGGACGGACATGAATCACGACAGCTACCCGGACGCCTACATCGTCGACATCCTGCGCTCGGTGAAGACCATCGCGGTGGTCGGCGCCAGCCCCAACGAGGCGCGTCCCTCCTTCGGTGTCACCCGCTTCCTGAAGACCAAGGGTTACGACGTCGTGGCGATCAATCCGGGCCACGCCGGCGGCGAGATCGCCGGCTGCCCGGTCTTCGCCTCGCTCGCCGACGTGCCGCACGCGATCGACATGGTCGACGTGTTCCGCAATTCGGACGCCGCCGGCGAGGCGGTCGACGAGGCGATCGCGATCGGCGCCAAGGTGGTGTGGCTGCAGCTCGGCGTGCGCAACGACGAAGCCGCGGCGCGAGCCGAAGCCGCCGGGCTGAAGGTCGTCATGAACCGTTGCCCGAAGATCGAATGGCCGCGGCTGATCGGCTGAGACCGCGGTTCAGCGATAGGGTGCGAAGATCTCGGCGAGCGTCCAGGGCATCTCGCCGCCCTTGCGGGCGATGTCCGCGATACGCCAGCCGCCGGCTTCGCGCACCAGTGTGAACTCGAGCACGGTCCGAGGTTTCTGGCCGGCCTCGGCCTTGCGATCGGGGAAGAGCGCGACGGCGAGCTTCGCCCGGTCGAGAGCCGTCTCGACGCCCCGGAGAGTGAACCGACGGACCAGAGGGTCCTGGCTGTCGGTGAAGGGATCGAACTCGATCGGGCCGATCTCGCCGCTCTTCTCCGCGTCGTCGTCCGCCTTGTTCCAGATCTTCACCAGATCGGCCGCGAAGATGCGCGACCGCCCCGCGCGGTCGGTGAAAGGGGCGCCGCCGGTGGTCCCGTCGCCGGCGACGATGCGGGTGTAGATCGCCGTCAGGAACGCCTCCGGTGTATCGGCCGCGGCGCGCGCCGGGGCGGCGAAAGTGGCGAGGACGGCGGCGAGGACGAGACGGCGCGAGACCATGGCGACTCCGAAGCGTGAAATACCGGAAGTCGCACTCTACCCTCCCCGCCGCCCGCCCGCCTCCCCCATGGGCCCCAGAAGATCCGGCACTGTTGCGGTGCGGCAGGGTCATTCGGGTAATTACGCAAAACCATTCTCGAAACTGCCGATCAGACAGTAGACATTGGTTTGCGCGGCACGTCATGATCGGCGAAAAGAAACACGGTTCCATACGAGAGGCCCGCACCAGGGGCTCGCCAGGAGGATGTCACGATGAGCCCGCAGCCCGGATTCTCCACCCTCGCCGTCCATGCCGGCGCTCAGCCCGATCCGACGACGGGCGCGCGGGTGACGCCGATCTATCAGACGACCGCCTTCGTGTTCGAAAACGTCGACCATGCGGCGTCGCTGTTCGGGCTGCAGGCCTTCGGCAACATCTACACCCGCATCACCAACCCGACGACGGCGGTGCTCGAGGAGCGCGTCGCGGCGCTCGAGGGCGGTACGGCGGCGGTGGCGGTCGCCTCCGGCCACGCGGCGCAGCACCTGATCTTCCACACCATCATGGGACCGGGCGACGAGTTCGTCGCCTCGAAGCGCCTCTACGGCGGTTCGATCAACCAGTTCAACCACGCCTTCAAGAACTACGGCTGGACGGTGAAGTGGGCCGATCCGGACGACCTTTCCACCTTCGAGGCGGCGATCGGCGAGAAGACCAAGGCGATCTTCGTCGAGAGCCTCGCCAATCCCGGCGGCGTCGTCACCGACATCGAAGGCATCTCGGCGATCGCCAAGAAGCACGGCATCCCGCTGATCGTCGACAACACGCTGGCCACCCCCTACCTGTGCCGGCCGTTCACCCACGGTGCCGACATCGTCGTCCATTCGGCGACCAAGTTCCTCGGCGGCCACGGCAACTCGATGGGCGGTGTCGTCATCGACGGCGGCACCTTCGACTGGAAGGCCTCGGGCAAGTATCCGATGCTGTCGGCACCGCGCCCCGAATATCAGGACATGGTGATCGCCGACGTGTTCGGTAATTTCGCCTTCGCCATCGCGGTGCGCGTTCTCGGCCTGCGCGACATCGGCCCGGCGATCTCGCCGTTCAACGCCTTCCAGATCATCACCGGCATCGAGACGCTGCCGCTGCGGATGGAGAAGCACTCGGCCAATGCGCTGGCGGTCGCCAAGTGGCTGAAGTCGCGCCCCGAAGTGGCGTGGGTGAGCTATGCCGGCCTCGAGGACGACAAGTATCACGCGCTGGCCAAGAAATACGTGCCGAAGGGCGCGGGCGCGGTCTTCACCTTCTCGCTCAAGGGCGGCTACGAGGCCGGCGTCAAGCTCGTCTCCAACGTCAAGCTGATCAGCCATCTCGCCAACATCGGCGACACCCGCTCGCTGATCATCCACTCCGCCTCGACCACCCACCGCCAGCTCACCGACGCGCAGAAGACCGCCGCCGGCGCCGGTCCCGACGTGGTGCGCCTGTCGATCGGCATCGAGGACGTCGCCGACATCATCGCCGACCTCGAGCAGGCGCTCGCCTGATCTCGTCGGACGCGATCCGAAACGCGGAGCGGGCGTCGAGAGAGATCTCGGCGCCCGCTTTCGTTCGCGAAGGACGTGCTCATACCATCGGCCATTGGAAATGACCGAGGGTAATCCTGACGCGAATTTCTCATGCCTCCGACGCAAATGGGAAATTCGCGTGTGTTCGAAGGCCGGGTGCGTCAGCACCTTCGGCCTCTGGTATCAGCCGCCCGCACGCCCCGCCGCCGGCGCGCCGGCGGGAGCCGGCCGCGTTCGCATGTGGCGATGACGTGCCTCGAGGGCGATGATCGCCCAGGCGAGGCCCCACAGCAGGAAGAAGTGGCGCCAGTGGTCGCTGTCGATGATCCAGCTGACGGCGAGATGGCCGGCGAGCAGCACCCAGACGACCTGCGCCACCGCCTTCCACGGGCGCGGCAGCAGCATCGGCGCGAAGAGCTTCGCCAACGTCCAGAACGACAGCGCGGTGTAGGTGACGAAGCCGAGCCAGCCGTAGACCATCAACGCCTTCAGGAAGACGTTGTGCGGGTCCTCGGGGAAGATGTGGCCGAATTGATAGGGCCCGAGGCCGAGCGGCAATTCGGTGGCCATGAGGAAGCCGATGCCGTGGCGGGCGAAGCGGCCGAGGCGGGCGCCGTCGTAGCTCTGCACCAGCTTGGCGCGCTCGTCGAAGAGATCCCGCACCTCCGGGAACGACAGGGCGAAGGCGAGCAGCGCCACGATGCCGAGGAGCGAGGCGAGGCCGATCGTGATCAGCCTCAGGCGGCCTTTCGCGGTGCGCTCGTCGACGTAGAGGACGAGGCCGAGCATCAGCAACGTGCCGGCGGCGAGGCCCCAGGCGGCGCGCGACATCGACAGGAAGACGCCGGCGACGATGATCGCGGCCCAGATGAACTGCGGCCAGATCTTCCTCAGTTTCTCGGTCAGGATGAGGCGCGCCAGATAGACGAGCGGCACCACCAGGAAGGGACCGAAGACGTTCGGGTCCTTGAAGGTGGATTTGGCGCGGCCGGCGCGCATCAGCGCCTCGATCTTGAGGCCGTAGCCGAGGATGCCGAGCACCGACACCAACACGCCGGCGGCGACCAGCGCCTTCATGACGATGGCCAGGCGATGGGGTCGTTCGGCGCAGATCGCGGCGAAGAAGACGGCGTTGACCGCCAACATCAAGGAGATGGCGACGAAGATGAAGGGATGGCCGTGGTCGGCCCCCGCCCACCAACGCACCTGGGTGACCGAGATGATGCCGCCGATGTTGAAGAGCGCCAGGAGAACGACGGCCGGCACCACGGCGCGCGGCAGGGCGAGGCCCATGGCGAGCGCGACCATCGCGTGGATCAGAATGAAGAGATCGGAGGGTGCGGGCTCGAACATGACGATGCCCGAGGAGGCGACCGTCAGGAACAGGAAGGCGTCGCCGAGACGCTCGGCCGACACCGTCCGGTCGATGGGCGCGTGCGGGGCGACGGCATCGGTCAAACGGGCACTCCTCGATACTGGGCTCATGAAATTCTGACGAGTCCGGATTCCATGAGCGTCACGGCCCGGCCGGCCGAGGCCCGTTCGGGCTCGCCTTCGCCGACGATGCTTCGAAAAGGTCGGAACATCGTCGGCTCGGTTCTCAGACGTACGCGACACTCGACCGCCGGCTGGACGGCCGTGGACGACCTCACCGGGATACACCACGGACGTTAAGAAACCCGTTTCTGCCCGATCTTCGCGGCGAAACGGGGTCGACGGCGGCGCGCCGAGATCGTATCACCGAGCCCGGCCGCCGGACCCCTCCGCCGCCGAAACCGGAAGATCGTCATGGGCATCCTGCAGAAACTGGGGCTCGCCAAGCGCAAGACCCACTTCAATCCCACCTCGCTCTCGCGCTACTGGCGCGCCGAGAACGGTGGGGATCCCTATCTGCGGCTGTTCGACGAAGCCCGTCGGGTCACCGGCTCGACCGACAACTTCCTCAAGCAGTGCCGCTTCTTCAATCTGATGCAGATGGTGCGCCACGTGCTCGACCACTCCGTCGTCGGCGACGTCGCCGAATGCGGCTGCTGGCGCGGACAATCGGCGTGGATGATCTCCTCGGCGCTGAAGGAGCGGAACTGGCAGGGCCGGTTCTTCATCTTCGACAGCTTCGAAGGCGGCCTCTCCGACCTCACGGCCGAGGACCGTGTCGGCGCCGGCGACAAGGGCGCGCGCACCGAGGCCCGGCAGAAGGCGCATTTCGCCTCGCGTCGCGACGACGTCGCCGCGGCGCTCGCCTCCTACCCCTTCGTGTCGCTGCACGAGGGCTGGATCCCGCAGGTCTTCGACACGGTCGATCTCGGCGATCGGCGCTTCGCCCTCGTCCACGTCGACGTCGACCTCTACGAGCCGACCCGCGACAGTCTCGCCTTCTTCCACCCGCGCCTCGCCGAAGGCGGGGTGATCGTCGTCGACGACTACGGGTCCTCGGGTTTCCCGGGCGCGCAGACCGCGGTCGACGAGTTCCGCGCCGCCCATCCGCCGAAGCTCTTCCTAGAAGGCCAGGTCGGCGGCGCCATCCTGGTCTACTGAGGCTCTCCGAAGCGAAACGACCGCTCCGGGCGGCGGAGCGGTCGTCGAGGGATGCGATCGAGAAAAGGCCTCGGCAGGCGTTTTCGGCGGGTCCGAAGCGCGGCCTCAGTAGGCGTTGTCGGAATGCTGCAGCAGGCTGATCGGCGTCATCACCAGGATCTTCAGGTCGAACAGCACCGACCAGTTCTCGATGTAGTGGATGTCGTGCTCGACGCGTTTGCGGATCTTGTCCGGCGTGTCGATCTCGCCGCGCCAGCCGTTGATCTGGGCCCAACCGGTGACGCCGGGCTTGACCTTGTGGCGGGCGAAGTAGCCGTCGACCACCTGATCCCACATGCGGTTCTCGGTCTGGGCGTTGACCGCGTGCGGGCGCGGGCCGACGAGGGAGAGTTCGCCCATCAGCACGTTGAAGAGCTGCGGCAACTCGTCGATCGAGGCCTTGCGGATGAAGCGGCCGACCTTCGTCACCCGCGGATCGCCCTTGGTGACGATCTTGGCGGCGGCGAAGTCGGACTGATCGGTGTACATCGACCGGAACTTCCAGACGTCGATGACCTCGTTGTTGAAGCCGAAGCGCTTCTGACGGAAGAACACCGGGCCCTTGCTGTCGAGCTTGATGGCGATCGCGGTGGCGATCATGACAGGCGCGAGGGCGATCAATGCCAGCGCGCCGATGACCAGATCGAAGCTGCGCTTGGCCACTGCGTCCCAATCGGCGAGCGGCTTGTCGACGACGTCGAGGAAGGGCACCGAACCTTCGTAGGAATAGTTGCGCGGGCGGAAGCGCAGGCGATCGGCGTGGGCCGACAGGCGGATGTCGACCGGCAGCACCCACAGCTTCTTGAGCAACTGATGGACGCGCGCCGCGGCGGTGATCGGCAGAGCGACGATCAGCATGTCGAGCTTGGTGATACGGCCGAATTCGACCAGTTCGGGGATGGTGCCGAGCTTGGGATAGCCCTCGACCATCGACGGCGAGCGTTCGTCGTCGCGGTCGTCGAAGATGCCGCAGATGCGGATGTCGTTGCCGGGCTGGGCCTCGAGCGAGCGGATCAGATCCTCGGCGAGCTTGCCGCCGCCGACGATGACGGCACGCCGTTCCAGCCGACCGTCTCTCGTCCAGCCCGACACCAGCCGGGTGAGGACGAAGCGGAAGACGAAGAAGAAGGCGAGCCCGAGGAAATACCAGCGCACCAGACGCCGGGCGTCGTCGCTGTCGCCGAGACCGGCGAAGAAGGCGAGCGCGGTGAGCGCGGCGAAGACCATCGACCAGGAGGCGACGAGCCGGCCGAGCTGGAAGGCGTAGTCGCGGAAGGCGGCGATCTGGTAGCCGTCGAAGGCCTGGACGAAGAGCAGCGTCAGGGCGGCGCCGAAGGGCACGGCGGCGAGATGCAGCGGATCGAGGGCGCCCGTGCCGAAGCCGGTGAAGTACAGCGCGGCATAGCCGCTGACGACGATCGCGACGAATTCGATCGCCCGGACCGAGCCGGCGAGCAACCGGCGCGAGATCGGCCGGTCGGAGAACAGCATCGCGACGTCGCGCGCCTGTTCCGACAGGGTCGCGGTCGCCCGCGGTACCGCCGGCAGGGCGTCGAAACTGTTTCCCTCGGGGGCCATCTCCTGGATGTCGACGGCCTGTCGATAGAGGGTCCTCGGGTCGATCTGTTTCATCGGTCTGCTCCGGGGAAGTTCGCTTCCTTGGCGGAACGGGTTCGGGTCTCGGGCGTCATGGCGACGGCTCGCGGACACCGAGGGTGTGAATGTCGGGATCGTAGGCGCCCGAGCCGATGGCGGGGCGCAATCCCACCGGATCGCTCAGCCGGGCGTAGAAGGCCCCGATGGTGCGCATCATCGTCTCGACGGTGAAGCGGGCGGCGACCGACCGACGCATCTCGACGGCCAGTGCGACGCCCTCCTCCGGCTCGGCGAGGCGGCGATGCATGGCGTCGGTGAGGGCGACGACGTCGCCCGGCGGCACCAGATGGCCGACGTGACCCTCGTAGATCTCGGGGATGCCGCCGACATGGGTGGCGACGAGCGGCACGGCGGCGGCGAGCGTCTCCAGCACCACGTAGGGCAGCGATTCGGCGCGCGACGGCAGCACCACGGCATGCGCCAGCGGCAGCGCTTCGCGGATCGGCATCGGATCGCGGAAGGTGATGGCGTCGCTCAGGCCGAGGTCGCGCACCATCGCCTCGTAAGCGGCGCGTTCGTCGCCGACGCCGACGATCAGCGCCGTCGCTCTCTCGCCGCGGGCGCGCAGATGTTCGATCGCGCGGATGAAGACGTCGGTGCCTTTGAGCTGGCGCAACATGCCGATGTAGAGGAAGTCGACCGCATCGGGCCGCGGCGCGATCGGCTCGAACTCTTCCGGCATCAGACCGTTGTAGGCGAGAACGGCGGGGACTTTCGGCCGGCCGATCTTCTCCTCGTAGGAACGACGCTCGTAGTCGGAGACGAAGACGAGGCCGTCGGTCATGCGCTCGAGGATGCGCTCGAGGGCGAAATAGATGCGTCCTTCGAGGCTCGACGTGGCGAAATGCAGACTACCGCCGTGCGGGCAGTAGATACGGATCGGCCGCTGCCCCTCGAGCCGCAGGCCGGTGCCGATCAGCCGGGCGAAGGACCCTCCCTTGGAGCCGTGACCGTGAAGAACGTCGGGTTCGAGCGCGGCGACATGGGTCCACAGACGCCACGTCGAGGCGAGGTCGGCGGGCGACAGCGCCCGACGCATCGGGAACCGGGTGATCCCGAACGCCAGTTCGGGCGCCACACGGGCGATCCACTCGGCCTCGAAGTCGCCGCCGGTCAGGCTGTCGCAGACGATGCCGACCGAGTGACCCGCGGCCGTCTGCGCCGTGGCGAGATCGACCACGTGGCGAAAGATGCCTCCGATCGGTGCGCGCACGCAGTGAACGATGCGCATGGTTCCGTTTTCCGACATTCTCATCCCCGTCCGAACCTCGGACATCTCCCGTTTCCGTCGGGGAGACTGCGCCGGGGAACGTGAAGTTCGAGTTGATGTCGGACGTACGGGAACTTCGCGATCGCGGAATAAAATCGTTAGTCTTAAAAAAGCGGCGGCGAAGACGGTGAAGAATGTATCGATCGACGCGAGATGCGTCCGCAGAGGCGATTTCGTCGGGGAAATCTCACGCTTCGATCGCAGATCAGAAGTATCGCTCGCGAACGTAGATGGTGTCGCCGGGACGGATCGGATCGGTCACCGGGACACGCCCGACCAGGACTTCGCCGTTGATCTGGCGGGTGACGTCGAGGTTCGCCTGATCGGCGCGGGCCGAATAGCCGCCGGCGATCGCCACCGCGGTCTGGGCGGTCATGCCGGCGACATAGGGGTACTGACCGGCGTTCTTGACTTCGCCCATGATGAAGAAGGGGCGATACTGGTCGATGTCGACCGAGACGTCGGGACGCTTGAGGTAGCCGTTGCGCAGCTTGGCGGCGATCTCGGCTTCCAGTTCGGCGGCGGTCCGGCCGCGCGCCGCCACTCCCCCGATCAACGGCATCGAGATGTTGCCGGAGGCGTCGACCAGATAGGTGTTGGTGAGGTTGGCCTGATCGAAGACGGTGATGCGCAGCTTGTCGCCGGCATCGAAGCGATAGGGCTGAGTCAGAACCTCGTGGAAGGCGGGATTCGGCCGCACGTAGTTCGAGCAGCCCGCCAGAATGGCGGCCGACACGATCGCCGCACCCAGTCGCAGAAGCATGGTCGAACCCCTCACGGACGTCATGCCCGCACATTGGTTCGATATGGTTAACGAAGACTGAACGCGCCGCGACGCTCGGGTTCATACGCTACGGATTAACCTCTCACTTACCTTAATGAATTCATATTGGGGTGAGTGGAGTCGGGAGTACCGTGCATGAATACGGTCCAGGTGACCAACGTCGACGACGTGACCATCGACCTCGGAGTGGTGCTCCGGGCTCTGTGGCGCGCACGCCTGCGCATCCTGCTCCTCACTCTCCTCGCCGCGGTCGCGTCCTACGCCGCCTTGTCGACGATGACGCCGAGCTACAAGTCCGATACCCGTCTCGTCATCGAGACCCACGACCTGCCGGTCGGCCAGCAGACGCGGCAGGGCGAAGCGGAACGCGCCCTCCTCGACGAACAGGGCGTCGGCAGTCAGGTCCAGCTCCTCACTTCGCGCGACATCGCGCGCCGCGTCGTCGCGTCGCTCGAGCTGATGAAGGACCCCGAATTCGCCGGTGGCGGTTCGTTGCTCGGCCTCATCGGCCTGGGGCGCGGCTCCGGTGGATCGTCGGAAGAGCGGGTGCTGGAGAAGTTCATCGAACATCTCAACGTCTTCCAGGTGGAGAAGACGCGCGTCATCCAGGTGGAATTCGCCTCCCGTGATCCGGAGAAGGCGGCGAAGATCGCCACCGCCGTCGTCCAGGAGTATCTCGCGGCGGCGGCCGAGGCGAAGGGCCGCAGCTCGGCGGAGGCCTCCAAGTTCCTCTCCTCCGAGATCGAGCAACTGCGCCGCCGCGTCTCGGATGCCGAAGCCAAGGTCGAGCAGTATCGCGCCGGAGCCGACCTCTTCGTCGGCCAGA
Organism: uncultured Alphaproteobacteria bacterium; assembly: GCA_937892955.1. Lineage (GTDB taxonomy): Bacteria > Pseudomonadota > Alphaproteobacteria > Rhizobiales > Ancalomicrobiaceae > CALBKH01. The sequence continues at coordinate 44,777 of CALBKH010000028.1, forward strand.
ACAACGTCAAGATCTCCGAGCAGCAGATCGGCGAACTGAACTCGCAGCTGACCGCCGCCAAGGCGCAGCGCTCGGAGACCGAGGCGCGGGTGCGTCAGTTGAAGCGGCTCCTGGAGAGCGGCGCCGGGCTCGATACGGCGTCGGAAGTGACCTCGGCGCCGAGCGTCCAGCGCCTGCACGACCGCCAGTCGGCGCTCAAGGCGCGCGCCGCGGAACTCGCCACCACCTATCTGCCGAATCATCCGCAGGTGCAGGCGATCAACGCCCAGATCGCCGACATCGACGGCCAGATTCGCGCCGAGGCGCGCAAGGTGCTGGCGAGCTACGAGAACGAATCGAAGGTCGCCGAAGGGCGCGTGAAGCAGCTCACCGCGCAGTTCAACGAATTCAAGTCGCAGGCGGCGAAGGCCGGCGAAGAGGACATTCAGCTCCGGGCGCTGGAGCGCGAGGCCAAGGTGCAGCGCGATCAGCTCGAGGAGTTCCTGGCGCGCTATCGCGATGCCCTCGCCCGGCAGGTGAGCGGGGCTCAGCCGGCCGACGCGCGCGTCATCTCGGCGGCGACGGTGCCGGTCAAGCCGGCGTTCCCGAAGGTGATGCCGCTCACCCTGGCGATCACCGCGTCGACCTTCCTGTTCGTCTGTCTGTGGATCGTCTTCCGCGAATTCGCCGCCGGAAACGTGCTGCGCCGGACCGCGACGGTGGACGCCCCGACGGGCACCGCCGCACCCGCCGCCGCGGTTGCCGCCGCCGCTCCGATTCCCACCGCCGGCGCCGCGCCGGTCGATGGTCGCATCGGAACGCATCGTCTCGAAGCGCCGGGGATCTCCGGCCTGTTGCCGCACGCCACCTCGTCGGCGTTGGAGAAGGAGGCGGCCGCCTCGCTCGAGCGGATCTGGAACGAGATCTCGGCGGAGGCCGAGGACGGCCAGCGCATCGTCGTCACCTCCGCGACCTCCGATCACGCCGCCCATCTCGCGGCGCTGGCATTGCTCAGGGTCGCGGCCAAGCGCGGCGCCAAGGTCTGTCTCGTCGATCTCGCCGCCAACGGCGAGGATCTCGCCGATCTCGTCGGCGAACCCGACATGCCGGGCCTCTCCGATCTCGTCGCCGGCGAAGCACGCTTCGCCGACATCATCTTCCGCGACCGCGCCTCGCGCGGCCACGTGGTGCTGTCGGGCCGCGACGGACTCGACGCCGACGATCTCACCGGTGACGAACTCACCGGCGCGCTCGAGGCGCTCGACCTCACCTACGATCACCTGATCCTCGACCTCGGCCTGATCGTCGCCGGACCGGGAACCGCCGATCTCGTCGCCTCGGCCGACACGGTCGTCCTCGCCGGCGACGGCGCCGGCACCGATCCGCACACCGCCAAGGCGCACGAGGCGTTGATGGCGGCGGGGATCGATTCGATCCGGGTGCTGGCCGTCGACGGCGGCGACGTGAAGTCGGTCGCCGACGTCGCCGCCTGACCGGCGGCTTCGGACCCGACGACCCGCGACACCGATGGCTCCCGGTCGAGCCGCCTCACCTCTCGTCGCCGGTCTCCTGCGCCGCGCGCGTCGCGCCGCGACCGGCGAGACGGGCGCGCCAACCGGCGACGAACGCCCAGGCGCGTTCGTTCCGACGGATCGCCGCCTTCGCCCGCCCGACCGCCGTCGCGACGGCGAGGAAGAGGTGTCCGGCGAGCGTCACCGGCAGACGCAGATCGACCAGCTCGACCGTCTCGTCACACCAGCTCGCCTTGTAGCGCTCGCGACCCGGGCCCATGTCGTAGACGGCGAGACCGCGCCGGCAGGCCTCTTCGATGTGCCGGAAGAACAGGGTCTCGCCCGGGCTCGCCCGCGCCAGTTCGTCTTCGGCGAAGGACGCGAAGAGGGCGTAGAGCCGTCCGCCACGGATCGATGCGCCGATCACGGCACGGATCTTCCCTCCGGCTTCGAGCCGGGTCAGCTCGACGAGCGGCGCGGCGGACCCGAGCGACGTGTGTGCGAGACGGCGGAACGCGTCGCGCACCGCGGTGGGCGCGAAAGGATCGGCGATGCCGCGGGCGGCGAGCGAGGCGCTCTTCTGGTCGAAGAAGGCGGCGAGCGTCGCCTCGACCTCCGCCGAGGTGGCGGCGATCGAGACGCGATAGTCGCCGGCGGCGACGAGGAGTTTCTCCTTGGCCTTGACCTTCTTGCGCTTGTGACCGGCATTGCGGCCGGCGAGCAGCGCATCGAAGGAGGGACCCAAGCGGAAGACGTGGCCGTCGTCGAGCGAGGGGGCGTGGGGCAACGCGGCGACGAGCGGGTTCGCCACCCCGTCCCAGACCGTCGGTACGGCATCGAGGACGAAGGCGTCGACGCCGGCGGCGCGACCGACGGCGAGGAGACCGGTGCGGATCTCCGCGGGCGGGATTTCGGCGGCGAGGTCGCGCCAGGCGCCGAGGACGTAACCGGCGTGGCTGCCGGCGAGGCGGCGGGCGACGGTGACCGGACCGACGCGTTCGATCACCAGCGGCAGCAGAAATTCGGTCGTCCCACCGCGCCGGCCACGGATCACCAGCGGTCGCGATCCCGGCGGCGTCGCACCGGCGGCGATCCAGGCCTCGACCCAGTCGTAGGCCTGGAAGGGCAGGACGCCGCCGCCCGTCTCGATTTCGCGCCACGCGTCCGCGACCGCCGCCGGATCGGCGACGGCGTCGAGCACCAGAGGCGCGCGAGGTTCGATCGAGGAGGGGCGAGACTTCGTTTCGGCCATCGCGGCGAGCGGTCCGTCGTCGGCGGATCGCGGCGGGAGAGCGATCCGTTGGCGAAGCTTAGTGCATGTTCCGTTCGGGTTGGAACGACCCGATCGAAAAGAAGCTGCTGCGCGTGGGACCGGACCGGTTTTCCGGAGATCGCGGCCCCGGCCGTGTGGCGTGCGCAGGATGTTCGGGCGGCGCGGCCCGCGCCGGCGCCGGCGTCTCACTCCTTCGGGCGGACGGGCGCATACATCCATTTGACCAGCACGGCGGCGGGCGCCGCCCACAGGAAGCCGGCGACGAGGAAATAGACGAACTGCACCCAACCGGGCTTGGTTGCGACGATCACGTCGCCGATCGCCACGGCGAAGAAGACGTAGATCAACAGGAAGATCACCAGGACCAGGGATCCGACGAGGCGGCGAGAAGGTGAGGTCATGATCCGGCGTCCCACTGGAATGACAAAACGCGAGCGACGAACCGTCGCACGTTCGGAGGCGAAATGCGGCCCCACCGCGACCTCCCGTGCGATGGTCGGCTCCACCGGGTCGGTCTATATCTCGGATCGAGGCACGGAGTGAAGTCGACGATGGCGATCGGAACGTTCGGCGGCGAAGACGGAAGCGGAGGCGCACGCTCGGACGAGCGGTCGGCTCCGCTGGTGCGCACCTGGCTGTTCGTGGTCGCGGCGATGATCTTCGCCATGGTGGTGGTGGGCGGCGCGACGCGGCTCACCGGGTCGGGTCTGTCGATCACCGAATGGGCGCCGATCATGGGGGCGATCCCTCCCCTCTCGGAAGCCGACTGGGCGGCCGCCTTCGCCAAGTACAAGGAGATCCCGCAATATCGGCTGGAGAACGCCGGCATGAGCCTCGGCGATTTCAAGTCGATCTTCTGGTGGGAATGGTCGCATCGGCTGCTCGGGCGCTCGATCGGGGTGGTCTACGCGCTGCCACTCCTGTGGTTCGTCGTCACCGGCCGGATCGGGCGGGCGCGCCTGCCACGCTTCCTCCTCCTCCTCGTCCTCGGCGGACTGCAGGGCTTCGTCGGCTGGTGGATGGTGGCCTCCGGCCTCGTCGACCGGGTGACGGTGGCGCCCTATCGGCTGGCGGTCCATCTGACGCTCGCCGCGGTGATCTTCGCCGCCATCGTCTGGACGGCGCTGACCTGCGGCCCGTCGTCGATGACGCGGCGGCGCTCACCGATCCTGAGGGTCGGCGCCGGCGCCGTGCTCGGCTGGACGGTGTTCCAGATCTTCCTCGGGGCGCTCGTCGCCGGCAATCACGCCGGGCTCGTCTACAACACGTGGCCGTCGATGAACGGCTATTTCGCGCCGCCCGACCTGATGACCTGGGAACCGTGGTGGCGGAACTTCTTCGAGAACCACGCCATGGTGCAGTTCCTGCACCGCATGGGCGCCTACGTGCTGTTCGCCCTGGCGATCGCACAGTTCACGCTGGTCGTGGTGACGGCGCGGACCTCGGCGGCCCGTGTCTCGGCCTTCGTGCTCGGCTTCGCCGTCGCCTTCCAGATGCTGGTCGGCATCGCCACGTTGCTGACGCTGGTGCCGCTGTCGCTGGCGCTCACCCATCAGGCCGTGGCCATGGTGGTCCTCACCGCGGCGGTCGTCCACGCGGTCAGCGTCTTCGCTCCCGGACACATCGCGACCGGCCTGCCCGAAGTCGGCGGACGAGCGCCTGCCGGATGACGGTTCGGACTTTTCGGACTTCCCTGCGCGCGACGCGTGCCGCGCCTCAGGCGCGGCGGATCTGATCGGCGCCGAGGACGGCGAGGACGACACCGGCGACGCGATCGATCCACAGCCGCACCTTGCGGCCGAGCGCGTGGCGGACGCCGGAGACAACCGCCACCACGCCGACCCACCAGGCGAGCGAGCCGCAGAGGACGCCGAGGACGGTGACCGCGGCGACGATCGGATCGAAGCCGGAGGACGGCGCCAGCGCGGTGAACACCGCGGCGAACATGACGATGGTCGGCGGGTTGGTGAGCGTCAGCATCACCGAGCCGAGAAAGGCGGCGGAAACCGATGCGACGGCGGCCACTTCAGCCGGTTTGTCGGTGTCCTTGGTGAAGAAGGTCTTCAGGCCGAGCCAGATCAGGAAGAGACCGGCGGCGAGATGCAACTGCTTCTCCCAGGCGAGGACGAAGGCGGAGACGCCGGCGAGACCGAGGGCGGCGACCGCGGCGTAGATGGCGTCGCCGACGGCGATGCCGGCGCCGGTCGCCAATCCCCAGCGCGGGCCCTGGGTCAGTGTGCGGCGCATACACAGGAGGCTCATCGGACCGACGGGCGCGGCGACGGCGAGACCGATGCCGGCCGCCTTGAGAAAGAGGAGAACGTGGTCCACGGGTCGGGCCTCTCGCGTCGATGGTGAAGCCCGAGCCTAGGAGCGATCCGACGCGCCGTCCAGCGCGACGGACGGCGGCTTCGGAGGTCGCCTCGTCGCGGCTTTCCGCCCGCCCGAACCGCCCTCGACCCATGTGGACGACAAGACGACGGGTCCGTGTCATAGTCCGAGCCGCTCGGTTCTCGACTCGCTGGCGATCGACGGGACGGAACGGCGCAAGATCACAAGCTCGGCCGCAGCCGACAGATTCGGGACCCGCACGTGAACGATTCCACGGCCAACGACAGCGCGACGCGCCGCGTCGTCGTTTTGATGGCGGCCTACGATGCGGCCGGAACGATCGCCGAAGCGGCCTCGAGCATTCTGGACAACACGTTGGCCGCCGACCTGCTGATCGTCGACGACTGCAGCCCGCAGCCGATGGCCGACGCGCTCGCCGGCCTCATCGCCACCCACGGCGACCGCCTCAGGGTCGTGCGCATGCCGGTCAACAGCCGGCAGAGTTCCTGCCTCAACACCGCACTCTTCGACGTGTTGCCGAAGGGCTACGAGTTCGTCGCGCTGATGGACTCCGACGACATCGCCCTGCCGCAGCGGCTCGCCGAACAGGTCGCCTTCCTCGATGCGCATCCGGATGTCGGCGCGGTCGGGACCTGGATGCAGACCTTCGACGAGACGACGCTCGAGCCGATGTACGTCCACCGGCATCCCATCGACGACGACGCCATCCGCGACGCGATGTATTTCAACAGCGCCATGGTGCACCCGAGCATGATGGTCCGGGCCGAAGTGTTCCGCACCATGGGCGGCTACAATCCGGCGCTCCAGGCGGCGGAGGACTACGAGCTGTGGCGGCGCATCCAGAGCCGTTGGAAGCTCGCCAATCTGCCCATCGTGCTGCTGCGCTACCGCCTGTCGTCGAAGGGTCAGTCGATGGCGGGGCGGCGGAGGCAACTGGCGATCCGGCTCCGGGTGCAATTGCTCTATTTCCGACCGTCGAAGTGGCGGGCCTGGGCCGGCTTGGCTCTCACCCTGGTGCTCTTCGTCGTACCGCTGCGCGCGCTCGTCAACTTCAAGGCGGCGATGTGGAAAGAGTGATGTCGCTCGCGGCGACGTGATGAAACGAAACCGGCGCCGGGACCGTAAGGAGAGACGACCTCCCTCCTCCCCGAACCCCGGATCCCGATGACTTCGCGCCTTCCCCGATTCCTGCCCTGGACCGACCGCAACGGCCGCTTTTCGCTGCTGCGCGCCGCCGTCTTCATCGTCCTGTGGTTGCCGGCATTCGACCTGATCCGCCGCTGGGCGGGCGCCGATCTGGGACCGCGACCGCTCGCCGAAGCGATCCACGTCGCCGGCGACTGGGCGGTGCGGCTCGTTCTCGTCGCGGTCGCGATCTCGCCTCTGCGACATCTCTCGGGCTCGGCGCGGTTGATCGGGGTGCGCCGGATGATCGGCCTCGCGGGGCTCGGCTACGCGATCCTCCACGTCGGCCTGTGGGCGGCAGATCTCGGCTTCGCGGCGAACATGCTGGCGTTCGAGATCGCCGTGCGGCCCTATCTCATGCTCGGCTTCGTCGCCTTCGCCGGGCTCGTGGCGATGGGGGTGACATCGAGCGACGCCATGGTGCGGCGGCTGGGAGCGGAGCGTTGGAAGCGTCTGCACGGGCTGGTGCATCCGATCCTGATCCTCACCCTCGTCCATCTCTTCCTGCAATCGAAGCTCGACCTCTCCCAGGGCGCCATCCTCTCCGGCCTCGCCTTCGCCGGACTGGCGACGCGGATGCGGATCGAGCGGCGCGGTTCGCTCGGCGTCGCCGCGGTGTTGATCGCCGCCGCGAGTGCCTTCGTCTTCGCCGCCGCCTCTGAGGCGGTCTGGTTCGTCGCCAAGACCGGTCGTTCGCCCCTGCCGCTCGTCGAGGCGAACTTCGTCTTCGTCGCACGCATCGCTCCGGCATGGTGGGCGGCGGCGATCGCTCTGGCGGTGACGGGCGGGGCGGTCGCCTTCCGGCGGTTCGTGCGCCGCTGAGGTCGGCACCCGGTGCTCGTCCCGCCGGCGGGCGAATGTCGAAGAATCGAGGAAAAATTTACCAACAAGCCGACGAACCGAATTCGACGGCCGTTTTCTTAAGGTTCTCCCGAAAGGATCGATCTCATGGGACGCACGAGCCGTCGAACGGTTCGGCTCACGGGGGACCGATGGAAGTTTCGTCTCGATCGACCGGCGGGATCCTCCCGTCCAGAGCAACGACCAGATCGCACGGCATGCGTTACGCCGTGGCGTTGGCGCTGCTGATCGCCCTGACGATCTCCTCCTTCGTGATCATGCGCATCTTCGTCGTCGACGAGCGGCAGCTCGACGCCACCATGAGCGCCATCGGCGAACTCAGGGTGGAACTCGCCACGCAGCAGATCACCATGCGCGACCTCATCACCGAACTGCGCCGGCCGGTGCCGGACGACATTCGGGTGCGCGGGCTGCGCCGGGCGCTGACCGCATCGCGCGAGCGGCTGTTGGTCGATCGGGCGACGCTGGTCCGGACGATGCGCAACAGCAGCGTGTCCCAGCCGGCCTGGAAGATCCTGCAGGACGCCCCCTACCATCTCGACCAGATCATCGGCGACATGTCGGCCGATGTGCACATCGCCCTGCGCGACGGCTCACCGGCCGAAGACGAGGACATCGCCGTCATCGGCGACGCGCGCGAGGACGGGTTCCTGGTCATCACCGATTCCCACGCCACCGCGGCGCGTCTGGCTTCGGAACGGCTCCTCGCCGAGCTGCGCAACGAGACCGAGGCGCGCAAGGTGTGGCGCGAAGAGCTCCACACCATGCTCGGCTGGGCGACGGTGTTCGTGCTGATCGGCGAAGCCTTCATCATCTTCTGGCCGCTGCTCGGCAATCTCGGTCGAGAGGCGCGCCGCGCCGACGCGGCGCAGAACGAACTGGCGCGCCTCGCCCGCCACGACGCGCTGACCGGGCTTCTCAATCGCGCCTCGCTGATCGACGAGATCGAACACGAGATCGCCGCCGCCGATCCGCGGAGCCGGCAGCTGGCGGTGATGCTGATCGACCTCGATCGCTTCAAGCCGATCAACGACATGTTCGGACATGCGGCCGGCGACGGCGTGCTGATCGAGGCGGCGCGTCGTGTGACGGCGGCGCTGCGTCCCGGCGACGTGGTGGCAAGGCTCGGCGGCGACGAGTTCGTGGTGGTGCTGCCGCAGCCGCACGACGCCGACGAAGTGCGCCACATCGGCCTGAGGATCAACGACACGCTCGGTCGCGAGATGGAGATCGAGGGGCATCGTTTCGAACTCGGCGCCTCGATCGGCTGCGCCTTCTGGCCGGCGGACGCCCGCGACGTCGACGGGCTGCTGTCGGCGGCCGACCTCGCCATGTATCAGGCGAAACGCTCCGATCTCGACGATCCGGTGTTCTTCGACGAAAAGCTGCGGTCCGCGGTGGCGCGGGTGCGCTCCGAGGAAGCCGATCTGAGGCGCGCGATCGCGCTCGACGAACTCGTCCTCCACTACCAGCCGATCGTCTCGCTCGACGGCACGAGCATCCACGGCTTCGAGGCGCTGGTGCGGTGGAACCATCCGACCCGCGGCCTGATCGAGCCCGAGCTGTTCCTGCCGACCGCCGGCCGCGCCGGGCTGATGAGCCAGTCACCTCCTGGGTGCTCGACAACGCCTGCCGGCAATATGCCCGGTGGTCGGCCGAGGGATTCGTCCCGGCCTCGCTGTCGATCAACGTCGCCGACACGTTCCTCACCCAACCCGATGCGATCGGCCAGGTGCTGGCGATCGCCGAACGTCATGCGGTTCCCGGCGGGACGCTGGTGCTCGAAGTCTCGGAGCGGGTGATGAGCGAGGAGAACCACACGCCGATCGCTCGCCAACTGGCGGCCGCCCACGCGGCGGGGCTGCGGATCGCCGTCGACGAATTCGGGCTCGGTCGCAGTTCGCTCATCCATCTGCGCAAGCCGGAGATCGACATCCTCAAGATCGATCGTGTCTTCGTGCGCGATCTGGTCTCGGCGCCGGAGAACGCGGCGATCGTCGGGGCGATGATCGAACTCGCCCGCATCCTCGACAAGCAGGTGGTGATCGAAGGCGTCGAGACGGCCGACCAGATCGCGCTGCTCGCCGTCTCCGATCAGGCCTGGGTGCAGGGCTTCCTCTATTCGCGCCCGCTCGCGGCGTCCGACGCCGCCGACTTCGTGGCGAAGATGAACGCCGAAGTCGACGAGCCGCGTCGGCGGCGCGCCTGAGAGATCGGGCGGCCTTGCGCGCGTCGACGGTCGACGCCAAGCCGCCTCGCTTCCCATCCTGCTTCCCGCCCCTTCGTCGCGCCGGCTTCGGCGGGCGTCGCGCGACCGTGATGACGGTCCCGTCCGCGCCCTCTTGAACATGTGTCCGAGAGCGGGCATGAGGAGGAGACGGAGCCGCGCGGCGGGTTCCGGCGATCCCCACGTCTCGAACCCAACGGCGACGGCACCCATGAACCGGACCACCGCCAATCTCGCCATTCTCCTCGCCGCCGCCATCTGGGGGGCGGCCTTCGTGCCGCAGCAGACGGCGATGCAGTCGCTGACGCCGATGTGGTTCCTGGCGTTGCGCTTCGCGCTGTCGATGGCGGTGACGGCGCCGCTTCTCGTCGTCGAGCACACCCGCTCGCCGATGCCGTTGACGCGGCGCTCGTGGGGGTTGGTCGGAGCGGTGGCGACGGTGTTCCTCGGCGCCAGTCTCCTGCAGCAGTTCTCGCTGGTGACGACCTCGGTCACCAACGCCGGTTTCCTCACCTCGCTCTACATCCTCTTCACCCCGTTCGTGGCGATGATGCTGACCCACGAGCGGCCCGGGTTCGGGGTGTGGCCGGCGGCCGGGCTCGGGCTCGTCGGGGCCTGGATGCTGGCGGGCGGCGGTGGGACGGCCCTGGTGATCGGCGACGGCCTCCTGATGGTCGGCGCGATGTTGTGGGCGGTGCAGATCGTGCTGATCGGCATGGCGATGCGCCATTTCAATCGGCCGCTGCTGCTCGTGATGGCGCAGTATGCGGCGATCGCGCTCTTCGCCGGCGTCTGGGCCGTCCTCCACGATCCGATCTCGTGGGAGGCGGTGCGCGCCGCTGCCCCCGAGATCCTCTATGCCGGCGTCATCTCCGGCGGTGTCGGCTACACGTTGCAGGCCCTGGCACAGCGCCACACCCACGCCTCCGACGCGGCGATCATCTTCTCCACGGAGGCGCCCTTCGCCGCGCTCTTCGGCATGTGGCTGCTCGGCGACCGGCTGACGCCGGAGCAGTGGGCCGGCTCGGCGGCGATCTTCGCGGCGGTGCTGATGGTGCAGCTGTGGCCGGGACGCACGACCGTCGCCGGGCATTGAAGCTCATGCATCGAGTCCGCGACTTCACGCGATGATTCCGCCGCGCGACCCGCGGCGGCGACCTCATGTTCGGATTCCGATTCCGGCGGGCGAGACTTCGATTCCGCCGGAGGGCGCAAGTCACTGACCGCGAATCGAATTCGGCGGGACTTCAAGTGATGATTCCGCGACCTCGCCCATCGATTCGGCGGCGGCGAAACAGCGGACTTCCGCCCGTCTTCTCACGCGTCGATTCAAGTTCGCGACCCGTCGCGATCCCCGGTATCCACGGCGCCGTGCGTCTCGGACGGCCGCTGCAGCAGCGCCAGATCGAGCAGCGCCAGCCGGCCTTCGACGAAGGCGCCGACGAGATCGCGGGCGCGGGCGCCGTCGTCGTCGCCGGGCGCGAGCGTGGCGCGCAGCCACGATCCGTCGATCATCGCCGCGGTCGCCTCGGCGAGGCGGGCGGCCTCGTCGCGGCCGAGGCGGGCGAGGGTCGGATGGGCCCGGAAGCCGGCGCGCAGATTCGATTGCAGGCGGGCGACATAGATGCGTTGGATGCGAGCGAAGCGCGGCACCACCGGCACGCGTGCCCAGAAGGCGAGCCAGACCGAGCCGATACGGCGGTCGAACTGGGCCGGTCCGAGGGTGGCGTCGACCACCGCCATGATCCTCTGGCGCGGCGTCGTCGCCTGCCGCTGCAAGGCCACGAGGCTCGAGGACAGATGCGACGCCAGATGCCTCAGGGTCGCTTCGAGCAGGCCGTTCTTGTCGCGGAAATAGAAGGCGACGAGACCCGGCGAAACACCGGCGCGACCGGCGATCTCGGCGAGCGTCGTTTCCTGGAAGCCGACGTCGGCGATCGCCTCGACGGTCGCTTCGATCAACTGGCGACGGCGGACATCTTCGGCGGCGTGGCGGCGCGGGCGGGCGGAGGGTTCGGCGGCGGCGCGCGGGGCGACGGTGGACATCGGATCTCCTGGCGGCCCGCGACCGACGACGCAGCGGGAACGGACGGCGGCACGCCCGGCGGTTCCAGCCTGATCGCGGTGGCTCGATCGGCCTCGCGAGCCCCGCCAGCATATTTTGAACACCTGTTCAGTCAATCGAGCTCCGGGGGCTTCACTCGGCGGAACGAAGTCACGGCGGCTGCGATCGCCGAGCCCGGGCGCGAAGGCGCTTCGACTTCGAGCAACGATTCAACCGAGGTCGCGGGGATTGCGAGTTCGATTCCGCCGACGACTCGAGTCGTCTGTTCGGTTTGGCTTTTTCGCTCAAGAGTGACGCTCGACCGCACACGACACCGAGCCTTCGCATCCTTCCGGCATCCGCTCGCGCTTTGCTCCGGCGGCTCAGCGTTTTTCGCCGACTTCGTGCTCTCGAACGCGAAAACGACCCGAAACCCGCGAAATTGAACGATCACTCAATACTCGAGATGGGCGGCCGTTCTTCCTTGACGAACGGTTCGGAACGTGGCCCGGGTAGGCGCGACGTCCTCTCACAGGCGCGCGAACGACGCGTGTGACGGGCGACGTCGATGCGGCCGGGCGCGAAAGCTTCCGGGCTCGACGACCGCCGCAAGAGCGCGCCCGACGCGCCGTCCCTCGCTCGAACGATCCCGATCCATCGGGAGGAGTTGTCCATGATCGCCATCCGTACCGTCCTCGCCGCCGGTCTCGCCCTCGGCCTGACCACCTCCGTCTTCGCGGCGGAACCGGATGCCTGCAAGACCCCGCGCTTCTCCGACGTCGGTTGGAGCGACATCACCGCCACCACCGGTCTGGCGTCGCGTGTCCTCATGGGCCTCGGCTACACGCCGAAGGCGGAGATCCTGTCGGTGCCGGTGACCTACGCCTCGCTGAAGAACAAGCAGATCGACATCTTCCTTGGCAACTGGATGCCGACCATGGAAGCCGACCTGAAGCCCTATCTCGAGGACAAGACGGTCGAGGTGGTGGGCGTCAATCTCACCGGCGCCAAGTACACGCTGGCGGTGCTGAAGCCGACCTGGGACGCCGGCCTCAAGGACTTCGCGGACATCCCCAAGTTCAAGGACAAGCTCGCCGCCAAGATCTACGGCATCGAGCCGGGCAACGACGGCAACCGGCTGATCCTCGACATGATCAAGGACGCCAAGTGGGGCCTCGGCGGCTTCGAACTGGTGGAGAGTTCCGAGCAGGGCATGCTCTCCCAGGTCGAGCGCACCGCCAAGGGCAAGGGCGACGTCCTGTTCCTCGGCTGGGAGCCCCATCCGATGAACACCCACTACGAGCTGAAGTACCTCTCCGGCGGCGACGACGTCTTCGGCCCGAATTTCGGCGGCGCGACCATCTACACCAACGTCCGCGCCGGCTACACGAGCGAATGCGCCAACGTCGGCAAGCTCCTGAAGAACATGACCTTCACCCTCGCTCAGGAGAGCACGATCATGGACACGATCGCGGCGGGCGAGAGCGACGGCGCCAAGGCGGCCGAGACGTGGCTGAAGGCCAATCCGGCGGTGCTCGACACGTGGCTCGACGGCGTCACCACCTTCGACGGCAAGCCGGGCCTCGCCGCGGTCAAGAAGAGCCTCGGGCTGTGACGGACGGGGCCGGCGCGCCCGCCGCGCCGGTCGTCCTCTCCGCGTCGACGAGGGCGATGCGGCGTCTCGGCGCCGCATCTCTCCCGACCTCGATGCGACGATTGCGGACGTGAACGATGGACGCGTGGATCACCGCCTTCCGGATCCCCTTCGGACGCTGGATGAAACTCGTCATCGATTTCGTCCAGGTATGGTTCGGCGACGTGATCGATCGGGTCTCGACGGTGCTGCGCGCCTTGATCGAGGGCTTCTCGTGGCTGCTGATCCAGCCGCCGGCGTCGGTGTCGATCGTCGTCTTCACCGGCTTCGTGTGGTGGCTGCATCGCCGGCCGGCGCTCACCCTCTACACCGCCGCCGCGCTCCTGATGATCGCCAATCTCGGCTACTGGGAAGCGACGATGGAGACGGTGTCGCTGGTCGGCTTCGCCACCCTCGTCTCGGTCGCGGTCGGCGTGCCGATCGGCATCGTCGCGGCGCATCGGCCGTGGTTCGCCGATCTCATCCGGCCGTTGCTCGACCTGATGCAGACGCTGCCGACCTTCGTCTATCTGATCCCGACGCTGGTGCTCTTCGGCCTCGGCGTGGTGCCGGGGCTGATCTCGACGGTGATCTTCGCGGTGCCCGCCCCGATCCGGCTCACCCAACTCGGCATCGCCTCGGTGCCGGTGCCGCTCAGAGAAGCGGGTGAGGCCTTCGGCGCGACCCGGCGACAACTCCTGTGGAAGGTCGAGCTGCCGCAAGCCATGCCGATGATCATGACCGGCGTCAACCAGACCATCATGCTCTCGCTGTCGATGGTGGTGATCGCCGCACTGGTCGGCGCCGGCGGGCTCGGCAAGCCGGTGGTGCGCGCCCTCAACACGGTCAACGTCGCCATGGGCTTCGAAGCCGGGCTCGCCATCGTCCTCCTCGCCATCCTGCTCGATCGGGTCTGCAAGTTGCCGGAGAAGCGGAGGCGGACGCCATGACCGCTTCCGAGCCCGCCGCCGCGTCCCCCTCCCCCGCCGTCGAGTTGCGCGGGGTCGACATCGTCTTCGCCGATCGGCCGGGGGAAGCGCTGCGGCTCCTCGATGCGGGCCGCAGCCGCGAGGAGATCCTCGAGACGACCGGCGCGGTGATCGGTGCCGCCGGGGTGTCGCTCACCGTCGCGGCGGGCGAGATCTGCGTGCTGATGGGTCTCTCGGGCTCGGGCAAGTCGACCGTGCTGCGCGCCGTCAACGGGCTCAATCCGGTGAGCCGCGGCGAAGTGCTGGTCGCCGACGGCGACGGCACCGTCGACGTGGCGACTTGCTCGGCGGAGACGCTGCGGCGGCTGCGGCAGAACCGCGTCGCCATGGTCTTCCAGCAATTCGCGCTGCTGCCGTGGCGGACGGTGCGCGAGAACGTCGGCTTCGGTCTCGAGCTGCGCGGCGTGGCGAGGGCGGAGCGCGACGCCATCGTCGACGCCAAGCTCGCCATGGTCGGGCTCGACAAATGGGCCGACAAGTTCGCCCACGAACTCTCCGGCGGCATGCAGCAACGGGTCGGGCTCGCCCGCGCCTTCGCCACCGACGCCGACATCCTGTTGATGGACGAGCCCTTCTCGGCGCTCGATCCGCTGATCCGCACCAAATTGCAGGACGAGCTCCTCACGCTGCAGAGGGAGCTGAAGAAGACCATCGTCTTCGTCAGTCACGACCTCGACGAGGCGCTCAAGCTCGGCGACCACATCGCCATCCTCGACGGCGGCCGCGTCGTCCAGATCGGGCCGCCGGAGGAGATCGTGCTGAAGCCGGCCGACGACTACGTCCGCGAGTTCGTCGCCAACGTCAATCCGCTGAGCGTGCTCACAGCCTACAACGTCATGCGCGACATGCGCGACCTCGCGCGCCACGGCGAGGACTGGGTGTGGCTCGACGACCGCCGCGTCACCCGCTTCCGCCTCGACGGCGCGCGGCGGGTGGTCGAAGTGGTGCACGAGGGCCGGCCGGCGACCTGGGTCACCTGCGAGGAGGCGGACGCGCCCAAGCCGGCGGATGCGAACGAGGTCTACTGGTCGCGCACCGCGACGCCGCTCAAGACGCTGATGTACGCCATGCACCGCAACGTCGCCTCGGTGGCGGTGTTCGACGACGACGACCGGTTCGTCGGCGCGGTCACCGTCGCCGACGTACTCGCCGCGGTGGTGCGGCGTCAGGGCTGATCGCGGTTCGGCCGCTTCGATCTCCGAAGGCGTCGCCGTCTCCCTCTCGGAAACGAGAAAGGGCGAGACGGTTACCCGCTCGCCCTTTCGTCACTTCGTCCGGTGACCGAGACCCGGCTCTCCAGAGCCGGGATCGGTGGGTCTTGACCCGGCTCTCACGAACCGGGATGCCGGTCGATCACTGCTGCGGCTGCTGTTCGGCGATCAGCGGCGTGATGCGACGGACGGTGACCCGCCGGTTGGCGCGCGCATCGCCTTCGGTCTGAACGCGGAGCTGGGTCTCGCCGTAGCCCTGGGTGGTCAGGTTCTCGGCCGGGATGCCGAAGTCCCGCGACAGGATCTCGGCGACCGACTGGGCGCGGCGATCGGAGAGCGACAGGTTGTCGTCCGCATCGCCCACCGCGTCGGTGTGGCCCTCGATCAGGAACACCTCTTCCGGATTGGCTTCGATCGCCTTGCCGATCGCCGCGGCGATCGCCGACAGGCGCTGGACCTGCGCCGGCCCGACCTCCCAGGACCCGCTTTCGAAGGTGATGGTGTTGACGTCGACCGACCGCATCTGCGCCCGCAGATCGGGGCTGTAGCGGACCTCGTCGAGGCTGTAACGCCGGGAGACCCGGGTCAGCGGCGGCGCGGTCAGCGCCTCGTAGATGGTCGCCTCGTCGGCGACTTCGGCGTCGACGATGTAGCGCTCGCGCGGGATCGTCAGCGGCGGCGGCGGCAGGACGACCACCTGATCGACGAAGCGGGTCGGGCGCGGCCGGAAGCCGTTGTCGATGATGATCACCTCGCGGCCGTCCGGATAGCGACGGATGCGCCGCACCAGGCGTCCGTCCGGATCGGTGACGGTGATGATGCGCACGCCGTCGGGCCGATCATAATAGGAGCGGATGAAGCCGCCTTCGTGCACCACCTGGGGCTTGTAGCCGAGGATGGCGAAGCGCTCGGATTCGTCGTGGCGGATGTAGGCCGGGGCACCCTCCTCGCGGATGATGACGCGGCCGGGCTCGCGGACGTAGCGCACGCCACCGTCGACGAAGGTTTCGCGATGCTGGTGGACCTCGGAGACGCCGCGCATCTGGTTCGACAGAATGGCGCCGCCGACCAGACCGACACCGAGGCCGATGGCCGCCGCACCGGCCGGACCGATGCCACCACCGTTACGCCGCACCGGCTGCTGGGGCGGCTGGAAACCGACCGGCGGATTGGGCTGCGGGCCGCCCTGGAACCCACCGGGCCGTTGGCCCTGCATGCCGGGAGCCCCCGGACGCTGCATACCGATGGCCGGCTGGCCCTGCATGCCGGGCGCGCCGGGACGCTGCGTGCCGACGGGCGGCTGCCCCTGCATGCCGGGAGCCCCCGGACGCTGCATGCCGACGGCCGGCTGGCCCTGCATGCCGGGCGCGCCGGGACGCTGCATGCCGACGGGCGGCTGCCCCTGCAGGGCGGGTGCGCCGGGACGCTGCATGCCGACGGCCGGCTGGCCCTGCATGCCGGGCGCGCCGGGACGCT
>CALBKH010000029.1 GCA_937892955.1 uncultured Alphaproteobacteria bacterium
CCCCGTTCTCAGGGTCGATCGCGATCGACCGCCCGCCCGTTCTCGAGGTCGATCGAGATCGACCGAAGGAGTGAACCATGTCCGACGTCGACGCGCTCAAGGCCGAGATCAAGAAGCTCTCGGCCAGAGCCACCAACGCCAAGATGAACCTGCACGACCTCTCCGAGGAACTGCCGGTCGCCTGGCAGACCATCATGGAGGTCGCGCAGGCGACCCACGACGCCTATGCCGAACTCGACGCGGCGCGGGCGAAACTGAAGAGCCTGGAGGCCGCCGCATGACCGACTTCACCACCCGCGACGGCTCCGTCTGGATGCCGGAATACCTCGTGTCGATCGACGGCGCGACCTGTATCGGCTGCGGCCGTTGCTACAAGGTCTGTTCGCGCGACGTCATGCATCTCCACGGCGTCGACGACGAAGGCGAGATCCTCGGCAAGTGCGAAGAGGGCGAGGACGAGGATTTCGACGGCGAGCTGAACCGCATGATCATGGTCGTCGATCAGGCCGGCAACTGCATCGGCTGCGGCGCCTGCGCCCGCGTCTGCCCCAAGAACTGCCAGACTCACGTCGCCGCCGACAAGGTCGCCGCCTGAGACCGGGTCGGGCGGGACCCCGCCCGATCGATCCCACCCTCGCCCTCTCGATCTCGCTCGACCGGAGCTTCGCCATGCCCCACCGCCTCCAGTCCCGCCTGATGGCCGGTCTTCGGCCGACGTGCGACGCCGAGGAGATCTTCGACGCCCACGTGCTCGCCTGCGTGCTCGCGGCGGCGGCGGCCGAGGTGGCGGACGGGGAGGGCGATCTCGCCGCCGCGACGGGGCTCGACGCCGCGATGCTCGAAGCGGTGACCGACCATTGGTTCCCCTTCACCGATGTCGAATGGAGCTTCGGCGCGCCCCTCGCCGCACCGGTTCCGGAGGCGGAAGAGGAGATGCTGCGCGATCTCCTCGACGCCCACCGCCGGCCGTCGGCGGCCCGCGGCGTCGGGGCGACGGCGGTGGCGTCGTGGACGACGGCGGCCGACGTCGGGGCGCTCCTGGCGCGCCTGATCGCCCGCCGGGCGATGCGGCCGGATCACCTGTGGCAGGACCTCGGCCTCTTCGACCGTTCGGAACTCAACCGGCTGCTCGCCCGCCATTTTCCGACGCTGCACGCCGGCAACACGTCGAACATGAAGTGGAAGAAGTACTTCTATCGCAAGCTCTGCGAAGCCGAGGGCTTCACCCTTTGCACCGCGCCGTCCTGCGCCGCGTGCAACGACTTCGCCGCCTGTTTCGGGGCCGAGGACGGCGAGAGCCGAATGGCCGCCGCCCGCCGCGTCGTCGACCTCGGTACCGCCGCGATCGCGGCGGAGTGAGCGACCTCCGGGTGCGGGTGAGAATCGGGCCGCGGCGAGAATTTCGTCGCCGTTGTCCGCAATTGCCGAGCCGAGTTTCGCGCTTTCTTCATGGAGGCGCGCCATGGTCTCGCCATGACGGACGCAACCTCCGCTTCTCCGGTCCCGACCGGACTCGCCACAGATCGCCTGCGCTTCGACGAGCCGCTGACCTGGTCGGCGCGGATTCTTCTCGCCGGCTTCGGCGCGGCGACCTTTCTGGCGCCGTGGGACCTGCTCGTCCGGCCGGGTCATGCCTTCGAACTCGGCAAGGTGCCGTTCTGGTTCATCTCGGCCGGGGCGTTGGCGGTCGGCCTGCCGTGTCTGGTCGCGGCGCTGCTCGGTGTCTCGCGCAGCGTCGAGGTCGACTTCGATCGACGCCTGATCGTCGAACGCGGGCGCGGCGGTTTCGGCATCGTCTTCGACCGCAGCAGGCGCGTCGCCGATCTCGTCGGCGTCGAGGTGGTCGAGAACGCCTGGAGCGACGGGCCGTCGGGTTGGGAGGTCGAGGCGCGTTTCGGCATCGGCCGTCCTTGGCGCCTGTCGTGCCATCGCGATCGGGCGAGCGCGGAGGCGAAACGGGACGAGATCCGCGCACGGCTCGCCGCCGCAGCGACGCGGCAGAGACCCGACATCGCAGACGCGACGACGACCTGAGAGGCGACGTCGTCGCTCTTCCGACATGTCGCAAAGGCGCCCCTGTCGGATTCCGGACAGCCCTCCGAAATGAAAAGGCTCGCGATGTCAGTCACATGGCGTCTGGCACGCGGCTTGCGAAACCCTTCTCGACCAACTCGAGCAGGAGGGTTTCCTCATGATCCAGCTCACCGACAGTGCCGTCACCGCGGTCAAGACCGCGCTCTCCCGCGCCACCCGTCCGGCCGAGGGCCTGCGCATCATGGTCGAGGCGGGCGGCTGCGCCGGCTTCAAATACATGATGGGCCTCGAGGCCGAGATCCGCGACGGCGACGCCGTCATCGACCAGGGCGGGGTCAAGCTCTTCGTCGACGCCAATTCCCAGGCGCTGGTCTCCGGCATGACCGTCGACTTCGTCACCGGGCTCGAGAGCTCCGGCTTCGTCTTCGACAACCCGAACGCCACCGCGAAGTGTTCGTGCGGCAAGTCGTTCGGCTGATTTCCCTGACGCGTAGGAGCACCGGCCCATGTGGGACTACACGGACAAGGTCAAGGACTACTTCTTCAACCCCGTCAACGCCGGCGTGCTGGAGCATGCCAATGCGGTCGGCGAGGTCGGCGCCATCTCCTGCGGCGACGCGCTGAAGCTGATGATGCGGGTGAACCCCGAGACCGAAGTGATCGAGGCGGCGAAGTTCCAGACCTTCGGCTGCGGCTCGGCCATCGCCTCGTCGTCGGCGCTGACCGAGATCGTCCTCGGCAAGACGCTCGAGGAGGCGCTGCGGATCTCCAACCAGGACATCGCCGACTTCCTCGGCGGCCTGCCGCCGGAGAAGATGCACTGCTCGGTGATGGGCTACGAAGCGCTGCAGGCGGCGGTCGCCGACTATCGCGGCGTCGAGTGGCGCGACGACCATGAAGAGGGCGCGCTGGTCTGCAAGTGCTTCGGCGTCGACGAGGGCATGATCGAGCGTGCGGTGCGGTCGAACAAGCTGACGACCCCCGAGCAGATCACCCATTACACCAAGGCCGGCGGCGGTTGTCTCACCTGCTTCGAAGGCATCGAGGCGGTGCTGGCGCGCGTCAACGAGGAGATGGTGGCGGAAGGCCTGATCTCCTTCGACGAAGCCTACCGGGTCGGCGCGATGGATGCTCGGACGATGAAGCAGAAGACCCGGCCGAAGGGCGCCGAGACCCCGAACGTCGAGCCGAAGCCGATCATCGCCCTCGCCGACCTCGAACGCGCCGCGGCCGGTACGATCGTGCTCGAGCGGCCGATCGAGGCTCCGCCGGCCCCGGCCGCCACGGCGCCGCGGCTCACCACGATCCAGAAGATCAAACTGATCGAAGAGACGCTGGCGAGCATCCGCCCATATCTGAAGCTCGACGGCGGCGACTGCGAACTGATCGACGTCGACGGCAACAACGTCGTCGTCAAGCTCTCCGGCGCTTGCGTCGGCTGCCAGCAGGCGTCGCTGACGATCAACGGCGTCCAGGAGAAGCTGATCGCCGCGACCGGCCTGCCGCTGAGGGTGGTCCCGGTGAAGTGAGGCGGCGAGGGGTGGGGCTCGCCTTCGGCTCGCGCCCCCCTCATCCGCCCCTCCGGGGCACCTTCTCCCGCGAGGGGAGAAGGGGGAGACCGCGGTCGGCTTCCGAGCCCGCCGCGACGGCTTTCGAAATCCGACGACCTCACCGAGGAACGTCTGCGCCGATCGCAGCCGCCCTCCCTTCTCCCCTCGCGGGAGAGGGTGCCCGAAGGGCGGATGAGGGGGCGCGGCGGCAGCGGCTTCGAGCGAACAAGACGATCACGAGGAGAAATCCCCATGACCACCCCGGTCTATCTCGACAACAACGCCACCACGCGCTGCGACGAGGCCGTCGTGGAGGCCATGCTGCCGTTCTTCACCGAGCAGTTCGGCAATCCCTCCTCGATGCACGCCTTCGGCGCCCGCGTCGGCGGCGCGGTGAAGAGCGCCCGCGCCCAGCTCCAGAGCCTGCTCGGCGCCGAATTCGATCACGAGATCGTCTTCACCGCCGGCGGCACCGAGAGCGACAACATGGCGATCCTCTCGGCGCTGGAGATCTCGCCCGATCGCGACGAGATCATCACCTCGGCGGTGGAGCATCCCGCCGTCCTGTCTCTCTGCGGCCACCTCGAGAAGACCCGCGGCATCAAGGTCCACGTCATCCCCGTCGACGGCCGGGGCCTGCTCGACATCGCCGCCTATCGCGCCGCGCTTTCGGAGAAGACCGCGATCGTCTCGATCATGTGGGCGAACAACGAGACCGGCACGATCTTCCCCGTCGCCGAACTCGCCGAACTCGCCAAGGAGGTCGGCGCGCTGTTCCACACCGACGCCGTCCAGGCGGTCGGCAAGGTGCCGATCGATCTGAAGTCGACGGTCATCGACATGCTGTCGCTCTCCGGCCACAAGCTGCACGGCCCCAAGGGCATCGGCGCGCTCTACGTCCGCCGTGGCACTCGCTTCCGCTCGCTGATCAAGGGCGGCCACCAGGAGCGCGGCCGTCGCGCCGGCACCGAGAACACCCCCGGCATCGTCGGCCTCGGCAAGGCCGCCGAACTCGCTGCCCTCCACATGGCGGACGAGGAGACCCGCGTCGCGGCCTTGCGCGATCGGCTGGAGAAGGGCCTCCTCCAGCGCGTCCCCAACTCGTTCGTCACCGGCAATCCGGCCGAGCGCCTGCCCAACACCTCGAACATCGCCTTCGAATACGTCGAGGGCGAGGGCATCCTGCTTTTGATGAACCGCGAGGGCATCGCCGCCTCGTCCGGCTCGGCCTGCACCTCCGGCTCGCTCGAGCCGAGCCACGTGCTGCGCGCCATGAACATTCCCTACACCGCGGCGCACGGGGCGATCCGCTTCTCCTTCTCCCGCGACAACACCGACGCCGACGTCGACCGGGTGCTCGAGGTGATGCCCGGCATCATCGAAAAGCTGCGCGCGCTCTCGCCCTTCTGGCAGGGCGCGAACGAGGCGCCGGCGACCTTCAACCCGGTCTACGCCTGAACCCGAGGGGTGAGCCCATGGCCCGCGTCCACCTCAACGACACGACGCTGCGCGACGGCGAGCAGGCGCCCGGCGTCGCCTTCTCGACCGCCGAGAAGGTCGAGATCGCGGAAAGCCTGGCGCGCGTCGGGGTCACCGAGATCGAGGCCGGGACGCCGGCGATGGGGGCGGACGAGATCGAGGCCATCAGGGCGATCGTCGCGGCGCAGTTGCCGCTCGACGTCATGGCCTGGTGCCGGATGACCGACGCAGACCTCGACGCGGCGAAGCGCGCAGGCGTCGGAACCGTCAACCTGTCGATCCCCGCCTCCGACGTGCAGCTCGCCGCCAAGCTCGGCATCGATCGCGCCGAGGCGCTGCGGCGCATCGAGCGCTTCGTGCCGAAGGCGCTCGACACGGGGTTCCGGGTGGCGATCGGCTGCGAGGATGCCTCGCGCGCGTCGCTCGATCATCTGAAGGCGGTGCTCGCCACCGTCGAGCGCCTCGGCGCATTCCGGGTGCGGCTCGCCGACACCGTCGGCGTCCTCGATCCCTTTTCCACCCACGACATGATCGCCCGCCTCGTCGCCGAGACCGATCTGGCCCTCGAGATCCACACCCACGACGACCTCGGGCTGGCCACCGCCAATGCACTCGCCGCCATCCGCGCCGGCGCGACCCACGTCTCGGTGACGGTCGGCGGCATCGGCGAGCGCGCCGGCAATGCGGCGCTCGAGGAACTGGCGCTCGCCTGCGATCGGCTCGGTCATCGGACCGGCGTCGATCTCACCCAGCTCTGCGATCTCGCCGCCGTGGTGGCGACGGCTTCCGGCCGGCCGATCCATCCGCAGAAGGCGGTCGTCGGTGCCGACGTCTTCACCCACGAGTCGGGCCTCCACGTCGCCGGGCTCCTGTGGAACCGCGACACCTACCAGGGCGTCGACCCGCGCGGCCTCGGCCGCGACCACGGCTTCGCCATCGGTAAGCACTCCGGACGCACGGCGATCGCGCACGCGCTGGCCAACCGCGGCATCGATCTCGACGACCGCGTCTATCCGCGGCTGCTGACGCGGGTGAAGCGCTGGGCGGTCCGCCACAAGCGGCCGATGCCGATCGAGGTGCTGGTCGAACTGCACGACGATCTGATCGAGGACGAGGGGCACACGATGACCCTCGGCGTCTTCGGCTGGGGGCGAGTGTGAGCGATGGCGCCGGCGAGGAGCGACCGATGACGATGGTGGAAACCGGCCCGGCCGTCGCGCCCCTCGCGGCACGGCCGACGAGCGTGACGCCTTCGGTGTGGGCGATGATCCGCGAGGACGTCGCCTGTGTGAAGGCGCGCGACCCGGCGGCCCGTTTCACCGCCGAGATCGTGCTCACCTACCCCGGCGTCCACGCGATCATCTGGCAGCGGCTGGCGCATGCCCTGTGGGTGCGAGGGCGGCGCTTTCCGGCGCGGTTCCTGTCGTGGCTCGGCCGATTCCTCACCAATGTCGACATCCATCCCGGCGCGACCATCGGCCGGCGCTTCTTCATCGATCACGGCGCCGGCGTCGTCGTCGGCGAGACCGCCGAGATCGGCGACGACGTGACCCTCTATCACGGCGTCACCCTCGGCGGCGTCTCCTGGGCCCCGGGCAAACGCCACCCGACGCTCGAGAACGGCGTCCTCGTCGGCGCGGGCGCCAAGATCCTCGGGCCGATCACGGTGGGGGCGGGCGCACGCATAGGTGCCAACTCCGTCGTCATCGACGACGTGCCGCCGGAAACCACCGTGGTCGGCATCCCCGGCAAGATCGTCAAGGCCTCGGCCGACCGCCGCCGCATCGCCGGGCGCATCGACCTCGAACATCATCTGATGCCGGACCCGGTCGGCGAGGCCATCGCCGCGCTGGTCGACCGCATCGAATTCCTGGAGATGCGGCTCGCCCGCCTCGCCGGCGATCGCGAACCTTCGGTCGCCTTCGAGGTGATGCCCGCGCGCATGACCTCCACCGAGACCGGGAGCCCCGCCGACGCCGACGGCGCCGGCCCCTCCGATGCCTCCTCAGCCCAAGGGAGCCGGCCATGACCGAATCCGTCTCGTCCTGCGATATCTCCAACGCCGTGGTGGTGAAGGATATTCTCGCCCGCCTGAAGCAGTGCTCGTCGGCCGAGGACTTCTTCACCGAGCTGAAGGTCAAGTTCGCACCCGAGGTGCTCGCCCCGGCGCGCCTCCACATCCTGAAGCGCATGGGCCAGTATCTGGCGAGCGAGGATTTCGACGACATGCCCGACCGGGTGGTCGCCGCCCGCGCCCGCACCTTCCTCGAACGCGCCTACGACGACTTCGTCACCTCGTCGCCGCTCAAGGAGCGGGTGTTCAAGGTCCTCAAGGACCACGATCCGTCGCGCCCGGTGAAGCCGGGAACGGCTTTCGTCGATTTCGACGAGATCCTGAACCCGATCGAGAAGTGAAGGGTAGTCACGGATCGCATATTCGGCCTCTTCTGCGTCATCGCCGGGCTCGGCCTGGTGCTCTCCGGTTCGTTCTGCGCGCGACCGCGCGCTCTTCCTTCTCCCCTTGCGGGAGAAGGGAAGGCCGCGGAGCGACGCCGTGAACGACTGCGCACCATTGCCATGAGCCGCAGGCGAATTGCACCTGTGGTGTGCTCCGTCTCGGGCCGACGACCACGGGCGACGTCCGAAAGGGATCGCCCAGGGCATTCGGGTTCGTGGTAACGGTGCAATTCGCTTCGCTCTTTGCACCCTACCGCGCCGAGGATAGAGGTGGGGCTCTCCTCCGCTCGGAGTCTCATCCGTGTCCACCGACGGCACCCACCGTTTCGCCACCGCCTTCGGACCCGTCGCCGTCGCGTGGACGGCGCGGGGGCTCTCGCGCGTGCGCCTACTCGAACTGGAGGCCGGGGGTGACACGGTGGGCGAGCGGGCTCTGCCGCCGGTCGCGGCGGAAGCGGTGCGGCTGCTCACGGCCTATTTCACCGGCGCAGCCGTCGACTTCTCCTCCCTCTTCCTCGACCACACCGGCCTCTCGGCGCTCGACGTCGCGATCTACCGCGAGCTTCGCCGCATACCGCGCGGCGCCACCGTCACCTACGGCGAACTCGCCGCCCGCGCCGGAGCGCCGGGCGCGGCGCAGGCGGTGGGCGGCGCGATGGCGCGCAATCCGTGGGTCATCGTCGTGCCGTGCCACCGGGTTCTGGCGGCTGGCGGGGCACTCGGCGGCTTCTCGGCGCCGGGCGGCGTGCGCACCAAGCGCAAGCTGCTCAGGATGGAAGGCGTCGACCTCGACGGCGGCGCGCCGATGTTGCCGGGGCTCCTCCCCGAGGAGTGAGCGGCCGCGAACAGCGCTGTCGGCTTTCCGACACGCCCGACACGAATGTCTCGCCCGGCGCAGCGGCGACGATTCTTCGCAAAATCGTCAACCATCTGACTTTTCGTCGGAATTCCGCTTGGCACGGCCCGTGCTCAAGGACATCCGAGGCCGGCTGCGATCCAGACCGGCGTGGATTTCCGAGGAGGGGCGACATGCACATCGTCGTCTGCATCAAGCAGGTTCCGGATAGCGCGCAGATCCGCGTGCACCCCGTGACCAACACGATCATGCGTCAGGGCGTACCGACCATCATCAACCCCTACGACCTCTTCGCGCTCGAAGAGGCGCTGCGCCTGCGCGACACCCACGGCGGCGAGGTCACGGTGCTGACCATGGGCCCGCCGATGGCCGAGGACTCCTTGCGCAAGGCGCTGACCTACGGCGCCGATCGCGCGGTGCTGCTCACCGATCGCTTCTTCGCCGGTTCCGACACGCTCGCCACATCTTACGCGCTCGCCGCGGCGATCGCGAAGATCGGTGAGGTCTTCGGCGAGCCGGAGATCGTCTTCACCGGCAAGCAGACCATCGACGGCGACACCGCCCAGGTCGGCCCCGGCATCGCCAAGCGGCAGAACCTGTTGCAGCTGACCTACGTCTCGAAGATCCGCGAATTGAAGCTCGACGCCGGCAAGATCACCGTCGAGCGGCGCGCCGAGGGCGGCATCCAGGTGCTGGAGACCAGGCTGCCGGTGCTGATCACCATGCTCGAGGGGACGAACGACATGCGCCGCGGTTCGATGGCCGACGCGTTGCGCGCCGCCCGCGCCGAGGTCGTCACCTGGTCGGCCAAGGACGCCGGTATCGAGGACATCCTGAAGTGCGGCCTGCGCGGCTCGCCGACGGTGGTCAAGCGCGTCTTCGCGCCTTCGCCGCGCGCCGAGAAGGCCGAGCAGATCGAACTGCAGCCGGCGGCGATCGACACCGCCGACGCGCTCATCGCCGAGATCTTCGGCCGCCTGCCGGCGCTCGAGACCGAACTCGTCGAACTCCACGAAACGCTCTGAGGACGGGAGGCCCCCATGTCGACTGCACCTGCCGCTCCCGCCGCCGGCGGCCGCGCCGGAATGAAGAAGGAGCTTTCCGAACACTTCAAGGCCTACAAGGGTGTCTGGGTGTTCATGGAGATCGAACGCGGCGTCGTTCATCCGGTGTCGTTCGAGCTGCTCGGGGAAGGCCGTAAGCTGGCCGACCAGCTCGGCGTCGAACTCGCCGGCGTCGTCCTCGGCCCGGCCGGCGACGGGACCAACCACGCCATCGCCGAGACCTTCGCCTACGGCGCGGACCTCGTCTATCTGATGGAGGATCCCCTCCTCGCCGACTATCGCAACGAGCCCTTCTCCAAGGGCCTCACCGATCTCGTGAACACCTACAAGCCGGAGATCCTGCTTCTCGGCGCCACCACCCTCGGCCGCGATCTCGCCGGCTCGGTGGCGACGACGTTGCTCACCGGCCTCACCGCCGACTGCACCGAACTCGCCGTCGACGCCGACAAGTCGCTCGCCGCGACCCGTCCGACCTTCGGCGGCTCGCTGCTCTGCACCATCTACACGCTGAACTTCCGGCCGCAGATGGCGACGGTGCGCCCGCGCGTCATGTCGATGCCGGCGAGGCAGGACAAGCCGATCGGCAAGATCGTGTCCCATCCGCTGAACATGGCGGAAGAGGACATTGTCACCAAGATCCTGGAGTTCGTCGCCGATCGCCAGACCGGCAAGGTGAACCTCGCCTATGCCGACATCGTCGTCGCCGGCGGCCTCGGTCTCGGCGCGGTCGAGAACATGCAGCTGGTGAAGAACCTCGCCGCCGCGCTCGGGGCGGAATACGGCTGCTCGCGGCCGATCGTCCAGAAGGGCTGGATGCCGGCCGAGCGCCAGATCGGCCAGACCGGCAAGACCATCCGGCCGAAGCTCTACATCGCCGCCGGCATCTCCGGCGCGATCCAGCACCGGGTGGGCGTCGAGGGCGCGGATCTCATCGTCGCCGTCAACACCGACAGGAACGCGCCGATCTTCGATTTCGCCCATGTCGGGCTCGTCACCGACGCGATCCGCTTCCTGCCCGCCCTCACCGAGGCCTTCACTCGCCGCCTCTCGCCCCACAACCGCGACCGGCTCGCCGGCTGACGCTATCCGAGGAGATCGACCATGATCGACGAGCGGTTCGACGCCATCGTGATCGGTGCGGGCATGGCCGGCAACGCCGCCGCCTACACCATGGCCTCGCGCGGCCTGAAGGTGCTGCAACTGGAGCGCGGCGAGTATGCCGGCTCGAAGAACGTGCAAGGGGCGATCATGTACGCCTCGATGCTCGAGAAGATCATCCCCGACTTCCGCGAGGATGCGCCGCTCGAGCGCCACATCATCGAACAGCGCTTCTGGATCATGGACGATCGCGGCCACACCGCGATGCAGTACCGCTCCGACGACTTCAACGAGGACAAGCCGAACCGCTACACCATCGTGCGCGCGCAGTTCGACAAGTGGTTCTCGCGCAAGTGCCGCGAGGTCGGCGTCACGCTGCTGACCGAGACGACGGTCACCGATCTTCTGGTCGACAGCGCCGGCAAGGTGTTGGGGGTGAAGACCGACCGCAAGGGCGGCGTCATCCAGGCCGACGTGGTCGTGCTGGCCGAGGGCGTCAACGGCCTGCTCGGCACCCGCGCCGGCCTGCGCGAACCGCCGAAGCCGGAGAGCGTGGCGCTCGCCGTGAAGGAGATGCACTTCCTGCCGGCCGAGACCATCGAGAGCCGGTTCAACCTCAAGGGTGACGAAGGCTGCGTCATCGAGATGGTCGGCACCTTCTCCAAGGGCATGACCGGCCTCGGCTTCCTCTATACCAACCGCGAGAGCATCTCGGTCGGCCTCGGCTGCCTCGTCTCCGACTTCGCCGAGACCGGCATCAGCCCCTACGACATGCTCGAGGAGTTCAAGAACCATCCCTCGATCGCGCCGCTCATCGCCGGCTCCGAGTGCAAGGAATATGCGGCGCACATGATCCCGGAGGGCGGCTTCAAGGAGATCCCGCAGCTCTACGGCGACGGCTGGGTGGTGGTCGGCGACGCCGCCCACTTCAACAACGCCGTCCATCGCGAGGGCTCCAACCTCGCCATGACCTCGGGCCGCCTCGCCGGCGAAGCGATCCATCGCCTCAAGGCCGGTCGCGACGCCATGACCAAGGACAACCTGAAGCTCTACAAGGACCTCCTCGACGAGTCCTTCTTGATGAAGGATCTCAAGAAATACAAGGACATCCCCGGGTTGTTCCACACCAACTCGAAGAACTTCTTCATGTCCTATCCGCAGCTGATCAGCCAGGCGGCGCAGACCTATCTGCGCGTCGACGGCACGCCGAAGCTGGAGAAGGAGAAGTCGACGATGCGCGCCTTCATCGCCAAGCGCTCGCGCCTCGGCCTGATCTCCGACGCGGTGAAGCTCGCCTTCGCCTGGCGGTGAGGATGGGGCGGGCGGACCGGCCGCCCCTCGCACGGCTCCGCACACCGGCCTTTCGCCGGCCCCCTCTTCCTTCTCCCCTCGCGGGAGAAGGTGCCCCGCAAGGGCGGATGAGGGGGCGCCGCGAAGCGGCAACCGGATCGAGACGGCGAACGCCGAGCGTCGGGGAGAGGCCCAGACCCCACATCCGGCCTTCGGCCACCTTCTCCCGCAAGGGGAGAAGGGAAAGCCGGGCAGGGGAATCGCATTTGGGATGGGGGGCGGCTGCCGACACGGCGTCCGTTCGCTCGACCGGCGGCGCCCGGTGCGTTCCCTCCCCCCTGGAGGGGGAGGGACAGGGAGGGGGGGGCAGGGCGCCCCCTCGAATTCGGAGTTCGAAGCAACCTCGGAGCCCCCCTCTCTGTCTCTCCCCCTCCGAGGAGGAGAGGACGACAAAGGCCGGGCTCGTCCAATTCCGCGCTCACCGCCAAATGCGATTGCCCTGGAAAGACGGGGCGGCTCGAGAGCAACCGGCACGGAACTCGCATGAGAGACGATGGACCGGGCCTCCCGGTCCGAAACCCGACAATCCCTGCGGCTCCCGTGTCGGACACCGGACCCGCGCCCGGCATCGGAGGACGGAACCATGACGGTCGCCATCGAGACCCGCGTCGAGGACAAGCTCTACCAGAACCGCTATCTGGTCGACGCCGGCCGCCCCCACATCCGGGTGCTGCCACACGACAAACCGAGCCCGCGGCTCCTGTCGCTCACCCGGGTGTGCCCGGCCAAGTGCTACGAGGAGAACGACAAGGGCCAGGTCGAGATCACCCCCGACGGCTGCATGGAATGCGGCACCTGCCGGGTGCTGTGCGAAGCCTCGGGCGAGATCGAGTGGAACTATCCGCGCGGCGGCTACGGCGTGCTGTTCAAGTTCGGCTGAGGCGGCCCCGATCGCTCGGCTCTTCGGACGGCCGGTGGGCCGTCCGGATCTCTCGGTCTTCGATCAGGTCAGATCGACCAGGATCTTGCCGACGTGGGCGTCGGCCTTCATCCGTGCGAAGGCGGCCGGCGCTTCGGCGAGAGGGAAGCGGCTGTCGATCATCGGATCGATGCCGTCGACGGTGATGGCGCGCAGCATCGCCTCGAAGGCCTCGCGGTCGCCGCAGGTGATGCCCTGCAGGCGGACCTGCCGCATCACCGCCAGCGACAGATTGAAGGTGGCGAAGTTGCCGCCGAGGACGCCGATCAGCGCCACCGTGCCGCCGGGGCGGACGCAGCGGATCGACTGGTCGAGCGTCGAGGCGCCGCCGATGTCGACGACGAGATCGATACGGCCGCCGGGGAGATCGCGCACCGCGTTCGCCCATTTCGGCTCGGTGCGATAGTTGAGCACCTCGCTCGCCCCGAGCCGGCGCATCACCGCGGCGCGTTCCGCCGACGAGGTGAGCCCGAAGACCCGGGCGCCGGCCGCCACCGCGAACTGCAACGCGAAGAGGGCGACTCCGCCGGTGCCCTGGATCAGCACGGTGTCGCCGGGACGCACCCGGCCGAGATCGACGATCGCCGACCAGCCGGTGAGCGCGGCGCAGGGCAGGGTCGCGGCGGTCGCCGTGTCGACCGTGTCGGGCAGCTTCACCACGGCTTCGGCCGAGACGATCATCCGCTCGGCGAGCGTGCCGTCGCCCCCGGGGCCGCCGAGTGCCGTGGCGAGTTTCTCCGTCGTCGGTTCGCCCGAGATCCAACCGGTGAAGAAGTGGAGGACAACCCGATCGCCCGGGACGACGCGGGTGACGCCCGGTCCGATCGCCTCGACCACCCCGGCACCGTCAGAGCAGGGGATCACCGGCAATTTCTGTTTCGGGTTGTAGGCGCCTTCGACGAGCAACAGATCGCGTCGGTTGAGGCTCGCCATCTCCAGCCGCAGCCGCACCTCGCCCGGCCCCGGTTCACCGATCTCGCGGGTCTCGATCCGCAGATTGTCGAGGCCGAAGGCGGGACATTCGAGGACACGGGTGGTCGGCATGGGAGCTCCATTCGGCGCGAGGTCGGGCGATCTCACCACGTCGCGGTGGGGAGGTCACGCGTCCTGATCAATAGGTCTCGACATGGTAGCGGCCTTCCTCGCGCATGGTCCGCCGCAGCGCGTCCCAGTGCAGGCCGGCGCCACGGCAGGCATCGGCCAGCGCCTCGTCGACGCCCGCCTCCATGCCCTTGAGGCCGCAGAGATAGAGGTGGGTCTTGCCCGACTTCAGCAGGTCGACCATGGTCGCCGCCTCGCGTCGCATCAGGTCCTGGACGTAGACCTTCGGCTCGCCCGGCACCCGGCTCCAGGCGAAATGCTTGGCGAGCAGGGCCTCGGGCACCTTCTGCAAGGGTCCGAAATAGGGCAGCTCCTCCGGCCGACGCGCCCCGAAGAACAGCACCATCCTGCCCGGCGCGCCCGGTTGGGTGCGCCGGCGCCACTCGGTCATGCCGCGGAACGGGGCCGAGCCGGTGCCGGTGCACACCATGACGATGTTGGCCGACGGGTCGTCCGGCATCAGGAAGGTCGCCCCGAACGGTCCGGTGACGGCGACCTTGTCGCCCTTCTTCAGATCGCAGACGTAGTTGGAGCAGAGGCCGCCCGGCACCCGCTTCACCGTCAGCGACAGGTTGTTGTGGTTCGGCCGCTCGCCGTGGCGCGGCGAGGCGATCGAATAGAGGCGGATACGATGCGGCGCATCGTCGGCGCCGGTCCCCGGCGGGATGATGCCGATCGATTGGCCCTCGAGCACCGGGAAAGGCGTGTCGCCGAGGTCGAGGATGATGTGGCGGATGTCGGTCTCCGAATCCTCCGACGTCAGCCGGTAGGTGCCGGTGACGGTCGCCATCGCCGGCTTGGCGCGGTTGTAGAGGTTGACCGAGGGCTTCGACGCCGAGCGCGGCGCCACCGACTTGCCGCCGGCGCCGCCGTGGGCGGCCGCGATGATGGCGTCGACCTCGTCCTCGATCGCCTCGAAGGCGCCGAGGGAAGCCCCGCCGAGATCGGGCTGCGCCGGCAACTCCTGCCAGCCATGCTGCTCGTCGACCGGCCACGGTGCGGTGACCATGCGCCAGTTGTCGACCGCGCCGGTGGGGCAGGGGGCGATACAGGCCATGCAGAAATTACAGATGGAGGCGTCCACCACATAGTTGTCGTCGCCATGGGTGATGGCGTCGATCGGGCACATCTCCTCGCAGGTGTTGCAGCGGATGCAGATCTCGGGGTCGATCAGGTGCTGCTTGACGACGGCGGGGGCGTTCATGAGTGGCTCCGGAGAGGGGCTGCAGTGGTGGGCCGGGTTGGTGGGGCGACGGGACGGGATCAGGGATGCCGGATCGTACCGAGTGGACGTCCAGTGCCCCCCCCTCTCTGTCTCTCCCCCTCCAGGGGGGAGAGGACGCAGGAGGAGAGGGCGTCCGCATCTCGGGACATCAACACGGAACAGAGCCCGTGAAGCGCGAGTGGATTGCCCCATCGTCCCCTCCCCCCTGGAGGGAGAGGGGGCTGGAGCTGGCCGCGAAGAAGACTCTCGCGGTCATGACCCGCTCCCCGCTCGCTGGAGTGAAACGAAACCACCGATCGCCCGCCTTTCGACGGGCGAACGAACCGGCCTCGTCACGCCGCGATCTTCACGTATTCGAAGTCGCCCGGCTTGTTGTCGATGCCGACCTTGGGCGGGTTGATCCAGCCGGCGTAGCGGCCCGGCTCCAACTCCTGCTTCATCAGTGTGTTCAGGAAGGCGAGGTCGTCGCGCGACGGCAGATAGTCGTCCTTCTTGGCCGCCCAGTCGGCGTCCGACAGGATGATGCCCTTCGGCGTCGCCTGCATCGGCGCGAACTCGCCGATCTGCCGGTTGAAGGCCTGATGCGGCAGCTCCAGGCGGAAGTCGATGCCTTCCTTCTGGATGATCTTGTTCCAGCGCTCGACGCCCTTGGCGCAGTCGGCGGAATAGTCGTCGCGCAGGCGCATGTTGAGGGCGGTCAGCGCCGGCACGTGCTCCTCGACGATCTTGCCGTCGATGAACTTCATCACCGGATAGGTGGCGTCGGTGAGCTGGTGATCGTCTTCGATCTTGGTCTCGCCGAAGCGACCCTTGAGGCCGGCGTTGTAGTAGTTGGCCGAGTTGGTGGAGATCTCCGCGCCGAACAGGTCCAGCGTCAGCGGATAGTGCATGTGCAGCTTCTTCTGGATCAGCGGCAGGTCGATGACGCCGAGTTCGCGGATCTTCGAGATGTCGTTCGGGTCGGTGATGCCGGCGGCCTTCATCGCCTGACAGGTGCGCTCGATGGTGCGGCCGACGCCGGTCTCGCCGACGAACATGTGGTGCGCCTCTTCGGTGAGCATGAAGCGGCAGGAGCGCGACAGCGGATCGAAGCCCGACTGCGCGAGGGACTCGAGCTGCATCTTGCCGTCACGATCGGTGAAGAAGGTGAACATGAAGAAGGACAGCCAGTCCGGGGTCTCCTCGTTGAAGGCGCCGAGCATGCGCGGCGTCTCCTTCGAGCCGGAGCGGCGACGCAGAAGCTCGTCCGCCTCCTCGCGGCCGTCGCGGCCGAAGAACTTGTGGAGGAGGTAGACCATCGCCCACAGATGCCGGCCTTCCTCGACGTTGACCTGGAACAGGTTGCGCATGTCGTAGAGCGACGGGGCGGTGGCGCCGAGGTGACGCTGCTGCTCGACCGAGGCCGGTTCGGTGTCGCCCTGGATGACGATGAGCCGGCGAAGCATCGCGCGATATTCGCCGGGGACGTCCTGCCACGCCGGCTCGCCGAGATGCTTGCCGAAGTTGACCTTGCGGCCCTCTTCCTTCGGCGCCAGCAGCACGCCCCAGCGGTAGTCCGGCATCTTGACGTAGTCGAACTTGGCCCAGCCCTGCGGATCGACCGAGACGGCGGTGCGCAGGTAGACCAGCGCGTTCTGGAAGCCTTCCGGGCCCATATCCTTCCACCACTCGACGTAGTTGGGCTGCCAGCTCTCGAGCGCGCGCAACACCTGACGGTCGTTGGCGAGATCGACGTTGTTGGGCACCTTGGTCGAGTAGTCGACGTTGATCGTATCGGCCATCGTTTCCTCCTTGGGGGACGCTTCGGTCCCTCGTGGGTTCCGGTGTCTCGCCCGTGGCGTGGCGCACGGGCGAGGAGAAATCAGACGCGGCGCATGTCGTAGGTGGGCCTGAGACCGGTGCCGTAGCGGCGCAGCGCTCCCTCTTCGCCGACCGCGTTGGGGCGCTGGAAGATCCAGTTCTGCCAGGCGGTGAGGCGCGCGAAGATCTTGGATTCCATGGTCTCCGGCCCGGCGAAGCGGAGGTTCGCCTCGAGGCCGGTGAGCGCGTCCGGCGAATAGGAGGTGCGCTCCTCGAGATAGACGCGGACCTCGTCGGCCCAGTCGATGTCGTCGAGAGCGAAGGTGACGAGGCCGAGCTTCTCGGCCTCCTCGGCCTCGATCGCCGCACCGATCTTCCCCTTCAGCGCCTCGACGCTCTCCGGGGTCGCCAGGAAGCGGTTCTCGAGCCGGGTGAGCCCGTGGCTCATCGGATAGGGGCCGAAGTTCGCCGCGGTGAGCGCCATCGCCGGCGCCGGACGGTTGTCGCCCTCGAACGAGCCGATCAGCATGTACGAGCGGTCGGCGGCGAGCACGAGTTCGCCGAGAAGCCCGGTGAAGCAGGAACCCGGCTCGACCAGCGCCACCAGAGTGCGCGAGGTGACGTCGACGCGCTTCAGCACCCGCTTCCAGTACTGGCGGATCTCGTTGACCAGCCAGTCGCCCTTGTTGGCCTCGAGGAAATCGTCCCAGGCGGCGACACGGCCGCCGTCGCCCTTCGACTTGAAGACGAAGGTGCCGATCTCGAAGGCGTTGTTCCTGAGGTCGAGGATGGCGTCGTCGAGTTCGCGAGCGATGCGCAGCACCCAGGCGTCCGAGCTCTGCGCCGCGAGATCTGCGACCGTGACGGGCGGCGCCTCGCTCGGGCCTTCGAGGGTGATCGTGGCGACGCGGCCGTCGATGTCGACGGTCACCAGCGAATAGTCGATGCCGTCGACGCGGAAGGTGCGGTCGAGCGGCTTCAGGGTGACGCCCGGGGTGGCCCCGCCGCGGGTCGAGCGCGAGGCGAATTCGGCGGCGCGGGCGGCGACCGTCTCCTCGAGCCGGGTCATCGGCACGATCTCGTCGACCAGACGCCAGTCGACGGCGCGCTTGCCCTTGATGCCCTCTTCGATGGTGCAGAAGACGTCGGCGTGGTCGCGGCGCACTTTGCGCTTGTCGACGACGCGGGTCAGCCCACCGGTGCCGGGCAGCACCGCGAGCAGCGGCACCTCGGGCAGCGACACCGACGACGAGCCGTCGTCGACCAGCATGATGTGGTCGGCGGCCAGCGCCAGCTCGTAGCCGCCGCCGGCGGTCGAGCCGTTGGCGACGCAGATCGTCTTGATGCCGGAGAATTCGGACGAGTCCTCGATGCCGTTGCGGGTCTCGTTGGTGAACTTGCAGAAGTTGACCTTGTGGGCGTGCTCCGAACCGGCGAGCATGCGGATG
This sequence comes from uncultured Alphaproteobacteria bacterium, assembly GCA_937892955.1. GTDB lineage: Bacteria > Pseudomonadota > Alphaproteobacteria > Rhizobiales > Ancalomicrobiaceae > CALBKH01. The sequence goes on from CALBKH010000029.1 coordinate 18,382, forward strand.
TTGGCGCCGGCGCAGAAGACGCGCGGCTTGGCCGAGCGCATCAGCACCACCTTCACTTCCGGATGCTCGAAGCGTAGGCGCTGCAACGCGTCGGCGAGTTCGATGTCGACGCCGAGGTCGTAGGAATTGAGCTTCAGCTGATAGCCCTCGAACAGCCCGCCGTTCTCGTCGACGTCCATGGCGAGCGTCGCCACGTCGCCGTCGAAGGAGAGCTTCCAGTGCTTCCAGCGGCTCGGATCGGTCTGGAAGTCGATGCGCGTGGCGCCGTTCGCCAGCTTGCGAGCCTCGTCGGCCATGTTTCCACCCTCGGGTCGGTTCTGAATTGGGATGAACAATAATGCACTATTGTGCACTGTCCAGTGAGAATCTTCTAAGAAGCTGCACTTTGATGCATGTTCGCGGTCGTAACGGAACCGCCTCGCGGCGGTGACCCCGACGGCCCGCGACGCGACCTTCGGGACGGGTCATCGCGCCACCTCCGGCGCACGCGAGACCGAGAGATCCGGGAAGGCGCGGAAGAAGCGCACGATGGCCTCGACGGTCGCATCAGCCGCCTCGCGATGCGGCGAATGCTTCACCCCCGCCAGGATCGTCGTGATCACCGGCGCCGGCGAAAGCTCCACCGCCGTCTCGACCTGGATGAGCGTACCGTACTGATCATCCGCCCCCTGGATCACCGCCATCGGCCGGGAGACCGTCTCCAGCGCCTCGCGGATGTCCCAGTACCGGAACGCGGGATCGAGCCAGGCATCGTTCCAACCACGGAACGCGACGTCGGCGTTCCCGTGCCAGCGCCCGAGCTTCGAGCGGAGATCGGTGGTCTCGTAGGCGATCTTCGCCTCGGCGATCGCCGCCACGCACATGTCCTCGACGAGGAAGTGCGGAGCGATCAATACCGCCGCCTCGATGCGCGGATCGCGAATCTGCCCGAGATGCACCGCGGCGATCGACGCGCCGTCGGAATGGCCGACCAGCACGCCGGAGCGCAGCCCGATGGCGTCGAGGAGGGGAGGGAGCATCTCCCGCGCCTCGCGCTGCATGTAGTCGAGCGGCCGCGGCAACTCGACCGGGTCGGACGCCCCGTAGCCGGCGCGCGAGAAGACGAAGACGCCGCAGCCCGTCGCCCGTTGCAGCCGATCGGGGAAATCCCCCCACAGCCCGACGCAGCCGAGCCCCTCGTGGAGCAGCACCAGCGTCGGCGCCTCGCTCGGCTGTGGCCCGAGATGGGCGTATTCGAGCCGCTTGCCGGCGACGTCGAGGAAGCCGCGCGCGGCGAGCATCACGGCCCCTCGCGCAGCTTGAAGCGCTGGATCTTGCCGGTCGCGGTCTTCGGCAGCGCGTCGACCACCTCGATCCAACGTGGGTATTTCCACATGCCGACGGTCTTCTTGACGTGCTCCTTGAGCCGCGTCTCGAGGTCGTCCGGATGGGCCATATCCTTGAGCACGATGAAGGCCTTGGGCTTGAGGAGCCCTTCCTCGTCGGCATGCGCCACGACCGCCGCCTCGAGCACGTCGTCGTGGCTGGACAGCGCCGCCTCGATCTCGAAGGGCGACACCCAGATGCCCGAGACCTTGAACATGTCGTCGGCGCGGCCGCAGTAGGTGTAGCGGCCGTTGTCGTCGCGCACGTATTTGTCGCCGGTCTTGGTCCAGTCGCCCTGGAAGGTCGTGCGGCTCTTGGTCCGCTGGTTCCAATAGCCGTCCGCCGCCGAGGGGCCGCGCACGTAGAGTTCGCCGATCTCGCCGGCGGCGCAGTCGTGGCCGCTGTCGCCGCGGAGGCTGAGATCGTAGCCGGGAACCGCGCGGCCGGAGGTGCCGTAGACGATGTCGCCCGGCCGGTTCGACAGGAAGATGTGCAGCATCTCGGTCGAGCCGACGCCGTCGAGGATGTCGACGCCGAAGCGACCGCGCCACGACGTGCCGATGTGCTCGGGCAGCGCCTCGCCGGCCGAGGTGCAGATGCGCAGCCGGGCCGAACCGGTCGAATGGGCGTGGCCGGGATCGTGCAGCATCGCCGCATAGAGCGTCGGCACGCCGAAGAAGATCGTCGGCTGATACTTCTCCAGGAACTCGTAGGCGACCTGCGGGGTCGGGCGTCCGGGATTGAGGATCACCGTGGCGCCCACCGACAGCGGGAAGGACAGCGAATTGCCGAGCCCGTAGGCGAAGAAGAGTTTCGCCACCGAGAAGCCGACGTCGTCCTCGCGGATGCCGAGGATGTTCTGGCCGTAGAGCTTGGCGGTCGCCATCAGCGACGTCTGGATGTGGCGCGTGCCCTTCGGCGCGCCGGTCGAGCCGGAGGAGTAGAGCCAGAAGGCGGTCTCGTCCGGGTGGGTGTCGACGGTGGCGAAGGCGTCGCTCTCCTTCGCCAGTTCGGCCGAGAAGGCGATATGCGCTCCGGCGTCGCCGCCGGCGACCAGCACGTGTTTCAGCGCCGGCAGGTCGGCGAGTAGGGTCTCGACCAGCGGCAACAGCGGCGCCGAGACGATCAGCGCCTTCGCCCGGCTGTCGGCGAGCATGTAGGCGTACTGGTCGGCGGCGAGCAGGGTGTTGAGCGGGATCGGCACCAGCCCGGCGCGGATCGCGCCGAGGAAGGCGATCGGCCAATCGACCGTGTCGAGCATGATCATCGCCACCCGGTCCTCACGGACGAGGCCGAGACGACCGAGGAGATTGCCCATGCGCCGCGTCTCGGCGGCGAGTTCGCCGTAGGTGAGGGTGCGGGCGGGGTCGATGAAGGCGGCCTTGTCGGCGCGGCCGGCGGTGAGATGCACGTCGACGAGGTCGCTGACCGCGTTGTAGACGGCGGTCTCGTAGAGCGGTTCGGTCATGAGCCGGTCTCCGGATGGAAGAGGGAAGGGGGCCCATACGAAATTCGGCTCGATCGATCCGAATTTCGTATTCCGTTCGTCGAAAGGCCTGTCGGAACAAGGGCTTTTCGACGAGTCGATTCCGGCGTCGCGAAATCGCGATCCGCCGGATCTCGTATCACGCGCCGGTGAACTCGATCGCGCCGTTCGGCAGCAGATAGAGCACGTAGGCCGAGCCGTCGGTCACCGTCGGATGGTGCGCGGTGCCGGCGCCATAGACGTACCAACCCTCGGGATGACCGTCGAAATTCGGTTCGGCGACGGTCGGCATGATCATCCCGATCTCGCCCTGCGGATGGACGTGATGGGGGCCGCGCACGCTCTCCATCAGCACCACGTCGACGGAGAACCGTCCGGCCTCGGCGCCCGGCTTGATCACCCGGCCGAACCGGATGCCGCCGTGCTCGCGCGGACAGATCCAGCCCTCGCCGTCACCGATCTCGATCAACTCGGCGATGCGGCGGAACTTCGCGCCGCTCGGCGGGAATTCGGCGTCGAGTTTCGCGGCGAGATCGTCGTCGAGCGCCGCCTCGCCGATCGCTGCGGCGATTTCGCCGATCGCGGCGGCGAATTCCCGTTGCGCCGACGTCGTGGTCTGTGCGGTCATGTCGGATGTTCCCTCCCGACCATCCTTCGCCCGAAAGCGTGGATGGAATTATAATGCACATTCACATGCCGTGGCCGATCGGTTGCCGTCAAGGGTTTCGTGTACTATTTTTCATGGCGAGGTAACGAGCACCATGACCGACGAAACGACCGAGGGTGAGAATTTCCCGTCCGATGCAACCGTGGCGGAGGCCGGCGACGGCGGTCGCGGCGTCACCGGCAGCGGCATCCGACGGACCTCGCGCGAGGCGCGGGCCGACGCCGACGAGGCCTTCCTGGTGGAGCTCGGTCAGCGTGTCAGGCGCATGCGGGCGCTGCGCGGCATGTCGCGCAAGGTGCTGGCCGGCGTCTCCGGCATCTCCGAGCGTTACATCGCCCAGCTCGAGAGCGGCCAGGGCAACGTCTCGATCATGCTGCTGCGCCGCGTCGCCGAGGCGACCGGCGCGCCGATCGAGGACCTGATCGGCGCCGAGGGCGCCGACAATCCCGACTGGCTGGTGATCCGCGATCTCTTGCGCTCCGCGACCCCCGACGTGGTCGGCGAGGTCAAGGCGCTGCTCGCCGGCGAACGGCCGACCGGGCCGCGGGTCGTCCCCGACTCGCGGATCGCCGTCGATCGGGTGGCGCTGATCGGCCTGCGCGGCGCCGGCAAGTCGACCCTCGGCCATCTGGCCGCCGAGCGCCTCGGCTGGCCCTTCGTCGAACTCAACAAGGAGATCGAGCGCGAGCACGGCTTCTCGATCACCGAGATCCTCAATCTCTATGGTCAGGACGGTTATCGCCGCCTGGAACGCGCCACCCTGAAGCGGCTGATCGACCAGCCCGGGCCGATGCTGCTCGCCACCGGCGGCGGCATCGTCGGCGAGCCGGTGACATTCGACCTCTTGCTCGCCTCGTTCTTCACCATCTGGGTGCGCACCTCGCCGGCCGAACACATGAGCCGGGTGCGCGAGCAGGGCGACCTCCGGCCGATGGCCAACGACAAGGCGGCGATGGCCGAACTCATCACCATCCTGTCGAGCCGCGAACCGCTCTACGCCCGCGCCCGCGCTCAGCTCGACACCTCGGGCGTCTCGGTGGAGGCGAGCTCGACCCGTCTCTTTTCGCTGATCCAGTCCTATTGCGCGGTCGGCTGCCCCTGGCAGTCGCGTAATCGCGGCGCCAAGGGGTGAGCGAGCCGCCGTTCGATCCTCCGGATTTCCGTGGTCGCCCGCTCGCCGATCTCTTGGCGGCGCGCGGCCTCGGCCGAGACGAGCCGGTGTGGGCGCTGCGCCTCACCCTCGATCCGCGCGACCGCTGCCCCGAACACCCCTCGCTCGAATCGCTCGTCGCCCATGGTCACGACCGGGCCTATTCGCGCATGCAGGAGGGGACCCGCCTCGGCTCGGGGCGGGCCATTCTGGTCTTCGCCGCCGAACCCGGCGGACGCGCCCGCTTTCGCGGCTTCCGCCGCTATCTGGCACGCCGGCCGGGGGTGGCGCCGGGCGATCTCGTCTACGACTACGACGTCCACGATCTCTTCCACGGCTTCATCGCGCGCTCACACCGACCGGTGTTCTACGACGCCCTCGATCTCCCCGGCCTCGACGACCAGATCGACCGACTGGTCGTCGACTGGCCGCGTCCGGCGATGATCGCGTTGCGATCGGCCGACCATTCGGACCTCCGGGTCGCCGCGTTCGCTACATGAACAATACTGCATCGTCGGGTTGACCTGAATTCGATATGAAATAAAGTGCATCTCGTCGGGAGTGGCGCGCGGGGCAGAGACCCCGGGTCCAACGATCGCGCCGAACGCTCACCTCGGGAGGGAACCGCCCCATGTCGTCGACCAGACGCGAATTTCTGTCCACCGCGCTCGCGGCCGGTACCGTGACGCTCGCCGCGCCCTTCGTGCGCACCGCGCGCGCCGCCTCCGGTCCGATCAAGATCGGCCTGCTGCTGCCGTCGAGCGGCACCTTCGCCCCGCTCGGCGAGGCCATCGCCCGCGCCGCCAAGCTCCATGTCGCCGGCAAGGGCGGTTCGCTCGCCGGGCGCGAGATCACCTTCGTCGCCCTCGACGACGAATCGGCGCCGCCCAAGGCGACCGAGCTGACCAACAAGCTGGTGTTCGGCGAGAACGTCGACGTGCTGATCGGCACCGTCCATTCCGGCGTCGCCGCGGCGATGGTCAAGATCGCCCGCGAAGCCGGGGTCACCACCCTGGTGCCGAACGCCGGTGCCGACGCCATCACCCGCGCCATGTGCGCCCCCAACATCTTCCGCACCTCCTTCGCCAACGGCCAGATCGGCTTCGCCACCGGACAGGCGATGCTCGCCGCCGGCATCAAGGAAGCGGTCACCTGCACCTGGCGCTACGCCGCGGGCGAGGAGATGGTGAAGGGCTTCAAGGAGGCCTTCGAGGCCGGCGGCGGCAAGGTCACCAAGGACATCGCCCTGCCGTTCCCGGACGTCGAGTTCCAGTCGGCGCTGGCCGAGATCGCCGCTGCCAAGCCGCAGGCGGTCTATTCGTTCTTCGCCGGCGGCGGTGCCGCCAAGTTCATCAAGGACTATGCGGCCGCCGGTCTCGCCGGTTCGGTGCCGCTGTGGGGCCCGGGCTTCCTCACCGACGGCGTCGAGAAGGCGGTCGGCGCGGCCGGTGACGGCATCCGTACCGTGCTGCACTACGCCGACGGTCTCGACAATCCCGAGAACAAGGCCTTCATCGCCGCCTTCCAGGCTGCTCACGGCATCGCCCCGGACGTCTATGCGGTGCAGGGCTGGGACGCCATGCAGGTGCTCGACATCGGCCTGAAGGCCGTCGGCGGCGACACCGCCAAGAAGGACGCGATGCATGCCGCCATGGCGGCGGCGAAGTTCGCCTCGCCCCGCGGTCCCTTCGAGTTCTCGGCCTCGCGCAATCCCAAGCAGAATTTCTATGCGCGCGAACTGAAGGACGGAAAGAACCGGATGACCGGCATGGCGGCGGCGATGCTCGCCGACAGCGGCAAGGGTTGCCGCGCCTGAGGCTTCGCCTCTCGTTCATCTCGAGACGGAGATCGCCGGCTTGCCGCCTGCGATCTCCCTCGACCGTGTGTCATCGGAACCAGGCGCGCCATGGACCTCGTCCTCGTCCAGATCTTCAACGGCATCCAGTACGGCTTCCTGATCTTCCTGGCGGCGAGCGGGCTGACGCTCGTCTTCGGCATCCTCGGCGTGATCAATCTGGCGCACGGGTCGTTCTACATGCTCGGTGCCTATATGGCGCTGACGCTGACCCAGATGACCGGCGACGTCTTCCTCGCCGTGGCGCTGGGCATTCCGCTGGCGGTCGCCTTCGGCGCGGTGATCGAATGGGCCTTCGTGCGCCATCTCTACGCCCGTGACCACCTGCAACAGGTGCTGCTCACCTTCGCCCTGATCCTGATCTTCAACGAGGTGCAGCGCATCGGCTGGGGCTCCTATCCCCATTCGGTGCCGATCCCGTCCTATCTCTCGGGGTCGATCCGCCTCACCGACACGCTCGCCTATCCGGTCTACCGGCTGGCGCTCACCGCCATCTGCGCGGCCCTCGCCGCGGCGATGTTCCTGGTGATCCAGAAGACCAAGATCGGTCGGCTGATCCGCGCCGGCGAGTCCAATCGCGAGATGACCGAGTTGCTCGGCTTCGACTCGCGCCTGCTCTACCGGGTGGTCTTCGCCGCCGGCACAGCGCTCGCCGCCCTCGCCGGCATGCTCGCCGCCCCGGTGGAAAGCGTCTATCCCGGCATCGGCGAGCGCATCCTGATCATCTCTTTCGTCGTCGTCGTCATCGGCGGCATCGGCTCGATCAAGGGTGCCTTCCTCGGCTCGCTGGTGATCGGCGTGGCCGATGCGCTCGGCAAGGTCTTCCTGCCGAACCTCGCCGGCGTCGTCGTCTACGCCATGATGGCGGCGGTGCTGGTCGCCCGGCCCGGCGGTCTCTTCGGGAGGATGGTCCGATGATCCGTCTTCCCTCGTGGCCGGTGCTGCTGCTGCTCGTCGTCGCGGTCGCCGTCTTCGCGGCGCTGCCGTGGATGGCCGGCCTCTACACCGTGAAGTTCGCCACCCGCATCCTCGCCGTCGCCATCTTCGTCATGAGCCTCGACATCCTGATCGGCGTCACCGGTCTGGTCGGCTTCGGTCATGCCGCCTTCTTCGGCCTCGGCGCCTATGCGGTGTGGTTCGTCACGCCGACGGACGACGGCGCGAACCTCCTCGTCGCGCTCGCCGCGGCGAGCGGCCTCGCCGGGCTGGGCGCCGCCGTGGTCGGCTTCTTCGCGGTGAGGACGCGCGGCTTCTACTTCATCATGGTGACGCTCGCCGCCTCGCAGATGATGTTCGCGCTGTTCCACGACACCCGCATCGCCGGCGGCTCCGACGGCGCTTCGATCGACGTGAAGCCCTATCTCGAGATCGCCGGCCGCACCGTCCTCGACTTCCAGAACCGCAACACGCTGCTGTGGTTCGCGCTCGCCGGCCTCGTCGCCGCCTATGCCCTGGTGCTCGTGCTGGTGCGCTCGCGCTTCGGCCGGGTGCTGCAGGGGCTCGCCGCCAACGAGACGCGGATGAACGCCCTCGGCTTCGACGGCCAGCGCTACAAGTGGGCCGCCTTCGTCGTCGCCGGCACGCTCGCCGGTTTCGCCGGGGCGCTCTTCGCCTCGATCGACGGCTTCGTACCGCCCGAGATCCTCGGCTGGCGCGAGTCCGGCCTCGCCATCATGATGGTGGTGCTCGGCGGCGTCGGCACGCTGTGGGGCTCGATCCTCGGCGCGGTCGTCTATTCGCTCGCCGAAGAGGTGCTGAAGAGCGGCCACTGGGTCGGCCCACTGGTGTCGGAACACTGGCCGATCGCCATGGGCGTGTTCCTCATCGCCGCCGTCCTCGGCGCGCCGAAGGGCCTCGCCGGTTTGTTCCCGGCGCGGCCCGCCCGCCCGTGGCGGGCGCCCTCCGACGCCGATCGCGCCGAAGCCGCGGCCACGACGCCGGCGCCGATGCTCGAAGTGGCGGGCCTCAGTCGCTCCTTCGGAGGTCTCTCCGCGGTCTCCGAGGTTTCGGTCGCCTTCGCTCCCAATCTCATCCATGCGGTGATCGGGCCGAACGGCGCCGGCAAGACCACCTTCACCAACCTGATCACCGGGGCGCTGCCCGTCTCCGCCGGCACCATCCGGCTCGACGGGTCCGACATCACCGGCCTCTCGGCAGCCGCCAAGGCGCGTCGCGGCATCGGCCGGTCGTTCCAGCGCACCAACATCCTGGGCAAGATGACGGTCGCCGAGAACTGCGCCGTCGCCGCGCAGGCACGTGGGTCGGCGGGGGCGAGCCGGGCGGAGGAGGAGAGGGCGGTCGCCCATGCACTCGCCGCCGTCGGCCTCGTCGATCGGGCCGATCGCGTCGCCACCTCGCTCTCCCACGGCGAACAGCGCCAGCTCGAGATCGCCATGCTGATGGCCTCCGGCGCCCGCCTGCTCATCCTCGACGAGCCGCTCGCCGGCTCGGGACCCGAGGAGACGGCGCGGCTCACCGCGCTGCTGCGCGACCTCGCCGCCGACCACACCATCCTGTTGGTCGAGCACGACATGGATGCCGTTTTCTCCTGTGCCGACACCATCTCGGTGCTGGTCAACGGTCGCCTCATCGCCCACGGCTCGCCCGACGACATCCGCCGCGACGCCGGGGTGCGCGAGGCCTATCTCGGCCGCTTCGCCGGATTGGAGGATGCCGCATGAGCCTCGCTCTCGTCGCCGATGCCCCGGCCGCAGCGGCCCGGTCCCTGCTCGAGGCGACCGCGATCGCCACCTGCCACGGCCGCACGCCCTGCCTGCGCGACGTCGCCTTCCGCGTCGGCGAAGGCGAGACGGTGAGCCTTCTCGGCCGCAACGGCATGGGCAAGACGACGCTGCTGCGCACCCTGACCGGCCTCCTCTCGGGTGGCCCGACGGCGTCGATCCGCTTCGCCGGGCGCGAGCTTTCGGGCGCGCGGCCGGCGGTGATCTCGCGCGCCGGCATCGCCCTGGTGCCGGAGGGGCGGGGCATCTTCCCCAATCTGACGGTGCTCGAGAACCTGACGCTGCCGGCCCGCCGCGGCCCGAACGGCAAGGCGGAATGGACGCTCGCCCGCGTCCTCGATCTCTTCCCCCGCCTCGCAGAACGGCGCGACAACTGGGGCGACCAGCTCTCCGGCGGCGAACAGCAGATGCTGTCGATCGGCCGCGCCCTGATGACCAATCCGGAACTGTTGATGCTGGACGAGGCGACCGAGGGGCTCGCCCCCAAGGTGCGCGACGAGATCTGGGCGACGATCCGGGCGGTGGCGGCGACCGGCATGTCGATCGTCGTCGTCGACAAGAACCTCGAGGATCTCTTCGACCTCGCCGATCGCCACGTCGTGCTCGCCAAGGGCGAGATCGTCTTCGAAGGGACGACCGAGGATCTGAAGGCGGATCCCGATCTTGTGCATCGGTGGCTCGGCGTCTGATCCCGGGCCTCACCGGCGGCGGCGGCGGCGCCGTCAACCGATGGAGCAGCGCCCGGCCGTCGTCGGTGAGCACGATGGCGTGCGAGCGGCGACCGGTGGTCGAGCGCATCCGCTCGGCGCGGCCGCGCCGCTCGGGCGCGTCGAGCGTGGCGACGAAATTCGGCCTCTGGATGCCGAGTGCCGCGGCGATCTCCCCCGTTCCGTGCGGAAAACCGGCGGTCGCGACCGCATCGGTCCTCCGCTTCGGAACTCGTGAGCCCGGTCGGACGAATGGGGGGCGACGTCCGGTGGACGGCACGTTTCTGCTCATTCTCGGCCAGGACGGCATCACGAACGGCGCGATCTACGCACGGCTCGGGATCGTGCTCGTCCCGGTCGTCTCGGAGAGATCGAGCCCGGCCGAGAAGTCGGCGCAACTCCCGTACCACCAGGATCGCCGCGCCGGATCGCTCAGACCAACGGAGCCGCGATCGGCGTCCGTGCGGCGGCCAGGCAGCAGTCGCAGAACCATTGCGCGGCGGGCGTCAGGGTGAGACCGGCACGCCGAACCATGACGATCGTCGGCGCCGGCAGGATCTCGCGCACCGGCACACGCACCAGAAGGCCGGTCCTGGTGGCGTATTCGGCGACCTGGACCGGCAGCATGCCGAGCGCATCGGAGCACAGGATCGCCATGAAGATGCTCAGCGCCGAGCGCGTCTGCATGCCGAGCCGCGGCGTCGGCAACCCGTGCGCGGCGAAGAGCGTGCCGAGCTCTTCGGCCGCTCGGTGGGTGATCGAGGTCGTCACCCATTCCGCCTCGATCAGCTCGGCGAGCGAGGTCGCGCCGGCGAGCGGGTGACCGGCGCGCCCGATCACCACCCGGGTATTGTCGAGGAGCCGCTCGACGACCAGATCGGACGACGGCGCCCGTTCCGGCTCCGGGCCGACCCAGAAATCCATCTCGCCTTCTTTGAGTTCGCCCTCGAGGGCCGGGAAGAACCCCTCGACGAGGCTCAGCCGCGCCAGCGGATAGCGGGTGCGGAAGCGCCGGATGGCGCGCGGCAGCAGAGCGAGATGGGCCGCCACCGACAGGCCGACCACGACGTTGCCGGTCCCGGCGCCGCCGATCTCCTCGGCCTCCTCCCGCGCCCGCTCGACGTCTGCGAGGATCGCCCGGGCCCGGGCGACGAAGGCCGCGCCGACCGCCGTCGGCACCACGCCGCGCGCCCGCCGTTCGAACAGGGCGGCACCGAGTTCGTGTTCGAGATCGTGGACGCTGCGGGTCAGCGCCGGTTGGGCGAGGCCGAGTTGGCGGGCGGCGGCGCGCAGGCTGCCGTGCTCGGCGATGGCGGTGATGTCGCGCAATTGGGTGAGCTTCATGTCCCCACTCTAAGCGATACGATTTCGGTATCAAGCGGATCGATCTGGTCACTATCGATCATCGCCGGCTTCGGTAAATTGCGTATGTCGAAACGACGCAATCGAAGGCGAGGAAACGAACGATGCGGGTGGGAGTCTTCCGGGACGCGGCGGGACGCGGCATGGCGATCGTCGACGCGAACGGGGTTCATCGCGGGCTGCACGAGACCGATGCCGGATACCCCGGCGGCATCGAAACGCTGATCGGGCTCGATGCGGCCGGCCTCGCCGCCGCCGCCGCGGCGCTCGCCGCCGGCACCCCCGTCGATCCGGCCGCGGTCGAATGGCTGCCGCCGCTCGCCCGCCCGGGCAAGATCGTCTGCGTCGGTCTCAACTACGCCGACCACACCGCCGAGAGCGGCTTCAAGCAGCCGGATTATCCGACCCTGTTCGCCCGTTTCACGTCCACGCTGGTCGGCCACGGCGCCCCGGTGGTGCGGCCGAAGGTCTCCGACCAGTTCGACTACGAGGGCGAACTGGTGGCGATCATCGGCAAGGGCGGCCGTCACATTCCGCGCGAGACGGCGCTCGACCACGTCTTCGGCTGGTCGATCTTCAACGACGTCTCGGTGCGCGACTATCAGTTCAAGTCGCCGCAATGGACGATGGGCAAGAATTTCGACGCCACCGGCGCCTTCGGCCCCCTGGTCGTCACCGCCGACGAACTGCCGCCCGGCGGCCGTGGCCTGGCGCTCGAGACGCGCCTCAACGGCGCCGTCGTCCAGCACGCCTCGACCGATGATCTGATCTTCGACGTCGCCTCGCTGATCGCCATCATCTCCGAGGGCATCACCCTCGAGCCCGGCGACCTGATCGTCACCGGCACGCCGTCGGGCGTCGGCGCGGCGCGCAAGCCGCCCCTGTGGATGAAGCCCGGCGACATCTGCGAAGTCGAGATCGAAGGTCTCGGCATTCTCGCCAACCGCGTCGTCGACGAGGTCGGCTGAGGGCCGCCGCGCCAACCGCACGACCGAGCGGAACGGCTCGGCGCGAAGAAGCCCGCCCGACGGGACGAAATTCAGGGAGAGTCCAGTGACCGAGATCCGCGGACGATACGTCACGCCCGGACGACCGGGCGAATTCGGGGTGCATTCGATCGACGGGTTCCGGCTGACGGTGCCGGACCTCGGCCCGGCGCAGGCCTTCTATTCCGCCTTCGGCCTCGACGTCCGGGAGGAGGGCGCGGCGCTCGGCCTCCACACCTTCGGCCACGGCCATCGCTGGGGCGAGATCGTCGAGGGCGGCAAGAAGAAGCTCTCGCATCTCTCCTTCGGCGCCTACGCCGAGGACATCGACGGGTTCCGCCGGCGCCTCGAGGATCAGGGCGTGAAACGCATCGATCCGCCGTCGGGCGTCGCGTCGGACGGCTTGTGGTTCCTCAATCCCGACGGCATGGCGATGGAGATCCGCGTCGCCGACAAGTCGTCCCCCGACGAGAAGTCGCCATTCGACGCGCGCAGCGTCGGCCCGGGCCGCCAGGGTTCGGAATCGCGCCGCACCGCCCCGCGGGTCCATCCGCGCCGGCTCTCCCACATTCTGGTCTTCACCACCGACGTGCTCGGTTCGATCGCCTTCTACGAGCGGGTGCTGGGCCTCAGGCTCTCCGACCGCTCCGGCGACGGCGTCGCCTTCATGCACGGCATGCACGGGTCCGATCACCACATGCTGGCGCTCGCCAAGTCCGGCGGTCCGGGGCTGCATCATCTCTCCTGGGACGTCGGCTCGATCCACGACATCGGCCTCGCCGCCATGCACATGGCCGACAAGGGCTACACCGAGGGCTGGGGTCTGGGGCGACACGTCCTCGGCTCCAACTACTTCCACTACGTCCGCGATCCCTGGGGGAGCCTCTGCGAGTACTCCGCCGACATCGACTACATCCCCGCCGACTTCGACTGGCAGGCGGCCGACAATCCGCCCGAAGACAGCTTCTACATCTGGGGTCCGAACCCGCCGCCCTGGCTGATCGACAACTCCGAACTGTGATCCCGATCCTCCACGCCACGGTGAGACGACGACCATGACCATCGAGACGACCGAAGTGCTGATCGTCGGGGGCGGACCCTGCGGCCTGATGCTCGCCAACGAGCTCGGCCGCCGCGGCGTCGCGGCGATCCTCGTCGACCAGAAGCCGACGACGGCCTTCAACCCGCAGGCCAACGCCACCCAGGCGCGCACCATGGAGCACTTCCGACGCCACGGTTTCGTCGAGGAGATCCGCGCCGCCGGCCTGCCGGCCGACCACCCGACCGACGTCGCCTATTTCACCCGCTACGCCGGCCACGAACTGGCCCGTTTCGAACTGCCGAGTTCGAAGGAGGCGGCGCGGCGCGTCAGAGAGGGCGATCGCTCCTTCAGTGCGGCCGAGCCGGCCCATCGTGTCTCGCAGAAGTTCGTCGAGGCGGTGATGCGCCGCCACGCCGACGCCCTGCCGGGCATCTCGATCCGCTACGGCCGTCGCCTCGTCGGTTTCCGCGAGACCGCCGACGGCGTCGAGGCGGAGATCGAACCGGTCGGCGGTGAGGGAACCCGCCGCATCGTGGCGCGCTACCTCGTCGGCGCCGACGGCCCGCACAGCCTCGTCCGCCGCGAACTCGGCTTCGCCTACGGCGGCGAGGGCGGCATCGAGCGTGACTTCATGGGCGGCAATATGCTGGCGCTCTATCTGAAGGCCCCGACCTTCTACGACGTCTGCCGCCATCCCCGCGCCTGGCAGTACTGGGCCTTCAACAACCAGCGCCGCGCCGTGATGGCCGCCGTCGACGGCGTCTCGGAGTTCGCCTTCCACACCCAGCTGCGTCCCGGCGAGACGGCCGAGGGCATGACGGACGCCGATGCGGTGGCGCTCTTCACCCAGTGCATGGGTATCGACATCCCGGTCGAGGTACTCTCCCGCGACGCCTGGATCGCCGGCCGCATGCTGGTCGCCGACCGTTATCGTCGTGGCCGGGTGTTCCTCGCCGGCGACGCCGTGCATCTCTTCACCCCCACCGGCGGCATGGGCTACAACACCGCCATCGAAGACGCGGTCAATCTCGGCTGGAAGCTCGCGGCGGTGATCCGCGGCGGCGCCCCCTCCGACCTCCTCGACACCTACGAGGGCGAGCGCCGGCCGATCGGCCTGCGCAACACCGGCTTCGCCCGCCGCTTCGCCGACGCCATCGGCCTCTATCGACCGAGCCCGGCGATCGAGGACGAGGGACCGGCCGGCGAGGCTGCCCGCCGCCGCGCCGGCGCCTATCTCCTCGGTCATGCCCGCGCCGAGTTCGACATTCCCGGCTTCACCCTCGGGGCACGCTACGACGGCTCGCCGATCGTCGCCGCAGAGGCCTCGCCGGTGCCGCCCGATTCGCCGACCGCCTATGCCCCCTCGGGTCGCCCCGGCGGCCGCGCCCCACACGTCTGGCTCGCCGACGGCCGCTCGCTCTACGACACCTTCGGCTTCGACTGGACGCTGCTGCGCCTCGGCCCGAACCCGCCCGATGGCGACGACTTCGTCGCCGCGGCGCGCCGGCTCGGCCTGTCGCTGACCGTCGTCGACTGCCATGATCCCGAAGCTCACGATCTCTACGAGACCGACCTCGCCCTCGTCCGCCCCGATCAGATCGTCGCCTGGCGGCGCTGGGGCAGGCCGACGGCGGGCGCCGAGGAGATCCTGGCTCGGGCCATCGGCCACGCGGTCGCCGATCGGCGGGCCGCCTGATCCGGCGAGAAGACCGGAAAGATCCGAAGACCGAAAGACGACGTTCAACAGGGAGAAGACGATGGTCCCTTCACGCAAGATGACGAGGCGAACCCTCGCAACGATGGCCGCCGGCGCTCTGGCGGCCTCCTTCAACCTGACCGGCCCGGCCGCGGCCGAGACCATCGAACTCAAGGTCTCGCACTACCTGCCGCCGAGCCACACCATCCAGAAGGAGCTGATCCGCTGGGCCGACGAAGTCGCCGCGAAGTCGGGTGGGCGGCTCAAGCTGACGGTCTTCCCGGCCGGCCAGATGGGTCCGCTGCCGCGCCAGTTCGACCTCGCCCGCACCGGCGTCGCCGATGTCGCGTTCTTCCTCCACGGCGCGCTGCCCGGCCGTTTCCCGTTGACCGAGGTGGCTCAGCTTCCCTACGTCTTCGACCACGCGACCGACAAGGGCACCAGGGCCATGTCGGTGTCCGAGGCCTCGGTGGTGATGACCGAACTCTCCGGCCGGCTCGCCAAGGAGCACGAGGGCACCCGCATCCTCTACGTCGTCACCTCGCCGACCGTCGGCGTCTACCTGCACAAGCCGGCGGTGCGCGATCCCAAGGGCCTCGCCGGCATGCGCATTCGCCACAACGGCCCGGTCACCTCGGCGATGGTCTCCGCCTGGGGCGCGAGCCCGGTGGCGATGCCGCCGTCGGAGGTCGCCGACGCGCTCGACAAGGGAACGCTCGACGGCATGATGTTCAACTTCGAAGCCGCCCAGGCCTTCCAGCTCGCCCGGAGCCTGAAGTCGGTGACGGTGCTCAACGCCACGGCGGCCACTTTCGGACTGGTGATGAACGAACAGAAGTACCGCTCCCTCCCTGAGGATCTGCGAAAGGTGATCGACGACACCACCGGCGTCGCCGCGGCGCGCCGGGTCGGCAAGGTCTACGACGACGCCGAGACCGCCGGCCGCGCCTATGTCTCCGGCGCCGGGGTGGAGATCGTCGATCCGACAGCGGCCGAGGCCGAAGCCTTCCGCACCCCGACCCTCGGCGTCGCCGACAAGGTCTTCGCCGCCGCCGGCGCCAAGGGTGCGGAGCTGAAGGCCTTCCGGGACGAACTCGTGGCGCGCGTCGCGGCGGGGGCGAAATGAACCGCGCCCCGCACCCGGCGGTCGGCGTCCTGGTCCGTGCCCTCACGGTGGTGGGCGCCGTCTCGCTGGCCGCGATGATGCTGTGGACGATCGCCGATGTCGGCCTGCGCGCGGTCGCCCACCGCGCGCTCGACGGCACCGTGGCGATCGTCGAGACGCTGCTCGTCCTCGTCGCCTTCTTCGCCCTCGCCGATTGCATCGCCCGCGACGAGATGATCCGCGTCGACATTCTCGACAACAACGTCGGCCGACGCACGCTGGACCGGTTGCGCCTTCTCGGTGACGTCGCCACGCTGGTCTTCCTCGGCCTCCTGGTCTTCACCCTCCTGACCCCGCTCGCCGACGCCTGGCGCTTCGGCGACGTCAAACCCGACGTGCCGGTGCCGATCTGGACGTTGCTCGCCGCGATCGAGGTGGCGCTCGTCGCCGCCACGCTGGTCGTCGCCGTCCGCATCCTGCGTATGCTGCGCGGCCGCTTCGGCGGTCGACCGGTCCCGGCCTCGAAGGACGGGGGAGCGGCCTCATGAGTGCCCCGACCATCGGCCTCCTCGGCGTGGCCTCGCTCGTCGTGCTGATCATGATCCGCGTCCCCGTCGGGGTGGCGCTCGGTCTCGTCGGCTTCACCGGCTACGTGGCGCTCGAGGGCACCACCAAGGCGCTCTTCGTCTTCGGTGGCGTGCCGCTCGAACTCGCTTCGGCCTATTCGCTGTCGGTGCTGCCTCTGTTCACGCTGATGGGCGCCTACGCCACGCTCGCCGGCCTCTCAACCGACCTCTTCCGTGCCGCCAACTCCGTCTTCGCCTCGACCCGCGGCTCGCTCGCCATGGCGGCGATCGGCGCCTCGGCCGCCTTCGGTGCGGTCTGCGGCTCGTCGGTGGCGACCGCCGCCACCATGGGGCGCATCTCGATCCCGGAGATGCTGAAGAACGGCTACGCGCCGGGCCTCGCCGCCGGTGCGGTGGCGGCCGGCGGCACGCTCGGCATCCTCATCCCGCCGTCGCTGATCCTGATGATCTACGCCATCATCGCCCAGCTCTCGGTGATCAAGTTGTTCCTCGCCGCCGTGGTGCCCGGGATCCTCCTCACGCTCTTCTACATGGCGACCGTCTTCGTCTGGACCCGCCTCGCGCCGAAGGCGGCGCCGGCCATCCCCGCCGGCGGACTGCGCGAGACCGGCCGACTGCTCCTGCGCGTCTGGGACGTCTCGACGCTCTTCGCCGTCACCTTCGGCGGCATCTGGTTCGGCTGGTTCTCGCCGACCGAGGCCGCGGCCGTCGGCGCCTTCGGCGCACTGCTGCTGGGGCTCTGGCGGCGGACGCTGAGCCGCACCGCCATCCTCGACGGCCTCGGCGAGACGGCGCGCATCACCGCCAACATCGTCCTCATCGTCGTCGGCTCGACGATCTTCTCCTACTTCGTGGTGCAGACCTCGATCGCCCAGAATCTGGTCGGCTGGATCCGCGGCACCAGCCTGTCGCCGACCACGGTGATGGTGCTCCTGGTGATCGTCTACATCTTCCTCGGCTGCTTCCTCGAGGGCATCGGCATGGTGCTCGTCACCGTCCCGGTGTTCCTGCCGCTGGTCATCGCCAACGGCTTCGATCCGGTGTGGTTCGGGGTGCTCCAGGTGATCGTCGTCGAGATCGGGTTGATTCACCCGCCGATCGGCATGAACCTCTTCGTCATCCGCGCCCAATCGCCGGAGATCTCGCTGCGCGACATGTACGGCGGCGTTCTGCCGTTCCTCGCCGCGCCGCTGCTGCTCATCGTCCTGCTGATCCTCTATCCCGATCTGGCGCTCTGGCTCTCGCGGGCGCTGTGAACCGCCCGCTCGCCGATCGCCGTCTCCCACTCGCGCCCCTCGGAGCCCGTCCATGGCCGACCCCGTGAAGTCCCCCACCGCCGCCAAGGTGATCATCACCTGCGCGGTGACCGGCGGTATCCACACCCCGACCATGTCGGACGCGTTGCCCTACCGTCCCCAGGACATCGCGACCCAGGCGATCGCCGCCGCCGAGGCCGGCGCCGCCGTCCTCCATCTCCATGCCCGCCATCCCGAGACCGGCCGGCCCTCGCCGCATCCGGAGGACTTCCTGTCGTTCCTGCCGCAGATCAAGCAGGCGACCGACGCCGTCCTCAACATCACCACCGGCGGCAGCCTCGACATGACGGTCGAACAGCGGCTGGCCGCGGCCCTGCGCCTAGCACCGGAGATGTGCTCGCTCAACATGGGGTCGATGAACTTCGGCATCTTCCCGCTCGCGGAGCGCTACTCGAACTGGAAATTCGATTGGGAGGAGCCCTATCTGCGCGGCACCGACGACTTCATCTTCCGCAACACCTTCCGCGACATCGCCCGCATCCTGGAGCTGCTCGGCGAAGGCCACGGCACCCGCTTCGAGCACGAATGCTACGATGTCGGCCACCTCTACAACCTCGCCCATTTCGTCGATCGCGGGCTGGTGAAGCCGCCGTTCTTCGTCCAGATGATCTTCGGCATTCTCGGCGGCATCGGTGCCGACCCGGAGAATCTGTCGTTCATGAAGCGCACCGCCGACAAGCTGTTCGGCAAGGACTATCGCTGGTCCGTGCTCGCCGCCGGCCGTCACCAGATCCCGTTCTGCACCCAGGCGGCGATGCTCGGTGGCTCGGTCCGCGTCGGGCTCGAGGACAGTCTCTTCATCGGCCGCGGCAAGTTGGCGGCGAACAACGCCGAACAGGTCGCCAAGATCCGGCGCATCGTCGAGGAATTGGGCCTGGAGGTCGCCACACCGGCCGAAGCGCGCGCCATGCTCGCCCTCAAGGGCGGCGATCGCGTCGCGTTCTGACGGAGCCGCGGAACACGGCCGTCTCCGCCTCGCGGCTCGGCGTCGAAGCGCGCGCGATCGCTTCGCGCTCCGGCTGTCGCAGGAAGGTCCGCGCCGGAAGGGGAGGGGCGCTCGCCGAGGGCTCGTCGAGCGGCCCCGGACGCGCCGCGCCTTCCGTCTCGGCGGATTGCCGGTCGGGCTCCGGGTCTCGGGAAGTCCTGCTCGCCCGCCTTCACGGCGGCGCCCCGCTCAGTCGGACCGCGCTGCCGCCATGATGGATTGCAACGATGCGAGCTCCGCCGCACCTTCGCGTACCATGAATTCGAGGAAGGTCGCGGCCGTCAGGGAGAGGTGCTTTCCGGCCAGGTGGACGGCGTTCCAGGTGCGGCGCAAGGGGAAGCCGACCACGTCGAGGATCGCGATGCGGCCGCTCTCCAGTTCCGCCGACAGTGTGCTGGCCGACACCACCGATACACCCAGACCGGCGATGACGGCCTGCTTGATCGCCTCGGTGGATCCCAGTTCCATGTAGACGTTGAGCGAGCGGCGGTGTTCCGCCACGAGCCCCTCCATCGCCGACCGGGTGCCGGAGCCGACCTCGCGGATCAGATGGTTCTCCGCCGCGAAGCGCTCGAGCGGGATGTCGCGCTCGTGCGCCAGCGGATGGTCGCGATAGGAGATGGGAACCAGGAGATTCTCGAGAAACGGCCGTGAACTCAACGTGAGGCCGTCCGGCACCTGACCCATGACGACGAAGTCGTCCTCGTTCGAGATCAGCCGCTCGATGACGCGTTCGCGGTTGGTGACCTTGAGCTGCGGCTGCACCTCCGGATGCTCGCGCAGGAAGCGGCCGAGGAAGTGCGGCATGAAGAACTGGGCCGAGGTCACGCAGGCCAGACACAACGGACCGGCCACGTGCCCCTTGAGATCGCCCACGCTGGCGGCGAGTTGCTTCAGCTGGTTCAGGACGCCGACCGCGGTGGCATAGACCTCTTCGCCGGCCCGGGTGAGAAAGATCTTCTTTCCCAACTGCTCGAGCAGCGGCATGCCGATGCTCTCCTCCAGACGCTTGATCTGGATCGATACCGCCGGCTGGCTGAGATGTAGCTCCTCCGCCGCACGGGTATAGCTGCGGTGGCGTGCCACGGCTTCGAACAGCCGGATCTGTTGTAGGGTCCATCTGCGGATCATAAACCACCGTATATGCTGATCATATCAATAAATAATTGTTATTAATTTTCGATGCCGGGTAGTGTCAACCCAATCGCGCATCGGACCGACCCGCGGGGCGGTGAATGCGTGCCGGAATCCAACCTTCGATCCAGAGGAGTGTGGCATGGCCAAGACTTACCAAGCGGGCGTCAAAGAATACCGCGAAACCTACTGGGAGCCGACGTACACGCCCAAGGAATCCGACGTTCTGGCGGTGTTCAAGATCGTTCCGCAGGCCGGCGTGCCGCGTGAGGAAGCCGCCGCCGCCGTGGCCGCGGAATCGTCGACCGCCACCTGGACGACGGTGTGGACCGACCTGCTGACCGACATGTACTACTACAAGGGCCGCGCCTACGCGATCGAGGACGTGCCCGGCGACGACGAAGCGTTCTACGCCTTCATCGCCTATCCGATGGGCCTGTTCGAAGAAGGCTCCATCGTCAACGTCTTCACGTCGCTGGTCGGCAACGTGTTCGGCTTCAAGGCCGTGCGTTCGCTCCGCCTCGAAGACGTGCGCTTCCCGCTGTGGTTCGTCGTCACCAACCCCGGCCCGCCGCACGGACTCTACGTCGAGCGCGACAAGCTGAACAAGTACGGCCGCCCGCTGCTCGGCTGCACCATCAAGCCGAAGCTCGGCCTGTCGGCCAAGAACTACGGCCGCGCCGTCTACGAGTGTCTGCGTGGCGGTCTCGACTTCACCAAGGACGACGAGAACGTCAATTCGCAGCCGTTCATGCGCTGGCGTGATCGCTTCGCCTTCTGCCAGGAGGCCATCGACAAGGCCGAAGCGGAGACCGGCGAATACAAGGGTCACTATCTCAACGTGACCGCCCCGACCGTCGAGGACATGTTCGAGCGCGCCGAGTACGCCAAGGAGATCGGCTCCAAGATCATCATGTCCGACTTCATCACCCTCGGCTGGGCGGCGCACACCTCCCTGTCCAAGTGGTGCCGTAAGAACGGCATGCTGCTGCACGTCCATCGCGCCATGCACGCGGTGATCGACCGCAACCCGAAGCACGGCATCAACTTCCGCGTCCTGACCAAGATGCTGCGCCTGATGGGCGGCGATCACCTCCATTCCGGCACCGTCGTCGGCAAGCTCGAGGGCGATCGCGAAGCCACCCTCGGCTGGATCGGCATGATGCGCGACCGCTACACCAAGGAAGATCGCGCCAAGGGCATCTTCTTCGATCAGGACTGGGGCCAGATGCCCGGCCTGTTCCCGGTCGCCTCCGGCGGCATCCATGTCTGGCACATGCCCGCCCTGGTCTCGATCTTCGGCGACGACTCCGTTCTCCAGTTCGGTGGCGGCACCATCGGTCACCCCTGGGGCAACGCCGCCGGCGCTGCGGCCAACCGCGTCGCGCTGGAAGCCTGCGTCCAGGCCCGCAACGAAGGCCGTCACCTCGAGAAGGAAGGCAAGGACATCCTGACCAGGGCTGCCCAGCATTCCCCCGAGCTGAAGATCGCCATGGAGACCTGGAAAGAGATCAAGTTCGAGTTCGATACCGTCGACAAGCTGGACGTCGGCCACCGTTGATCCGTCAAGCCAGACAATCGAAAGGAATCAGCTATGAGCAACCTTCAGGACTACAACTCTCGCCTGGGCGATCCGGCCAGCAAGCGGTTCGAGACTTTTTCCTACCTGCCGCAGATGAACACCGATGAGATCCGCAAGCAGGTGCAGTACATCGTCGATCGGGGTTGGAACCCCGCCGTCGAGCACTGCGAGCCGGAAAATGCGATGCATTGCTACTGGTACATGTGGAAGCTGCCGATGTTCGGCGAGACCGACGTCGATCGCATCCTCGCGGAGTGCGAAGCCTGCCACAAGGCGAACCCGAAGCATCTGGTCAAGTTGATCGGCTACGACAACGCCCGCCAGACCCAGGGCACCGCCATGCTGCTGTTCCGTCCCGGCGCCTGACGCTCGGACAGGTGAACGGAGACCCCGCTCCGGTGGGGTCTCCCCGCCCGGATCGGGGAAAGGGCGACCGCGTTTCCGCGCCCCGGCCGTTCGAACGACGCGAGAGTGAAGCCATGACCGACATCGCCAGCCAGTACCGCGTCAAGTCCGAGCCCTACTACAAGGCGGTCGGCAAGGAGATCGCCCAGTACGAGGCCGCCTACGACGCCCGCCTGCCGATGATGTTGAAAGGTCCGACCGGCTGCGGCAAGTCGCGCTTCGTCGAATACATGGCCTTCAAGCTCGGCAAGCCGCTCATCACCGTGGCCTGCAACGAAGACATGACCGCCGCCGATCTGATCGGCCGCTTCCTCCTCGACAAGGACGGTACGCGCTGGCAGGACGGCCCACTGACCACCGCGGCGCGGATCGGCGCCATCTGCTACCTGGACGAAGTCGTCGAAGCGCGGCAGGACACCACCGTGGTGATCCATCCCCTGACCGACCATCGCCGCGTCCTTCCGCTCGACAAGAAGGGTGAACTGGTCGAAGCCCATCCCGACTTCCAGCTGGTGATCTCCTACAACCCCGGCTACCAGTCGCTGATGAAGGACCTCAAGCAGTCCACCAAGCAGCGCTTCGGTGCGCTGGACTTCGATTATCCCGAGCCCGCCATCGAGGCCGAGATCATCGCCCACGAAGGCAAGGTGGACAGAGCCGTCGCGGAGAAGCTGGTCCAGGTGGCGGCGCGGTCGCGCAACCTCAAGGGCCACGGCCTCGACGAGGGCATTTCCACGCGTCTCCTGGTCTACGCCGCCACGCTGATCGGCAGGGGCATCCCGGCGACGGACGCCTGCCAGATCGCACTGGTGCGTCCGCTCACCGACGATCCCGACATGCGCGACGCTCTCGACGCCGCGGTCGGAACCTTCTTCGCCTGATCTCCCGAGCCCGAGGGCACGCACGGGTCACGCCCCTCTCCCCCGGGGACGTGGCCCGGCGCGGCTCCCGCCACGGCTGCCGTCTCCGGTCGATCCGGCGAAACCGTCAGGAGCAGACATGGCCATCGATCTGAACCAGTACGGCGAATATCTCGAGCACCTGAACCCGGAGCTCACCGGGGTGCTGGAAGGCACCTTCCACGAAGCGGCGCGGACGATGAGCGCCGGGGCGCTGCAGCATTATCTGGAGGGTGCCAAGGGCCTCTCGAACCTGGGGCGCGGCAACGATCTCGTCGTCACCTACCTTCAGGAAATGCCGTTGGTGGCGAAGGAACTCGGCGACGAGGTGGTGAAGGACGCCGTCCTCGCCGCGATGAAGCTCTCCTCCATGACCTCCGGCGAGGTCATCGGCCTGTTCTTCTCCGCCCTGCCCACGGCCGCCCGCCGGTTGGGCGACATGGGCCTGATGCGCGCCTATCTCCAGTTCCTGCACCAACTCGCCGCTCGCGCGCCGCGCGCCTTGCGGCCGATGTTCGGCATCCTCGACGAACTCCTGTCCAAGTTGACCCTCGGCGGCCTGCGGCGTTGGGCCTTCTTCGGCGCCGACGCCTATCGCACCGATTTCAAGAACCAGATGTGCTATTTCTCTCTGCAGACCGCCGACAGTCAGGCGATGCTGCAGAAGGAACGCAAGGGCACGCTGTTCGTCGACAACCAGCGCAAGCTCTCCGCCTATCTGCGCGCCCTGTGGGGCCGCGACTTCTGGCTGCGCCCGGCGGCTGCCGACCGTTCGGAATTCAAACCCTACCTGGAAGGCCACATCCTTCACCTGCCGGATGCCGTGGACGATCTGGCGGGCCTGAAGGGCATCGACGTCTACCGGGCCGTGGCCGCCCATCTCGCCGCCCACGTCGCTCATACCTCGGCGCCGATTTCCGCCCAGGAACTGAACCCGGCGCAGATGTACCTCATCGGGCTCGTCGAAGATGCGCGGGTCGAATACAACGCCGTGCGCGCCCTACCGGGTCTCAAGCTGCTCTGGCGCACGCTGCTGAGCGCGGAAAAGGAGGGCCGGGTCGAACACGAGGCGCAGGCCTGGCTCGAGAAGCTCGCCCTCCACCTGCTCGACGCCGAGACGCCCACCGGCGATGCCGATCTCGATGCACTGGCCGCCCGTTTCCACGCCGGCATCGAGGCCAACCGGGGCGACAACCTGTTCTCCTGGCACCTCGGGATGGAACTCTACCATCTGTTGGTGCAGCGCCGAGCGCTGCCGTCGTTGCGCCAGCTCGAGAGCCTGCGTCTGCCCCATCGCGACGACAACCGCTTCGTCTGGCAGTTCGAGGAGTTCTCCTGGCAACGCAGCGTCGAGATCCTCCAGGGCCGGAAGCAGGTGCGCAAACGCGTCTCGCTGATGGAATTCGTCAACGAGGTGGAGGTCGAGACCGCCGGCGACGACGCTCAGGAGGTGTGGATCCTCGACGGCGTGCTCCATGACGACGACGGCACCACCTTCAACGAGAAATACGGCAAGGAGCCGGTGTCGGATCCCTACCATTACCAGGAGTGGGACTACCAGATTCAGCTTCATCGGCCGGATTGGGTCACGCTCTACGAGCGGCGCATGCCGAAGGAAGACCCCGACACCATCGACGACATCATTCGTCGTCACAAGCCGATCGCCAGCCGCCTGCGCCAGATCGTCGACCGTCTGCGCCCCCAGGGCGTGATGCGCGAACGCAAGCTCGAGGACGGCGACGAGCTGGACCTCAACGCCGCCGTCGACGCCATGGTCAACCTGCGCGCCGGCCTCGATTTCGACAACCGCATCACCATGCGCTACGTGTTGAAGCGGCGAGATCTGGCGGTGCTGATCCTGCTCGACCTCTCCGAATCCACCAACGAGAAGGTTCAGGGGACGGACGATACGGTGATCGGTCTGACCCGCGAGGCGGCCGCTCTGCTCGCCACCGCGGTGGGCAACATCGGCGACCCCTACGCCATCCACGGCTTCTGCTCGGACGGCCGTCACGACGTCAAATACTACCCGATCAAGACCTTCGAAGGCCGCTTCGACGACGAGGCCAAAGGGCGTCTCGCCGGCATGCGCGGCGGCTATTCCACCCGCATGGGCACGGCGCTGCGTCATGCCGGGCGTCATCTCCTGCATCAGCCGCAGAAGAAGAAGCTGCTTCTGCTCGTCACCGACGGCGAGCCGGCCGACGTCGACGAGCGCGATCCGCAATACCTGCGCCACGATACCAAGAAGGCGGTGGAGGAGTTGCGCACACAGGGCGTGAACACCTTCTGCCTGACCCTGGATCCGAACGCCGATCGCTACGTCGAGCGCCTCTTCGGACCCGCCGGCTACACCATCGTCGACCGGGTCGAGCGCCTTCCCGAACGGCTTCCGCAGCTGTTCGTCGAACTCACCGGCTGACGCCCGACGGATCGGCCGATGCGACGTGACGACGACGGGTGACACGCATGTACGATCGTCTGAACGATCTGCCGGTGTTGGACACGTATCCCTCGCGCGTCCCCGCGGCCGTCTGGAACATCTGGCGGCGCTATCGCAGCCGCATGCATCGCGGTGCGTGCTTCGGCCTCGAGGGGTTGGCACCGATGTCTCTCCTGTTGGAGGAGGACGCATGGGTGCTGATGGATTCGGGGCGGCACGACATGCCCGTGCTGGCCTGGTCGGACTTCCGCGACCAGGGACGGGGCCTCCACGAACCGGTGCGCTGCATCGTGCGGCACTATCACCAGGGGGCCTCGGCCGTGCGCGACAAGGCGCTTGCCCTCATGGCGGAAGAACTCGAAACTCGCCTGCGAGAAAGGTGACGCCATGAGTGAACGCAGCTACCCCGGCCTCCTGGACGATCGGGACGGTGGCCTCACCGATTTCGGCCGCACGGTCATGGACGCGCGCGTGTTCGGGTTCATTCCCGAGACCGAGACCTGTGCCGGCTGGGAGGTGGGGCGGCTGCAGGGCCTCGCCGATCAGGTGAGCCGGGCCTGGGCCCCCTATCGCGGCCTGCCGAGCCTCCTGCCCGATGCGCAACGGGATCTCCATGGTCGCATTTATGCGGAGGCCATCTCCCGTGCTCGCGCCGCCGGCTGGGATCCCGAACTGCGCGACGAGGATTGATCGGCGATTTCCCGTCCGAGCGACGGTGCCCATCCCGACGCCCGCCTCTTTCGCGAACCTCGCGCATGTCACGACGACAGGATCGTGCCGGCCGATGAAGTGCCGGCATGGGTGGTCCGGTCCCTGAACACCGGAACATTCGGAGTTGGAGTTTTCGGTCCGATCGCCCCGGGCGGTCCCGAGAGAGCCGTCCGCTTCCGTCGAACCGGCTGCCGGTCGCCGCCCGCAGCGACTCGGCACGCCGAGATCGCATCGGACGTCGCCGCATCGGCGTCGGCTCAACCATCCTCGAGAGCTTCGAGGATGAAGGTCGAGCGCGTCGCCGCCACACCGGGGACGTTCTGCACCCGCGCCGGCATGATCTGCGAGAAATGCGCCATGTCGTGCGCCACCACCTCGATCTGGACGTCGCAGTCGCCGGAGCCGATCCAGCAACCGACGACGTCGTCGATGGCGCGGAGCGAGTGGCCGAGGCTCGGGCGATCGCCCGGTGGATCTCCATGTCGATCTCGAACAGATCGAGAGGGTCGACGTCGGGCGGTGCGCCGTCCGAGCGATGCTGTATCTCGGCGATCACCCCGATTTCTTCGACCGTGGCGTTGCGGCACGCCGGTTCCCCCGACGGCGCCTCCAGCGCGCGGATCACGTCGATGTCGGCGATCACCTCGCGCAGGCTCGGGTTCGCGACGATCGGAGTGTCGGGAGCCGGGCCGGGTGGCGCTGCGCGCCGTCGCGGGCGAGAGGGGCGTCCGCGAAGCAGAGCTGTCGTACCGCCGTGGTGGGCGCGCCTCATGCGCAGAGGGACGATGGCCCTGGTGGCGAGGTGACGCACCTCGAGGGACCTCGAGCGGTCCTGCCGAATCCCGCGTTTCGTGACTGTCGATCGCTTCGATTTCGACCTATCGGTCATGCCGAAATGTCTCATGAGGGGCGAACATCATACGAAAAGCCCCTGATTTTTGCCGGTAGACCGCCGAATTTTCGCGATGCAGCAACGAATTCGAGTTGCGCACCTCAAAAAATAGAGGAATCTGTGGACCCCGAAGGCGGCACTCACCAGGGCCGAGGCCCACCTCGCTCCGTTCCGCGTGACCGACGCTTCCGACGACACCGCGCCCGCCGGGCGGCGATGCCTCGACATCCGAAGAGCCCGCCGGTCAACGGCGGATCCGCCCTCCCGCGAGAGGGCATCAGGAGGACTGACGATGAAACTCATCCACATGCTGACCGGCTCTCTCACGGCTCTGACCGTATGCTTGCCTCTGTCCCTGGCCAACGCCAGCGAGGCGGCGCCGGTGATCGGGTTCTCCATCGACGATCTGCGCGTCGAGCGCTGGGCTCGCGACCGCGACTACTTCGTCGCCGCCGCCAAGGAGCTCGGCGCCACCGTCTCCGTGCAGTCGGCCGATGCGAACGAGGAGAAGCAGATCAAGCAGGTCGAGAACCTCATCGCGCAGAAGGTCGACGCGATCGTCATCGTTCCGATGAACTCCAAGGTCTTCACCGCCGTGGTCGACGAGGCGCACAAGGCGGGCATCAAGGTGCTCTCCTACGACCGCCTGATCCTCAATGCCGACGTCGACGCCTACATCTCCTTCGACAACGAGCGCGTCGGCTATCTCCAGGCCGAGGCGGTGCTGAAGGCCAAGCCGGAAGGCCGCTACTACATGCTCGGCGGCTCGCCGACCGACAACAACGCCAAGTTGCTGCGCGCCGGCCAGGAGAAGGCGCTGAAGGCCGCCGTCGATGCCGGCAAGGTCAAGATCGTCGGTTCGCAGTGGGTGCCGGAATGGAGCCCGACCGCCGCGCTGTCGATCATGGAGAACGCGCTGACCGCCAACCAGAACAAGATCGATGCGATCGTCGCCTCGAACGACGGCACCGCCGGCGGCGCCATCCAGGCGCTGGCGGCGCAAGGGTTGGCCGGCAAGGTTCCGATCTCGGGTCAGGACGCCGATCTCGCCGCCATCAAGCGCGTCAAGGCCGGCACTCAGACGGTCACCATCTACAAGCCGCTGAAGCTGATTGCCACCGAGGCGGCCAAGCTGACGGTCCAGATGGTCAGGAAGCAGGCCCCGGCCTTCAACGCCAAGCTCGACAACGGCAAGAAGCAGGTCGACAGCCTGCTGCTGACCCCGGTCCCGCTGACCAAGGACAACGTCGACATGGTCGTCACCGACGGCTTCTACACCAAGGAACAGGTCGACGGTAAGTGAGTGAACCGCGTCCCGCGGCGGCCCTCCCGGCCGTCGTGGGCCTCTTCGGGTGGACGGCGAGGCGACCCGCGCGGTCGTCCCGCCTCCACCGACCGCCGCCGTCCGCTCCGCAGCGACGAAGATGGTGGACGGCCGAGCCGGATTCCGCCGGCACCGCTTGTGTCGGGGATCGAGATCGTGGTCCCGTGGAGGGGGCGAGCGGTTCGGGGATCTTCGGACGTGGGCCGACGCGAAGGACAGCGATCATGGCCGACTATCTTCTCGAGATGCGCGGCATCACCAAGGAATTCTCCGGCGTCAAGGCGATCGACGGCATCGATCTCGCGGTGCGTCCCGGCGAGTGTGTCGGGCTGTGCGGCGAGAACGGCGCCGGCAAGTCGACGCTGATGAAGGTGCTCTCGGCGGTCTATCCGCCCGGAACCTGGTCGGGCACCATCCTCTGGGAAGGCAAGGAACTCCACGCCCGCAACATCCGCGAGACGGAGGAGGCCGGCATCGTCATCATCCATCAGGAACTGATGATGGTGCCGCATCTGTCGGTCGCCGAGAACATCTTCCTCGGCTCCGAGCCGACCACCCGCGCCGGCTTCGTCGACTACGACGCGATGAACGCCTGCGCCGCCGAGCTGATGAAGCAGCTCAAGATGCCGGACATCAACGTCGCTCTGCCGGTGATGGCCTATTCGGGCGGCAAGCAGCAGCTGATCGAGATCGCCAGGGCGTTGAACAAAAACGCCAAGCTGCTCATCCTCGACGAGCCGACCTCGGCGCTCACCGCCGCCGAGACCGAGACGCTGCTCTCCCTCGTCAAGGAGTTCAAGGCGCGCGGCATGGCCTGCGTCTACATCTCCCACAAGCTCGACGAGGTGGCCGAGATCGCCGACACGGTCACGGTCATCCGCGACGGCACCCACGTCGCGACCCGTCCGATGGCGGACCTCACCACCGACAAGATCATCACCCTGATGGTCGGGCGCGAGATGAAGAACCTCTTCCCGCGGGAGGAACACGAGATCGGCGAGGTCGTCTTCGCCGCGAAGAACATCACCGTCTGGGACACCTCCAACACCGCGCGTAAGCTCGTCGACGACGTCTCCTTCGAGCTGCGCCGCGGCGAGGTCCTCGGCGTCGCCGGCCTCGTCGGCGCCGGCCGCACCGAACTCGCCTCTCACCTCTTCGGCTGCTGGAAAGGCGCTCACCAGGGCACGATCGTGCTCGACGGCAAGGAGATCCGGATACGTTCGCCGCGGGACGCGGTGCGCCAGGGCATCTGCATGGTGCCGGAGGACCGCAAGCGCCACGGTATCGTGCCGCTGATGGGGGTGGGCCACAACATCACCATGTCGGTGCTCGGTCGCTTCACCCGCCGCGGCCTGATCGACGCCGAGACCGAGATGGCGGCGATCCAGGGCGAAATCCGCCGCATGCGGATCAAGACCGCTCAGCCGCTCCTGCCCATCGCTTCGCTCTCCGGCGGCAATCAGCAGAAGGCGGTCGTCGCCAAGATGCTGTTGCCGAACCCGCGCGTCCTCATCCTCGACGAGCCCACCCGTGGCGTCGACGTCGGCGCCAAGTACGAGATCTACAAGCTGATCTTCGAACTCGCCAAGCAGGGCGTCGCGGTGCTGATGATCTCCTCGGAACTGCCCGAGGTGCTCGGCATCTCCGACCGCGTCCTGGTGATGGGGGAGGGACGTCTCAGAGGCGACTTCCCCAACACCGGACTGTCACAAGAGAAGATTCTCGCCGCCGCTCTCGGCAAGCAGGATCAGGTCGCCGCCTGAGGGCGCGAACATCGGACGAGCGTCATGACCTTTTCGAGCAAAGACCTGAGGACCTTCCTCTCCACCTACAAGATCGTCGCGTTGCTCATGATCATCGCGGTGATCTGGACCTTCTTCGGGGCCATGACCTACGATGCCGATCTCGGTGGCTCGCAGTTCCTCACGGCACGCAACTTCTCCAACCTGCTGCGCCAGATGGCGATCACCGGCATGCTCGCCTCGGCGATGGTGTTCATCATCGTCGCCGGTGAGATCGACCTCTCGGTCGGTTCGCTCCTCGGCCTGCTCGGCGGCATCGCAGCGGTGCTCGACGTCCTGTTTCACTGGCCGCTCGCCGGCACGATCGCCGTGGTCATCCTGCTGGGCATCACCATCGGCACCTTCGTCGGCTGGCTGACCGCCTACCAGGGCATCCCGTCCTTCATCGTCACCCTCGGCGGTATGCTGGTCTTCCGCGGCGCCGTGCTCGGCCTCACCGGCGGCATCACCGTCGCCCCGGCCTCCGAGGAGTTGAAGTACATCGGCCAAGGCTACCTTCCCGGCATCATGGGCAACGCCCTCGCCGTGCTGCTCTTCGTGCTGCTCGTCGTTCTCGCCTTCCGCACCCGCGCCGGCCGCCGGAAGAACGACCTGCCGGTTTCCTCGATGCCGATGGAGATCGCCCGTCTCGGCGCCATCGGTGCCGTCATCCTCGGCTTCGTGCTGACGCTCAACAGCTATCAGGGCGTGCCGGTGCCGGTGTTGATCCTGCTGGTCATCCTCGGCGTCTTCACCATCATCGGCAACAAGACGGTCTTCGGCCGGCGCATCTACGCCGTCGGCTCCAACCTCGAGGCGACGCGCCTGTCGGGCGTCGACGTCAACCTCGTCAAGGTGATGGTCTTCGCGCTGATGGGCCTGATGTGCGCGCTCGCCGGCCTGACCACGACGGCTCGTCTCGCCGCGGGCACGCCATCGGCCGGTACCGGCGCCGAACTCGACGCCATCGCCTCGTGCTTCATCGGCGGCACCTCGATGCGCGGCGGCATCGGCACGGTGATCGGCGCCCTCGTCGGTGCGCTCATCATGGCGAGCCTCGACAACGGCATGTCGATGCTCGGCGTCGAAACCTTCTGGCAGCAGATCGTCAAGGGCCTGATCCTGGTGCTCGCCGTGTGGATGGACATCGTCTCCTCCGGCAACACCCGTTGATACCGGGCTCATGAAATTCGGTGGGTCCGGCTTTCATGAGCATTACGGCCCGACCGGCCGGCGCCCGTTCGGGCTCGCCTTCGCCGAAGAAGTTTCGAACGGATCGAAACTTGTTCACCCCGGTCTGACCTCCCGAGCGCGCGGGATCGCGCTCGCCTGCCCCGGCCGGGCGACCGGCCGGGGCTTTTCTTCGTCTCGGGCTCGGTTTCGTGGGCGCGGCGGCCGGCGCCGGACACGAAACGACGCGCCGACCCGGCGATCGGCGCGTCGACGGGGGAGGGCGAAAGGCGATCGATCGCGCCTCAGCAGAGATCGATCACCACCTCAGGCTCGTAGCCGGCCGCCAGCACCGCGACGGTCGGCTCCGGCGTCAACACCATGACCTCTTCGTCCGGGTGGACCTCTTCCGCCGGCCCGTAGCCGCCGTGCGACCACGGCCGCGCACCACCGCGCCAGCGCAGCAACGGCCGGTGGGCGGCGCCCTCGCGGGTGAAGAACACGCCGTCGGGCAGATCGCCGAGGCGCCGGCGATGGCTGCGCCTGACGCCGTCCGCGAACCGCGCCTCGGCCAGCGTACCGTCGATTTCGGCGACGCGCGGCGTCACGTCCTCGTCCTGCCCGCGCGAGCGCTGCCACGCCGCCGCATAACGCAGGAAGGCCGGGCGTCGGCAACTGGCGCAGGGCCGATGCCCGGCGGCGAGCGCCACCGCCTCGTCGGCGAAGAACAGCGGCGTGTAGCGCCCGGGCGTGTCGAAGACGATCGGATCGAGCAGGCCGTGCGACAGTCGGCAGGTGATCCACCGCGTCTCGGTCGAATGATAGTCGTGGCGGATCGACCCGTCGTGGGCGTGCAGGTCGCCGCGATTGCCGAGGAGACGACCGCGCTCGGGCACGGCTTCGAGAGTTCCGAAAGGGGTCACGCGATTGCGGCGAGGCATGAGGATCTCCGGCCGGGCGATGGACGAGGATACGACGAAAGGCGGTCGCGGACACCATCGCCGCGACCGCCGATGACGTGCGGGGGAAGAGGCTCATGAGACCTGTGCGCGGATAGCCCTCGACGACCGTCATCTGACGTGATTCACTCAATCAACACAATGGATTGGGGTGT
>CALBKH010000030.1 GCA_937892955.1 uncultured Alphaproteobacteria bacterium
CCATCCGTGAAGGCGGCCGCACCGTCGGCGCCGGCGTCGTCGCCAAGATCATCGCGTAAGGAACTCGGTGGCGGGGCGGGGTACGCCCCCGCCCGCCGGCCGAAACTCCGAGGGTTCAAGAATGAACGGTCAGAACATCCGTATCCGCCTCAAGGCGTTCGACCATCGGGTCCTCGACGCCTCGACGCGCGAGATCGTCAGCACGGCCAAGCGCACCGGCGCTTCCGTCCGTGGCCCGGTTCCGCTGCCGACGCGGATCGAGAAGTTCACGGTCAACCGCTCGCCGCACGTCGACAAGAAGTCGCGCGAGCAGTTCGAGATCCGCACCCACAAGCGGCTTCTCGACATCATCGACCCGACCCCGCAGACGGTCGACGCTCTGATGAAGCTCGATCTGGCGGCCGGCGTGGACGTCGAAATCAAGCTCTGATCGGCATTCAGCCTTTCCGAGCCTCTGACATGGATCAGGAGTGTTTCACTCGCGTGACACTCCCATAAGAAGAGAGAACGCCATGCGTTCAGGTGTGATCGCACAGAAGCTGGGCATGACCCGCATCTACACCGATGCGGGAGAGCAGGTGCCGGTGACGGTTCTGCGTCTCGACGGCTGCCAGGTCGTCGCCCATCGGACCGAAGAGAAGAACGGCTACACCGCGCTGCAGCTCGGTGCCGGCCTCGCCAAGGTGAAGAACACCACCCAGGCGATGCGCGGCCATTTCGCCAAGGCGAACGTCGAGCCGAAGCGCAAGATGGTCGAGTTCCGCGTCGACGCGGACAAGATGATCGAAGTGGGTGCGGAGATCACCGCCGACCATTTCGTCGTCGGCCAGTTCGTCGACGTCACCGGCACTTCGATCGGTAAGGGCTTCGCCGGCGGCATGAAGCGTTGGAACTTCGGTGGTCTGCGTGCCACCCACGGCGTGTCGGTGTCGCACCGTTCGCTGGGTTCCACCGGTCAGCGTCAGGATCCCGGTCGCACCTTCAAGAACAAGAAGATGGCCGGCCACATGGGCGCCGAGCGCGTCACCACCCAGAACCTCAAGGTCGTCCGCACCGATGTCGAGCGCGGCCTGATCCTGGTCGAGGGTTCGGTGCCGGGCGCCAAGGGCGGCTGGATCATCGTCCGCGACGCCGTGAAGCGTAAGGCTCCGGAAGGTCTGCCGATGCCCGGCGCCTTCAAGAAGCCGGTCGCCGTCGCGGCCGCCACCGAAGAGAAGGGGGCCGAGTGATGGAGCTCCAGATCAAGACCCTCGACGGCGCCGACGCCGGTAAGATCACCGTCTCCGACGAGATCTTCGGTATCGCCGAGCCGCGGATCGATCTGATCCAGCGTGTGATCAAGTGGCAGCTCGCCAAGCGCCGCGCCGGGACCCACAAGGTCAAGGGCCGCTCCGAGATCGCCCGCACCGGCAAGAAGATGTACAAGCAGAAGGGCACCGGCGGCGCTCGCCACGGGTCCCAGCGTGCTCCGATCTTCCGCGGTGGTGGTCGTGCCCACGGCCCGGTCGTCCGCTCCCACGAGCACGATCTGCCGAAGAAGGTCCGCGCCCTCGGTCTGAAGCATGCGCTTTCGTCCAAGGCCGCCGCCGGCGCGCTGGTCGTCCTCGCCGACGCCACCGCCGAGACGCCGAAGACCAAGGCCATGGCCGAGCGCTTCGAGAAGCTCGGTCTCGCCAACGTCCTCGTGGTGTCGGGCGCCGAGGTCGACCAGAACTTCGGTCTGGCCGCGCGCAACATCCCGAACGTCGACGTGTTGCCGGTCCAGGGCATCAACGTCTACGACATCCTGCGTCGTCAGGTTCTCGTCCTCACCAAGGACGCGGTCGACGCGATCGAAGCCCGGTTCCGGGCGGAGGCGTGACCATG
Source organism: uncultured Alphaproteobacteria bacterium (assembly GCA_937892955.1). Lineage (GTDB taxonomy): Bacteria > Pseudomonadota > Alphaproteobacteria > Rhizobiales > Ancalomicrobiaceae > CALBKH01. The sequence goes on from CALBKH010000030.1 coordinate 1,867, forward strand.
GCGATCGAACTCTCCCACTACGACGTGATCCGCTCCCCGGTCATCACCGAGAAGGCGACGATCGCGGCCGAGAACAATCAGGTCGTCTTCAACGTCGCGAAGACCGCCACCAAGCCCGAGATCAAGGCCGCCGTCGAGGCGCTGTTCAAGGTCGAGGTGACCGCCGTCAACACCCTGGTCCGCAAGGGTAAGGTGAAGCGTTTCAAGGGCTTCGTCGGTAAGCAGGGCGACGTGAAGAAAGCGATCGTGACCCTCGCCGAGGGCCACAAGATCGACATCACGACCGGTCTCTGAAGGCACGAAGGGTAGACAACCATGGCTCTGAAGACCTTCAATCCGGTCACGCCCAGCCTCCGTCAGCTGGTCATCGTCGACCGCTCGGCTCTCTACAAGGGCAAGCCGGTCAAGGCGCTCACCGAAGGCCTGTCGAAGTCCGGCGGCCGCAACAACACCGGCCGCGTCACGGCGCGCTTCATCGGTGGCGGTCACAAGCGGACCTACCGCATCGTCGACTTCAAGCGTCGCAAGGTCGACGTGCCGGCGACCGTGGAACGGCTCGAGTACGACCCCAACCGTACCGCCTTCATCGCTCTGGTGCGCTATGCGGACGGCGAGCTCTCCTACATCCTGGCGCCGCAGCGTCTGGCCGTGGGTGACACCGTCGTCGCCGGCACCTCGGTCGACGTGAAGCCCGGCAACGCCATGCCGATCGGCAACATCCCGGTCGGCACGATCGTCCACAACGTGGAGATCAAGCCGGGCAAGGGTGGTCAGATCGCCCGATCGGCCGGCGCCTATGCGCAGATCGTCGGTCGCGACCAGGGCTACGTCATCGTTCGCCTGATGTCGGGCGAGCAGCGTCTGATCCTCGGGTCCTGCCTCGCCACCGTCGGCGCGGTTTCGAACCCGGACAACATGAACACGTCGGCGGGCAAGGCGGGTCGTTCCCGTTGGCTCGGTCGTCGTCCGCACAACCGCGGTGTCGCCATGAACCCCGTCGACCACCCGCACGGTGGTGGCGAAGGCCGCACCTCCGGTGGTCGTCATCCGGTCACCCCGTGGGGCAAGCCGACCAAGGGCAAGAAGACCCGGTCGAACAAGGCGACGAACAAGTTCATCGTCCGCTCGCGGCACGCCAAGAAGGGTAAGTGAGGTCATGGCTCGTTCTGTCTGGAAAGGCCCGTTCGTCGACGGTTACCTCCTGAAGAAGGCCGAGAAGGCTCGTTCGTCGAGCCGGAATGAAGTGATCAAGATCTGGAGCCGTCGCTCCACGATCCTGCCGCACTTCGTCGGTCTGACCTTCGGCGTGTACAACGGTCAGAAGCACATTCCGGTCCTCGTCAGCGAGGAAATGGTCGGTCAGAAGTTCGGTGAGTACTCGCCGACCCGGACCTACTATGGTCACGCTGCCGACAAGAAGGCGAAGAGGAAGTAAGCCCCATGTCGAAGTCGAAGACCGAACGGGCGCTGAAGGACACCGAGGCTCAGGCCGTCGCGCGGATGATCCGCGTGAGCCCTCAGAAGCTCAACCTCGTCGCCGCTCTGATCCGTGGCAAGAAGGTCTCCACCGCTCTGGCGGACCTGACCTTCTCCCGCAAGCGCATCGCCAAGGACGTCAAGAAGACGCTCGAGAGCGCGATCGCGAACGCCGAGAACAACCATGAACTGGACGTCGACAGCCTCGTCGTCGCCCAGGCCCACGTCGGCAAGGCTCTGGTCATGAAGCGTTTCCACGCTCGTGCCCGCGGTCGCGCCAGCCGTGTCGAAAAGCCGTTCTCGAACCTGACGATCGTCGTCCGCGAAGTGGAGTCCGCCTGATGGGACAGAAGGTCAACCCGATCGGTCTCCGGCTCGGCATCAACCGGACCTGGGATTCCCGCTGGTACGCCGGCAAGGGCGAGTACGGCAAGCTGCTGCACGAGGATCTCGCGATCCGTAAGTATCTGCTCGCCGAGCTGAAGCAGGCCGCCGTGTCGAAGGTGGTGATCGAGCGTCCGCACAAGAAGTGCCGCGTCACGATCCACACCGCGCGTCCGGGCGTCGTCATCGGCAAGAAGGGCGGCGACATCGACAAGATCCGCAAGGGCGTGTCGAAGCTGACCGACTCGGAAGTGCACATCAACATCGTCGAGGTGCGCAAGCCCGAGACCGATGCCAACCTGGTGGCCGCTTCGATCGCCCAGCAGCTCGAGCGCCGCGTCGCCTTCCGTCGCGCCATGAAGCGCTCGGTCCAGTCGGCGATGCGCTTCGGCGCCGAGGGCATCCGCATCAACGCCTCCGGTCGTCTCGGTGGCGCGGAAATCGCCCGTCTCGAGTGGTACCGCGAGGGCCGCGTTCCGCTGCACACCCTGCGTGCGGACATCGACTTCGGTGTCGCCACCGCGGTCACCGCCTACGGCACCTGCGGCATCAAGGTGTGGATCTTCAAGGGTGAGATCCTCGAGCACGATCCGATGGCTTCCGAGCGGAAGGCGCAGGAGCCGGACAACACCCGTCGCGAGCGCCCCGAGGGTCGTGAGCGCGATCGGGATCGGGACGGTGAGCGTCGTGGACGCGGTCGTCGCGATCGTGAGCGGGACAGCGAGCGGGCCTGAGGCCGGCTGCAAGGAAAGATGAGAGAGAACGACGATGCTGCAGCCTAAGCGCACGAAGTTCCGCAAGCAGTTCAAGGGCCGGATCAAGGGTGCCGCCAAGGGTGGCTTCAACCTCGACTTCGGCTCCTACGGACTGAAGGCGCTGGAGCCGGAGCGGGTCACCGCCCGGCAGATCGAAGCGGCCCGCCGCGCGATCACCCGTCAGATGAAGCGTCAGGGTCGCGTGTGGATCCGCGTGTTCCCCGATGTTCCGGTTTCGTCGAAGCCGACCGAAGTGCGCATGGGTAAGGGCAAGGGCGCTCCCGAATATTGGGCGTGCCGCGTCAAGCCCGGGCGCATCCTGTTCGAAATCGACGGCGTCAGCCATGAAGTGGCCGAAGAGGCGCTGCGGCTCGGAGCCGCCAAGCTGCCGATCCGCACCCGCTTCATCGAGCGTATCGCCGACTGAGGGAGTTGACCGATGAAGATCGCCGACATTCGGACGAAGACGGCCGACGAACTCACCGACGAGCTCGCCAAGCTGAAGAAAGAGCAGTTCAACCTTCGCTTCCAGAAGGCCACCGGACAGCTCGAGAACACGGCGCGGGTGCGCCAGGTCCGTCGCGACATCGCGCGGATCGAGACCGTCATCACCGCCAAGCGCGGCAATTGAGGAGACGGCCATGCCGAAGCGCGTGCTGCAGGGCGTCGTCGTCAGCGACAAGAACGACAAGACCATCGTGGTCGAGGTGGAGCGTCGCTTCACCCATCCGCTTCTGAAGAAGACCGTGCGTCGTTCGAAGAAGTATCACGCCCACGACGAAGAAAACCGGTTCAAGGTCGGCGACCAGGTCGCGATCGAGGAAGGCCGTCCGCTGTCGAAAAACAAGCGGTGGGTTGTTCTCGGTCCGGTCGGCGCGGCCTGAGCCTCGGCGACGAAGATTTAAGAAAGGCGGTCGGTCATGATTCAAATGCAGACCAACCTCGACGTCGCCGACAATTCGGGTGCCAAGCGCGTCATGTGCATCAAGGTGCTCGGCGGCTCGAAGCGGAAGTACGCGACCATCGGCGACATCATCGTGGTGTCGGTGAAGGAAGCGATCCCGCGCGGACGCGTGAAGAAGGGCGACGTCATGAAGGCGGTCGTCGTGCGCGTGTCGAAGGACATCCATCGGGCGGACGGTCAGGTGATCCGTTTCGACCGTAACGCGGCCGTTCTGATCAACAATCAGAAGGAGCCGATCGGTACTCGTATCTTCGGACCGGTTCCGCGCGAACTCCGCGCCAAGAACCACACGAAGATCCTCTCGCTGGCTCCCGAGGTGCTGTGATGGCGGCGAAGATCAAGAAGGGCGACAAGGTCGTCGTGCTCGCCGGCCGTGACAAGGGCCGTTCGGGCGAAGTGATCCAGGTGATGCCGACGGAAGAGCGTGCGCTCGTTCGTGGCGTCAACATGGTTCAGCGGCATCAGAAGCCGCAGGGCGTGAACGAAGGTGGCATCATCTCGAAAGAGGCGCCGATCCACCTGTCCAACCTCGCCATCGCGGACAAGGACGGCAAGCCGACCCGCGTCGGCTTCAAGAAGCTGGACGACGGCCGCAAGGTTCGTGTCGCCAAGCGCACGGGAGACCTGATCGATGGCTGACAACGTCGTCGCGCTGCCGCGCATGAAGAAGCACTACGACGAAGTGGTGCGTCCGAAGATGATCGAGAAGTTCGGCTACAAGAACGCGTTCGAAGTGCCGGTCCTCGACAAGATCGTCCTCAACATGGGCGTCGGTGAAGCCACCGCCGACTCGAAGAAGGCGTCCGTCGCCGCTGCGGATCTCGCGCTGATCGCCGGCCAGAAGCCGGTCGTCACCCGCGCCCGCAAGGCGATCGCGCAGTTCAAGATCCGAGAGAACATGCCGATCGGTGCGAAGGTCACCCTCCGCAAGACCCGCATGTACGAGTTCCTGGACCGTCTGGTCACCATCGCGCTGCCGCGCGTTCGTGACTTCCGCGGCCTGAACCCCAAGAGCTTCGACGGCCGTGGCAACTATGCCATGGGCGTGAAGGAACACATCGTGTTCCCCGAGATCAACTACGACAAAGTGGACCAGATCTGGGGTATGGACATCATCGTCTGTACGACGGCGAAGACCGACGAGGAAGCCCGGGAGCTGCTCAAGCTCTTCAACTTCCCGTTCCGTCAGTGAGCCGTTACGGCAGAGGATAGGAAAGACATGGCCAAGAAGAGCTCGATCGAGAAGAACAACCGCCGTCGCAAGATGACGGCGCGCGATCTCAAGAAGCGCACGGAACTGAAGGCCGCGATCATGAATCGCGAGACCTCGCCGGATGAGCGCATGCAGGCGGTGATGAAACTCGCCGAAATGCCGCGCAACGGCGCCAAGGTGCGCATCCGCAACCGCTGCGAAGTCACCGGTCGTCCGCGTGCCTATTATCGCAAGCTGAAGATGTCGCGCGTCTCTCTGCGTGAACTGGGCAACATGGGCGCCATCCCGGGCCTGGTGAAGTCGAGCTGGTGAGGAAACGATCCCCATGACCATGACCGATCCTCTGGGCGATATGCTCACCCGTATCCGGAACGCTCAGCTCCGGAAGAAGTCCAAGGTGTCGACCCCGGCCTCCAAGCTGCGCGGCAATCTGCTCGACGTGCTGAAGTCTGAGGGCTACATCCGCGGCTATTCCAAGGTCGAGTTCGACGGCGGCAAGTCGGAGTTCGAGATCGAGCTGAAGTACTTCGACGGCCAGCCGGTGATCCGCGAGATCTCTCGCGTGTCCAAGCCGGGCCGCCGGGTCTACACCTCGGTGCAGAACATCCCGCGCGTCGCCAACGGCCTCGGCGTCACCATTCTCTCGACCCCGAAGGGCGTCATGGCCGATCATTCGGCGCGTGAGGCCAATGTCGGCGGCGAGGTCCTCTGCAAGGTCTTCTGAGGAGCCACATCATGTCGCGCATCGGAAAGAAGGCCGTGCCGGTTCCCGCCGGGGTCACCGCGGAAGTCGCGGGCCAGGCCGTCAACGTCAAGGGACCGAAGGGCGCTCTGTCCTTCACCGTCCACGATCTCGTCGAAGTCACCAAGGGTGACGAAGGCATCGCCGTCGCGCCGCGGGACGAGTCCAAGCTCGCCCGTTCGCTGTGGGGCATGTCGCGGACGATGATCTCCAACCTCGTCACCGGCGTGTCGAAGGGCTTCGAGAAGAAGCTCGAGATCAACGGCGTCGGTTACAAGGCCGCCCTCAACGGCAAGACGCTCACGCTGTCGCTCGGTTACAGCCACGACGTGCTGTTCCCGGTTCCGGAAGGCATCACCATCGTCGTCGGTGGCGCCAAGCAGGACCAGATCACGGTCTCCGGCATCGATAAGCAGCAGGTCGGTCAGGTCGCCGCGGAGATCCGCGAGTGGCGTGGTCCCGAGCCCTACAAGGGCAAGGGTGTCAAGTACTCGACCGAGAAGATCTTCCGCAAGGAAGGCAAGAAGAAGTAAGGAGCTGCCGCCATGGCCAACAAGACCACTACGGAGCGTCGCGCCGATCGCGTGCGCCGTGCCGTCAAGGCGGCGGCGAACGGCCGTCCCCGGCTCTCGGTTCATCGCTCGTCGAAGAACATCTACGCGCAGGTCATCGACGATGCGAACGGCAAGACCGTCGCCGCCGCGTCGACCCTGGAAACCTCGCTCAAGGGCAGCCTGAAGACCGGTGCCGACAAGGCCGCGGCGGAAGCCGTCGGCAAGCTCGTCGCCGAGCGGGCGCTGGCCGCCGGTGTGAAGCAGGTCGTGTTCGACCGCGGACGCTTCATCTACCACGGCCGGGTCAAGGCTCTCGCCGACGCCGCCCGTGAGGGTGGCCTCGACTTCTGATCAAAATCCATGGCGCGCCGCGAGGGCTGCGCTCGAGGGAAGAACAGACATGGCAACGCGTGAGCGGGAAGAACGCGACAGCGAATTCGTCGACCGGTTGGTGCACATCAACCGCGTCGCCAAGGTGGTGAAGGGCGGCCGTCGTTTCGGCTTCGCCGCCCTCGTCGTCGTCGGCGACCAGAAGGGCCGCGTCGGCTTCGGCCACGGCAAGGCTCGCGAGGTGCCCGAGGCGATCCGCAAGGCCACCGAAGCGGCCAAGCGCGGCATGATCCGCGTGTCGCTGCGCGAGGGTCGCACCCTCCATCACGACGTGGTCGGCCATCATGGCGCCGGCCGGGTCGTCGTCCGTGCGGCTCCGGCCGGTACCGGCATCATCGCCGGCGGCCCGATGCGCGCCGTCTTCGAGACCCTCGGCGTCCAGGACGTCGTGGCGAAGTCGATGGGCTCGTCGAACCCGTACAACATGGTGCGGGCCACGTTCGATGCGCTCAAGGCCGAAGACAGCCCGCGCTCCGTCGCCGCTCGCCGCGGCATGAAGGTTTCGACCCTCCAGGCCCGTCGCGGCTCCGAGGGCGCGGACGCCTCGGCGGACGCGTGAGACGGACCGGCGGTCTCCTCTTCGTGAGGGGAGGGGACGCGGCCGGTATTGAAGAACACAGGGGCAGGACCCATGTCGAAGACCATCACGATCGAGCAGGTCGGTAGCCCGATCCGCCGGCCGGACGTCCAGGAGAAGACCCTGATCGGCCTCGGCCTCAACAAGCGTCATCGTCGCTCGACCCTGGAGGATACTCCGGCGGTGCGCGGCATGATCGCCAAGGTCGCCCATCTCGTTCGCGTCGTCGACGAGAACTGAGAAAGGACCGAGCGATGAAGCTCAACGAGATCTCCGACAACATCGGCGCCGCCAAGAAGGGCAAGCGCCTCGGTCGCGGCATCGGCTCCGGCCTCGGCAAGACGTCGGGCAAGGGTGTCAAGGGCCAGAAGGCGCGCTCCGGCGTCGCCGTCAAGGGCTTCGAAGGTGGTCAGATGCCGCTGCATCGCCGCCTGCCGAAGCGCGGCTTCAACAACATCTTCCGCCTCGACTACAACGAGGTTTCGGTGGCCCGCGTCCAGGCGGCGATCGACGCCGGCAAGCTCGACGCCAAGAGCGCGATCACCGCGGAGGCCCTCAAGGCCGCCGGCGTGATCCGCCGCGTCAAGGACGGTGTCCGTCTCATCGGTCCGGGCGAGCCCAAGGGCGCGCTGACCTTCGAGATCGCGGGCGGCTCCGCCCCGGCGATCGCGGCGGTCGAGAAGGCCGGCGGCAAGGTCGCCGTCGCCGAGAAGAAGAAGGCGGAAGCGGCCGAGTGATCGGCCGCCCCCGCGGATGTTCGCGTGCGATACCCTCGGGGGTGGCGCGCGACCACAGGATCGGATAACCGATACGGGGGCGATCGAGGGTCCTGAGGATCCGACGTCGCCCCGTCGTCGTCTGGGGGACCCTCTTCGCGGGGGCTTCGAGACGGCTCCTCGACAGCAGCACCGGAGACGAGTGGACCATGGCTTCCGCTGCCGAACAGCTCGCAGCCAACCTCAACTGGGGTGCCTTCGGCAAGGCCGAGGAACTCAAGAAGCGCATCTGGTTCACGCTGGGTGCGCTTCTCGTGTATCGGCTCGGCACCTACCTGCCGCTGCCGGGCATCGACGCCGGCGCGCTCGCAAAGGCGTTCCAGAACGCCCAGACCGGCATCATCGGCCTGTTCAACATGTTCTCCGGCGGCGCGGTCGGCCGAATGGCCATCCTGGCGCTGGGGATCATGCCCTACATCTCCGCCTCGATCATCGTGCAGCTGATGACGACGGTCATTCCGTCGTGGGAAGCGCTGAAGAAGGAAGGCGAATCGGGCCGCAAGCAGCTCAACCAGTACACCCGTTACCTGACGGTGATCCTGGCGATCTTCCAGGCCTGGGGCATCGCCGTCGGCCTCGAGGGCGCCACCGGCGTCGTCGCCACGCCGGGCATGTTCTTCCGTCTGACCGCGACCATCACGCTGGTCGGCGGCACGCTCTTCCTGATGTGGCTGGGTGAACAGATCACTTCGCGCGGCATCGGCAACGGTACGTCGCTGATCATCTTCGCCGGCATCGTCGCGGGCCTGCCGAGTGCCATCGCCGGCACCCTCGAACTCGGCCGTCAGGGCGCGATCTCGACGGTGGCGATCCTCGGCATCATCATCGTCGCGATCGTCGTCGTCGGCGTCGTGGTGTTCTTCGAGCGCGCCCAGCGCCGCCTGATCATCCAGTACCCGAAGCGCCAGGTCGGCAATCAGATCATGCAGGGGCAGTCCTCGCACCTGCCGCTGAAGCTGAACACCGCCGGCGTCATCCCGCCGATCTTCGCCTCGTCGCTGCTGCTGGTGCCGGCGACCATCGCCAACTTCCAGTCGGGACAGACCTCGGGCTGGTTGACCACGGTGACGGCGTTGCTCGGCCACGGTCAGCCGCTCTACATGGTCATGTACGCGGCGCTGATCATCTTCTTCTGCTTCTTCTACACGGCGATCGTCTTCAATCCGACCGACACCGCCGACAATCTGAAGAAGCACGGCGGCTTCATCCCCGGCATCCGCCCGGGCGAGCGCACCGCCGAGTACATCGACTATGTGCTCACCCGCATCACCGTGCTCGGTGCGATCTACATCGTGCTCGTGTGTCTATTACCCGAATTCCTCATTTCCTGGACGGGTGTCCCGTTCTATTTCGGCGGCACGTCGCTGTTGATCGTGGTCTCGGTGACCATGGACACGGTGTCGCAGATTCAGGGACACCTGCTCGCTCATCAGTACGAAGGACTGATCAAGCGGGCGAAGCTCAGGGGAGGACGTCGATGAGGCTCATTCTGCTCGGACCGCCGGGCGCCGGTAAGGGAACGCAGGCCGCCCGGCTGGTCGAGAAGCACGGCTTGGTGCAGTTGTCGACGGGCGACATGCTGCGCGCCGCCGTCAAGGCCGGCACGCCGGTCGGTCTCGCGGCCAAGGCGGTGATGGAAGCCGGAGGTCTCGTCTCCGACGACATCGTCATCGGCGTCGTCTCCGATCGCATCGACGAGAAGGACTGCGCCAACGGCTTCATCCTCGACGGCTTCCCGCGCACCGTGCCGCAGGCCGAGGCGCTGACCAGGATGCTCGCCTCGAAGGGCATGAAGCTCGACGCCGTCGTCGAATTGGTGGTCGATACGGACGCGCTCGTCGCCCGCATGGAGAACCGCGTCAAGGAAACCCTCGCTGCCGGCGGCATCCCGCGTGCCGACGACAATCCCGAGAGCTTCCGCAAGCGGCTCGGCGAGTACCAGGAGAAGACCGCGCCGCTGTCGAGCTACTACGCCTCGACCGGCGAGCTGAAGACCGTCGACGGCATGGCGTCGATCGACGAGGTCACCGCCGCCATCGGTGCCGTTCTCGGCGCCTGAAGCGGAGCGAATTTCCTCGGCGCGGCGATACGCGCCGAGGCTTTCCGAGACCCGCGCCGCGCGCGCCGGATTCCAGGACCGAGTGGTTGCACCCGGTCCTGGAATCCGTTATCACACCGGCCACATCGCTGAATCCGCGATCGGCGCCGGAAACGTGGAGTGTCCGGCTGCCGATCTGTTCGCGTCCGAACGGGTTCGGTGACGGCAAATGACCCGAGCGCATCGGATGGTGCTCTCGCGGACGTAATCTGGAGAGAGACCGTGGCCCGCATCGCAGGCGTGAACATTCCGACCAACAAGCGCGTCGTCATCGCGCTCCAGTACATCCATGGCATCGGCCCCAAGAAGGCCGACGAGATCATGGAGAAGGTCAACATCGCGTACGACCGTCGCGTCCAGGACCTCAGCGACGCCGAGGTGCTGCAGATCCGCGAAGTCATCGACCGCGACTACATGGTCGAAGGCGACCTGCGTCGTGACGTGGCGATGAACATCAAGCGCCTGATGGACCTCGGCTGCTACCGCGGCCTGCGCCATCGTCGCGGCCTTCCGGTCCGCGGTCAGCGCACCCACACCAATGCCCGCACCCGCAAGGGTCCGGCCAAGCCGATCGCCGGCAAGAAGAAGTGATTTCGTCGGTCGACGGCGACCGACGGAAGCAGATTCGAGGGGCGCCGCCGAGAGGCGATCGTCCCGGTGGAGCCGCCGGCATTACGGCGGTGTAGAGATCGAAGGTAAGGACAGTCCATGGCCAAGGAAGCCACCCGCGTTCGCCGTCGTGAACGCAAGAACATCACGTCGGGCGTCGCTCACGTGAACTCCACGTTCAACAACACCATGATCACCATCACCGACGCGCAGGGCAACACGATCTCCTGGTCGTCGGCCGGTGCTCTCGGCTTCAAGGGCTCGCGCAAGTCGACCCCCTACGCCGCCCAGGTCGCCGCCGAAGACGCCGCCCGCAAGGCCGCCGAGCACGGCATGCGCACCATCGAGGTGGAAGTCCGTGGCCCCGGTTCGGGCCGTGAATCCGCGCTGCGCGCTCTCCAGGCGGCCGGCTTCATGGTGACTTCGATCCGCGACGTCACCCCGATCCCGCACAACGGTTGCCGTCCGCGCAAGCGTCGTCGCGTCTGATGTTGCTCTTCTCCGAGACGCGCGGTAGCCGCGCGTCTCGGGTTTCGAGCGGCGGGTCGTCTCCCCGCCGCATCGTCGTTTTCAGATCACGAACCAGGGCCGGAAGGCGGGCAGGGTGGAAGACGCCACCGATATCCCGCCGCGAGCCCTTCGAGGTGCGAACGTGACCATCCACAAGAACTGGCAAGAGCTGATCCGCCCGAACAAGCTCGAGGTGAAGCCCGGCGACGACGCCAAGCGTCTCGCCACCGTGGTCGCCGAGCCGCTGGAGCGGGGCTTCGGCCTCACCCTCGGCAACGCGCTGCGCCGCGTGCTTCTGTCCTCGCTCCAGGGCGCGGCCGTGACCGCCGTCCAGATCGACGGCGTCCTGCACGAGTTCTCCTCGATCCCCGGCGTGCGTGAGGACGTGACCGACATCGTCCTCAACATCAAGGAGATCTCGGTCAAGATGCAGGGCGAGGGTCCCAAGCGCATGGTCGTGCGCAAGCAGGGCCCGGGCGTCGTCACCGCCGGCGACATCCAGACCGTCGGCGACATCGAGATCCTCAATCCGGAGCTGGTCATCTGCACCCTCGACGAGGGCGCCGAGATCCGCATGGAGCTGACCGTCGCCACCGGCAAGGGCTACGTCCCGGCCGACCGCAACCGTCCCGAGGACGCTCCGATCGGCATGATCCCGGTCGACAGCCTCTATTCGCCGGTCAAGAAGGTCTCCTACAAGGTCGAGAACACCCGTGAGGGCCAGGTTCTCGACTACGACAAGCTGACGCTGTCGGTCGAGACCGACGGTTCCGTCTCGCCGGACGACGCGGTCGCCTACGCCGCCCGCATCCTGCAGGACCAGCTGGCGATCTTCGTGAACTTCGAAGAGCCGCGGAAGGCCGAGGTCGAGGAGAAGATCCCGGAGCTCGCCTTCAACCCGGCGCTGCTCAAGAAGGTCGACGAGCTCGAACTGTCGGTGCGTTCGGCGAACTGCCTGAAGAACGACAACATCGTCTACATCGGCGACCTCATCCAGAAGACCGAAGCCGAGATGCTCCGCACCCCGAACTTCGGCCGCAAGTCGCTCAACGAGATCAAGGAAGTTCTCGCCCAGATGGGTCTCCATCTCGGCATGGAGGTCACCAACTGGCCGCCGGAGAACATCGAAGAGCTCGCCAAGCGCTACGAAGATCACCAGCTCTGAGTTTTTCCCGAAAGGGGACTTCTCGAGCGGTTCTCGAGGCTGTAAGACGCCTCTCGAAATTCGGATCGGGGTTCGCCCCGGTCCCACACTCCTCGAACGGCCCGGTGTTGTCGGAGGGGAGGGTTACAGAGACTTCCAAGCCCGGACGCACAATACCCGGGGTGCCACGGTGACGAACCGGGGCTCCCGTCGCGTACGGGAGAACCGACCACCGCAGCGCCGATCGCGAGATCGCCGCACGAGGGCAGGGGAGACCCGGCCCGCAGCACCCGGAGAAGACCGATGCGTCACGGCAACGCTGGCCGCAAGTTCAACCGCACCTGGGAACATCGCAAGGCGATGTTCGCCAACATGGCGGCCTCCCTCATCACCCACGAGCAGATCGTCACCACCCTGCCGAAGGCGAAGGACCTGCGTCCGATCGTCGAGAAGCTGGTGACGCTGGCCAAGCGCGGCGACCTCAACTCCCGCCGCAACGCCGTCGCCCAGATCCGCGACGAGAAGGCCGTCAAGAAGCTCTTCGACGTCATCGGCCCGCGCTACAAGGACCGCAACGGCGGCTACACCCGCGTCCTCAAGGCCGGCTTCCGTCACGGTGACAACGCCGCCGTCGGCGTCATCGAGTTCGTCGATCGCGACGTCGCCGCCAAGGGCGCCGAGGACCGCGCCCGCCGCGAGGCCGAAGAAGCGGCCGAGTGATCGGCTCGCCTCGGTGAGAATTCGAAGGGCGCCCGCGAGGGCGCCCTTTTCGCATTCGGGGCCGATGCACCTGTTTCGGGGCGGTGCTCCGTCTCGAACCATCGCTCACGGACATCGCACCTCGATCACCGCCGTTCTCGCGCATCGAACGCCGCCCGTGCCGCGTCGATCCGTTCGCGGTTCTCCGCCGCCCAGGTCCACACCCCGCAGAAGGCCGCGCCGAGCGAGTGACCGAGGTCGGTCAGCGCGTAGTCGACGTGCGGCGGCACCACGGGATGGACGGTGCGGGAGACGAGCCCCAGCCGCTCCATGTCGCGCAGGGTCTTGGTCAGCATCTTCTGGCTGATGTCGCCGACCGCCTTGCCGATCCGGCCGAAGCGCATGACGCCGCCCTCGGTCAGCGCCTCGAGGATCAAGAGCGTCCACTTGTCCGCCACCTGACCGATGATCGCCGTCACCAGCGCCTCGACCGCGGGGTCCTCGGGCGAGGGGCTGTTGCACGCCGGGGCGAAGAGCGAGTCGGCCTGCGACTTGTCCGTCATTCGACACTCTCTTTCTGGTAAGTATAGATATTTCGAGTGCCTTCTTACCAATAGAGAGCATGGATCCTATTCTTGCCTCACGCAACCGAAGAAAGGGGCCACCCATGAAGTTCGAAGACCGCACCCTCCTCGTCACCGGCGGCGCCAGCGGCATCGGCCGCGGCCTCGCCGAAGCGCTCCACGCCCGCGGCGCCCGGGTGATCATCGCCGGCCGTCGCGCCGATCTGCTCGCCGAAGTCACGGCGGTGAACCCCGGCATGGCGTCGATGGTCCTCGACGTGACCAGCGCCGAGGCGATCGCCGATTTCGCCGCCCGCCTGGTCGCCGCCCACCCGGATCTCGACGGGGTGGTCAACAACGCCGGCATCATGCGCAGGGAGGACGTCACCACGCCCGCTCATCTCGCCGACGCCGAGGCGACCGTCGTCACCAACCTGCTCGGCCCGATCCGGCTGACGGCGCACCTGTTGCCGCATCTGACGAGCCGACCGCGGGCGACCGTGATCAACGTCACCTCCGGCCTCGCCTTCGTGCCGCTGGCGGCGACGCCGACCTATTCGGCGACCAAGGCGGCGCTGCACTCCTACTCCGAGTCGCTGCGCCATCAGTTGGCGGGCACCTCGGTCGAGGTGGTCGAACTGGCGCCGCCCTATGTCCAGACGACGCTGCTCGGCGACTTCCAGGCGTCCGATCCGAATGCCATGCCGCTCGCCGATTTCATCACCGAGGTCATGGGCATCCTCTCGGCCGAGCCGACCCCGCCGGAAGTGATCGTCGAGCGCTGCCGGACGCTGCGCCACGCCGCCGAGCGCGGCGCCTACGCTGCGGTCTTCGCCGGCGTCAACGGCCAGCACCTCTGAGCGACGGCTCGCGACGAGATGAAGCAAGAGGGCGGCTCGGCCGCCCTCTTCCGCGTTTTCGCCACGAGGGGAGGGCAAGGAGAAGTCCCCACACGAGCGCCGCGACTGGCGCGCGCCCGCCCGACGTCCTACATCTCGACGACCATTCGGAGAATCGTTCGATGAAGGCGAAGACCCTCGTTTCCCTCGCGTTCGCGGCGCTGTTCGTCGCGCCGATCGCCGCGATCGCCCAGACCACCGTGGTGCCCGAGAACCGTGCCCAGATCGCGTTGTCCTTCGCGCCGATCGTCCGCAAGGTCGCCCCGGCGGTCGTCAACGTCTACGCCACCCGCAAGGTGCAGCAACAGGCGATGTCGCCGCTCTTCGACGATCCGCTGTTCCGCCAGTTCTTCGGCGGCGGCGGCATGCCGCGGTCGCGGATGGAATCGTCGCTCGGCTCCGGCACCATCGTCGACCGCTCCGGCCTGATCGTCACCAACCACCACGTCATCAAGGACGCCACCGACGTGAAGGTGGCGCTCGCCGACAAGCGCGAGTTCGAGGCCGACATCGTCCTCAAGGACGAGCGCACCGACCTCGCGGTGATCAAGATCCGCGACAAGGGCGACTATCCCTTCGCCGAGATCGGCGACAGCGAGGGCCTCCAGGTCGGCGATCTGGTGCTCGCCATCGGCAATCCCTTCGGCGTCGGCCAAACGGTGACCCAGGGCATCGTCTCGGCGCTCGCCCGCACCCAGGTCGGCGTCGCCGACTATCGCTTCTTCATC
Organism: uncultured Alphaproteobacteria bacterium; assembly: GCA_937892955.1. Classification (GTDB taxonomy): domain Bacteria; phylum Pseudomonadota; class Alphaproteobacteria; order Rhizobiales; family Ancalomicrobiaceae; genus CALBKH01. The sequence goes on from CALBKH010000030.1 coordinate 16,948, forward strand.
CAGACCGACGCGGCGATCAATCCCGGCAACTCCGGCGGCGCGCTGGTCGATCTCCAGGGCCGCCTCGTCGGCGTGCCCTCGGCGATCTATTCGAAGTCCGGCGGCTCGATCGGCATCGGTTTCGCCATTCCCGCGACCACCGTCCGCTTCGTCGTCGATCAGGCCAAGACCGGCAACAAGGTGCGCCGCCCCTGGCTCGGCGCCACCCTCGAGAACGTCACCGCCGACGTCGCCGAGAGCCTCGGCCTGCCACGGCCGCAGGGCGTGCTGGTTGCCGGCGTCGTCGCCGGCGGGCCGGCGGCGCAGGCCGGCCTCAAGGTCGGCGATCTCCTGCTCACCATCGATGGTCACGAGGTCGACGATCCCGACAGCTTCGGTTTCCGCTTCGGCAACCGTCCGCTCGGTGGCGCGGTGAAGGTCGAGGTGCGGCGCGGCAAGACGCAGGGCGTCGTCGACATCGCCTCGCTCGCCGCGCCGGAAACCGTGCCGCGCGACCAACGCGTCATCGAGGGCTCGTCGCCCTTCGCCGGGTCGACGGTGGTCAACCTGTCTCCGGCGGTCTCCGAAGAACTGCGTCTGCCCTTCGACTTGCGGGGCGTCGCGGTCGCCGATGTCGTCGCCGGCTCGCCGGCCTCGCGCGTCGGCTTCCAGAAGGGCGACCTGATCCTCGAGATCAACGGCGTGAGGATCGGCGACACGCGCACCCTGTTGCAGGCGGCGCAGGCCGACACCTACCTCTGGCGTCTGGTCATCCAACGCGACGGCCAGCAGGTGAGATTGGCGTTCAGAGGGTGAGGAGCGGTCCGAGCCGGCGGCTCGGACACGAAGCTCCGGTGGAGCTTCGTGAGCGACGAACGCCCCGAGCCACGCGAGGGGCCGGAAGAGGAGCGGTCCGGGTCGGTAGGCAGAACGACCGGCAGGGAGCCGAAAAGGAACTCGGGACATGTCCGATCTCTTTGCCGCCGCCGGTCTCGAACGTGCCGCCCCGCGGCCGCTCGCCGATCGGCTGCGGCCGAAGCGGCTCGCCGACGTCGTCGGGCAGGACCATCTCGTCGGCGAGGGCGGCACCATCACCCGCATGCTGCGATCCGGCTCGCTCGGCTCGCTGATCTTCTGGGGTCCGCCGGGGACGGGTAAGACCACCGTGGCGCGCCTCCTCGCCCACGAGACCGACCTCGAATTCGAACAGGTCTCGGCGATCTTCACCGGCGTCGCCGACCTGAAGAAGGTGTTCGAGGCGGCGCGCGGTCGCCGTTCGCTCGGGCGTGGCACGCTGCTCTTCGTCGACGAGATCCATCGCTTCAATCGCGCCCAGCTCGACAGCTTCCTGCCCGTCATGGAGGACGGCACCATCGTGCTGGTCGGCGCGACCACCGAGAACCCGTCCTTCGAACTCAATGCGGCGCTGCTCTCCCGCGCCCATGTCCTGTCCTTCAAGTCGCTCGACGAGGCGGCGATCGCCAAGCTGCTCGACCGCGCCGAGGCCGAACTCGCCCGCCCGCTGCCGCTCGACGACGAGGCTCGCGCCGTCCTCGTGCGCATGGCCGACGGCGACGGCCGCGCCGCGCTGACCCTCGCCGAGGACGTGCTGCGCGCCGCCCACGAAGGTGAGATCTTCGATGCGGCGACGCTGCAGGATGTCGTCCAGCGACGCGCGCCGATCTACGACAAGAGCCAGGACGGCCACTACAATCTGATGTCGGCGCTGCACAAGTCGGTGCGCGGCTCCGACCCCGATGCGGCGCTCTACTACCTCGCCCGCATGTTCGACGCCGGCGAATCGCCGCTCTACATCGCCCGCCGCATCGTCCGCATGGCGGTCGAGGACATCGGGCTGGCCGATCCGCAGGCGCTGGTGGTCGCCAATGCGGCGAAGGACGCCTTCGATTTTCTCGGCAGCCCCGAGGGCGAGTTGGCGATCGCCCAGGCGCTGGTCTATGTCGCGACCGCGCCGAAGTCGAACGCCGTCTACACCGCCTACAAGGCGGCGACCAGGGCTGCGAAGGAGGCCGGCTCGCTGCCGCCTCCGAAACACATCCTCAACGCGCCGACCAAGCTGATGAAGTCGGAAGGTTACTCCGAGGGCTACCTCTACGACCACGACCAGCCCGACGCCTTCTCCGGCCAGGACTACTTCCCCGAAAAACTCGGCCGCAAGCGCTTCTACGATCCGCCGGAGCGCGGCTTCGAACGCGAGATCCGCAAGCGGCTGGAGTACTGGGCGCGGTTGAGACGGGAGCGCGGCGGGGGGTGAGGTCGGGGCGCGATGCTTCGAGACGCGCTCGTTCCGAGCGCTCCTCAGCATGAGGCGTCGATGAATGGTCGAACCAAAACAAACGCCTCATGCTGAGGAGGCGTCCGGGAGGACGCCGTCTCGAAGCATCGTGTACGTCTTCGATCAGCTCTCGATCCGCCCCTTGCGACGGGAAGTGAGGAGCGGGACCCACCCCCTCACCGCCGCTCGATCGCCACCGCCTGACGCACCTTCACCGTCACCAGGGCCGCGACGATCGCCTTGGCGAGGTCGCCGGGGACGAAGGGCAGCGACACCATGAAGGCCTTGGCGAGCCCCATCTTGACGAAGAAGGCGAGCCACAGGATGCCGCAGAGGTAGAGCACGACGATGCCGCCGGCGATCGCCGCAAGCGTCAGCTGCGCGGTGCGGACCAGCGTCGACTTCTCCGTCGCCTCGAGCACCTGGGCGAGGAAGCCGGTGACGAAGGCGGCGAGGACCCAGCCGAAGAGGAAGCCGGCCGTCGGCCCGACGAAGACGGCGAGACCGCCGCGTCCGCCCGACAGCACCGGCAGTCCGAGGGCCACCAGCGCGATCACCACCAGAACCGTCGCCGCGCCGCGCCGCGGGCCGAGGACGAGGCCGGCGAGCATCACGCCCATCGACTGCAGCGTGATCGGCACGCCGCCGGCGAGCGGGATCGCCGGCACGGCGCCGAGGGCGACGATGACGGCGGCCATCAGGGCGACGAGGCCCAGGTCACGGGTGGTCATGGCGATCGTACCTTTCCTGGGGCCGGTTCACCGGCGCTCGTTGGTCGATGAAACGGCATGTTCGGGCGGAAAACCGCGCGCGTCGATCGCGTCGGCGAGCGCTTCCGAGCGCACGATCACCCGCACCATCAGCGGTACCACCAGCGCCACGATCGAGCCCTCGAGCCCCCGCGCCGCCTGCGCCTCGCGGATGGCGCGGGCCTCCTCGACGATCAACGGCACGAAGCGAATGGCGAGCGTCACGGTGAGTGCCGCACGGGTGGCATCGAGGAGCCCGAGGCGCTCGGCCGGCCGGAACAGCCGCTCGAGCACCTCGCCGAGTTCCGCCGTGGACGTGGTCACCGTCACCGCATGGGCGAGAAGCGCGATCGCGCCGAGCCGCAGCACCACGGTCACCGCCGTGGCGCGATCGACCATCACCCAGTCGGCGAGGCCGAGGACGGCGAGCACGACGGCCGGCCCGCGCAGGTCTCGTCCGATCGCGGCGAAGCTCGCCCCGGTCGAGCGCGCCACGGCGAGCGCGGCGACGAAAGCGGCGGCGAGGAGGCCGTGATGGTCGACGAAGAAGAGGGCGGTCGCCGCGACCGCGAGGCCGAGAAGCTTCGGCGCAGCGGGGGTGCGGTGGAGGGCGGAGGTGCCGGGCCGGGCGAGGGCGGCGATCATCGGCTCGCCTCGCGATGGCGCGCCAGCGTCTCCGCCGCCGGGCCGTCGTGGACGATCCGCCCGGCCTCGATCAGGACGACCCGCGGGAAGTCGGCGAGGAGATCGAGGTCGTGGGAGACGACGATCGCCTGTTCGGGCATCGCATGAAGAACATCGCGCAAGCGATTCCGGTTCTTCAGATCGAGGTGCGCCGTGGGTTCGTCGAAGAGCACCGTCTTCGGCGTGAGCGCCAACACCCCGGCGAGCGCCACGAGTTGCTTCTCGCCGCCGGAAAGCTCGTGGATGCGCCGGTCGGCGAGGTGGCCGATGGCGAGCCGCGTCAGCGCCGCGTCGACGCGGGCCCCGATCTCGGCTTTCGAAAAGCCGTGGTTCTTCAGCCCGAAGGCGAGATCCTCGCCGACCAGCGGCATGACGATCTGGTTGTCCGGGTCCTGGAACAGGAAGCCGGTCGAGCGGCGGACGGCGCGCGCCTCGCCGACCGCGTCGCGGCCGTCGACGGTGATCGTCCCGGCCGTCGGCTTCACCAGCCCGATGATGCACTTGAGCAGCGTCGACTTGCCCGAGCCGTTGAGCCCGACGATACCGATGCGGGTCTCCTCGAAGCCGATCGACAGCCGATCGAGCGCCGTGCGCCCGTCGCGCACGACCGAGACGCCGGAAAAGACGATGGTCTGGGCGAGCGCGTCGCGGTCGGCGCCGTCCGCGCCCCCGGCGCGCTCCGGGCTCGTGTCGCTCATGTCGTTCCTTCGTCGCGGGGCGCTCGGCACCCGAGTAGCGGGCGCGACGGCCGTCGACCGGTCACGGCCGCCCGCGAGGCGCGCGATGTTTGGAGGGGGAGGGCCGGGGTGTCAAGCCGCTCGCCGATACATCAGCGAACGCGAATTCGCCGGTTTCCGCCACGCGGCAGGTGACAGGCGGCGCGGATGGGCGCATTGAAATGACACCTCGCATCGACACGGAATCGCCCATGCCGCTGCAGCTCCAGTTCCTCCTCCTCGTCTTCCTCGGCGGCGGCCTCGGTTCGACGCTGCGCTACGGCGTCAATCTGACGACGGTCGCCTGGTTCGGACCGCATTTTCCCTGGGGGACGCTGACGGTCAACGTCGTCGGCTCGGCGGTGATGGGCGCCTTCGCCGGCTACCTCCTGACCCGTGAGCCCGGCACCGGTTCGGATGCGCTGCGCCTCTTCTTCATGACCGGCCTGCTCGGCGGCTTCACCACCTTCTCCGCCTTTTCGCTCGACGTCGTCGTGCTGTGGCAGCGCGGCGCGGCGGTGACGGCGGTCGGCTACGTGCTCGCCTCCGTCGCGGTGTCGCTTCTGGCGCTCCTCGCCGGCATGGCGGCGACGAAGGCCATCATGGTGCCGTGAGGCGCGCCCGCGCTTGCGTCCCGGCGTGCTTTCCGTCATGACGAGGCCTCACGAGGATCCCATGGCAGGCGTAGCGAACATCACCGTCGGCGGGGACGAGGCAGGCATGCGCCTCGACCGCTGGTTCAAGGCTCATTATCCCGGTCTCTCCCACGTCGCGTTGCAGAAGCTTCTGCGCACGGGGCAGGTGCGCCTCGACGGCAAGCGCTGCGAGACCTCGACCCGGGTCGAGCCCGGCAACGTCGTGCGCGTGCCGCCGCTCGCCACCGACGCCAAGAACCTGCCCGATCGCGAACCGAAGCCGGAGAAGCCGCTCGAGGGCGATGCGGCGTTCCTGAAGTCGCTGGTGCTGTGGGAAGACGACGACGTCATGGTGCTGAACAAGCCGGCCGGCCTGTCGGTGCAGGGCGGCTCCGGCGTCCATCGCCATGTCGATGCGATGCTCCAGAGCCTCGTCGACAAGCGCGGCAACGTCCCCCGTCTCGTCCATCGTCTCGACAAGGACACCGCCGGCTGTCTGGTGATCGCCAAGCGCCGCCTCGTCGCGGCGGAACTGGCGGCGCTCTTCCGTTCGCGCAACGCCAAGAAGACCTACTGGGCGCTCTGCGCCGGCGTGCCCCACCCCAAGCAGGGCAAGATCTCGACCTGGCTCACCCGCGACGAGGAGAAGGACGGCGAGAAGATGCGCGTCGCCCGTCACGGCGAAGAGGGGGCGAGCCACGCGCTCACCCACTATTCGGTGGTCGACGTCGCCGGCCAGAAGCTGTCGTGGCTGAGCCTCAAGCCGGTCACCGGCCGCACCCACCAGCTGCGCGCCCACACCGCCCACATCGGCCACCCGATCGTCGGCGACCCGAAGTACTTCGACAAGCGCGACTGGGAGCTGCCCGGCGGCATGCAGAACAAGCTGCATCTTCTCGCCCGCCGCATCGTCCTGCCGCACCCGAAGGGCAAGGGCGTCATCGACGTCACCGCGCCGCTGCCGCCGCACATGCTCCAGTCGTGGAACCTGCTCGGCTTCGACGCGTCGAGCTACGATCCGGACCTCGACGGCGACGAGGACTGATACCATCGGCCATTGAAAACGGCCGACGGTATTTCTGACGCGAATTTCTCATGCCTCTGACGCATATGAGAAATTCGCGTGTCTCCAAGAGCCGGGTGCGCCAGCACCTTCGGCCTCTGGTATGAGCGACCCGCGCCTCGCCCCGAAAATGCGCCCGCCGGAGCGAGGTCGAGACCTCGTCCGGCGGGTGTCTTCGTCTCGGGCGACGTCGATGGAACCGGCGTCGCGTCGTTTCGATCGGGCGGGAAGACCCCGCCTCAGGCCGCGTCGAACCGATCGGCGTTCATCACCTTGGTCCAGGCCGCGACGAAGTCCTTCACGAACTTCTCCGCGTTGTCGTCCTGGGCGAGGACTTCGGCATAGGCGCGCAGGATCGAGTTCGAACCGAAGACGAGGTCGACGCGGGTCGCCGTCCACTTCTTCGCCCCGCTGCGGCGGTCGCGGATCTCGTAGAGACCGTTCCCGACCGGGACCCAGGTGTTGCCCATGTCCGTCAGGTTGGTGAAGAAGTCGGTGGTCAACGCTCCGACCTGATCGGTGAAGACGCCGTGCCTGGCGCCGCCGTGGTTGGCGCCGATGACGCGCAGTCCGCCGACGAGCACCGTCATCTCCGGCCCGCTCAGGCCCATGAGCTGCGCCCTGTCGAGCAGCAGTTCCTCGGCGCTGACGGCGTAGTCCTTCTTCACCCAGTTGCGGAAGCCGTCGTGGATCGGCTCCAGCACCGCGAAGGAGTCCTGGTCGGTCATCTCCTGCGAGGCATCGCCGCGACCCGGCGTGAACGGAACCGCGACGTCGACGCCCGCGGCCTTGGCCGCCAGTTCCACGCCGACGTTGCCGGCCAGCACGATGATGTCGGCGATGCTCGCACCGACACTCGAGGCGACCGCCTCGAGGACGACCAACACCTTGGCCAGACGCGCCGGTTCGTTGCCCTCCCAGTCCTTCTGCGGAGCGAGGCGGATACGCGCACCGTTGGCGCCGCCGCGGAAGTCGGAACCGCGGAAGGTGCGGGCGCTGTCCCAGGCGGTCGCCACCAGATCGGCGACGGAGAGACCGCTCGCGACGATCTTCGCCTTGGCGGCGGCGACGTCCCAGTCGGTGCGCCCGGCCGGAACCGGATCCTGCCAGATCAGGTCCTCCGCCGGCACGTCGGGTCCGACGTGGCGCGACTTCGGCCCCATGTCACGATGGGTCAGCTTGTACCAGGCGCGGGCGAAGACCTCGCTGAACCGGGCGTGATCCTGCCGGAAACGCTCGGAGATGGCGCGATAGGTCGGATCGAAGCGCATCGCCATGTCGGCGTCGGTCATGATCGGCTTGCGGCGGATCGACGGATCCTCCACGTCGGCCGGCATGTCCTCCTCGCGGATGCCGATCGGCTCCCACTGCCAGGCGCCGGCCGGCGACTTCTGCAGCCACCAGTCGTAGTCGAACAGCAGCTTGAAGTAGCCGTTGTCCCACTTGGTCGGGTTGGTGGTCCAGGCGCCTTCGATACCGCTGGTGACGGTGTCGCGGCCGATGCCGCGGGCGGTGTGGTTGATCCAGCCCAGGCCCTGCTCGGTGATGTCGGCGCCTTCAGGGGCCGGGCCCAGATTCTCCGCCCGGCCGTTGCCGTGAGCCTTGCCGATGGTGTGGCCGCCGGCGGTGAGGGCGACGGTCTCCTCGTCGTCCATGCCCATGCGGGCGAAGGTCTCGCGCACCTGGAGCGCCGTCTTCAGCGGATCGGGCTTGCCGTTGACGCCTTCCGGGTTGACGTAGATCAGACCCATCTGCACCGCGGCCAGCGGGTTCTCCATGGTCGAGGGATCGGCGACATCGCCGTAGCGCTCGTCGCTCGGCGCCAGCCATTCCTTCTCGGCGCCCCAGTAGACGTCCTTCTCGGGATGCCAGATGTCGGGGCGGCCGAAGCTGAAGCCGAAGGTCCTCAGACCTACCGCCTCGTAGGCCATCGTTCCGGCGAGCAGGATCAGGTCGGCCCAGCTGAGCTTGTTGCCGTACTTCTTCTTGATCGGCCACAGCAGTCGCCGCGCCTTGTCGAGGTTGCCGTTGTCCGGCCAGGAATTGAGCGGCGCGAAGCGGATGTTGCCGGAATTGCCGCCGCCGCGGCCGTCGGCGGCGCGATAGGAGCCGGCCGAATGCCAGGCCAGGCGCACCATCAGGCCGGCATAGTTGCCCCAATCGGCCGGCCACCAGTCCTGATTGTCGGTCATCAGGGCGCGGACGTCGGCCTTCACCGCTTCGAAATCGAGCGTCTTCACCGCCTCCGCATAGTCGAAGTCGCCGCCCATCGGATCGCTCTTGCGATCGTGCTGATGGAGGATGTCGAGGTTCAGCACATTCGGCCACCAATCGGCGTTCGATTTGGTACCGGCGGTCGTCGCGCCGTGCATGACCGGGCATTTCCCGGCCGAACTGGTTCCGTTGCCACTCATGATGTCCTCCGCTGAGTCTCGAAATCGGGGTTTGCGACGTCGGCGCCTTCCGAGGCACATCCCCAGGAGGGCTGCGCGACGTCGATCCATCGTCGAACGAACAACCGGTATCATGTTCGAACGATTAGAAAAAATTTCATTTTCAAATAATTCTGATAGGATATTCTAATGACCATGATCTCGATGAAACATCTGCGTTATTTCGAAGCCGTGGCGCGGCTCGGCCATTTCGGCCGCGCCGCCGAGAGCTGTTCGATCTCCCAACCGGCGCTGTCGTTGCAGGTGAAGGAGCTCGAGGACATCCTCGGCGCGCCGCTGATCGAACGCGGCGGGCGGCGGATCCGTCTGACCGACCTCGGTGAGGCCTTCGCGGCGCGGGCGCGGGACATCCTGCGATCGGTCGACGAACTGGACGAATTGGCGAGGTTCTCCCGAGCCCCGTTCACCGGCCGGCTCCGGCTGGGGGTCATCCCTACCATCGCGCCCTATCTGCTGCCCGCCTTCGTCAAGGCGTTGGCCGTGCGCCATCCCGGGCTCGACCTGCGCCCGCGCGAGGCGATGACGCGGATCCTGGTCGCCGACCTCCTCGACGGTCGGCTCGACGCGGCGATCCTCGCGCTGCCGATCTCCGAGCCGTCGCTGGTCGAGGTCCCGCTCTTCTCGGAGGAGTTCCTGCTGGTCCGTCCGAGCGGGGCGGACGGCGATCCTGCGCCGACCGCCGGCGCGCTCTCCGAGATGCGGTTGATGTTGCTCGAGGAAGGCCACTGCTTCCGCGATCAGGCGATCGCCTATTGCGGCATTCCGACGATGCGATCCGGCGGCCTGATCGAGGGCAGTTCGCTGTCGACGTTGGTGCAGTTGGTCGGAGTGGGGATCGGCGTGACCCTGGTTCCGGAAATGGCCGTGCCGATCGAGACGCGATCGGCTCCGGTCTCCGTCGTTCGCCTGCGCGAGCCGAGGCCGACGCGGACGGTCGGCATGATCTGGCGGCGGACGAACCCGCTGGCCGATCAGCTCGAAGCGATCGCCGATCTGGTGCGCGGCCTCGGCGAGGCGGCGCGCTGACGTCGCGGCGTCGGTCTCGAACCGCGAGGTGGCGGCGACCTCACCCGACGACGAGGTTGCGCGGGTTTCCGGCGACGAAGGCTTCGATGTTGTCGATCATCTGATCGGCCAGCACCTGCTGCGCCTCGATCGACGCCCAGGCGGTGTGCGGCGTGACGATGACGTTCGGCCGCTGCGCCAGCCGCATGATCGGCGCGTCCATCGGCGGCGGTTCCGGCAGGGTGACGTCGAGACCGGCGGCCGAGACCAGCCCCTCGTCGAGGGCGCGTTCGAGGTCGACCTCGTCGACGAGACCACCCCGCGCCGTGTTGACGACGATCGGCCGCCGCTTCATCCGCCGGAACTCCGGCATCGCCACCAGCCCGCGCGTCTCCGCGGTCAACGGGCAGTGGAAGGTGAGGACGTCGGCGGTCTCGATCGCCTCGTCGAAGGACACGCGGCCCGGGCCGCCGTCGCGAGCGCCCTTGCGCCCGACGAAGACCACGTCCATGCCGAAGGCGCGGCCGAGTTCGGCGACGCGGCCGCCGAGCGAGCCCGAACCGAAGACCGCGAGCCGGCGGCCGGCGAGATCGGTGATCGGGTAGGTGAAGTAGCTGAACTGCTCGGCCTGTTGCCACCCTCCGCCGAGCACGTCGGCGCGATAGGGCACGATCGAGCGGGCGAGCGCCAGGATCAGCGCGAAGGTGTGCTCCGGCACGGTCGTCGTCGCGTAGCCGCGAATGTTGGCGACGGCGACGCCGTGGGCGGCGGCGGCCTGCTTGTCGATACAGTCGGTGCCGGTCGCCGCCATGGCGATCAGCTTCAGGTCCGGCAACGCCGCGAAGGTGTCGGCGCCGATGTTCACCTTGTTGACGATCAGGATCGAGGCGCCTTTCGCCCGCTCGATCACCTGATCGGCCCTCGTCTTCGGATACTCCTCCCAGTCGTGGGCGAAGTCCGGCCGGCGCACCCGCACCGCGGGCGCGAGCGTGTCGCGTTCGAGGAAGACGATGCGCTGCATTCACGCCTCCTGGCGTCGGAGCCGATCGGACGAGGGCGACGTCGCGGCCGCGTCTCCACGGCCGCGACGATGCGGGATCAGATCGCCGCGATCACCGCGATCTCGACCTTGTAGACCCGCGCCGCGAGGTTCGCCTCGACGGTGGCGCGCGCCGGCGTGGCGCCGGGGACGACCCAGACGTCCCACTGGGCGTTCATCTCGGCGAAGGTGGCGATGTCCGAGAGATAGATCGTGGCGGAGAGGAGCTTCGACTTGTCGGTGCCGGCCTGGGCGAGCAGCGCGTCGATCTGGGCGAGGATCTGGCGGGTCTGTTCGCCGACCGACGCGCCATCCGGGTTCGCCGCGACCTGACCGGCGAGATAGACGGTGTTGCCGTGGACCACGGCCTGGGACATGCGCGGACCGACCTCGATGCGGGTGATGCTCATTCTTCTTCCTCGATCGTCTCGATGGGGTGGTGCCGCACCGGTCGAAACCGGCGTTCGAACGGCGCGAAGGCGGTGATCCTAACCACCACGGTCGATTTGTCGAGGAAGCGGTCGGAGAATGGCCGAGCGCGTGACGAATGCCTCAGGGGCGCTTCCCGGGCTTCGCCGCTTCATCCCGATCGACGCAAGGGATCGGCGCCGCCCACGGCGGCACTTTCGAACCCGAGGTCACCTCGAGATCGGTGAAGGCCTCCGCCGTCGCGTCCTTGCCGGCGAAGACGCGGAAGGTGCCCGGCTCGACCACGTAGGAGCCGTCCTCGACGTGGAAGCCGAGAGAGGCGATGCGGATCGGCACCGCGACCTCGCGCGTCTCGCCCGGCGCCAGATCGACCTGAGCGTAACCCTTCAACTCGCGCGACGGACGCGACCGCGAGGCGATGACGTCGTTGACATAGACCTGCACCGTCTCGCGCACCGCCATCCGGCCCGAATTGGTCACCGAGACGACGACCTTCACCGTGTCCTCCGCCTTCGCCGTCGCCTTGTCGAGGCGCGGGGCGGAGACGGTGGTCGTGCCGTAGGAGAGGCCGTAGCCGAAGGGGAAACGCGGCGTCCAGGCGATGTCGATGTACTTGTTGGTCCACTTGTCGTCGGCGCTCGCCGGCCGTCCGGTGGGCAGCCGGTCGTAGGAGAGCGGCAACTGGCCGGTCGAGCGCGGCCACGTCAGCGGCAGTCGCGCCGACGGCGAGACGTCGCCGAACAGCACCTCGGCCGCGCCGATCGCCCCGTAGGTGCCGGGAAACCACACCATGGCGATGGCGTCGACCTTGTCGATGATGGTCTCGACCAGCATCGGCCGGCCACCGGTCAGCAGCACCACGACGGGTTTGCCGGTCGCCGCCAGAGCCTCGACCAGCTTCACCTGCGGAGCCGAGAGGGCGAGATCGGCACGCGCCGCCGCCTCGCCCGATTCCTCGTAGGTCTCGCCGACCACGACGACGATCACGTCGGCCTCGCCCGCCGCCTTCGCGGCGTCCGCGATGGTCGCCTCGTCGGTCTCGGCCGGGAAACGGCAGGCGCCGCACGCCGCGAGATAGTCGACGCTCGCCCCGGCCTTCGCCGCCCGTTCGGTGATGGCGGCGCGCAGCGTGACGATGTCGCCCATCTGGCTCAGCGCCGGATGCGGCCCCATGTGGTCGCGCGGGCTGTCGGCGAGCCCGCCGACGACCGCCAGACGCTTGACCCCGGCGAGCGGCAACCGGTCCTTCGGATTGTGGAGGAGCAGGGTGGTCCGCCGTCCCATCTCGATCGCGATCTCGCGCCCGCGCCGGTCGAGCTTCGCCTGGGCCGCCTTCGCCGCCTCCGGATCGAGATGCATGCGCTTCTCCAGATCCGCCTCGAACTTGACCCTCAGCACCCGGCGCACCGCCTCGTCGAGCCGCGCCTTCGACACCTTCCCCTGCGCGATCGCCGTCGGCAGGTACTTGCGGAAGAAGTCCGACGCCATGTCGAGATCGACACCGGCGTTGAAGGTGGCGACGGTGAGATCGAGCGGATCCGGCGACAGGCCGTGGTTCTTGAGCTGATCGATCGCCCCCCAATCGGAGGTGACGAGGCCGCGGAACTTCATGTCGCGCCGCAGGATGTCGTCGAGCAGATGGCGGTTGGCGGTCGCCGGCACGCCGTTGAAGGCGTTGAACGACGACATCACCGTCTGCGCCCCGGCGGCGATCGCCGCGCGGAACGGCGGCAACACCCGGTCGCGCAGGAACGGCTCGCCCATCTCCACCGCGTCGTAGTCGCGCCCACCTTCGCCGAAGCCGTAGGCGACGAAGTGCTTCGCCGTGGCGACGAGCCCTCCGGCGCGCAGTCCCTCGACCCGCGCTCCGGCGAGACAGGAGGCGAGATGGACATCCTCGCCGGCGCCCTCGACGACGCGGCCCCAACGCGGATCGCGATTGAGGTCGACCATCGGCGCATAGGTCCAGTTGGTGCCGGCGGCGACGGATTCGAGCGCCGCCTGTTCCGACGCCGCCCGGTTGAGAGCGAGGTCGAACGAGGCCGCCTGTCCGAGCGGCGGCACGAACAGCGTGCGGTTGCCGTAGATGATGTCGGTGCCGTGCAGCAGCGGGATCTTCAGTCGCGACTTGCGCCAGGCGGCGAGCACCTTGGCGAACTCCGGCGCGGTGCCGAAGTTCATGACGTTGCCGTAGGCGCCGGAGGTGACCTTGTCGTAGTCGAAGACTTCGGCGATCGAGGCGAGGGTGACCTGCCCGATCTTGTCCTCGAGCGTCATCTTCCGCATCAAAGCGTCGATGCGCCGATCGATCGCGTCGGCGTGCGCCTGCGACGCGAAGCCGGCGACGAGCGCCGCGGCGAGTGAGACCGCCGACCACCTCGGACTCATGAACGTCCCCCGAAACCCGCGCCGCTTCGCGGTGCGTTCCATCCGACGCTCGTGTGTGCGATGCGCCGCCGGCCGGCAAGATGGTCGAACCCGATCTCGTCGGCAAGCGGCGCTCCGTCGTTCTCCTCGATCATGTTCAGCGGGGGGCCTTCCGCTTCTTGGCGCCGCTCTTGCCGCCCTTCTTCCCCTTCGTCGCCTTCTCCGCTTCGGTGTAGGCGGAGAGTTGCCCCTCCCGGTCCCAGTCGACCGAGAAGCACTTGGCGTAGTTCTCCTTGGAGATGGCCGGGTCGGTGGCGCATTCGTGGAACGGCACCAGATCCTCGGCGTCGCGATAATAGGCGTAAGGGGCGATGAGGAAGCGCCCCGATCCGTCGGCGAGGCCGCCGTAGCGGTCGATCTTGCCCTTCATCTTGGGATCGAAGGCGATGATCGCGTCGCGTAGCGTGTCGCCCTCGAGGAAGGCGTCGGGCAGCTGATCGAACGGTCCGTCGTAGGCGTTGTTGACCCGCGAATTGCCCTCGAACACGCCGATCAGGATCTTCCGGTCGGTGCGGCGGTCGATGTAGTAGGCGAAGCCCGAGCGCTTGCCGATCAGCGTGCGCCCGTTCTCGCGCGTCCCGAGGAACTCCTCGAGCGGCGGCCCGGTCTCGTCGAGGATGTAGTGGAAGACCTTGGCCTTCGGGTTCCACACCAGGAAGAAGCGCACGGCGCTGTCGTCGAACACCGGCCCGATGTAGGTCTCTTCGGGCAAGACGGCGTCCGGCGGCGGCTTCACCCCCTTCATGTCGTTGATCTCGAACAGCACCGAGCGCCCGTCGACCGTCATCCGGTAGAGGAAGGGCTCGACCTTCTCGAGCTTCACGCCCTGCTTCTCGTCGAGCAGCAGGTAGGACATCTGCGGCTCCTCGCGCCATTCCGAGAGATCCTCGAAATAGGCGAAATGCACCTTACCGGCGTCGCGGTCCTTGGCGTCGAGGCGGATGTTGCCGGCGAACTTCACGCCGCGGTGGAGGAAGGAGAAGTACCAGTAGCTCTCCGTCGGCCAGACCTTCACCCGGTCCGGCATTTGCGAGAACACCCAGGAGAACATCGCCCGCGTGTCGTCGATCGGCAACTCGCCGCTCCGCAACACGTCCTCGACGAAGCCCTGATGCGGCACGAGACGGGGCGGGGAGGGTCCCTCGGCGAGTGCCGGGGCGAGCCCGACGCCGAGGCCGAGAAGCAGTCCGAGCCCGAGAAATGCGGAACGCGGTGTGGCGATCGTCATGGTCGACCTCGCGAGATCTCCGGTCGTGACCGGTCGAGAATGCGACGGCCGCGGGTCGGTTGGCCCGCGGCCGTCTGGTTCGCTTCGGAACGGGTGCATTCACCCGTTCAGGGCAGGCGGATCACCGGGGCTGCTGCGGCCGGAGGACCCGCTGACCGCCCATGGACCGCCCCGGCGTTTGCCGCTGGATCCGCGGGGTGGAACGCTGGACCCGTGGGGTGGAGCGCTGGACCCGTGGGGTGGAGCGCCGGACCCGCGGGGTGGAGCGCTGGACCCGTGGGGTGGAACGCTGGACCCGCGGGGTGGAACGCTGGACCCGCGGGGTGGTGCGGCGAACCGTGGGCGGACGGCGGACCGAACCGGCCGGGCGATGGACCGCGGTCGGCGGACGGCGGACCGATCCGGCCGGGCGATGCACCGCGGCCGGCGGCCGGCGGACCGAGCCCGGAGGCCGGTGGACCGACCCGACCGGACGATGGAGCGCGCCCGGCGGCCGGATCAACGAACCCGGAGGGCGGTGGACCGAGCCGGCGGGGCGATGCGCCGAGCCGAGCGGCCGATGTGTCGACCCGATCGGACGATGCGGGGTCATCCGCGGTCCGTGGACCGACCCACGCGGGACGTGGACCGAACCCGGCGGACGATGGATCGAACCGCGCGGTCTATGAACCGACCCGATCGGCCTGTGCAGCGAGCCGAGTGGCCGGTGGACCGAGCCGCGAGGCAGATGCACCGAACCCGGCGGACGATGGATCGAACCGCGCGGTCGGTGGATCGAGCCGATCGGCCTGTGCAGCGAGCCGCGTGGGAAGTGCAGCGAACCGATCGGACGATGCGCCGAGCCGATCGGCCGGTGCCACGACCCGACCGGACGATGCAGCGGCCGGCTGGCCACCACGTCGTGCGACCGCCAACGATTGTGGCTTCTCAGCCGATCGTGGCTCCACCACGGATTGTGCGAGGCGATGCGGTAGTGGCTCGACCGGGCTCCGTGCGACGCGATGGTCGCATGGGTGAGCACCGGGTCGTGACCTTCGATCACCGTCACCACGCCGATCTGCGGCCGACGGATGACCGGCAGCAGTTCGGTGGAGCGCGGCGCCCGCGGCGCGTTGCAGATCGCGTAGATCGCGACGTCACCGATGTTGGTGGCGTCGTTGCGCACGAATTCCTCCTGGATTGGAGCGCCCGATCCGTCGAGGTTGCGGTCGGCGTCGATCATGTAGGACTGATCGGGGCCGGAGGCCACATAGGGGACACCCTGTTGCGGATAGGCGGCGAAGGCACCGCTCGGCGCCAGTTCGCCCACCGCGTTCTCGGGCAGGCCCTGCAGGCCGTGGACTTCCGAAGGATCGGCACCCGCCGCGATCGCGGAGGCCGAGACGGCTTCTCCTTCTGCGCCATCCGGAGCGCGGCACGGACCGTCGGGCGAGCACAGGGCGTCGCCGGTGATCCACACGAACTGACCGGGGGCGTTGCGGTCGATGGTCGAGAAGTCGGTCTTGTAGCCGTAGCCGAAGGCCGCACCACCGGCGCTGCCCGCTCTCATGAAGGGCACGCCGTCCTTGTACCGATCGTAGAAGCCGACGTCGTAACGGCCGACCGGCTGCCAGCTGCCGGCCTGATCCATCTCGTAGCGCAGGGTGCGCGCTTCGTGTGGATAGGCGAAGGCTTCCGGCGTGCCGAGACCGAGGTTGCGATGGCCGCCGCGTTCGGAGACCAGCATCACCGGGGTGCTCGCGCATTCGTCGAAGGTGATGTCGGCGACCGGCCGGCTGTAACCGGCGCGGCCGACGTCCTTCGCCTCGACGAAGAAGTCGGGCAGCACGAATTCGCGGCGGACGTCTTCCGCGTCGAAAGCGCCGTCGAACGTCAGACCGACCGACCACACCGCACTACGCTTGTCGGTTTCGTCGGCCCCGTCCCAGTTCGCACCGGCACCCGGGCCGCTCCACACCGCGTAGTAGAGGCGGCGATCGGTCGACCCCGGCGCCACTCGGACGCCGACACCCCAGATCCGCCGTCCGGACGGGGCGAGGTTCCAGCACGCCGGGGTCTTGTCGAACGGACCGGCGGCGCAGTCGCTCATCTTGGCCCGCGACGCCGGGTCGAAGGCGATCGGCGGCAGGCTGCTGCTCTGTCCGCTCTCCACATCGGTGAACCTGGCGCGACCGGCGGTCCCGTGATCCCAGTATCCGAGGTCGACACCGGAGGTGGCGTCGATCCGATGGATCATGCCCGTCTCCATGTCGGAGACGTAGATCATCGAGATGGTCTTGTCGTAGGCCATGTTGCCGAGGCTCGCGCCGCTGTTCGACCGGCCGTTGAGCCGGACGTCGGCGAAGGGCTGCGCCCGTCCACCGGCGGCGTCGATCCGCCAGATGGTTCCCGGACCACCGCCGGGACCCCACATGCCGGGCATCCACTGTCCACCCTGGACGGTGTGGAGGCCGAAGGCCGAGGTGGCGGAGAGATAGATGTTCGGCGGGCTGGCGCCGTCGAGCACCACGCCGAAGACCTGGCCGACTTCGGCGGCGGTCACCGGCCTGTGTTGCGGTTCGTCCACCCAGTGCTCACCCTGCGGCGGGCGGCCGGGGGAACGGATGTCGACGATGCTGCCGACGGTGCCGGAGGGGTTGATCGCGGCTCCGGCCGCTCCGGCGCTCACGCCGGAGAAGCGAGTGAGAAAGGCCTCTCCGGGCTGCATCGTCTGTTGCGCCCACACGGCCGTGGTCGTGAGGCAGATCACCGCGAGCGAAATCGTCGAAGCCAGTATCGGCCTCGTTCGTCGCTGTGTCGAATGAATGGCGGCGGAAGTGGAGCCCCGCCACGAGCTCATCGCTTCGGGCATGTTCGTCTCCTTCCACATGTCGCGTCGTTCTGATCTTGATTTCTGCGACTTTTCTATTTTCGACCCTCGAGGCCACTTTTGTCGATAGGGAGTTGCACCGACCCCGTGAACCCTGGAAAGCGCCGCAATTCCTACAGGTTGACTGAAATTGTACGAAACACCGACCATCAGGGTCGGTAATTTGAGCCATCGTCAATAATGCGGAGGTGGCGGCTCCGGCGGCGCCACGGCGTCGAGCCGTCCTTCCGCCTCGCGCATCTGGTCGGTCAGTCGCGACAGCTGGCGCGACAGCTCCTCGATCCGCCGCCACTGATCGAGCACGACCCGGTCGAGATCGGCGATGGTGCGCTCCTGGTGGGCGAGAGCCGCCTCCACCGTTTCGAGACGGCGGGTGAGGGCTTCGTCGTCGCTCATGTCTTTCTCCTTCGTCGCGCCGCCGGTCGGCCGATGCGTCCGGTGGTCACGATCCGCGACCCGCCTGACGGCGAGCCTTGTCCCATCGCTTGTTCGCCCGGTCGCGCTTCAGCTGCGACAGCCGGTCGAGCCAGAAGATGCCGTCGAGTTGGTCGATCTCGTGTTGCAGGCAGACGGCGAGGAAACCGTCCGCCTCCTCCTCGTGACGAACGCCGGCGAGGTCCTGGAAGGCGATGCGCATCCGCGCCGAGCGTTCGACCTCTTCGACGATCCCCGGCATCGACACGCTGCCTTCCACGTGTCGGTTGGTGTCGCCCGACGCCTCGATCACCCGCGGGTTGACATAGACCCGGACCCCGTCCTCGGCCGAGAGCTCCAGCACCACCACGCGCCGCATCACCCCGATGTGCGGCCCGGTGATGCCGACCCCGGGCGCCGCCCGCATCGTGTCGAGGAGATCGCCGGCGAGGGTCGCGAGTTCGGCGTCGAACGTCTCCACCTCCGCCGCCCGGGTCTTCAGGCACGGGTCGGGGTGGGTCACGATCGAGCGTACCGCCATGCCTCTCCCTCCGCCGCGAACCGCCGGCCGAAGGTGGTCGAAGCCCGCGATGTTGTCCACCGCCGGCTTCGCAGGAGAAGCGGAGGGGGACGGCGGTGAACCGGTTCCCCTCGTGTCTCATACCGAGTTCACGAAATTCGGACTCGTCCGAATTTCGTGAGTTACGGCCCGACCGGCCGGCGCCCGTTCGGGCTCGCCTTCGCGGATGAAGTTCCGAACAGGTCGGAACTGCATCCGCTCGGTATCAGAGCTTCAGCTTGCGGGCGATCTCCTCCGCCGCCTTGCGTTTGGCGGCGATGGTGTCGTCGAGGGTCTGATCGGACTTGGCGAGTTCGGCGAGCTGGTCTTCCTGTTTGCGCAGCGTGTCGAGATAGCGCCGGCCGAGATCGGAGGACTGACCGGCCGAGGCGAGGTTCTTGCGGATGCGCTCCTGATCCTCGCCGATCTTCTTGCGCTCCGCTTCGTTCCGCGACTTCTGCGCCCGAGCGCGGGTGATGTCGCCGACCACTTCGGCGAGTTGGTCGATCGCCTGACGCAACGCCGGACCTTCGTTGGAGAGCCCGCTCACCCGCGCCAGGATCTCCTCCGGCGCGAGGGTCGTCAGGGTGACGATCTGCTGGTCGATGCGCTCCAGCGCCAGTTCCGACTTGGCGGTGGTGCCCTTGGCGGCGCGGATGTGGCGGCGCAACGCCGTCGCCGTCGTCTCGACGTCGGTGATCTCGGCGGCCGGAGCCCAACCGGTCGGCCGTTCCTCTTCGACCAGCACGTCGCGATCCTCGTCCGCCGGTGCCGTCACCTCGTAGGCGATCACCTGCCGCGACTTGATCGTGGTGGTGAGCTTGCCGTCGACGGCGGTGCCGAGAACGGTGCGACGCTCTCCCATGTCCTCGCGCCGGACCTCGGTCTTGGTGTCGAGGGCGAAGGTCACGAACTTCTGGCTCCCGCGCGGCAACTGCGGCAGCAGGGCGTCGCCGACGTGGTTGGTGACGCCGTCGCCGCCGGTCTCGAAGGCGGTGACGATGCCGGGCGGCAGGCCGGTGTCGCCGTCGTTGATCAGCCGCGCGGCGGCGAACGGCCGCTTCTCGTGCAGGTCGGGCCGATAGAGCCACACCCGTTCGACGCCGATCTCGCGGTCGACGAAGGGCACCATCATGGTGTGGCCGGTGGCCAGCGAGATGCGGGTCGGGAAGCGGTAGAGCATCTGCGTCGCCGCTTCCTCCGCCTCCGTCGTCACCGCGTCGGCGATCGACGCCATCGGTGCGGCGCCGAGCGGGGCGGGAACGGGCCGCGCCATCTGAGCGCGTCCGGCCATCTCCTGCATCGCGCCCGGCGCCATGCCCGGCCGCGCCGCCTTGCGCGCCATGCGCGGCGCCGGCGCCGGCGGGACGATCGACGGGGCGGTGGTGCCGGCGAGCGGCACCTCCTCGCGCTTGCCGTAGACGGAGGTGTAGAGCGGTTGGGTCAGCGCCACCGGATTGCCCGAGACCAGCGTCAGGTCGACGTCCTTCCAGTCGCCGCCGGTGAGGTTCTCCAACACCGCCCATCCCTGCAGTCGCGCTTTGGCGCCCTTGGCTCCCTTGGCGTCGTCCTTCGGCAGCACCAGTCGCCAGCTCGTCTTCCAGATCGGCGCCGAGACGACGTAGCCGATGCCGACCTCGCGCTCGCCCTTGCCGGTCAATCCGATCGACAGCGTCCGCCGGTCCTTGGCGCGGTTCTCCATCAGCCCGGTGAGGGCGCGGTCGATCTGCGCCCGCGTCTGCGGGTCGGTGAAGGCGAGGGAGGTGATCTCCTCGAACACCGCCTGGACGATGCCGCGGTCGGTGATCAGCGACAGCCGATGGCGGACCGTGGCGTCACGGCCCTCCGGCGTGTGGACGGTCTCGCGCGTCACCCTGAGGATCCGGCCGCGGGCGTCGACCGGCCCCTTGATCTCGACCTCGGCGCCGACCAGCGCGTTGACCAGGCTGAGCGGTCCGTCGAGCGCCTTGGCGTCGAACGGCAGATCGCGGAACAGCTGGTCGAGCGGCTCGCGTCCCGGCAGCGACACGGTTCCCACCGCCCCGAGCGCGTCGAACACGGTGAGGCTCTTGAGGATGTCGTCGACCTGATCGAGGCGCACCGGCAGATCGATCGTCGATCCACCGGTCACCGGCCCGGCATGGGTGAACTGGGCGAGACCGGAGGTGGACAGGACGACGCGCCTCAACGGCAGCTCCGCCGCGCCCGCACCGAGCGACCCGGCGAGAAAGACGACCGAGGCGAGAAGCAGGGCGCGGCCGGGGAGGGGGGCGCGGCGCACCGGGGAAGTCGTGCGAAGAGGTGTGACGGCCATGGTCGCTTCTCCTGTCTGCCGGGGCGCCGACTTCGCGGCTCGGTTCGATTCCGCCCGGACGGCCCATCGTGTGGAGCCGATCGTGTCGATTCTCCGCCTCTCCTATGGCTACGCCATGATCGGCCGAACGTCGCGCCGCCGTCACGATGTCGCGGACCCGCTCAGCCCAACCATTCGGGTCGGAAGATCATGGTCGCGCCGAGCGCCAGAAGGACGATGCCGCCGATCAGATGCGACCAGCGGGCATAGGCGCCGGTCAGCCCGCTGACCTTGAGCGCCACCATCGCGGTGACGAAGATCGCCACGTCGTCGAACATGAAGACCGTCAGATAGAGGGCGAGATGGGCGTAGTGGGCGGCGGGGGTCAGATCCGACATCGCCAGGATCTGCCCGTAGACCACCGGCACACCGGCCGAGCAGATCAGTTCTATGAAGTTCACCGCCACCGCGAGCGCCATGATGCCGATCGTCGCCGACAACAGGTGGCTCTCCGCCACCACCCGGCGGAACCGCGACATCAGCCGCGCCCGTTGGTCGGCGTCGGTGACCCGGCAGGCGGCGTCGGGGTTCGCCTTGAACTCCCACAGGAACCAGCCGCCGGCCGCGACCGCGACGGCGCCGACGACGAGCCTCAGCCACGCCGCCGTGCCGATCGCCAGCACCAGCTCGAGCCACGCCGCCATCACCGCGAAATACATCGCCGCGGTGGCGAGGAGGAAGGCGCCGCCGAGCCACCACATCCGCTTCTCGTTCTCGAGCCCGAGCAACAGCCCGATCAGGAACACCAGCACCCACATGGCGCAGGGGTTGAAGCCGTCGACGGCGGCGAGCACCACGGTGAGCGCCGGCAGCGACAGGTCACGGGTACGCACCGTGCCGAAGAACGGAACCTCGACGGTGTCGGGAACGAAGACGGCAGCGCTCTCCTCCTCGGCGTAGGGCGGCGGGCGCGGCGGGCTCTCGCCCCGTCGCAGCGCCGCGACCACGTCGAGGCAGGTCGCGCCGAGACAGCCGTCGATCGCCGCCGTATAGGCGCGGCCGCTGCGGCCGTCGTCGGCGTGGCCGAGGAAGACGTGTTCGCCGATGACCACCAGCGGTACCGCCGGCTGGCCGATGCCGAAATGCTCCGAGACCTTGCCGAACAGCGCGTCGTCGCCGTCGCTCGCCATGAGTTCGATCGGATCGAGACGGGCCCGCGGCCGTCCGGCGACGATCTGCGCCAGTTCCGACTTGGCGTCGGCACAGTAGGGGCAGCCCTTCTGCCAGAAGATGTGGACGGTGACCGCGGCCTCCTCCGCCGCGTCCGCGTTCTGCGGCACGAGGATCGAGCCGAGCGCGGCGAGCCACACCAGCAGCAGCGCCACGAACCGCAACGGGAGGCGATCCGCCATCGAGCTTCTCCTCACCGCATCGGCGAGAAGCAGAGCACGTCGTCCGATCCGGCGCATTGATACCGGGCAATGGACGACGAAAAACCCGCCGCGCTCTTGGAGGAACGCGGCGGGTCTCGGGGTTCGGGACGCGTCGGCGGGCGGCACACCGCCCGCCGACGCGGAAAACTCAGTCCAGGTTCTCCAGCACCTTCATGCCGGCGATGCCGCCGCCGATGAGCCCGGCGAAGACGATGAACGAGGAGACCGCCAGCGTCGACGCGCCGGTCACCGCCTGACCGACGGTGCAGCCGAGCGCCACCACGCCGCCGATGCCCATCAGGATCGCCCCGAAGAGATTGCGCAGCGTATCGGACACGTCGAAGAAGGTGGCGAGCTTGAGCTTGCCCTGCATCGCCGCCATCAGGAAGGCGCCGATCATCGTGCCGAACACGGTGGCGACGCCGAAGTTCGGGATCGGGATGGCGGTGTAGCGCTGCATCCATTCCAGCGTGTCGCCGGCCGGCCGGACGAAGCTGAGCGAGCCCGGCGTGACCGGCACGTCGGCCAGTTCGTCGTAGGCGAGGCCGGTCAGCGCCCAACCGGCGACGACGCACAGGCCGACGCCGACACCGGCGACGATGTGGACCGGCGACGAGCGGAACGGCGCGTGGGCGAAGCAGTAGACGGCGATGGCGATGGCGACGACGACCGCCATGATCGTCTCTGCGCTTCCCGGCGCGACGCCGGTGAAGCGCGCGAGGAAGGCGCCGAGGCTCTGGCTCGCCATGCCGCTGGCCGACAGGTCGATCGAGGTCGCCGTCGAGATGGCGGCGCGGATCGGCCCGAGCAGGCCGCCCATCGCCACGTAGCCGGAGATGGCGATGACGATCAGCACGATCAGCGAGCGCAGGTCGCCGGTGCCGGCACGCACCAGATTGCGGCTGGCGCAGCCGCCGCCGAACACCATGCCGAAGCCGAACAACAGGCCACCGATCGCCGCGCCGGCCCAGTCGAGGTTGGTCGACAGATACATGGCCTTGGAGAGGTCGACGCCGGCCGGTCCGCGCAACAGCAGCACGCCGACGATGGCCGTCGCGGTCGCCAGCCACCAGGAGCGGAAGCGCCGGCCGTCACCGAAATTGATCATGTCGGAGAGCGACCCCATGGTGCAGAAATTGGTCCGCTGCACCACGGCGCCGAAGACGATACCGATGATCAGGCCGCCCCACGCCAGCGCGACGGCGGCGTTCTCGGCGATCAGGCTACGCAGATTCTCCATGGATGCGGATCCCCCCTCGGATGGGCCGGTGCGCCGCCGAACCGTCCGTTCGGGAAGGCGCCCGCTTTCGATCGTCGTTGTTTCCCGGTTTCGCCGCGGGTCACTCGGTCCCGTCCGGAGTGCGAGGGGCCGCGGCGTGTCTCGTGGTTCGGTGGGTCAGCCGCCGCAGCCGCCGAGCGTCACCTTCACCATCTTCTTTTCCAGATAGACCTCGCCGTCGTTGGTCTTGGCCAGCACCCAGACGTTCTGAGTGGCGGAGAGGCGGATGCGCAGCGACACGTCCGCCTTGCCGGAGGACGGCGTGAAGCGGAAGCGCACCACGTTGGCGCTCGGGTTGGCTTCGGCCAACACCAGGATCTCGGTGACGTGCGACGCGTCGGTCATCGGGCTGGCGACCGAGGCGACGATCGGCACGGTGGCGCCGTTCTCGGCGATCTCCGGCAGGTCGACGGCGAGCTTGCCCCTGATCGGCTCCTTCCCCCCGAGGAAGGCCTTGGCGATCTCGGCCGTGTCGTTGGCGGCGAGCGCCGGGCCGACGGCGAAGGGCGCCGCGGAGAGGAAGGCGAGGCCGGCGCCGAGCGCCAGCGTCCGACGACGGTCGATGGTGATCATGCTTCTTTCCCTCCCCCGAGGATGCATGGAACGCCGCTCCGCGTCTCCCGACCGCCGCCCACGTGACCGCTGGGTCGCTGGCGACCAGGGAAACGCTCGCACGCCGGTCGACGTGTGGGGCGAGTGGTGAGAGCCGTCGGGTGTGTGACGTCGGACGACCGCATGCGTGCGCGAAGATCGCACACCACGATGGCCGCGTCCGCATCTCGGCGGAGCGACCCTCGGCGTCCCGTTTCCCCCCGAACGGCGTTTCGCCGTCTCGTTCTTCTCACTCGTCGATCGAGTGTTTCAGTAATTCATCATATTACGATATGTCCGACGCCGATCAAGCGCTCTTCGCAAGATCTTCGAAGTTCTCCGCCTTGTTGCGGTGCCGTTCGACACGCACGCCTTTCGCCTCGAAGAGGGTATCCGCGGGGGGAGGAGGAGAGGCGTCGGCTCGATGCCGGCGCCCCCGGCGATCGATCCGAGCGCCGCTTCGACTGCCATCGAGTCATGGGTCTGACCGAGAGGAAGGCTAGTGAAGCGGCTGCCGATGCGGTCGGTGTCGGCCACTTTTCTGGCGGAATCGTGAGGATTTGCCGATCGTTGCGTGAGATGTCAGACTAGTGGAAGCACTATACGGGGAGGCT
This sequence comes from uncultured Alphaproteobacteria bacterium, assembly GCA_937892955.1. Classification (GTDB taxonomy): domain Bacteria; phylum Pseudomonadota; class Alphaproteobacteria; order Rhizobiales; family Ancalomicrobiaceae; genus CALBKH01. The sequence goes on from CALBKH010000030.1 coordinate 41,703, forward strand.
CTGATATATCACTCGACATGTGCCGTTTCCGTGAAAATGGGCCTTTATTTATAGTCGAATATATAAATATGATCATGATGCCGGATGTTGCTCCATGTGTTTTTGCTGCGATGCAAAGCGCTCGGTGATCGTCGGGCGGCCGACACGTCGGTATCCGTGATCACGATGTGGAGAGGCGAGTGCCGGGGCGTCGCGACTCGAGGGATGTCGCACGGTGAAGTCGAAGGAGGACGAACAACCGACGTACGGACGACCGCAGAACCGCTTCGAAAAGAAAGCGGCGGGACTTCGATAATGAATCAAAAGGGGGAAACGAGATGATGAAGTCGAGCTTCCATCGACTGCTCGGTGTCGCCGTCGTGGCCGGCACCATCGGGCTTGCGCCCGCCGCATTCGCGCAGGCGAGCCCGGAAATGATGGCCGACACCTGCGCCGGTTGCCACGGCACCGACGGGTCGAGCAACGGTCCGGCGACGCCGACCATCGCTTCTCTTTCGGCGGACTACTTCATCTTGTCGATGAAGGACTACAAGGCCGGCAAGCGTCAGTCGACGGTGATGGGGCGCATCGCCAAGGCCTACTCCGACGACGACATCGCCGCGATGGCCAAACATTTCCAGACCAAGCCGTTCCACCGTCCCGGCCAGAAGGTCGACGCCGCCAAGGCGAAGGAAGGCAAGGCGCTGGCCAAGAAGTATTGCGAGTCCTGTCACGAGGACGAGGGCAAGGTCGGCGAAGGTGTCGGCGTCCTCGCCGGGCAGATGCTTCCCTACCTGCAGTATTCGATCGCCGACTTCCTCGACGGCAAGCGTGAGCCGGAGAAGCGGCAGAAGGTCAAGTTCGATGCCCTGATGAAGGACAAGGGCGGTCGCGAGGCCTTCGAGCCGATCCTCCACTACTACGCCGGCGTCAAGTGAGCCCGAGGAGGTTCGTCACATGTTCATGATCGATCGTCGCAAGTTCATCGCCGGTGTCGGCGCCACCACCTCGACCATGCTCGCCGCTCCCCACGTCGCCCGCGCCGCCGGCGCCAGGGTGGTGGTGGTGGGCGGTGGTCCGGCCGGCGCGACCGCCGCCAAGTACCTCCGCCGGGCCGACCCCTCCATCGAGGTGACGCTCATCGAGGCCAACAAGGACTACTACACCTGCTTCATGTCGAACGAGGTGCTCTCCGGTGAGCGCACCCTCGACAGCCTGAAGTTCGGCTATGCCGGCCTCGCCAAGGCGGGCGTCGAGGTCGTCCACGACCTCGTCGTCGGCATCGACGGCGCCGCCAAGGTCGTCACCACCCAGGGCGGTCAGAAGTTCCCCTACGATCGCTGCATCGTCGCGCCGGGCATCGACTTCGCCTGGGGCGCGCTGCCCGGCTACACCGCCGAAGCCGCCGAGAAGATCCCGCACGCCTGGAAGGCCGGTCCGCAGACCGCGCTGCTGCGCAAGCAGCTCGAGGCGATGCCGGACGGCGGCGTCTTCGTCATGGTCGCCCCGCCGAACCCCTACCGCTGCCCGCCCGGTCCCTACGAGCGGGCGAGCCAGGTGGCCCAGTACTTCAAGCACCACAAGCCCAAGTCGAAGATCATCATCCTCGACACCAAGGACGGCTTCTCCAAGCAGAAGCTGTTCGAGCAGGCCTGGGCGAAGTTCTACGGCTTCGGCACCGACAAGAGCCTGATCGAATGGGTCCCCGCCTCCAAGGGCGGCAAGCCCACGGCGCTCGACGTGGCCGGCATGGCGGTGCAGACCGAGTTCGACACCGTCAAGGCCGCGGTGATCAACGTCATTCCGGCGCAGAAGGCGGGCAAGATCGCCTTCGACGCGGGGCTGACCGAAGGCAACTGGGCGCCGGTGAACAAGGCCACCTTCGAGTCGAAGAAGATCCCGGGCATCCACGTGCTCGGCGACGGCTCCGATGCGGCGACCATGCCGAAGTCCGGCTATGCCGCCAATTCGCAGGGCAAGGTGACCGCGGCGGCGGTGGCGGCGATGCTGTCCGGCAAGGCGGCGCCGACCCCGGCCTACGTCAACACCTGTTACTCGATCGCGGGTGAGAACCACGCCTTCTCCGTCGCCGGTGTCTACACCTACGACGCCGAGAAGAACGCGATCGCCGAAGTGCAGGGTTCGGGCGGCCTGTCGCCGATCGACGCTTCCGACGAGGACCGCAAGCGCGAGGTCCTCTACGCCCAGAGCTGGTTCCGCAACATCACCGCGGACATCTGGGGCTGAGGACCAACTCGAACGACGGTGAGCGGGCGGAGCGGCGCGCTCCGCCCGCGGGCCGGGGAGCAGTGTCGTGTTCGCTGGGTTGAAACGATGGCTCGTGCCGTCCTGGATGACGGGCGGCGCGCTGGGACTTCTGTTGCTCGGAGGTGCCGTCACGGCGGTGTTCTTCGGCGGCTTCACCGTCTTCGCGCAGTACACCAACCGGTTGGAGTTCTGCATCTCGTGCCACGAGATGGAGAACGGTCCTTACGCCGAGTACAAGAAGACGATCCATTTCCAGAACCGCACCGGCGTCCGCGCCGAATGCAACGACTGCCACGTGCCCAAGGACTTCGGCCCCAAGCTGATGGCCAAGGTCATGGCGGCGAAGGACGTCTGGCATCATCTCCTCGGGACGATCGACACCAAGGAGAAGTTCGAGGAACACCGCCTCGACATGGCCAAGCGCGTTTGGGCCAAGATGTCCTCGACCGGATCGCGCGAGTGCCGCAATTGCCACGACTTCGGGGCGATGAACCTCGAGGAGCAGGGCCGCCGAGCGAAGTTGAAACATCCGGTGGCCATGCAGGAGGGCAAGACCTGCATCGATTGCCACAAGGGTATCGTCCACGAACTGCCGCAGGGCTACGAGGGCGACTGATACCGAGCCCATGAAGTTCTGACCTGTTCAGAACTTCATGGGCGAAGGCAAGCCCGAACGGGCGTCGGCCGGTCAGGCCGTAAGGCTGATGAATTTCGGACGAGTCCGAAATTCATCAGCCCAGTATGAGGCGCGGACCACGGCGATCCGGCCGGCGGAGCGGGTCTCGATCGAGCGCCGATTCCTCGAGGATCGCAGGCGATCGAGTTCGATGCCGCCGGGCGCGGATCGCGAGAAGCGGGAACAACGAAGATGAAACTGTCACGTGGTGCCGTCGTCGGCGCGCTCCTCGCCGCACTGGGAACGGCCTGGATCGGGGGCGCGCCCGCCAGCGCGGCGGGCGACGAAGCCGCGGCCATCGCCCGCGGCGGCCGCCTCTACGACGACTGGGCCAAGGAGATCGGCTCCGACAGCCTCCGTCGGGCGGTGCGGTCGCAGGAGGTCACGACCCGACCACCGGGTCGCTGCATCGACTGCCACGGCTGGGACTATCGCGGCAAGGACGGCACCGGACCGCGCATCGGCATGACCGGATTGGTCGGCGGCATCGCCGGCCGGTTCGGGACCGATGTCGGGGAGATCTCCAAGATCCTCGGCGACGCCACCCATCGCTATGGCGATTTCCTCGCGGCCGACGACATCGCCGATCTCGCCCTCTTCGTCGCCAAGGGGCAGATCGTCATGGACGACGCCATCGAGCCGACGACGCTGCGCGCCAAGGGCTGGGCGCCGAACGGCAACGTCTATTTCCAGACCATCTGCGCCAACTGCCACGGCAACGACGGTCAGGCGCTGGTCGACGCCCGGCCGCTCGGCGACGTCGCGCGCGAGAACCCCTGGCAGTCGATGCACACCCTGCTCAACGGCCATCCCAACGGCACCATGCCGGCGCTGCGGGTGCTCGATCGGGCGACGCTGGTCGACATCCTCGCCTATATCCAGGCCCTGCCGCCGCGCGACCTCCTCGCCTCGATCGTCCGTGGCGGGCGGCTCTACGACACCTGGTACAAGGAGAACGGCCGCGAGGTCCCCGAAGGCATCCACCCGGCCTATTCCGGCACCCCGCCGAAGGGCGTCGAGCCGCGGACCACGTGGCGCTGCAAGGAGTGTCACGGCTGGGACTATCGCGGCAAGGCGGGCGCCGCGGCGGCGGCCGAACAGAAGCCGGCGACCAAGGGCATCGAGGGCATGGCCTGGGCCGACGCCGGGCGCATCATGGCCCGCTTCTCCGATCCGCTGCACGGCTACGCCAAACTCCTGTCGCCGCGTGATCGGCTCGACCTCGCCAACTTCGTGTCGCGCGGTCAGCTCGACATGGACGAGTACATCGATCGCACCACCCGTCGGTCGCGCGGACAGGCGGAGCGTTTCACCTCGCACTACCACACCATCTGTGCGCCCTGTCACGGAGCGGACGGTCGCGAGATCCGCTCCATGCCGCCGCTCGGACGCATCGCCGCGCAGGATCCGTGGCGGGCGCTGCACGGCATCCTCAACGGCCATCCCGGAGAACCGATGCCGCCGTTGATGGCGCTGCCGCGCGAAGCCGCGAGCGGCATCCTCTCCTACATCCAGACGCTGCCGTCGCAGCGGTGAGGTGAAACACGGCGCGGCCCGACCGGGTGGGGACGCCCCGGTCACCGCCGCGACCGATCCAACGGTTCGGAAGGACACGCGAGATGGCCGAGAAGCCCCGCATCAGACTGCCGTCGTCGGTCAAGAAGGGTGAGGTCTTCCAGGTGAAGACCCTGCTCAAGCACCCGATGGAATCGGGCAATCGCAAGGACGAGTCCGGCAAGGCGCTGCCGCGCAAGATCATCAACAAATTCGTCTGCAAGGCCAACGGCAAGGAGGTCTTCGCCTCCGACTTCTACACCTCGGTGTCGGCCGACCCCTTCCTGACCTTTCATCTGAAGCTCGAGGAGACCTCGAAACTGCAGTTCGAATGGTACGACGACGACGGCTCGGTGATCTCCGAGACCGTCGAAGTGAAGGTCGAGTGACGGCGGCGCGTGCGTCGTGGCCGGCTCGGGCTCCGCGCTCCGTCGGGGGGACAAGCGGAGGATGCGGGTGTAAGGTCGGCGCCGATCCCGGATCGAATGTCGACCATGACCCGACCGATCTTTCTCACCCGAGCCCTCACCAAGGTCTATCGGACCGGCGCGGTGGAGGTGCAGGCTCTGCGCGGCGTCGACTTCGAGGCGGCGCGCGGCGAATTCGTCGTGTTGCTCGGGCCGTCGGGTTCGGGCAAGTCGACCTTCCTCAACATCATCGGCGGCCTCGATCGCGCCACCGCCGGCGAGGTGTGGTTCACCGACCACCCGCTCGCCGACATGTCCGAGCGCGAGCTGACGCTCTATCGCCGCGATCACGTCGGCTTCGTCTTCCAGTTCTACAATCTGGTGCCGAGCCTGACGGCGCGCGAGAACGTCCAACTCGTCACCGAGATCGCCCGTGATCCGATGCGGGCCGAAGACGCGCTCGCCGTCGTCGGTCTCGCCGACCGGCTCGATCATTTCCCGGCCCAGCTCTCCGGCGGCGAACAGCAGCGCGTCGCCATCGCCCGCGCCATCGCCAAGCGCCCGGAGGTCCTGCTCTGCGACGAGCCGACCGGCGCGCTCGATTCGCAGACCGGCATCCTGGTGCTCGAAGCGCTGGTCAGGGTCAACGCCGAGCTCGGCGCCACCACCCTGGTCATCACCCACAACGTCACCATCCAGGAGATCGCTCACCGGGTCGTCCATTTCGGCGACGGTCGCATCGTCTCCGCCAACCTCATCACCGAGCGCAAGGCGCCGGCCGAGATCACCTGGTGACGCCATGAGTGCTCTCCACCGCAAACTCCTGCGCGATCTCGTCCGGCTGTGGCCGCAGGCGCTGGCGATCGCCCTGGTGATGGCGGCGGGCGCGGCGACCCTCATCCTCGGCGTCGGCACCCACGCCTCGCTGCGCGACACCCGCACCGCCTACTACGAGCGCAACCGCTTCGCCGACGTCTTCGCCGATCTGACCCGCGCACCCGCCGTCTTCGCCGACGAGATCGCCCACATTCCCGGTGTCGCGGCGGTCGAGCCGCGCGTCTCGAAGCTGGCGCTGCTCGATCTACCGGGCATGGTCGAGCCGGCGTCGGCGATGATGGTGTCGCTGCCCGATTGGCGCGAGCAACGCCTCGACCTCCTGCACATGGTGCGCGGCCGCAAACCCACCCCCGGCGACGACCGCGAGGTGGTGGTGAGCGAGCCCTTCGCCAAAGCCAACCGCTTCGAGCCGGGCTCGACCTTCTCCGCCCTGATCAACGGTCGCAAACGCGTGCTCGAGATCGTCGGCGTCGCCCTGTCGCCGGAGTTCGTCTACGCCATGGGTCCCGGCGATCTGATGCCCGACGACCGCCGCTTCGGCATCGTCTGGATGTCGGAGAAGGCGCTCGCCGCCGCCTGGGATCTCACCGGCGCCTTCTCGACCGTCCACATCGCCCTGATGCGCGACGCCTCGGAGGCCGACGTCGTCCAGCGCCTCGACGGCATGCTCACCCGCTACGGCGGGCTCGGCGCCTACGGGCGCAAGGACCAGATGAGCCACGCCTTCCTCGACGCCGAGATGAAGCAGCTCGAGGCGATGAGCCGGATCCTGCCGCCGATCTTCCTGTTGGTCGCCGCCTTCCTGGTCAACATGACCCTCACCCGGCTGATCGCGCTCGAGCGCGAACAGATCGGCCTCCTCAAGGCGCTCGGCTATTCCGATCTCGCCGTCGGCGCCCACTATCTCGAGTTCGTCGGCGCCATCGCGGTGATCGGCTCGATCCTCGGCGTCGGGTTCGGCACCTGGCTCGGCAACGGCATGGCCCGCCTCTACGGCGACTTCTACCACTTCCCCTTCCTGGTCTTCCGCATGGAGGTGAGCACCTGGATCATCGCGCTCGCCGTGACGCTGACCGCGGCCTTCGGCGGGGCGGCGACCGCGGTGGCCGCCGTGGTCAAGCTGCCGCCCGCGGTGGCGATGCAGCCGCCGGCCCCGGCACGCTACCGCCACGGCCTCGCCGATCGCCTCTACCGGCTCCTCGCCGTACGCCAGACCCTGGTGATGGTCGTCCGCCACATCTTCCACAAGCCGCTGCGCAGCCTCGGCTCGATCTTCGGCATCGCCCTGTCGGTCTCGGTGCTGGTCGGCACGCTTTGGGTGTTCGGCTCGACCGACCTGATGATCGACGTCACCTTCAACCGCGCCAACCGCCAGGATTCGAGCATCGGCTTCGCCCGAGAGCGCTCCTGGTCGGCGCTCTCCGACGTCGCCGCACTGCCCGGCGTCCTCACCGTCGAGCCCTACCGCTCGATCCCGGTGAAGATCCGCAACGGCACCGTCGAGCGGCGGGTGGCGATCTCCGGCAAGCCGCGCGGCGGCGATCTCTCCCGCGTCCTCGGCCGTGGTTTCGTACCGGTCACCCTGCCGGAGGAGGGCATCGCGCTCTCCGACATGCTCGCTCGCATCCTGCGCGTCGAGGTCGGCGATCTCGTCGAGGTCGAATTGCTCGAGCGCGACCGGCGTCGCGTCGAAGTGCCCGTGACGGTGATCATCGAGGGCTATCTCGGCCTCGACGCCTACATGGACCTCGCCGCCGCCAATCGCATGATGCGCGAAGGAGCGCTGATCGACGGCGTCCACGTCGCCTACGACGAGGCGAAACGCGAGGCCTACTTCGAGAAACTCAAGACGACGCCGGTCGCCGGCTTCGTCACTCTGCAGCGTATCGCGCTGATGAAGTTCCGCGAGACGCTGGCGGAGAACATGTACATCATGATCGCCGTCTACGTGTCGCTCGGGATGATCATCGCCTTCGGCGTGGTCTACAATTTCGCCCGCATCTCGCTCTCCGAACAGGGACGCGAGATGGCGAGCCTGCGAGTCCTCGGCCTGTCGCGCGGCGAGGTGTCGGGGATTCTGCTCGCCGAACTGGCGCTGCTGACGCTGGCCGCCCAGCCGATCGGTTGGCTGATCGGCCGCGGCATCGCCGAGGCGATGGTTCGCGCCTTCGAGAGCGAGCTCTATCGGGTGCCGATCGTCGTCCTGCCCGAGGTCTACGCCCAGGCGAGCGGAGTGGTGATCCTCGCCGCACTGGTTTCCGCTCTGGTGGTGCGGCGGCGGGTCGACCGGCTCGACCTCATCGAAGTCCTCAAGACGCGAGAATGATCATGGCCGACGGATGGACGAGACGACTGGTGTGGACCACGGCGGCGCTCGCCGTCGCCGGCGCCTTCGCCTGGGCGCTGTGGCCGCGGCCGGTTCTGGTCGATCTCGCCACCATCGGCAGGGCCACCCTCGAGGTGACGGTCGAGGACGAGGGCGTCACCCGCATCCGCGACGTCTACACCGTCTCCGCCCCGACCGCCGGAAAGATGCTCAGGAGCCCGCTCACCGTCGGCGATTCCGTCGTCGCCGAGAAGACCGTCGTCGCCCGCTTCGAACCCGGTGATCCGGTGTTCCTCGACGCCCGCACCCGCCGGGTCGCCGAAGCCGCGGTGGAGGCGGCGAAATCGGCGGTGTCGCTGGCCCAGGCCCAGGTCGATCAGGCGCGCTCGCAGCTCGCCTTCGCCCGCGGCGACCTGCGTCGCGCCACCGAACTCGCCGAACGCAACACCATCGCCGAGCGCAGCCTCGAGAAGGCGCGCCTCGATGTCGCCACCGCCGAGTCCGCCGTCGCCTCGGCGCTCGCCACCCTCGACGTGCGCCGCCGTGAGCTGGAGAGCGCCAAGGCGCAGCTGATCCAGCCGGGGCAGGGGGGCGAGGCGTCGTCGGCCTGCTGCATCGACGTGCGTGCGCCGGTCAGCGGCCGTGTCCTGAAGCTCATCACCGAGAGCGAGCAGGTGGTGCCGGCCGGCAGCCCGCTGGTCGAGATCGGCGATCCGCGCGATCTCGAGATCGTCGTCGATCTCCTCTCCCGCGACGCCGTCCGCGTCGAGCCGGGCCAGACGGCGCGCATCGAGAGCTGGGGTGGAGAGCCGATGCTGGCCGCCAGGGTGCGCCGGGTCGAGCCGACCGCCTACACCAAGGTTTCGGCGCTGGGCATCGAGGAGCAACGGGTCAAGGTGGTGCTCGACTTCGTCGAACCGCCGGAGAAACGGGCCCGCCTCGGCCACGTCTTCCGCGTCGTCGCCCGTATCGTCGTGTGGCGCGGCGAGAACGTCGTCACGGTGCCGATCGGCGCGCTCTTCCGCTCCGGCGAGAGCTGGGCGGTGTTCATCGTCGTCGACGGTCGCGCAAAGCTGAAACGCATCGACATAGGCGAACGCAATCAGCGCTTCGCCCGCGTCGTCTCGGGGCTCGCCGAGGGCGAGAAGGTGATCCTCCACCCGAGCGATTCCGTCCGCGACGGCATCCGCGCCGACCAACGGCCGCAGTGAGCACCGCAGAACGGCTCAGCCGTCCCGCCGAGCAGTAGGGCGAGCCTCAGGTCCCGCACCTCGCGGAACAAGTCGGCGCCGGTGATGGTGCGGCGGCCGGGCGCGCGCCGTCGGGCGCGGTGACGCTTCGCAGTTCCCTTTCACGCTCGGGCCATCGCGCAATTTCGAGGTGGCTCGGGTCGGCTCCCGTGCACGATCCTTGGCGGCGGTGTCCTTCCGACGCCTCCTCGGGATGGGGCACCCTCGATTTCACCGAAATCACCGACGCCTCATCCCGAGGAGCGCCGCAGGCGCGTCCCGAAGGATCATGCGCGGCGCCGAAACCGGCCCGATCCGGTGACGCGAAGGGTCGACGAAAGAGAAGGGGCGGGGTGAAGCACCTCCGGCACGCCCGCGCCGTACCTCGTCGAGATCTCGCAGGACCGAACTCAGAGCAACACGTCGAAGCCGACACGGGTGCCTTCGCCCGGCCGGGATTCGATCTCCAGCGTCGCACCGGCGAGATCGGCCTGTTCGCGCACGCCGACGAGGCCGAAGTGGCCGTCGCGGGTCTCCTGCGGGTCGAAACCGACGCCGTCGTCGACGACCTCGGCCACCAGATGGTCGCCGTCGTCGCGGCCGACCACCCGCGCGGTGATGGCGATGTGACGGGCTTCCGCGTGCTTCTCGACGTTGCGTACCGCCTCCTCGACGATGCGGAACACCGCTTCGGTGGTGCGGTCGGCGAGCGAGGCGGCGCGATCGTCGACCGAGACGGTGACCTCGATGTCGATGCGGTCGCGCAGCCGTTTGACCATCCGCCGCAACGCTTCGGAGAGACCGTCGTCGCGCACCGGCGAATAGCGCAGTTGCATCACCGCGTCGCGGGCCTGGTTCATCCCCTCGCGCGCCACTTCTTCGGCCGCGGCGAGTTCGCCGTCGACCCGCGCCGGATCGCCGACGAGGCGGCGGGCGAGGCGGATCTGGGTGAGGAGGGCGAGGAGCGAATGGGCGAGCGTGTCGTGCAGGTCGCGGGCGATCCTGAGCCGCTCGCGCACCACCGCGGCGAAACGGTTCTCCTGCTCCATCCGCTCGATCTCTCGGGCCCGCGCCGCCACCCGCTGATCGAGTTCGGCGTTGAGGCTGGTGAGTTCGGTGTTGGCGGTCTGCAGCGTGGCGATCAGCGCCCCGAGCGAGCGCGAGATGCGCGCCGCCTCGTCCTCGCCGGTGAGCGCCGGGAAGGCCGCGGCGCGGCCGAGCCGCAGATCATCGGCGGCCTCGGCGACCGACTTCAGCCGCCGCATCAGCCGTGCCGCCACCAGGGCGCCGATCAGCGCCGCGAAGACGCCGCCGCCGGCGATCGCCGCGAAGATGCCGGCCGCCGTCCGCCCCGCCGGGGCGAAGGCGATGGCCGTCGGCTCGCGCACCAGCACCCACCAGCCGAGCCCGCCGAAATCGGCGAAGCCGCGCGACCGGGCGACACCGGTGAGCCGCCCGTCCTCGACCCGCCAACCGTCCTCGCCGTGGAACTTCGCGAGGTCGATCAGCGTCCCCGCCGGCACGCGGTCGGAGCCGAGCAGCACGGTGCCGTCGCGACCCGCCACCAGCACCTCGATGCCCCTGCGCGTCTTGCGCAGCCCGTCGAGCGTCGCCGCCCTGAGACCCTCGATCCACGACCGCCCGAGCGAGGCGCCGAGCACCCCGAGCACGTCGCCGGTGGCGTCGCGGATCGGCGCCGACATGTCGACGAAACGCAGCGGTTCGCCGCCGCGCGCCCCCGACGGATCGCGGCCGAGCATCACCTCGCGGTGGACGTCGCCGACGTAGGGGCCGAGGAAGCCGGAGGTGAACCACGGCCGCGACGCCACCGAGCGGTTGGCGAGCACGTCGCCGGTGGCGGCGATCACCACGCCCTGGGTGTCGACGACGCCGGCCCACTCGATCTCCTTCAGCGCGCTCTTCAGGTCGGTCAGCACCTGCCCGACGTCGGCCTGCGGCAGGGCGCCGATGCGCGCGCCCATCAGCGTCGCCGAAGCCGCCACCCATTGCCGCCGGCCGGCGAGATTGGCGTCGATGGTCTCGACCAGCCGCTGCGCATGGGCGGCGTAGACGAGGCCGATCTCGCCCTCGATCGCACGCCGCGCCTCGCCCATGGTCCAGGCGCCCACCACCGCCGCGACCACCAGCGACACCGCGCCGATCGACCAGCCGATCGCCGCCGCCACCCGCCGCCGCGGATCGAGCGCGGCGAGCAGGCGGAGCGGTCGCAGGCGCGTCGGGGCGGACGGGGCGAGCGCGGTGATGGTTGCGGGCCTCCGGTCGAAGGGCAGCGGGATCCTGCCCGCATCATACGACGATCGCCGCCGCCGTCATCCGCGCCCCGGCCTCGCCTCGCCGGTCGGCCGCGTCGTTTCGGCTGACCCCGACGGCGATCCGTGCTATCGAGCCGCCTCGCTCCACCAGGGGACATGCCTTGTACCTCGTGCTCTTCGACGTCGACGGCACGCTGATCGACAGCCAACACATGATCACCGCCGCCATGGGCCGCGCTTTCGCGGCGCGCGGCCGGCCGGTCCCCTCGCGCGCCGACACGCTCGGCGTCGTCGGCCTGTCGCTCGACGTGGCGATGGCGCGGCTCCTCGGCAGGCCGGAGATCGACGACGACGCGCGCGATCTCTCCGCCGCCTACAAGGACGCCTTCTTCGACCTCAGGACTTCGTCCGATCACCAGGAGCCGCTCTATCCCGGCGCCCGCGAGGCGCTCGATGCGCTCTCCGCTCGCGACGACGTGATTCTCGGCCTGGCGACGGGCAAGTCGATGCGCGGCGTTCGGGCGATCCTCGATCTGCACGGGCTCCACGGCCGTTTCGCCACCCTCCAGACGGCGGACGGCAACCCGTCGAAGCCGCATCCGGGGATGATCCACGTCGCGCTCGCCGAAACCGGGGTGACGCCGGACAGGGCCGTGATCGTCGGCGACACCACCTATGACGTCGAGATGGCCGGAGCCGCGGGGATCGCGGCGATCGGCGTCTCCTGGGGCTATCATGCGGAGGCCGCGCTGACGCGGGCCGGGGCGGCCGCCGTCCTTCCCCATTGGGACCGGCTGATGCCCACTCTCGACGATCTCTTCGACTGGTGACGACCGATGCGTGATCTCCTCTGGTACGACCCCTCCACCCCGGTCGAGCAGCCTGATTTCGATCCAGATCCGATTTCGCGGACGCGCGCCGCGATGCGCAAGGATCTGCCGAAGCGCTTCTGGAAGGAGGTCGCGATCGAGCCGGTCGCCGGCGGCGGGTCGCGCGTGCTGCTCGACGGTCGGCCGGTGAAGACGCCGGGCAAGCGCGAACTGGTGCTGCCGCGCGCCGATCTCGCCGAGGCGATCGCGGCGGAATGGCGGGCGCAGGACACCCATGTCGATCCCGGCACCATGCCGCTCACCCGGCTCGCCAATTCGGTGATCGACGGGGTGACGCAACGCTTCGACGAGGTCGCCGACGACGCGGCGAAATATGCCGCGACCGACCTCGTGTGCTATCGCGCCGACGCGCCGGAGCGGCTGGTGGAGCGTCAGACCGCCGGCTGGGACCCGCTGCTCGACTGGGTCGAGGACACCTACGGCGCCCGCCTGCTCGTGGCCGAAGGCATCGTCCATGTCGGCCAGGACGGCGAGGCGCTGGCGACCCTGCGCGGCGTGCTGACCACCTGGGACTCGTGGCGGCTCGCCGGCTTCCACACCGCGACGACGCTGACCGGCTCGTTCGTCGTGGCGCTGGCCCTCGCCGAGGGGCGCCTCGACCGCGACACGGCCTGGGCGCTCGCCCATCTCGACGAGAATTGGAACGCCGAGCTGTGGGGTCGCGATCCGGAAGCCGAGATGCGGCTCGGCTTTCGCCGCATCGAGTTCGACGCCGCCGCCGCCTTCATGGGCGTGTGAGCGGGCGGTCGGCCGGCTGCCGAGACGCCTGCCTGCCCGTGGCGGAAGCCCGGGCGGTGTGTTCATGAACGCCCTTCAGATGATGTCGGCTCGGCCGACGAAGCGACGTTCGGTGTCGCTGCATTCATGCCCGCTTCGGCGTAACGTTACATGGCCGTGAACCGGCGCGCCTACGCGGTTTGACACGGGTCGATCGAAACGGAGCGACTTGGTGTAGTCTCCGGTCGACGGAGTTTTCCACGACGGACACGAAGAACGGATATCGCCGACGGATATGCGTTTCAGTCTTCTCAGCGCACTGGGATACTTCGCCGGCGGCCTCTGGACCGCCTGGGGCGGACGGAAACGTGTCGAGGCGAAGCAACTCCGCAACCTGCGGCGTCTCGTGGAAAAGGCGCGACGCGACTCCCCGCTGTTCCACAGGCTCTACGCCGGTTTACCGCCATCGGGCGAAGTCGAACTGCGTGATTTGCCGGTGACCCGCAAACCCGATCTCATGCGGGATTTCGACGATTGGCTCACGATCCGTACCCTTCCCCTCGAAAGGGCCCGCGAGCATCTCCGGGACATCGGCAAGATCGGCGTGCCGATCGACGATGTCGCCGTTTTCCAGACCTCCGGGACATCGGGCGAGCCGGCGGTGATCGTGCTGCCCTCGTCGTTCGTCGAGTATGCCTATGGGATCCAGATGGCACGCTTCGATCGACACCGGTGGAAGCTCGTCCGGGATATCCGCAAACTCGGCGCGAGGGTGACGATCACCGGCGGGAACGGCCATTTCGCCGGGAGTGGGTTCAACAAGCTGATGCGGAGGCTGAATCCGAGATTGGCGAGCAGCTTCGGCGTGACCTTCGTCGAGGCCGATCAGCCGATCGATCGGCTCGTCGAAAGACTGAACGCGATCCGGAAGGCCGCCTGGATCGTGACCTACCCGAGCATGCTGGCCATCCTCGTCAAGGAGAAGGAGGTCGGGCGGCTCCGGATCGAGCCGGCGCTCTTCTCGACAGGAGGCGAGACGCTCACGGACCATCTGCGCGCGCGTGCTCGACGGGCCTTCCCCTCGTTGCGATACGGCATTCAGGACCCCTATGGCTGCACCGAGTGCCTGGCGCTGTCGTTCGAATGCAGTTGCGGACGGAAGCACCTGAATGAAGACTGGGTCGTCCTGGAAGCGGTCGACGAAGCGATGCGGCCCGTTCCCGACGGCACGCAGTCGGACACCGTGTTGCTGACGGTGCTCGCCAACGACGTTCAACCCTTCATCCGATATGACCTCGGCGACCGTGTTCGCTTCCACACGGACCCGTGCCCCTGTGGGTCGCCGTTCCGCAGTTTTCGGGTGGAGGGGCGCGAAGCGACGCTCGTCCGTGTCGGCGAGGTGACGTTGTCGCCGCTCGTTTTCGATCTCGAGCACGAGCGCGCCCGGCGCGTTCAATTGGTCCAGATCGGCGACGGTGATTTCGAAGTGCGGATGGAACCGGCGGCCGGGATGGCGGTCGGGGATGCCTTGCGAGAGGTCGTCGAGTCGGTGAAACGCGTGTTTCGCGATCACGGCCTGGAGCACGTCTCGGTGCGAGAAAGCCGGTCCCCGCTCGAATTCACCGCGAGCGGCAAGTTCCACGAAGTCTTGCCTCTGCGGAGAGCCGACCTGCGGGCCTGAGCCGAGCCGGGTTTGCCGGAGGCCCCGACTCCTGAGAGGATGGGGCGAACACGGCCGAGACGACCGACGAGTTCTCGCCCGAGGACGGATCGTCGCCGGTCGACGAGCCGGCGACTTCGCGTGAGGCCGCCGATGGGGATCCGACGTTAGGGGCACTATGCCGGGGGGGCGGGGCGTGATAATCACCGCCCCCGATCTCACGAAAGAACGGGGCCGGTCCCATGAAGGAAATTCTCGCGGAACTCGAACGCCGTCGCAAGGAAGCCTGGCGCGGTGGTGGCGAGAAGCGCATCGACGCTCAGCACAAGCGTGGCAAGCTCACCGCCCGCGAGCGCATCGACGTGTTCCTCGACGAGCACTCCTTCGAGGAGATCGACATCTACGTCGAGCATCGCTGCTCCGACTTCGGCATGGGGGACACCAAGTTCCCCGGTGACGGCGTCATCATCGGCTCCGGCACCATCAACGGCCGCACCGTCTACGTCTTCGCCAAGGACTTCACCGTGTTCGGCGGCTCGCTGTCCGAGACCCACGCGGCGAAGATCGTCAAGCTGCAGGAGATGGCGCTGCGCAATCGCGCGCCGATCATCGGCCTGTTCGACGCCGGCGGCGCCCGCATCCAGGAAGGCGTCGCGGCCCTCGGCGGCTACGGCGAGGTGTTTCAGCGCAACGTGCTGGCCTCCGGCGTCATCCCGCAGATCTCGGTGATCATGGGCCCCTGCGCCGGCGGCGACGTCTACTCGCCCGCCATGACCGACTTCATCTTCATGGTGCGCGACACGAGCTACATGTTCGTGACCGGCCCGGACGTGGTGAAGACGGTGACCAACGAGATCGTCACCTCCGAGGAACTCGGCGGCGCCTCGATCCACACCACCAAGTCTTCGGTCTCCGACGGCTCGTTCGAGAACGACGTCGAGGCGCTCCTCCAGATGCGCCGGCTGATCGACTTCCTGCCGGTGAACAACAAGGCGGACCTGCCGGAACTCGCGACCTCCGACGACGCGAACCGGGTCGAGCTGTCGCTCGACAGCCTGATCCCGGAGAACCCGAACAAGCCCTACGACATGAAGGAGCTGATCCTGAAGACGGTCGACGAGGGCGACTTCTTCGAGATCCAGCAGAACCACGCCAAGAACATCGTCGTCGGTTTCGCCCGCATCGAGGGCCGCACCGTCGGCATCGTCGCCAACCAGCCGATGGTGCTGGCCGGCGTGCTCGACATCGACGCCTCCAAGAAGGCGGCGCGGTTCGTCCGTTTCTGCGACTGCTTCAACATCCCGATCGTCACCTACGTCGACGTGCCCGGCTTCCTGCCCGGCACCGCGCAGGAATACGGCGGCCTGATCAAGCACGGCGCCAAGCTGCTCTTCGCCTATGCCGAAGCGACCGTGCCGAAGATCACCGTCATCACCCGCAAGGCCTACGGCGGCGCCTATGACGTCATGTCGTCCAAGCACCTGCGCGGCGACTTCAACTACGCTTGGCCGACCGCCGAGATCGCGGTGATGGGCGCCAAGGGCGCGGTCGAGATCCTCTACCGCTCCGAACTGGGCGACCCGGAGAAGATCGCGGCGCGCACCGCCGAGTATCAGCGCCGCTTCGCCAACCCGTTCGTGGCGGCAGAGCGCGGCTACATCGACGACGTGATCAAGCCGCACGCCACCCGTTCGCGCATCGCCCGGGCGCTCCGCCTCTTGCGCAACAAGCACCTCGAGAACCCCTGGAAGAAGCACGACAACATTCCGTTGTGAGGCTTCTTCGTCCGGTGGACCTTCGGACCGCGGCTCGCAAGGGCCGCGGTCTTCGCATTTTCGTGGTGACGGGAACTCTTTTCGATCGGCGGCGTTCTTCTCACGACATTCGTCGAAAAGGAGATCGTACCATGTCCGAAAACTCTGGTGGCGCTTCCGGTATCCTCGGTGTTCTCATCGGCGCCCTGATCGTCGTGGGGCTGGGTTGGTTCTTCATCGGTGGCGGCGTCGGTCACGCCGAGAAGATCGACGTTCAGATCAAGCCTCCGGCGATCACCACGCCGGCCAAGTGACCGCGGTCACCGCCCGTCGGCGAACGCTCGGCGGGCCGATGATCGCACTGTCCATGGCGGCCCCCGCTCCGGCGGGGGACGCGGTGCGTCGAGAGAGCCCCGATCGCCATTTCCTCGCCCTCATCGCGACCATGCTGGGAGGTCGAGGAGGGCCAGCCGATGTCGATTCGCACCACGCTCGCCGCCGCGGCCATGGTCGTGGCCGTCGTCCCGGCCGGGGCCGAGGACTATTCGGCCATGAGCTGCTCTCGCCTCTGGTACGCCGAGAACCTCATCCTGAAACGCCACGGCTTCTGTTTCACCGACCCGCGGGCGGTGAAACGCTTCGGCAACGATGGCTGCACCATCACCATGGAGAGCCGGGTGCCGATGACGGTGCGCGAACGCGACGACCGCGCCCGGATCGTGCTGACGCGCCGGATGAAACTGTGCCGCTGAGCCACCGGGAGGCGAGGCGGAGCTTCGAATCGACCGGCTCCGGCTCTTCGGACGGGGTCCGTTTCTCGGATCGCCTTTAGACTTGGTTGCGGTCCCTCGCGGAACCGCCTAAGAACCACGCCGTCGAATTCGTCTGTCCGGGATCGGTGGCCAATCCATGTTCAAGAAGATCCTCATCGCCAACCGTGGCGAGATCGCCTGCCGCGTCATCAAGACCGCCCGCAAGATGGGTATCGCGACGGTGGCGGTCTATTCCGACGCCGACCGTGACGCGGTGCATGTCGAGATGGCCGACGAGGCCGTCCACATCGGCCCGCCCCAGGCCGCCCAGTCCTACCTGCTCGCCGACAAGATCATCGAGGCCTGCAAGGCGACCGGCGCCGAGGCGGTGCACCCCGGCTACGGCTTCCTCTCCGAGCGCGCCTCCTTCTGTCAGGCGCTGAAGGACAACGGCATCGTCTTCATCGGGCCGAACCCGCGCGCCATCGAGGCGATGGGCGACAAGATCGAGTCCAAGAAGTTCGCCAACGCCGCCAGGGTCTCGACCGTCCCGGGCTTCCTCGGGGTGATCGAGGACGCCGAGCACGCCGTCGAGATCGCCAACGAGATCGGCTATCCGGTCATGATCAAGGCCTCGGCCGGCGGCGGCGGCAAGGGCATGCGCATCGCCTGGAACGACGCCGAGTGCCGCGAGGGCTTCACCCTCTCCAAGAACGAGGCGGCCGCCTCCTTCGGCGACGACCGTGTCTTCGTCGAGAAGTTCATCGTCGACCCGCGCCACATCGAGATCCAGGTGCTGGGCGACAAGCACGGCAACGTCATCTATCTCGGCGAGCGCGAGTGCTCGATCCAGCGCCGTAACCAGAAGGTCATCGAAGAGGCGCCGTCGCCGCTGCTCGACGAGGCGACGCGGAAGAAGATGGGCGAGCAGGCCGTGGCGCTGGCCAAGGCCGTCGACTACGACTCGGCCGGCACCGTCGAGTTCGTCGCCGACCAGAACAAGAACTTCTACTTCCTGGAGATGAACACCCGTCTCCAGGTCGAGCATCCGGTCACCGAGCTGATCACCGGCGTCGATCTCGTCGAGCAGATGATCCGCGTCGCCTACGGCGAGAAGCTCGCCATGTCCCAGGCCGACGTGAAGCTCTCCGGCTGGGCGGTCGAGAGCCGCATCTACGCCGAAGATCCGTTCCGCAACTTCCTTCCCTCGATCGGTCGCCTCACCCGCTACCGGCCGCCGGAGGAGGGCACCGACGGCGACATCACGGTGCGCAACGACACCGGCGTCGTCGAGGGCGGCGAGATCTCGATGTACTACGACCCGATGATCGCCAAGCTCGTCACCCATGCGCCCACCCGCCTCGAGGCGATCGAGGCCCAGGCCGACGCGCTCGACGCCTTCGTCATCGACGGCATCCAGCACAACATCCCCTTCCTGACCTCGCTGATGGGCCACGAGCGCTGGAAGAGCGGCAAGCTCTCCACCGGCTTCATCAAGGAGGAGTATCCGGACGGCTTCACCGGCAACGTGCCGCACGCCGAGGATCGCAAGCTGCTCGCCTCCGTCGCGCTGTCGATGGAGATGCTGCGCAAGGACCGCCTCGACGACCTGCCGGGCCGCCTCAGGCCGCACAGCGGCATCCTGCGCGAGGAATGGGTGGTCAAGGTCGACGGCGAATACGTGCCGGTCACCGTGCCCTCGGGCTTCGTCGGCATGCCGCTCGAGTTCGAGGTGCTGTTCGAGGGCGATGTCGAGCCGGCGACGGTCTCGACCCGCTTCCAGCCGGGCGATCTGCTGTGGGCCGGCGAGATCGGCACCTCCGCGATCACCGTTCAGGTGCGCCCGATCGTCGGCGGCTGGGAGCTGCGCTATCGCGGCGCCACCTCGATCGCCAAGGTCTTCACCCCGCGCACCGCGGCGCTCGACGCGCTGATGCCGTTCAAGGCGCCGCCGGACACCTCCAAGTACCTGCTCTGCCCGATGCCGGGCCTGGTCATCTCGATCGACGTCGCCGAGGGCGAGGAGATCAAGGCCGGCGCCACCCTGGCGGTGGTCGAGGCGATGAAGATGCAGAACGTGCTGCGCGCCGAACGCGACGCCAAGGTCAAGGCGATCAAGGCCGAGCCGGGCGACAGCCTCGCCGTCGACGCGGTGATCATCGAATTCGAGTGATCGATCTCGATCCTCGGTCCCGGTCGAGCGACGGGCGCCTTCGGGCGCCCGTCGCCGTTTCGGCGGCTCCCGGCTCGATCGGGCGCGCGTGCGATGCTTCGAAATCGGGCACGCCTCCGGGTTTCCACGTGTATCGCGAAGCGGCGCTCCCCGATTATCAATGACCGACCGGCAAGGTGTCCGGGGGGAGTTCTTGCGGTGGTCGTCTACAGGGTGGTGCTCTCCGGCCGTGTCCAGGGCGTGGGTTTCCGCGCCTGGATCGAGCGGACCGCACGATCGCTCGGCCTGTCGGGCTGGGTGCGCAATCGGCGCGACGGATCGGTCGAGGCGCTTTTCGCCGGGCCGGCCGCGGTGGTCGACGACATGATTTCGCGCTGTCGGCGCGGCCCCGATCACGCCCGCGTCGAGGTGCTGGAGCGCCACGAGGAGAGCGAGGCGCCGCTTCCCGGCTTCCAGATCCGCCCGAGCGTCTGAGGCGACACGACGAACCGCCTCAGCGGGCGAACACCGCCACCGTCGGGCCGAAGATCGCCTCGAACTCCCGCTTCATCACCACGTCGACATCGCTCATCGTCACCGGCAGGCCGAGGTCGACGAGCGAGGTGACGCCGTGGCCATGGATGCCGCAGGGCACGATGCCGCCGAAGTGGGAGAGGTCGGGCTCGACGTTGA
>CALBKH010000031.1 GCA_937892955.1 uncultured Alphaproteobacteria bacterium
GCGGCCATACCGGCGCAGTCGCCGACGTTGTCGCCGACGTTGTCGGCGATGGTGGCCGGGTTGCGCGGATCGTCCTCGGGGATACCGGCCTCGACCTTGCCGACGAGGTCGGCGCCGACGTCCGCACCCTTGGTGAAGATGCCGCCGCCGAGACGGGCGAAGATCGAGATCAGCGAAGCGCCGAAGCCGAGCGCGACGAGCGCGTCGATGACGATGCGGTCGTTGGGCGCGTGACCGAGCGGACCGGTGAGGATGGCGTAGTAGACGGCGACACCGAGGAGCGCCAGACCGGCGACCAGCATGCCGGTGACCGCGCCCGCCTTGAAGGCGATGTCGAGGCCGGCGGCGAGCGACTGGGTCGAGGCCTGGGCGGTGCGGACGTTGGCGCGCACCGAGACGTTCATGCCGATGAAGCCGGCGAGGCCGGAGAGGACCGCGCCGATCAGGAACCCGATCGCCACTTCCTTGCCGAGCAGGATGCCGAGGGCGATCAGGATGACCACACCGACGAGGCCGATGGTGGTGTACTGGCGCTTCAGATAGGCCTGCGCGCCCTCGGCCACCGCTCCGGCGATTTCCTGCATGCGGGCCGATCCCGCATCGGCGGCCATCACCGATCGAATGGCCCAGACGCCATAGACGATCGATACGAGGCCGCAGAGAATGACGACGAGTATGGTCATGATGCCTCCCGTTCATGTCGCGAACGCCGTTTCACGGGTTGGTCCCCGTCTTTCGAGCGCCGCGTCGAGCGTAGTGTCGCAGATCCGGCGGCCAGCCCTGGAAGCCGCCGTTCGATCGCGCGCCAGCCTAATCACGCCCGATGGGCCGTCAAGCGCGACCTCGGGCGTAAACGAACGGTTAATCGGCGGACGGACCCCACCCTGCGACGTCACGTCGCATTTCCGCCGCGAGCGGCTCTTCGACCAAGGTCGCAACCCTCGGCAACGTTTCAGAAATGCCGGAAGCCGCCGGGCGCCAGCGGCAGCGATCGTCCGTCACGATCGAGGAAGCGGGGGACGGCCCCGCCGGCGGTGTCGGGGTCGGTTGCGGACGCTTTCTCGACGATCCGGCCGATCGCGGCGACCGGCACGCCGGCGCGGGCGGCCTCCGCCTCGAAGCGGGTGGTCGAGTCGGGCGCGACGGCGGCGAGGATCTCGTAGTCGTCGCCGCCGCCGAGGACGGTCTCCAGCAACGCCGGTTCGGCGGCGACGGCCCGGCTCGCCGCGGCCGAGAGCGGCAGCGCGGCGACATCCACCTCCGCCGCCATGTCAGATCCGCGGCACATCCGCGACAGATCGAGGCCGAGGCCGTCGGAGACGTCCATGGCGGCGCGGGCGTGGGCGAGGATCGCCGGAGCGAGCGGCAGCCGCGGTTCGGGCAGGAGGTAGCGGCGGGCGAGATGCGCCGCCTCGTCGGCGGTGAGAGCCCACGCGGCGGCGCGCGGCGGCGCGCAGCGGGCGATCAGGCCGAGCGCGGCGTCGCCGAGGGTTCCCGAGACATAGAGGCGGTCACCGGGACAGGCGGCGGCGCGACGGACCATACGGCCGTGCGGCACCGCACCGAAGACCGAGATCGAGACGATCAGCCCGTCGGGCGAGCGGATGGTGTCGCCGCCGTAGAGCGACAGGTCGTAGGTCTGCTGATCGGCGGCGAGACCGGCGGCGAAACGGGCGAGATCGGCCTCGCGCCAGTCGGCGGGCAGCGCCAGGGTGAGGAGATAACCGATCGGCGCGGCGCCCTTGGCGGCGAGATCGGAGAGATTGACGCGCAGCGCCTTGCGGGCGACCGCCCCCCAGTCGTCCTCGGCGAAGAAATGGACCCCGGCGGCGACCGCGTCGGTCTTCAGCACCAGATCGCAGCCGGGCGGGGCCGTCAGTTCGGCGCAGTCGTCGACGAGCGCCAGAGCACCGGCGTCGCGTGCCAGCGGACGGAAGAAACGGGCGATCAGATCGTCTTCGTCTGGGCGGGTCGATCCCGGCACGGGGGCTTCCTGTCGCGGTCGGTGAGCGCCGCCCTCCTCCGATAGACGATCGCGCCGACGGGGTCGAGGGCGGGTGGAAGTGGCGTTTACCGACTGTTTTGGTTACCCGGAGAGAGCCCCACGAAAATTACCGATTGTTCGGGGTTGTCGGGAAAGATCGGCCACGGACGACGCGAGGCACGACGGAGACGTCGGCTCGCGAGAGGACGAGGCGACGATCCGACGGGACGGCGCCGGGGACGAAGGGAGACTGGGGATGTTCGGGCTCGCCATGAAGAAGAAGGCCGCCGTTTCCGTGGCGGTCGCGGCGGTGACGCCGAGCGTGGCGGAAGAGCGCGCTCGCGAGGCGGAAGCGTCGGCCGATACGCTGGCGCGCATCGTGCGGATTTCCGAGGAGGTCGCGGCGCAGACCGCGGCGCTCGACGCCACCGCCTTCCGCGATCTGGTCGAGGCGCACGCCGACGCCAAGCGCGCGGCGTCGAGGGCCGAGGAAGAGGCCCGGCGCGAAGCGCGGCGGGCGCATGTCGCACGGATGTGCGAGGAACATCTCGACGAGGATCAGTGGCGCGCCAAGCTCGAGCGGGCACTCGAAGCCGCGACGCGCGGCGAGAAGGAGTTTCTCCTCGTCCGCTTCCCGTCGGAACTGTGCGAGGACGGCGGCCGCATGATCAACGCGCCCGATCCCGACTGGCCGTCGACGCTGCGCGGCCCGGCGGCGGACGTCTATGTCCGTTGGCGCGACGAGTTGAAGCCGCGCGGCTTCGGCCTCGTCGCCCGCATTCTCGAATTCCCCGGCGGTTTTCCGGGAGACGCCGGGATCATCCTGACGTGGTGAGGTGACGTACGGCTTTCGATCCGTGAGCGACGACGGCCCGCCCGAACGGCGGGCCGCTTCCGTTTCAGCCCTCGAATTCGGTCGTGCGCAGGGTGCGGGCGATCTTGTCGAGGACGGCGTTGACGATGCGCGGTTCGTCCTCGCCGAAGAAGGCCTTGGCGACGTCGACGTATTCGGCGATGACGACGCGCGCCGGGATGTCCTTGCGCTTCAGAAGCTCGAAGGAGCCGGCGCGCAGGATTTCGCGGAGCGTCACGTCGATGCGCTTCAGCGGCCAGCCTTCGACCAGGGTGGTGTCGACGCGCGGGTCGATGTCGCGCTGATAGGCGACGACGCCGGCGACGATCTCGCGGAAGAACTCCGGATCGGCCTCGCGATAGGTGTCGCCGTCGATCTCGCGGCCGAGGCGGAAATTCTCGAATTCGGCGACGACATCGCCGAGTTCGGTGCCGGCGATCTCCATCTGATAGAGCGCCTGGACGGCGGCGAGCCGCGCCGCGCCACGCTTGTTGGCGGGCTTCACGTCGCGGGGCGCGGCGGGTTTCGTGTCGGTCATGGCGTCACAGCCCGAAGCCGCGGCGCAAGCCGATCATCGACAGGACCGTCGCGGCGGCCGCGCCGCCCTTGTCGAGACGCTTGGCATCGGCGCGTTCCCACGCCTGCTCGTCGTTCTCGACGGTGAGGATGCCGTTGCCGATGGCCAGCGCCTCCTGCACAGAGAGATCCATCAGGGCGCGCGAACTCTCGTTCGCCACGATGTCGTAATGGCCGGTGGCGCCGCGGACGACGCAGCCGAGGGCGACGTAGCCGTCGTAGTCGACGCCGGCGTCGGTCTCGTCGGCGGCGACGAGGGCGTAGGAGATCGCGGCCGGGATCTCGAGCGCGCCGGGCACGGTGACGGTGTCGTAGTCGACACCGGCGGCGTCGAGCACCGCCACGGCGCCGGCGTGCAGGGCGGCGACGAGTTCGGGATTGAAGCC
This sequence comes from uncultured Alphaproteobacteria bacterium, assembly GCA_937892955.1. Classification (GTDB taxonomy): domain Bacteria; phylum Pseudomonadota; class Alphaproteobacteria; order Rhizobiales; family Ancalomicrobiaceae; genus CALBKH01. The sequence continues at coordinate 3,800 of CALBKH010000031.1, forward strand.
GGTCCGGACGATCAGGACGCGAGCGCCCTCGACGGCCTCCCGGTCGAAATCGGGATGGTGATGCTGAGTGGACATGGGATGATGCGGTCCTCTTTCGAGCCGCGATCAATGAAGGATGGGGCGGCGAAAGTCCAGCGCGGCTCACGGTCTCACGGGGGATGGGAGCCCTGCGCCGACGATCGGCCCCCTCCCCTCACTCGCCCGCTTCGGCGTCTCGGAGGCGCGCGACGTATCTCGCCATCAGGTCGATCTCGAAATCGACGCGGTCGCCGGTCTTGCGCTCTCCCCAGGTGGTGACCGCCAGGGTGTGCGGGATGATCTGCACCGTGAAGAGGTCGCCGTCGACGGCGTTCACCGTCAGCGAGGTGCCGTCGAGCGCCACCGAACCCTTGGGTGCGACGTAGCGGGCGAGGTCGTGGGGGACGCGGAAGCGGAAGACCGCCATGTCGCCTTCCTCGATCCGGCTCTCGATCACCGCGATGCCGTCGACGTGGCCGGTGACGAGGTGGCCGCCCATCTCGTCGCCGAGCTTCAGCGAACGCTCGAGATTGACGCGACCGCCGACCTTCCATTCGCCCATGGTGGTGACGCGCAGCGTTTCCGGGCTCGCCTCCACGTCGTGCCAGCCGCGGCCGTCGGGAAGGCGCCCCTTGTCGATGACGGTGAGGCAGCATCCGGCATGGGCGATGGAGGCGCCGAGGTCGATGCCGTCGGGGTCGTAGGTCGAGGCGACGCGCAGCTTCACCCCGACTTCACGGGGCTCCAGCGCGACGATCTCGCCGACGGCGGTGACGATCCCGGTGAACATGGCGATTTCTCCTGGTCGCGGGGGATCGCGACGGGTTGGACGATTCAGGGTCGTGTGGGCCGGGTCCGACGGTAGCACGTCAGACGATCGGGGCCGACACTCTCCCGCCCGACGATCTCGAAGCCGCCGGAGCCGGGCGCGATCGCCGCTTCGACCGCCGGCGGCAGAGGAAGCCCGCCGGACCCGACGACGGTCTCGCTCTCGAACAGAGCGATCTCGTCGACGAGGTCCTGCGCGACGAGGGTCGCGGCGATCTCGGCGCCGCCCTCCACCACCAGATTGCCGATGCCGTCGGCGGCGAGGCGGGCGAGCGCCGCTTCCGGATCGATGCGACCGTCGGGGCCGACCGGCACGGGCACGACATCGACGCCGAGCCCGGCGAGGGTACGGCGGCGTTCGGGATCGGCGTGTTCGCAGACGAGGAGGCGCACCGGCACGTCGCGAGCGGTCGTCGCCAGCCGGCTCGTCTCCGGCAGCCGGGCGGCGCCGTCGAGCACGATGCGCAGCGGCGAGGCCGCCTCGAGGCCGGGCAGGCGGACGGTCAGCGCCGGATCGTCGATCAGAGCGGTGCCGATGCCGACGAGGACGGCGTCGGCCTCGGCGCGCAGGACATGGGTGCGGGCGCGGGCGACGGGTCCGGTGATCGCGACGTTCGCCGCGTCGCGCCGGCCGAGCATGCGGTCGGCCGAGACGGCGAGTTTGAGGAGGACGCGGGGGCGGCCGCGCAGGATGCGTGAGACATGGCCGGCGAGGCCGTCGCGCGCCTCGTCCGCCGCCACCCCTTCCACCACGTCGATACCGGCGGCGCGCAGCTTGGCGAAGCCGTGGCCGGCGACGCGCGGATCGGGATCGCCGAGGGCGACGACGACGCGGGCGATGCCGGCGGCGGCGATCGCGTCGGTGCAGGGCGGGGTCCGGCCGTAGTGGGCGCAGGGCTCGAGCGTGACGTAGAGAGTAGCGCCGCGCGCCGCCGCGCCGGCTTGCGCCAGCGCCTGAGGCTCGGCGTGAGGGCGGCCGCCGAGCGCCGTGACGCCGCGGCCGACGACCCGCGGACCGCCCTCGCCCTTCGCCACGACGAGAGCGCCGACCGACGGGTTGGGCGCGGTCAGACCGAGATGGCGGCGGGCGAGGCGGATGGCGGCGCCCATGAAACGGTGATCGAGCGCGGTGACGGTCACGGCGCTGCGGCTCCTCGGCGCCCCGCGCCGCGGCGGCGGGGGATCATCGGATCGGGCTCTCGGCGGTGGTGAGTTCGCCGAGCAGGGTCTCGAAGTCCTTGGCCTCGCGGAAATTGCGATAGACCGAAGCGAAGCGGACGTAGGCGACGTCGTCGAGGTTCTTCAGCCCCTCCATGATCGATTCGCCGATCTGCTCGGAGGTGATCTCCGGTTCGCCGAGGCTCTCGAGCTGGCGGACGATGCCGGAGACCATGCGCTCGATCCGTTCGGGCTCGACCGGACGCTTGCGGCAGGCGATCTGCACCGAACGCATCAGCTTGTCGCGATCGAAGGGCACACGCCGGCCGGAGCGCTTGACCACGGTCAGCTCGCGCAGCTGCACCCGTTCGAAGGTGGTGAAACGGCCGCCGCAGGACGAACAGATGCGCCGCCGCCGGATCGCCGTGCCGTCCTCGGTCGGCCGGCTGTCCTTCACCTGGGTGTCCTCACCGCCGCAATAGGGGCAACGCATCGCCGTTTCTCCCGCGGGACCGAGTCATGGCCGGTCTCGTGACGACGTTTCTACACGAGGAAACGGCGCGGTGGCGAGAGCCGGCGTGCGCGACGGGGGACGAGCGACGATGGGGCGTTGACCGGCTTTCGCGGCGGGTGGATGCTGCCGCCGGATGCGACCTCGGCCGGCATCGGCCCGCCCGAGGCGAAGATACACGGGATCCGCCATGAAGCTCCGCTCCATCCTCCTCGCCGCCGCGTCGGCGCCGCTGATCCTCTCGAGCGCGACCGCGTTCGCTCAAGCCGTCGAGCCGCTCGAGGTGACGCTGCTCGCCATCAACGATTTCCACGGCAACCTCAGGCCGCCGGGCGGCGGCATCAGGATCAAGGATCCGGCCGACCCGGCCAAGACGGTCTCGGTCCCGGCCGGCGGCTCGGAAGCGATGGCGACGCTGGTCAAGGAGAAGCGCGCCGCGGCCAAGAACTCCGTGTTCGTCGCCGCCGGCGACCTGATCGGCGCGACGCCGCTGCTCTCCGCCCTGTTCGCCGACGAACCGACGATCGAGTCTCTGTCGGCGATGGGTCTCGAGGTCTCGGCGGTCGGCAACCACGAGTTCGACAAGGGCGTCGCGGAGCTCAAGCGCAAGCAATACGGCGGCTGCCAGACCTCGACCAGCTGCCTGGCGCTGCATCCCTTCGTCGGCGCCAAGTTCAAGTATCTCGCCGCCTCGACGGTCGAGAAGGACACCGGCAAGACGATCTTCCCTCCTTATGAGGTCAAGACCTTCGAGGGTATCTCGGTCGCCTTCATCGGGCTGGCGCTGAAGGGCACGCCCGACATCGTGCTGCCGTCCGGCGTCGCCGGCGTGTCGTTCAAGGACGAGGCGGAGACGGTCAACGCGCTGGTGCCGGAGCTGAAGGCCAAGGGGATCGAATCGATCGTCGTGCTGATCCACGAGGGCGGCTTCCCGACCGGCGACTACAACGAGTGCCCCGGCATCTCCGGGCCGATCGTCGACATCGTCAAAAAGCTCGACAAGGCGGTCGACGTCGTCGTCTCCGGCCACACCCACAAGGCCTACAACTGCGCCATCGACGGCCGTCTGGTCACCTCGGGCGACAAGTTCGGCACCATCGTCACCGAGATCAAACTCAAGATCGACCGCAAGACGCGCGACGTGGTCGAGGCCAAGGCGAACAACGTCATCGTCCGCACCGACACTTACGCCAAGGACGCGGAACAGACGGCGCTGATCGCGGCCTACGAGAAGGTGGCGGGTCCGCTGATCGAACGGCCGGTCGGCAAGATCGCCGCCTCGCTCACCCGCGAGGAGACGCCGGCGGGCGAGAGCGTGCTCGGCGATGTCGTCGCCGACGCGCAGTACGAGTTGACCAAGGCGGCCGACAAGGGGGCGGCGTCCTTCGCCGTGACCAACCCGGGCGGCCTGCGCGCCGACCTGTTGAAGAAGGGCGACGAGGGCAAGGTCTCCTACGGCGACATCTTCGCCTCGCAGCCCTTCGGCAACAACCTCGTCACCCTGACGCTGAGCGGCGCCGACATCGACATCATGCTCGAGCAGCAGTGGCTGAAGCAACCGAAGCCGCGCATCCTCCAGGTCTCGAAGAACTTCTCCTACACCTGGGACGCGGCGAAGCCGGAGGGCGAGCGCGTCGACATCGCCTCGATCACCATCGACGGCAAGCCGATCGATCCGGCCGGCAGCTACCGGGTGACGGTCAACAACTTCCTCGCCGACGGCGGCGACGGCTTCAAGATCATCAAGACCGGCCGCGATCCGCTGCCCGGCATCTTCGACGTCGACGCGCTCGAGGCCCACATCATGGCGAAGGGCACGATCGAGCCGACGGCGCGCGACCGCATCAAGCGGGTGAACTGACGGCAGGGGGCGCGGGCGGACCGGCGCGGCGTGTCTCCGGGTTCGCCGCCGGCCCCGGGCCGACGAGACGAAAAGGGCCGCGGATCGCTCCGCGGCCCTTCCAATTCCGAATAACAGTCTGGGTTACGTTAGAGGGTGTGGTCTAAGAAAATTATGAAATTATCCAGCAACTGCCAAACATTACTATTTAATTCTTCGCTCACGAAGTCGTCAGATCTGAGGCGAAAATGTCCGAAGTTCGTCAATAGGCCTCTCGGGTCGTTTCGGTGCGTTCAGTCCGGCTTTCAATGCATTTCGCGCTTCGGAGTCGTGCCCGCCGGCCCACTTACGCAACTCCGCAACACGATCCGCGCCAGCCTCACGAGCGAACCACTTGCCGATTCGGGATACGGAGTAAGCCTCCACCCAATCGGAGCGTTCCCAACGCTCCACGTAGCGCATGATCGCCTCCACAACGAGATGCGCATGCGCCGGGTTCGCCAACTCCAGCTTCAGCGTCTCGCGGTCGCTCGGGCGCATTTTATAGAGACAATCGTCCAGAACATTTGGCAACATAAGACCCATATCCAGCACCTTCACCCCCGAGGCATAACTGCCTAATGTCAACTTTATCAGACTGATAGCTCCCTGTCACACGGCATTGAGCATTAGGCCCCTCATTCAGCATCCATATAGTCAACGGTAACGGTTAATCCGAGCTTCACGAAACGCTCTGCTACGTTGTCGACCTGTCTCGCGCTGGGTGGATTCTCGGCGCAATAACGGCCCGAATTGGCGTTGAGCATCCATACCAACCGCCCATCCTTCGGATTTCGGTCGAATGCGATCTCCCCAGCGATCCTAGCGTGGCCTCCATCGAGCAAAGTCGGGTGTCCGAGCTTCTTCTTCTCGACCGGATGGTCCAAACCCTTCCGTCGGGGATATCCGTTGGGAACACGCGGCGAATCATTATACGCCTTCGGTGCTATTTCCTCGATCGCTATGACTATTTCCCCATCTCCTGCCATCGCCCATATGAAATTCTTGGTTTGCGCGGCCGGTCGAAGCAGCGCGCTCTGAACCGAGGATTCCAGTTCCGCGAGAGCTCTCGCGACGTCGCGGTCCAGCCGACAACGCGAAGAGGGAATTTCCCCCTCCTCCCATGGGTCTACCTTCGTGGGAAGCCTAGGGATACCAAATTCCATGTCGAGTTCGTGCGCGTCAACCATCGAAGAAAAAGCCGTATTAATGTCGCGGACCGCGGAGGTCATATCCAGCCACGGGTTGTTTGTCCACCGGCCAAGCAACCTAACATCCAACTTACCCCCCGGCGGTCGCAACCGACCGCCGAGGGACAATTTTCCGTCTCTCTCACCCGTAGATCGGGAAGCGGCGGCAGAGGGCGGTGGCCTGCTCCTTGATGCGGGCTTCGACCTGGCCGTCGCCCTCGGGGCCGTTGCGCATGATGCCGTTGACGACCTCGCCGATCATCAGGCCGATCTCGCGGAACTCGGCCTCGCCGAAGCCGCGGGTGGTGCCGGCGGGCGAGCCGAGGCGGACGCCCGAGGTCACCATCGGCTTCTCCGGGTCGAAGGGGATGCCGTTCTTGTTACAGGTGATGTGGGCGCGCTTCAGCGCCTTCTCGGTGACGTTGCCGGTGGCCTTCTTCGGGCGCAGGTCGACCAGCATCAGATGGGTGTCGGTGCCGCCGGAGACGAGGTCGAGGCCCTGCTCCAGCAGCGCCGTCGCCATGGCTCGCGCGTTCTTCACCACCTGATTGGCATAGGTCTTGAACTCGGGGCGCAGCGCCTCGCCGAAGGCGACCGCCTTGGCGGCGATGACGTGCATCAGCGGGCCCCCCTGGAGGCCGGGGAAGACGGCCGAGTTGATCTTCTTGCCGAGGTCGGCGTCGCGCGACAGGATCATGCCGCCGCGGGGGCCGCGCAGCGTCTTGTGGGTGGTGGTGGTCACCACGTGGGCGTGGTCGAGCGGGTTCGGATGCGCGCCGCCGGCGACGAGACCGGCGAAGTGGGCCATGTCGACCATGAAGATCGCCCCGACCTCGTCGGCGATCTCACGGAAGGCCTTGAAATCGATGACGCGCGGATAGCCCGAGCCGCCGGCGATGATCAGCTTCGGACGCTCCTTGCGGGCGAGATCGCGGACCTCGTCCATGTCGATCAGGTGGGTGTCGGGCTTGACCTTGTAGGGCACGGGGCGGAACCACTTGCCCGACTGGTTGACCGGCGAGCCGTGGGTGAGATGGCCGCCGCAAGCCAGATCCAGGCCCATGAAGGCGTCGCCGGGGGCGAGGAAGGTGAAGAACACCGCCTGGTTCGCCTGGGCGCCGGAGTGCGGCTGCACGTTGGCGTATTCGGCGCCGAAGATCAGCTTGGCGCGCTCGATGGCGAGCGTCTCGGCGACGTCGACCCACTCGCAGCCGCCGTAGTAGCGCTTGCCCGGGTAGCCCTCGGCGTACTTGTTGGTCATCACCGAGCCCTGGGCCTCGAGCACCGCCTTGGAGACGATGTTCTCGGAGGCGATGAGCTCGATCTCGTCCTGCTGGCGATGCAGCTCGTCGGCGATCGCGGTGAAGAGGGCCGGATCGGCCTCGGCGAGACCGGTGGTGAAGAACCCCGGGAACAAGGGGGCGTTCGACGTCGTCATGCGGGCACCTCTTCTCGACTCTTCACCGGGTCCCCCGGCGGTTTCGCGCGCCCGATAGCATGAAACGAGCGCCAGATCTTCCCCCCTTCGGCGAGGAGGAGCGGAAAACGATCGAGCCCGGCGGGGGCCGGGCTCGTTCAGGGTGTGGCGCGTGCGATCCTCGAGCGAGGAAGATCACTCCTGCGCCACCAGCATACCGACGCCGTCGCGGTTGTAGATGTCGTCGCGGAAGTGGACCACGCCCTCGCGGGTGACCCAGGCGGTGACGTAGTTGGTGTAGACCGGGACCGGCGTCTTCAGCTTGGCATCGAGGCGCTGGCCGTTGCGCAGCGCTTCCTCGACCTGCTGCGGGGTCCAGCCGCTGTCGCGCAGCAACCAGGTGACGTAGCCCTGGATGTTCTGGATGCGCATGCAGCCCGACGAATAGAAGCGGTTGTTGTCGCCGAACAGGTCCTTGAACGGCGTGTCGTGCATGTAGACGTCGTGCGGGTTGGGGAAGGTCACCTTCACCGTCGACATGGCGTTGTCGTCGCCCGGATCCTGACGGAAACGGTACTGGAGCGCCTGATCGGAGTTCCAGTCGATGGACTCCGGCGGCACTTCCTGACCACGCTGGTCGTAGATGCGGATGTGGTTCTTGGCGAGATAATCCGGCTCGGTCTGCATCTTGGGGATGAGATCCTTGCGGATGATCGACACCGGCACGTGCCAGTAGGGATGGAAGTTGATCTCGCGAATCTGCGACGACAGAACCGGGGTCTGGCGATCGATCTTGCCGACGACGGCGTTGTGGCGCTCGACGACGCGGCCCTGCTCGACCATCTCGAGCTCGGCGGCCGGGATGTTGAGGAAGACGTAGCGATCGCCGAGGAAACCCGACATCGAGCGGATGCGGATGAGGTTGGTCTCGAGCTGGCGCATACGGACGTCGGCGGTGACGTTCATCACGTCGAGCACGGTGTGGTCGACGATGCCGTCGGGACGCAGGCCGTGGCGCACCTGGAAGCGGCGGACGGCGGCGTCGACGTAGCTGTCGAAGGTGTCGCGATAACCGGTGCGCAGCTGCTCGGCCGGAAGATCGCCGGACACGACGAGGCGCTGGCGCAGGACCTGCACCGCGTCGGAGCGCGAACCGATCTTCAGCTTCGACTTCGATTCGACCTGGGGCCAGCCGCCGCGCGCGACGATCTCCTGCAGCTGTGGCAGCGCCGATTCCATCGCCGCGACGGTCTCGGGCGAGAGCAGCGGCAGGTCGGACTTGATGCGCTCGTAGCGCGAGGTGTCACCGACGTCGTACTTCTGCTGCCATTCGCGCACGGTCTGCGAACGGGTGAGCGCCTCGAGCGGGCTCTCGACCCCCGACTGTTCCGCGAAAGCCACGCCCGGAACGGCGATGAGCGACGCCAGCCCGGCGAGCAGGGCGCGGCGGCTCGGGTTCGTCACCGAAGCGGTCGACTTGTGATGCACCGTCTCGTCTCCATCGCGAGGGCTCGCCGATCGCACACGGCCGATCGCAGCCCGCCAGAAACCGGCGTCGGAACCCCTGGGAACGGATCGTCGGGACCGACCCGCGGTGCGGGCGAACTCGGCCGGCACCGCGAAGACACGAAGGAGGCGTCCCGGGGACACCTCCACCAAACTGCGCTCACGGCCACTTCGGATCGAATTGGCCCTGCGCGTCGATGTTCTTGGTCGCGCTCCAATATGGCCGATTCATGGTCCCGTCGAGACTCACGAAGACGTGTTCGCATCGTCCGGCGCGGCTGTTGCCGAGAAGCCGCAGAGTAGACGGGTGGATCGACCTGTCGATTCCCTCACTGCTTCGGAGACATCGATGACCTCTTCGACCTCGACCCCCGGGACCGCGCTGATCACCGGCGCCTCCTCCGGCATCGGCCGGGCGCTGGCGGATCGTTTCGCCGCCGACGGCTGGAACGTCGTGCTGGCGGCGCGCAGCGTCGCCAAACTGGAGGCGCTCGCCGCCGAACTCGCGGCGCGCCACGGCGTCACGGCGACGGCGATCGGCGCCGATCTCGCCGGGGTGGACGGGGCGCACGCCCTCCACGCCGAGGTCGAGCGGCGCGGCATCGCCGTCGATGCGTTGGTCGCCAACGCCGGGTCGGGGACCTACGGCGACATTCGCGACGGCGATCTCGCCAAGGACGTGGCGATGATCCAGCTGAACACCATCGCGGTGGTGGCACTGGTGAGGCTGTTCCTGCCGACGCTTCTCGCTCGGCGCGGCAAGATCCTGGTGACGGCCTCGACCGCGGCGTTCCAGCCCTGTCCGCACATGGCGATCTACGGCGCCACCAAGGCCTTCGTGCTGAGCTACTGCGAGGCGCTGGCGGAGGAACTGTCGGGCACCGGTGTGACCGTCACGGCGCTGTGCCCCGGGGCGACGGCGACCGGCTTCTTCGATGCCGCCGACATGAACGGTTCCGCCCTGGTCAAGGGCAAGCGGTTGCCGACGTCCGAATCCGTGGCGGCGGTCGGATATCGCGCCATGGTCAGGGGGCGGCGCATCGCCATTCCCGGCCTGCTGAACCTGCTCCTGGCACAGAGCGTCCGCTTCACACCGCGTCGGGTGGTCACCCTGGTGGGCGCGGCGATGTTGCGGCGGGTCTGACGGCCCGGGGTCGTCAGGCGGGATCCGGCGGACCGCGTTCTGCGACACCGATTCCGGATCGTGGAAGAAGCCCTTGCAGGGGAAGGGCTTTTCTCGCGAACGGAACAGAGAGTTGGGACAGGGGCATCCGAACCACGGTTCAGGCGGGTTTGCGGCCGGCTCGCAAGAAGACGTGGACGACGAGGCCGACGACCAGACCCCAGAAGGCCGGGCCGATGCCGGCGACGGTGAGGCCGGAGGCGGCGGTGAGGAAGGTGAGGAGCGCCGGCACCCTCTCCGCCTCATCGGCCACCGCGCCTTGCAGCGACGCCCCGAGCGCGCCGAGAAGCGCCAGTCCGGCGGCGGCTTCGACGAGGAGCGGCGACGAGCGGGTGACGAGCCCGACGAGGACCGCGGCGAGGAGACCGAAGCCGATGTAGATCACGCCCGCCGTCACGGCGACACGCCAGCGCCGCGCCGGATCGGGATCGGCGTCGGGGCCGGCGCAGAGGGCGGCGGTGATGGCGGCGAGATTGGACGTCGGCGCACCGAGCGGCGCGGTCAGAGCCGAGGCGAGACCGGTGGCGATCAGGAGCGGGCGGAACGGCGGGCGATAGCCGTAGGTGCCGAGCACCGCGTAGCCGGGGATGTTCTGCGACGCCATGGTGACGAGGAAGAGCGGCAGCGCGACTGAGATCAGCGCCTGCGGCTCGAACACCGGGGTCACCCAGACCGGCACCGGCAGGGTGAAGGCGATCGGCCCGCCGCCGCCGTCGGCGACGAGGATGAAACCGAGCGCCACCGCCGCCGCGCCGGGCGCCGCCCACAATCTGGCGAAGCGGAACAGCACCAGCCAGGTGGCGAGCACCACCGCGGCGGCGACCGGCAACCGGGAGAGCGCCACGAAGGGGGCGAGGCAGAGCTTCATCAACACGCCGGCGAGCATGGCGGCGGCGATCGGCTTGGGGATCGCCGCGACGGCGCGGCCGAGCGGCTCGAACAGGCCGGCGGCGACGATGAGCAGCCCCGTCACCAGGAAGGCGCCGGTGACCGCCGGGAAGCCGCCGGGGACGACCCCGGTGGTGGCGAGCAGCGCCATGCCGGGCGTCGTCCAGGCGATCGAGATCGGCATGCGGGTGGCGAGGCCGAGACCGATGCCGAGCACGCCCATGGCGACGGAGACCGCCAGCAGACCGGAGGTGATCTCGGCGGCGTTCGCGCCGGCCGCCTCGAGCCCCTTGACGACGATCGCCGTCGACGAGGCGAAGCCGACGATCGCGACCAGCAGGCCGCTCGACACGGCGTGGAGAGGAGACGTCGATGACATGCGGCGGGCGCTCCGGGGGGGCGGGGTGCCCTGTGTGACCCACACCCGCCCTCCGCCGCAAGGGGCGGCGCGCAGGAGAGGTGCGCGGAGGCGCGTCCCGCGCCGTCGCGGCGAGAGGCGCGGAAACGCAGAAGGGGCCGATTGCTCGGCCCCAGTTCGCGACTTTCGCGGAGGAATTCGAATGATCGGGAAGCGTTCTTCGGAACGCGTCCTCTCAGAGGCGATAGAGGATCTGGTCGGTCCAGAAACGCTCGAGACGCTGCAGCGACTTGTTCAGCGTCTTGAAATCGACGGCGCCGATGCCGCCGACCTGCTCGATCGAACGCAGCTGGCGCTCGTAGAGGCGATCGACGATGGTGGCGACCTCACGACCCTTGTCGGTGAGGCTGACGCGGACCGAACGACGGTCGATGCGCGAGCGCTCGTGCTTGACGTAGCCGCCTTCGACCAGCTTCTTCAGATTGTAGGAGACGTTGGAGCCGAGATAGTAGCCGCGGGTGCGCAGCTCACCGGCCGTCAACTCGGCGCCGCCGATGTTGAACAGCAGCAGAGCCTGCACGGAGTTGACGTCGTCGCGGCCGACGCGGTCGAATTCGTCCTTGATGACGTCGAGCAGACGGCGATGCAGCCGTTCGACGAGGGTCAGGGCTTCGAGGTAGAGCGGGCGGATGCCTTCCTGCTCCTCGCTGCGGACACCATGGTCGGCGGCCTTCATGACGCTGTTCATTGCGATACGCCTCACTGTATTCGTTATATCTACTGCGGCTTTTTCTCGCCTTTTCGTCTGCAGAATGTACGGATACGAATCTAAAATCGGCTTAAATTGCATCATGAAATTTCCGTAAAGCGGGATAGCCGGATAAATTGCTGAATATCCTCTGAATCTATTCGATCGAATACGATTCATCTTCCGTCCACCATTTTCGCCAGGACTCTGCCGACCCTATCGGAGCGCGGAAATCAGCCGTGGCGATCGCGCGGGCCGGGCGGCTCGGGCAACCCGAGGAGGCCGGCGGGGCGGAAGATCAGGAAGACGACGAGGAGCGACAGGACCGCGGTGTCGCGCCATTCGATGCCGAAGACGGTCGACCACGCGGTCTCCATCGCGCCGACCAGAAGGCCGCCGAGCACCGCGCCGGGCAGCGAGCCGATACCGCCGACCACCGCCGCCACCACCGCCTTGAGGCCGAGCATGGTGCCCATGTGGAAAGAGGTGCCGCCGTAGGCGAGCGTCAGGATCGATCCGGCGAGGGCGGCGAGCATCGCGGCGAGGGCGAAGGTGACGGTCAGGACGCGCGCCGGATCGATGCCGAGGAGGCGGGCCATGAAGGCGTCGTCGGAGACCGCCCGCCAAGCGCGGCCGACACCGGTGCGCGGGAAGATGACGAGGACCGAGACGACCGCGGCGAGGGTCGCGGCGACGACGAGGAGGCGCATCGGCGTCACCGCGACGGTGAAGGGACCATCGGCGACGAGGAGCGGATGGTTGAACAGCGGTTCGAGGAAACGTTCGCGCGCGCCCTGAGCCCGTGCCACGAACTCCTGGAGGGCGAGCGACAGGCCGACGGTGGCGATCAACAGCGGCTGGGCGGCGCGGAAGGCGAGCGGGCGGAAGACGGCGCGCCCGAGCATCGCCCCCCACGAGGCGCCGACCGCCACCGCGACGAGCACACCGAGAACGACGATCGGGCCGGCGGCGGCGGCGCCGAACGCCTGCCCCGTCAAAGCGCCGATCAGGGCGCCGTAGGCCCCGAGCATGGCGACATCGCCGAAGACGAAGACGATGCGGCCGACGAGACCCCAGATCAGGGCGCAGGCGAGCGCCAGCAGCGCATAGAGCGCGGCCGGAGCGGTGGCGTCGACCACGCCCTGGAGGATCCGCGCCGGCCCGGCCGATAAGGTGGCGAGGCCGTGCGGCAGCGCCGTCGGCTCGATGCGCACCCGGCTCGCCGCCTCCGCGACGGTCGCCGGATCGGCGAGCCAGAACCGGCGCAGCATGTAGAAGCGGGCGTCGCTCATCTCGCCATGGTGATTGCGCAGGCCGATCAGGGCGCGGGTGTCGCCGGTGGCGGGATCGGGACCGAAGGCGCAGACGAGGAAGGTGCGGCGCGACCCGCGAGCATCCTCGACGCGGTATGAGATGCGGACGTTCTCCGCCCTCGCCGGATCGGGATCGATCGCCAGGACGGTGATGCGGGCGTCGTCGGCCTCGAGCGCCGGCAGCACCGAGACGCAGATCTCGCGCGTCAGCGGATCGACCATGGCGCAGGCGGCGAGGATCGGCAGGAGAAGGAAGAGGAGTGCGACACCGAGAGCGCGAAACGGAGCGGTCGTCCGACGGAGACGCCGATCCGGCGCTTTGCGGCGCGACGATGCGCCGAGCCCCCCCTCCCTGTCCCTCCCCCTCGAGGAGGGAGGGAACCCCGCGGAGAGGATCTTCGTCCCGACATCACCGTGCGGCGGCGGACGGCAGGGTGCGGACGGCATCGCCTCGTCGTCCCCTCCCCCGTCGAGGGGGAGGGACAGGGAGGGGGAGATGCGGCGGGGCGGCAACCATCGACGTCGGTGAGGAGACGACGCGTCGGCCGCCGAAACGAACGCCATGACCCGGGGTGCGCCCCCGTCCTCCCCGCGCGGCCGCGCCGGGGAACCCTCTGCCGAGAGATCCCGCCGCGGCCCGATCATGGCTCAGCCTTCCGCCTTCAACTTCTCGGCGATGCGGGGCGCGAAATAGGTCAGCACGCCGTCGGCACCGGCGCGCTTGAAGGCCATCAGGCTCTCCATCATGGCGCGGTCGCCGTCGAGCCAGCCGTTCGCGGCCGCCGCCTCGATCATCGCGAACTCGCCCGACACCTGATAGGCGAAGGTCGGTACGCCGAAAGCGTCCTTGATGCGGCGGACGATGTCGAGATAGGGCATGCCCGGTTTGACCATCACCATGTCGGCGCCCTCCTCGATGTCGAGGGCGGCTTCGCGGATGGCTTCCTCGGTGTTGGCCGGGTCCATCTGATAGGTGCGCTTGTCGCCGCGCAGCGTCTTGTTGGTGCCGACGGCGTCGCGGAACGGCCCGTAGAAGGCCGAAGCGTACTTGGCCGAGTAGGCCATGATCTGCACCGCGTCGAAGCCGTGGGCGTCGAGGCCGCGGCGGATGGCGCCGATACGGCCGTCCATCATGTCGGAGGGCGCGATCATGTCGGCGCCGGCCTCGGCCTGGGTCAGCGCCTGGGCGACGAGGCGGGCGACGGTGGCGTCGTTGATGATCTCGTCGCCTTCCATCAGGCCGTCGTGGCCGTGGGAGGTGTAGGGATCGAGCGCCACGTCGGTGATCAGGCCGATCTCCGGCACGTGCGCCTTGATCGCCCGGCAGGCGCGGCAGATCAGGTTCTCCGGGTTGAGCGCCTCGGAGCCGGAGTCGTCGCGCAGGTCCGGATCGGTGTAGGGGAAGAGCGCCAGCGCGGGGATGCCGAGCTTGGCCGCACGCTCCGCCTCGCGCACCGCGAGATCGACCGAGACGCGCTCGACGCCGGGCATCGATGCGACCGCCTCGCGACGGTTCTCGCCGTCGAGGACGAAGATCGGCCAGATCAGATCGTCGACCGTGAGATGGGTCTCGCGCACCATGCGGCGCGACCAGTCGGTGCGGCGATTGCGGCGCATGCGCCGGCCGGAGAGGATGGTGCCCATGTCGGCGGCGAGGCGCCCGGCCTCGATGTGCTTCTCGCTCATGATTTCCGTCGTTCCCCCGAGGGCTCGTGGGCGGCCCCGTCGCCGAGGTGATTAGCACGCGGGCGGGGGCGAGGTCACGATGGGGGCGATCACCGAAGGGTGAGGAGGGCGGTGCGGTTCGCACTGCTTGCTGAAATCTACATTTTAATCTACATCTCGATCATGGGTGAGAACGACACCTGTTCGTGGACCGATGCGAAGCAGGATCTGGTGTGGGAGATGCGCGGCATCGACTTCGCCGATCTCGAACCGTTCTTCGCCGACCCTGGGGCCGTCGTGGTCGAGGACCGGCGGCGGGACTATGGGGAGGCTCGCTTCAACATGCTGGCGAGCCACGAGGGCGTCGTTCTCGCCATCACTTTCACTCCGCGGCGCGGCGCGGCAAGTAACACGTCGTGACGGCGCGCCTCGCCAATCGCAAGGAAAGGGCGATCCATGCCCGAGCCCGTGAACAGCACTCCCCGTAAGGGCCGCACCGACTGGGTGCGGCTCCGGGCTATGTCCGACGAGGCGATCGAGGCGGCGGCGACGGCCGATGCCGAGAATCCGCCGGCCGACGACGATCATTGGGCGCATGCCACCGTCGGCCTGCCGCCGGCCAAGGTGCCGGTCAACGCCAAGTTCGATGCCGACGTCGTCGCCTGGTTCAAGGCGCAGGGCCGCGGCTACCAGACGAGGATGAACGCTGTGCTGCGTCGCTACATGGAGGCGCAGCAGGGACGGCGGTGAGCGCCGGCCGATTCCTTCGCACCGAGGCGCGACCCCGTCGTCGGATCGGCCGCGGACAGCCCCGTCCTTCTCCCCTCACGGGAGAAGGGGAGTTCGGGGCGGGGTCCGAGATCCCTCTTCGGGGTGAGAGCGCGTCGCCGAAACCGGCCGCCGGCACGGCTCCCCCAAGCGCATATCACCTCCGTGTTCCCCTCCCATCGTCAAAACCATGTGCATTTCGCCACAAGTCGACGCGCATCGGCGGCGATTGACGGGGGGGTGAGGGCTCACTACTCCTCGATGAACGCGGCGCCGAACCAAGAGCGCCCGGCGCGGGCTCTCCTCGAGGGGACGCACACGACGCGCCGACGAGATCGCCCGGGGGGAGCCCATGGACTTCGAACTCTCCGAAGAAACCTCCGCCTTCAAGGACGTCGCCGCCCAGTTCGCGCGCGACGAGTTCGCGCCGCATGCGGCCGAATGGGACGCGCACTCGACCTTTCCGGCCGAGACGCTGAGGCATGCCGCCTCGCTCGGCTTCGCCGGCATCTATGTCGGCGACGACGTCGGCGGCTCGGGGCTGACGCGCCTCGATGCGGCGGTGATCATGGAGGAGCTGGCGCGCGGCTGCACCTCGACCACCGCCTATGTCTCCATCCACAACATGGCGGCGTGGATGATCGACACCTGGGGCGACGCCGAGCAGCGGGCGAAGTGGCTGCCGGATCTCTGCGCCATGACCACTTTCGCCTCCTACTGCCTGACCGAGCCGGGCGCCGGGTCGGACGCCGCGGCGCTCTCGACCAAAGCGGTACGCGACGGCGACGACTATGTGCTCACCGGCTCGAAGGCCTTCATCTCGGGCGGCGGGGCGTCGGACGTCTACGTCGTCATGGCGCGGACCGGCGGGGCGGGGCCGAAGGGCATCTCGGCGATCGTCGTCGAGAAGGACGCGCCCGGTCTCTCCTTCGGGGCGCAGGAGAAGAAGATGGGCTGGAAGAGCCAGCCCACCGCCGCCGTCATCTTCGACGGTTGCCGCGTGCCGGTCGCCAATCGCCTCGGCGAGGAGGGCGAGGGCTTCAAGATCGCCATGGCCGGGCTCGACGGCGGACGGCTCAACATCGCCGCCTGCTCGCTCGGCGCGGCGGCGGAATGTCTCGACCGGACGATTCGTTACGTCAAGGAGCGCAAGCAGTTCGGCAAGCCGATCGGCGACTTCCAGGCGCTGCGTTTCCGCATCGCCGACATGGCGACCGAGCTCGAGGCGGCGCGACTGATGGTGCACAAGGCGGCCTGGATGCTGTCGGCCAAGGACCCGAAGGGCACCGACCGCCGCGTCACCCGCGCTTGCGCCATGGCCAAGCGCTACGCCACCGACGTGTGTTTCCAGATCATCGACGAGGCGATGCAGCTGCACGGCGGCTACGGCTATCTCGCCGATTACGAGATCGAGCGGTTCCTGCGCGACACCCGCGTCCACCGCATCCTCGAGGGGACCAACGAGGTGATGCGGCTGATCGTGTCGCGTGACCTGCTGGAGGACTGACGCCCCCTCCCCCGTCCCTTCCTTTCGTCCGGAGCCCGCATGACCGACCATTCCACCGACGAGATCCGTTTCGAGAGGCGCGGCCAGGCCGGCGTGGTGATCCTCGACCGGCCGAAGGCGCTGAACGCGTTGACGCTTTCCATGGTCGAGGCGATGCAGCGGCAGCTCGACGACTGGGCCGGAGATCCGGCGATCGCCCATGTGGTGCTGACCTCGGCGAGCGAGAAGGCCTTCTGCGCCGGCGGCGACATCCGCCGCATCCACGACATGGGCAAGGCCGGCGATCCGCATCTCACCGACTTCTTCCACGACGAATACATCCTCGACCGCACCATCCACCGCTACCCCAAGCCGTTCACGTCGCTGATCGACGGCATCTGCATGGGTGGCGGCGTCGGGCTGTCGGCGCACGGAATGCTCAGGATCGGCTCGGAGAAGATCCTGTTCGCCATGCCGGAGGTGGCGATCGGCTTCTTCCCCGACGTCGGCGGCACCCACATGCTCTCCCGCATGCCCGGCGAGACCGGCGCCTATGCCGCCATGACCGGGGCGCGGCTGAAGGTGGCCGACTGCCTGCACGTCGGCTTCCTCACCCATCACGTGCCGTCCGCCCGCATGGTCGATCTTCTCGCCGCGCTGTGCGAGACCGACGAACCGGCGCCGGTCGCGGCCGCCTTCCACAGCGATCCGGGCGAAGCACCGATCGCGGCGTTGCGAAGCGCGATCGACCGGCTCTTCGCCGGTGACGACGCGGCGGCGATCGTCGCGCGGCTCGAGGCGGAGAGCGGCGCCGACGCGGCCTGGGCACAGGCGACCGCGGCGGGGATGCGGGGGAAATCGCCGACCTCGATGGCGATCGCCTTGTGTCAGGTCCGGATCGGCGGTTCTCTCTCCTTCGAGGAGTGCATGCGGATCGAGTTCCGCATCGTCAGCCGCATCCTCGAGGAGCACGACTTCTACGAAGGGGTGCGGTCGGTGTTGATCGACCGCGACAACGCCCCCGACTGGCGGCCGGCGACGTTCGAGGCGATCGCACCGGGTGCGATCGAGGCGCATTTCACCAAGGTGCCGGCCGGCGGCGACCTCGTCTTCGCGGCCGGGTGAACGGAAGGCCCGAACCGACCCATGGCACGGATCGAATCGATCGTCGCAGCGCAACCGCCCGCCCCGCCCGAACCGGTGCGGCCGCGCTGGCGCACGGCGCACGACCTCTATCTGAAGGTGATGTCGCTCGCCTTCCTCGGCTGGGCGATCTGGGAATGGGCGGCGATCATCGGGCTGGTGCCGTCGCTCGACGGCGGCCAGCGCACCAATCTGCCGCGGCAGGGCGCGACCCTGTTCTTCGCCGCCTTCGATCCCGTCGCCGCCGTCGGGCTGTGGCTCGGCTCGACCTGGGGCACCGCCACCTGGCTGGTGGTGACCTTCGCCCGGGTCATCATCCACACCGGCTATGCCGGGATCTTCGGCTGGACCGGGCCGTGGACCATCGTCCAGGTGGTCTCGGTGGTGATCTATCTGGCGCTGTTCTTCCTGGCGGAGCGCGCCGATCGGGAATCCAGGAAGCGGCGGCGGCGGACCGATCCCGCCTGAGGCCCTCGGCCGGCGCCGAACCGCGAGACACGAGACGAAACGGACCCACGACGGGTCGATCTGGGAGGACGACATGGCGACGATCGCATTCATCGGGCTCGGCAACATGGGCGGGCCGATGGCGGCCAATCTGGTGAAGGCGGGCCACACCGTGACCGGCTTCGACCTTTCGGCCGACAGCGTGGCGCGCTTCCTCGCCGCCGGCGGCAAGTCGGCGAAGACGGTGGCCGAGGCGGTTGCCGGCGCCGAGGTCGTGGTGTCGATGCTGCCCGAAGGGCGTCACGTCGAGGCGGTCTACGGCGGCGCCGACGGCGTCTTCGCCCATGCGGGCCCGGGCACACTGTGCATCGACTCGTCGACCATCGCCGTCGACACGGCACGCGGCGTGGCGAAGCTCGGCGTCGACAAGGGCTTCGTCTTCGTCGATGCGCCGGTCTCCGGCGGCACCGGCGGCGCGGCGGCGGGCACCCTCACCTTCATGGTCGGCGGCACCGCGGCGGGCTTCGAGGCGGCCAAGCCGTTCCTCGACAAGATGGGCAAGACCATCGTCCATGCCGGCGACGCCGGCGCCGGTCAGGCGGCCAAGATCTGCAACAACATGATCCTCGGCATCTCGATGATCGCGGTGTGCGAGGGCTTCGCGCTCGCCCGCAAACTCGGCCTCGACGAGCAGAAGCTCTTCGACATCTCCTCGACCGCCTCGGGACAGTGCTGGTCGCTGACGAGCTACTGCCCGGTGCCGGGTCCGGTGCCGACCTCGCCGGCCAACCGCGACTACGCCCCCGGCTTCGCCGCGGCGATGATGCTGAAGGACCTCAAGCTCGCCCAGGACGTGGCGGCCTCCGCCGGCCAGACGACGCCGCTCGGCGCCGACGCGGCGGCGCTCTACCAGCGCTTCGTCGATGCCGGCAACGCGGGTGTCGACTTCTCCGGCATCATCCGCTTCCTCGAAGGGAAGTGATCGGGACCGGCGAGGCAGCCCCTCGCCTCCTCCCCGACTTTCGGCTAGACCATCGGCCTCTTCTCGCGCTCAGGGGCCGAACATGACCACCGCCGTCGAACTCCGACCGCCTCTTCTCGCCGACGTGCGGGAGGCGGCGGAGACGATCGCCGGGGCGGTGATGAAGACGCCGTTCCTGCCGGCGCCGCGGCTCTCGGCGCTGACCGGGGCCGACGTCTGGGTCAAATACGAGAACCTGCAGGTCACCAACGCCTTCAAGGAACGCGGCGCGCTGGTGAA
The DNA here is from genome assembly GCA_937892955.1 of uncultured Alphaproteobacteria bacterium. Taxonomy (GTDB): domain Bacteria; phylum Pseudomonadota; class Alphaproteobacteria; order Rhizobiales; family Ancalomicrobiaceae; genus CALBKH01. The sequence goes on from CALBKH010000031.1 coordinate 23,567, forward strand.
GCTCCTCTCCCTCACGGAAGAGGAGCGCCGGCGCGGCGTCATCGCCATGTCGGCCGGCAACCACGCCCAGGCGGTCGCCTATCACGCGACGCGGCTCGGCATCCCCTCGACCATCGTCATGCCGGAGACGACGCCGCACGTGAAGGTGACGGCGACGCGCGGCTTCGGCGCTCACGTCGTGCTCTCCGGCGAGACGGTGGCGGAGGCGGAGGTCGAGGCGGAACGGCTGGCGGCGCGCGACGGGCTGACCTTCGTCCACCCCTACGACGACTTCCACGTCATTCGCGGCCAGGGCACGGTGGCGCTGGAGATGCTCGAGGTGAAGCCGGATCTCGACGTGATCGTCGTGCCGATCGGCGGCGGCGGGCTCGCCGGCGGCATCGCGGTGGCGGCCAAGGCGATTTCGCCGCGCATCGAGATCGTCGGAGTCGAGACCCGGCTCTATCCGTCGATGTGGGCGGAGTTGAAGGACCTGCCGGTCCATGCCGGCGGTACCACCCTCGCCGAGGGCATCGCCGTGCGGCGGGTCGGACGGCGGACGCTGGAGATCGCCCGGCGACTGCTCGACGACCTGATCCTGGTCGACGAGGCCGACATCGAACGGGCGGTGAACCTCTATCTGACGCTGCAGAAGACCATGGCCGAGGGCGCGGCCGGGGCGGCGCTCGCCGCGCTCCTGACCGCGCCGGAACGGTTCCGTTCGCGCTCGGTCGGGCTCATTCTCTCGGGCGGCAACATCGACCCACGCATTCTCTCCTCGATCATGGTGCGCGAGCTGGCGCGCGAGGAGAAGATCGTCGGCATCCGGCTGATCATCCCGGATCGGCCGGGCGTGCTCGGCGAGATCACCACCATCCTCGGCCGGCTCGGCGCCAACATCCTCGAGGTCGAGCACCACCGCACCTTCCTCAAGGTGCCGGCCAAGGGCGCCACCCTCGACGTGGTGTTCGAGACCCGCGACGGGGCGCACGCGCAGGAGATCATCGCGGCGCTGGAAGCGCTCGACTACGTGGTGGAACGGCTGGAGCGGCCGGAAGCTCCGATGTGAGGCGCGGCCTCACACCCGTCGTGGAACCTCATACTCGGCTCATGAAATTCGGACTCGTCCGAGTTTCATGAGCGTCACGGCCTGGCCGGCCGACGCCCCCGTTCGGGCTTGCCTTCGCCGACGATGTTTCGAAAAGGTCGAAACTTCGTCAACTCGGTATCACTCGGCGGCTTCGGCGAGGAAGCGGACGCCGCCCTTGTTGCCTTCGACCCAGGTGGCGCAGGCGGAGCAGTGGCGGCCGTCGGCGAGGCGCAGCCGCAGGGTCTGGCCGACCTCGTGCGAGCGCAGGCCTTCGATGCGGGCGCCGCCGGCGGAGAGATCGGTCACCTTCACCTTTCGGGTTTCGCTGCCGATGGTCATCTCGGCCGACATCGTCACCTGTTCGCGGCCGTCCTCGCGACGATCGTGACCGCGCTCGATCTCGCCGATGCCGATCGAAAGCTCCTCGAGCAGCGTCAGAACCTCGACGCTGGCGTCGTTGAGCTTGTCCATCGCGGCATAGGCTTCTTCGTTCTTGCCGGCGGCGTGGGCGGCCAGCGCCGCCTTGCCGGCGGCATGGACGCGCTGATGCGGCTCGACCAGACGCGCATAGGCGGGGATCGCCTTGTACTCCGGCTTCTGGAGCGCGTCGTACCACTTGCCGAGCCGGCAGTGATGATGATCGGGAACCTCCTCGGCCTTCCAACCGTCGCGGCCGACGACGGTGTCGACCACCCGCTTCTTGAAGAAGACGTGGTCGATCTTGGCCATCTCGCACAGCGAGCGATCGGAGTCGGCGTGAAACCAGTTCTTGGCCATGGCGCCGAAACGATCGTTGTTCGACTGGATCTTCTCGGCCATCGAATGCAGGACGGTCTCGTTGGTCTCGGCGACGCCGGCGACCTTGGTGACGCTCTCGGCGATCTCGGCGGAAGCATGCTTCTGTTGGGAGAGGACGGCGGAGATCTCGACCATCTTGCGGGTGACGTTGTCGACCTGGCCGGAGATGGTCTCCATGGTCTCGGCGGCGCGGGCGATGGCGGTCCGCCCCTCGCCGACCGCGGTGGTCGAGCGCTCCATGGTCGTCAGGATATCGCTCATGCCGGTGCGCAGGGCGGCGATGCGGTGGTTGATGTCCTCGGTCGAACGCGCCGTCTGGCCGGCGAGGTTCTTGACCTCCGTCGCCACCACGGCGAAGCCCTTGCCGGCCTCGCCGGCGCGCGCCGCCTCGATGGTCGCATTGAGGGCAAGGAGATTGGTCTGGCCGGCGATCCCCTCGATGACGGTCAGGATCTGGCCGATCTGATCGGAGGCCTTGGCGAGTTCGTCGACGTTGGCGGCGGTCTCGGCGACCGCATCGGCGATGTTGGCGATCGCGTTGCTCACCTCTTCGACGGCGTTGCGGCCGAAGCTCACCGTCGCATCGGTCTCCTCGGCATCGTGCGAAGCGCTGGCGGAAGAGCGGGCGATCTCTTCGACGGACGCGACGAGTTCGGCGGCGGCGGCGGAAATCGACTGGCTCGACGAATTCACCATCTGGGTGTTGCGGGTCAGATGGGCGAGCTGGATGGCGGTGACGTTGGCGTCCGACACCATGCCGGCGGCGTTGCGCAGGTTGCCGAGATCGGCGGCAGTGGCGGCGGCGGCGGAGCGCTCGGAATCGATCCGGTTCTCGTAAGCCGTGTTGGAGAGGATCATGTCGATGAAGACGCGCTCGATCAGCTTGTCCATCATCGCCACCTGCGTGCTCATCGAGAAACGATGGCGCTTGGCGATGTGGGGCAGGAGCTTCTTCAACAGGAAGGCATAGCCGGCCATGTACCAGCCGGAGGGAAGGCCGATCTTGACGTGGACCTCGCCGATGCGGGTCGAACGACTTTCGACATCGGCGGCGAGCGTCGGCGAGAACAGGCCGCGCCAATGCTCGGCCTGGGCCTTCTTCAAGCGTTCGATCTGCTCGGGCGAGGTCAGATGGTCGTGGAAACCCGGGACGGCGGACAGGCCGGCGTAGAATTCCGTCAGGGCGACCGGAATGATCTTCTCGCACTCCGCCCACAGGTCGACGACCGAATCCGACCCCGTTCCCGACTTGCGGACGAAGGAGGAAATTTCGTTCATTTTCAATTCGATGGCCATTCTGAAATTCTCCATCTCAGTATTCGAGCTGTCTACTTGAAGTCAACTTTCGACTGCCGGGCTTTAAAAATCGTAAATTACGTATTTCTGACTGGCAGCGGAGTGTCATCACGGCAACCGCCATTGTGGCAGGGGCAAAACCACACTGCTTGAACGTGTATCCCTTGAACGCGTATCGGCGCGACGCCATGTTTCGACGGGTCGGTATCGCCGGGCCTCCGCGGAGTACCCGCAGGTGGGCGACGACCGAGACGAGGAGAGACGGGCATGGAACGGCCGACGCAACAGATCACCGTACGGTGGGTCTACGACCCGGCGCTCGAGCCCGATCTCTTCCAGGACGTCCTCAAGCGCCGGGCGCTCGCCTATCTCTTCGACATCGTCGGGGTGTCGCTGCTGTGGCTCTTGGCGGCGGTGGTGGTGTTCTTCCTCGGGCTCGCCACCTTCGGCCTCGCCTGGCTGATCTATCCGGCACTGTGGCCGATCCTCGGCGTGCTCTACACGGTGTCGACACTCGCCGGCCCGGAGGCGGCGACGCCGGGGATGAAGGCGATGGGGCTGGCCATGCGCACGGTCGACGGGCCGCGGCCCGACGGGCTGAAGGCGTTGATCCATGTCGTGGTGTTCTACGGCCTGTCGGTGACGCTGACGCCGCTCGTTCATCTCGTGGCACTGTTCACGGCGCGGCGGCAGACGATCCAGGATCTCGTCGCCGGCGTTCTCGTCATGGACGGGCGGGTGCTGGCGCTCACCGGCCGGTGACGGCGGCGATCGCGCGAAAGTCGTGCTCCGGCCCGACGGTTCACCGTGATCGAAACTCGAGCAGACGCATCGACGTCGATCCTCTTCTCGACACGCGGCTTCGTGGCTATCCTTCGACGCGGGGAAACCGGCCGACGGACGGCCGGGATGAGCGACGGCGCGCCGAGCGGCGCGACACACGGGGAGGCGAGATGACACAGCATCCGGTCGACGCCCCTCAGTTCTATCTGACGGCGCCGTCGAACTGCCCCTATCTGCCGGGACGGCAGGAGCGCAAGGTCTTCACCCATCTGGTCGGCATCCGTGCCGGCGGGCTCAACGACGTCCTCACTCAAGGCGGGTTCCGCCGGTCGCAGAACATCGCCTATCGACCGGCCTGCGACGGCTGCCGGGCCTGCGTCTCGGTGCGCATCCGCGTCGACGACTTCCTGTGGACGAAGAGCTTCCGGCGTAATCTGCGCATCAACCAGGACCTGATCGGCCTCGAACAGGGGCCGATGCCGACGTCCGAACAGTATTCGCTGTTCCGTCGCTATCTCGACGCGCGCCATTTCGACGGTGGCATGGCCGACATGACGGTGCTCGACTTCTCGATGATGATCGAAGACACCCACGTCGACACGATGGTGGTCGAGTATCGGCTGCGTGGACCCGACAGCGGCATCAGCGGGCGCGGGCGCGGACCGGTGATGGCGGCGGCGCTGACCGACGTCCTCTCCGACGGATTGTCGATGGTCTATTCGTTCTACGATCCGGAGATCGAGGGACGCGGCCTCGGCACCTTCATGATCCTCGATCACGTCAGGCGGGCGCGGCGGCGCGGCCTTCCTTACGTCTATCTCGGCTACTGGGTCGAAGGTGCCCGTAAGATGGACTACAAGCGCCGCTTCGCGCCGCAGGAACACCTCCAACCGCAGGGTTGGGTGATCCCCGAGCCGCCGATGGAGGGCGGCGAGGAGGACTGAGAGGCCGTTTTGAAATTCGCGCCCGGCGATTCCCGTCGGCGTCCGAATGTG
>CALBKH010000032.1 GCA_937892955.1 uncultured Alphaproteobacteria bacterium
AGGCACATTAAACGCATCAAATCAACATGATGGTCCAACCGCGCACAGGTCTCGTCATACCGAGCGGATGAAGTTCCGACCTGTTCGGAACTTCATCCGCGAAGGCGAGCCCGAACGGGCGTCGGCCGGTCAGGCCGCAATCCACGAAATTCGGACGAGTCCGAATTTCGTGAACTCGGTATCACCTCGATGCCCGCCCAACCGGTCATGCAGAAATCATATCTTGCGAATGATTTGCAATATCGCATAATCCAGCGACAACCGAGGCGGCCCGCATCCGATCGGGGCGACCGGCGGAGTGGCCGCCGAGCGAGAGAAGCGGCCGAGAGCCGGCACGATCGGGAACGGCGAGCGACGGGAGGGGATCGGTGATCGTCTGTTCGTGCAATGTCATCAGCGACCACGTCGTACGACGGACGATCGACGATCCCGACACCGCGGTGGCTCGGGTCTCGTGCCTCTTCGGCCATCTCGGCTGCCGCCCGCAGTGCGGTCGCTGCGCGCCGACCCTGCGTCGACTGATCCGCGAGAGCACGGCGGGTGACGCCACGGCCTGTCCGGCGGCCCTCGACGACATCGGCGACGAGGGGTGCGGGCCGGTGGTGGACTGCGGACTGCACGTCGTCGCGGCCGAATGACCGCGACGACGAGGTGCGGCGGTGCCGGCATCCCCGAGGCGGGAACGCCGATCACCGCATCGAACCGCCCGCCGATCAGGCGGCGCTCTCGCCGATCTTCGTCTGGGTGTAGAGCTCGAGGCCGATGCGGCCGATCAGATCGAGTTCGGTCTCGAGGAAGTCGATGTGCTCCTCCTCGTCGGTCATCACCTTCACGAACATGTCGCGCGAGACGTAATCCTTGACCTCTTCGCAATAGGCGGCGGCCTCCTGATAGAGCGCCCGGGCGCCGAGTTCGGCCGCAAGGTCCGCCTCGAGGACCTCCTTCACCGTCTCCCCGATCCTCAGCGGATCGAGATGCTGCATGTTGGGGAAGCCCTCGAGGAACAGGATCCGCGCCGTGAAGGCGTCGGCGTGCTCCATCTCCTCGATCGATTCCTTGCGCCACTTCTTCGCCATCGCCTTCAGACCCCAATTGTCCAGAACCCGGTAGTGGAGCCAGTACTGGTTGATGGCGGTGAGTTCGCTGCGCAGGCCGCGATTGAAATATTCGATGACCTTGGGGTCGCCTTTCATCTCGTCGTCTCCGTGTCGGGCCGGCGTCGGGGCACGATCGCACCCGACCACCGTCTGTTGGTTCAGGTCCGTCCACGGGTGAACCTAGTCGGTCCAGATGCGATTGAAAAGCATCTGCAAAAATCGCGTGTCGCCCGACGCGATCGCTCGCGGGCCCTCACTTTCCCGCCGGCGAGACGCGACATTTCGGCCGATCCGCGTTATAGAGCGGGCCCATGCATCTCATCACCACGACCGCCGATCTCGCCGCCGCCTGTGACGCTCTCGCCGCCCACGACTATGTCGCGGTCGACACCGAGTTCCTGCGCGAAACCACCTTCTGGCCCAAGCTCTGCGTCGTGCAGATGGCCGGCCCGGACACCGCCGTCGTCGTCGACGCGCTGGCCGACGGGCTCGACATGGCGCCGTTCCTCGCACTGATGAAGAACGAGCGGGTGATGAAGGTGTTCCATTCGGGACGCCAGGACATCGAGATCGTCTTCAATCTCGGCGGCTTCGTGCCCCACCCGATCTTCGACACCCAGGTCGCGGCGATGGTCTGCGGCTTCGGCGATTCGGTGTCCTACGATCAGCTGGTGCAGCGCATCTCCGGCCACCACATCGACAAGTCGTCGCGCTTCACCGACTGGACCCGCCGTCCGTTGACCCAGAAGCAGTACGACTACGCCCTCTCCGACGTCACCCATCTGCGCGACGTCTACCACCACCTCGAGAAGCGCCTCGCCGAGCAGGGGCGCGCCGACTGGGTGGCGGAGGAGATGGAGGTCCTGACCTCCCACGAGACCTACGATCTCGATCCGGTGAACGCCTGGACGCGGCTCAAGCTCCGCGTGAAGAAACCGATCGAACTGGCCATTCTCAAAGAGATCGCGGCATGGCGCGAGCGCGAGGCGCGGGCCCGCGACGTGCCCCGTTCGCGCATCCTCAAGGACGATGCGATCTTCGAGATCGCCGCCGACCAGCCGAAGGACGCGAGCGCGCTGGGCAATCTGCGCTCCTTGTCGAAGGGCTTCGAGCGGTCGCGCGCCGGCGAGGAGATCCTCGCCTGTGTGCAGCGAGCGATGGCGATCCCGCGCGCCGAATTGCCGACGATCCCACGCGGCCGGCCGATGCCGGACGGTGCCGGCGCATCGGTCGACCTGATGAAGGTGCTCCTCAAGCTCGTCTGCGAGAAGCACGGCGTCGCCTCCAAGGTGGTGGCGACCGTCGACGAGCTCGAGGCGATCGCCACCGACGATCAGGCGGACGTCCCGGCTCTGAAAGGCTGGCGTCGCGAACTCTTCGGCGCCGAGGCGTTGAAGCTGAAGCACGGCCGCCTCGCCCTCTCCTTCGACGGACGCAAGGTGGTGGCCGTCGACTGCGAGCCGCCGGAGCCGAAGGCGAAGAACGGCGGCCGCTGACGCCGGCGTCCCGCCGCGGCGAGACCTCGACCCGCCCGGCAACGGATCGTCCGGCCGCGCGGACGGAGGCGACGCGCACCGCCATTCTCCCTCCGCGGTCCGAGATATCCCCGCTCAGCCGTCGAGGACGGCGCGTCGCCATCGGCCCGGAGTCGTGCCGGTGGCGATGCGAAAGGCGCGGGTGAAGTGGCTCTGGCTCGACCAGCCGCAGGCATCGGCCGTCTCGGCGAGCCCGACACCGGCGCGCATCGCCCGCTTCGCCGCCTCCACCCGCAGCGCCTCGAGATGGCCCGCAGGGCTCGCGCCGTGGCTGACGCGGAACATGCGCTGGAAGTGAAAGGGGCTGAGCCCGGCAATCGCCGCCAGCGCGTCGAGGCTCGGGGTGCGGCGCAGATCGGCGCGCATCGCCTCGAGCACGCGCCGGGACACGTGCGGCGCCAAGCCACCCCGCAGCGGGCGATGCCCCCGCCCGCCGAGATCCGGGTCGGTGACGAGGCCGGCGCAGAGTTCTTCGACGATCTCCGCCGCGCCGATGGCATCGCCCTCGTCACATGTGCCGGCGAGCCGCGCCATCGCCGCCGCCATCTCGGGTGCGCGGAAGAAGGTGCGATCCGGCAGATCCAGACCGTTCGGCTCGCGGTCGAGCGTCTCCGACATGAAATGGCGCAGCCGATCGTCGGCGAGATAGAGGTGGACGAAGCGAGAGGCGCCGCCGATCCCCCAGTCGGAGCCCGACCCCTGCGGAATCAGGCAGAGCGCGCCCGGCCACCCGCGGATGGCGCCGCGATCGAGCCGGCGGCTCTCCTCGCCGCCGAGCAGGTAGCAGCTGAGAGTGTGGAGGCGGGTGTTCTCGTAGCGCACCCGATCACGATCGTTCGACCAGATCGCCACGCCGCACCCGCGCCCGAGATCGAGCCGGGCATGGAGGTGGGCGCGCGAGCGCGAGAGCTGATCGAAGACGGAGAGCGTGGACGGCATCGGACGGGGTCGCGGCTGGAACTCCGCGGATCTTGGCAGCCGCCGCGGGTCACGGCAATCGGTGGCCCGGCGGGTCTCCCGCCCGCCGGGCGCTTCACCGCAAGATCGTGCAAGCCGCCCGCGCCCGTCGGACGCATCTTCCCCCGGCAAGCCGCCCGATCTCCGGGCGGCCGATGGGATCGCATCATGCTCGACGTCTCGCTCTTCGCCGCCACCGTCGTCATCTGGGGCACGACCTGGCTCGCCATCGCCCTCCAACTCGGGCCGGTGCCGGTCCTGACGTCGATCTTCTATCGCTTCGCGCTCGCCGCCGTGCTGCTGCTGCCGGTCCTCGCGATGGCCGGCCGCCTGACGCCGATCCGCCGGCGCGACCACCTCTTCGTCGCTCTGCAGGGGCTGTTCCTGTTCTCGACCAACTTCGTCTGCTTCTACAACGCCACCCGGTTCATCCCGAGCGGCCTCGTCTCGGTGGTGTTCTCGCTCGCCACCCTGTTCAACGCGGTCAACGCCCGGCTGATCTTCGGCGAGCCGATCGCCCGACGCACCCTTCTCGCTGCGGTGCTCGGGGTCGGCGGCCTCGTCGTGCTCTTCGCCCCGGCGATCCGCGACGGCGGCCTCGGCGCCGAAGCTCCGCTCGGCCTCGCCCTGGCGGCGCTCGGCACGCTCTCCTTCTCGCTCGGCAACATGGTGTCGCGACGCAATTCGAACGCCGGCATCCCGCCGCTCACCGCCAACGCCTGGGGCATGTCCTACGCCAGCGTCGCGCTCTTCGCCCTCCTCGCCGGCACCGGCACGCCGCTGGTGATGCCGCCGAACGCCGTCTACGTCGCGGCGCTGGCGCATCTCGCCATCCTCGGCTCGATCGTCGGCTTCACCACCTATCTGATGTTGGTGGCGCGCGTCGGCTCGGCCAAGGCGGCCTACGCCACGGTGATGTTCCCGATCGTCGCCCTCGCGCTCTCGGCCGCCTTCGAAGGCTACATCTGGGACCTGCGGACGGTGGTCGGCCTCGCCCTCGCGCTGCTCGGCAACATCGTCGCCTTCGCCGGCCTGCCCGCCTTCGCTCGCCGCCCCCGCACCGCCTGATACTCGGCTCATGAAACTCGGCCTCTGCCGACTTTCATGAGCGATACGGCCCGACCGGCCGACGCCCGTTCGGGCGCGCCTTCACTCACGATGTTCCGAACAGGTCGGAACCTCGTGAGTTCGGCACGAGATGGCGGCCGGACGGGCGGCGCGTTTCAGCCGAGATGCGTCTTGAAGAACGCCAGCGTCCTGTCCCAGGCGAGTTTCGCCGCCGCTTCGTCGTAGCGCGGCGTGGTGTCGTTGTGGAAACCGTGGTTGACGCCCGGATAGATGTGGGCCTCATAGCGCTTGCCCGCCGCCTTCAGCGCCGCCTCGTAGGCCGGCCAGCCGGCGTTGATGCCCTGATCCTGCTCGGCGTAGTGGAGAAGCAGCGGCGCCTCGATCTTGGCGACGTCCTCGGCCTTCGGCTGACGGCCATAGAACGGCACGCTGGCCGCGAGCTTGGGGAAAGCGACCGCCAGCGCGTTGCACACGCCGCCGCCGTAGCAGAAACCGACGCAGCCGACCTTGGCCGAAACCGCCTCGTGACCGGCGAGGAAGGTGTAGGCGGCGAAGAAATCCTCCATCAGCTTGGCCGGCTCGATCTTCGACTGCATCTCGCGGCCCTTGTCGTCGGTGCCGGGATAGCCGCCCTGCGGCGACAGACCGTCGGGCGCGAAGGCGACATAGCCCGCCACCGCCACCCGCCGCGCCACGTCGGCGATGTAGGGATTGAGGCCACGGTTCTCGTGGACGACGAGGACGCCGGGCAGCTTGCCCTTGGCACCCGCCGGCTTCACCAGCAGGCCGGAGACCATGCCCTGCCCGTTCGGCGACGCGTAGGAGGCGGTCGAGGCGACGATGCGCGGGTCGTCCGCCTTGACCTGCTGGGCGAGCGCGTAGTTCGGCGAAAGAGCCTCGACCAACGCCGCGCCGGTGAGGCCGGCGACGGTGAACTTCGCCGCCCGATCGAGAAAGTCGCGCTTGGTCACCCGGCCGTGGACGTAACCGTCGAAGATCTCCAGGAGTTCGGCGGGGAAGTCGCTGGCGCGCATGCGCGGGATCTGGTTCATGGTGGCTCCTCCGGTCGCGCCGTCACTTGCGAACGGCTCGCAGATATAGAGCCGGAAGTCGCGGCGAAGCGCATCACACGAGGAGCCGGTGCGTGGTCACGTTTCGGTGACGTGGGGTTGCGAAAATAGTGGTTTACCTTCTTGCGAAATCGCGAACAATCTAACTTCGCGAATTCAGGTAATTGACGAAATTTCGGAGATCACTTGTTGTGAGCATTATAAGAATGAGCAAACCGCCGGCCGATCGATTTGATCACGTCGCAGATGTAATCGCATGGCTGTTTCTCACGCTCCTCCTGCTAATCCCAGTATTTTCGCTTGGCTTCCTCTTTGGCGGGTGGTTTGCCCCTAGCACCCATGAAAGGTCTTGGCTTTATGATTACCAAGGGCTAGTCGGCGCAGCCATGACACTTATTGCAGCTGGTGTTGCATGGCTAGCGGTTCAGCGACAAATCTCCGCACAGAGATCACTTTCTGAAGCAGAATATAGAGACGCAAAGAATTTCGTAATTTCCTCATTTGAAGATTACCTCAGGATTATCAATCTCATATGGCGTGAAATTGAGCATGAACCCACCAGCATTGAGGTCGATAAGTGGAATTTGTTCATTTCACGACTAATTACCAAAATTATGTCATGTAGCGTAGATCTAGATCGGCAACTTCAAAAAACAATTTCTAGAACAGACTATGCGAAAAATTCCCTTCGAATATCTGACAGATTTAAAATAGATGAAATTTGTATGTTTGCCAACTCCTCAAACGAACAAATACTTACTTTCATTAACAACAAAAATTATTACACCAATATAAATAAGATAAATGACGACAATCAATTTATTCTTGAAACATTCAGTACTTTAATTCAATTCTCGCATCTTCGAAAGGCCTGCATCGAGTTCGACCCCTCACTTGAAGAGATTTTTATAGATAGAAAGATAGTCCCTGTTAACTGGGATCCAATGTGGCGACACTTGGAGGAATTCACCAATCAATATCAGAACATCCCGTAACCATCACCTCCTCCACCCACCTCCCGGCGGCTTCTTGTCGCGACCGAGGCTCGACAGGCTCGGATAGCGGCCGAGCTTCTTCTGTGGCGGCGGGGGTGGCGGCGGGGTGGGCTCGAGGCGGAGCTTCTTGGTCTCGGGCTGCTCGATCATCCCGGCCGAGAGCGTCACCGGGCCGTCGTCCTTCTTCTCGGCGATGCGGACAAGCTGAGTGAGGACCACAGCCGAGCCTTTGAGGCGGTCGAGCGGATCGGGCCAGTCGCGGATGAGGACGATCTTCTGATCCGGGCGGATCTTGGCCATCGAGCCCTGTTCGCCGATCCATTTCACCAGACCGGCCGGGTTGGCGAAGGACGAATGGCGGAAGGCGATGACCACGCCCTTCGGGCCCGCCTCGATCTTCTCGACGTTGGCGCGGCGGCACAGCGACTTGATGTAGACGATCTTGAGGAGGTGCTCGACCTCCTCCGGCAACGGCCCGAAGCGATCGATCAGCTCGGCGCCGAAGCCGTCGATCTCCTCGGTCGTCGTCAGATCCGACAGCCGCTTGTAGAGGCCGAGGCGCAGGCCGAGATCGGCGACGTAGTGATCCGGGATCAGCACCGGCGTGCCGACCGTGATCGACGGCGACCACTGCTCCTCCGGCATCGCCTCGTCGCCCGACTTCAGGGCCGCCACCGCCTCCTCCAGCATGTGCTGGTAGAGTTCGTAGCCGACCTCCTTGATGTGGCCGGACTGCTCCTCGCCGATCAGGTTGCCGGCGCCGCGGATGTCGAGATCGTGGCTCGCCAGTTGGAAACCGGCGCCGAGATTGTCGAGCGACTGCAACACCTTGAGCCGGCGTTCCGCCTGCATCGTCAGCTTCTTCTGCGCCGGCACGGTGAAGAGCGCATAGGCGCGTATCTTCGACCGGCCGACGCGGCCGCGCAGCTGATAGAGCTGGGCGAGGCCGAACATGTCGGCACGGTGGACGATCAGTGTGTTGGCGGTGGGGATGTCGAGGCCGCTCTCGACGATGGTGGTCGAGAGCAGCACGTCGTACTTGCCCTCGTAGAAGGCGTTCATGACGTCCTCGAGCTCACCCGCCGCCATCTGGCCGTGGGCGACGGCGACCTTCACTTCCGGCACCACCCGCTCCAGGAACTCCTTGCGCTCGGCGAGATCGGCGACCCGCGGCACGACGTAGAAGCTCTGGCCGCCGCGATAGTGCTCGCGTAAGAGCGCGTCGCGCACCACCAGCGCATCGAAGGGCGAAATGAAGGTGCGGACCGCCATGCGGTCGACCGGCGGCGTCGCGATGATCGACAGTTCGCGCACCCCGGTCAGCGCCAGCTGAAGCGTGCGCGGGATCGGCGTGGCGGACAGCGTCAGAACGTGGACGTCCGACTTCAACTCCTTCAGCCGCTCCTTGTGCTTGACGCCGAAGTGCTGCTCCTCGTCGATGATCAGGAGGCCGAGGTCCTTGAAGTCGATGCCCTTGGCGAGCAGCGCATGGGTGCCGACCACCACGTCGAGGGTGCCCTCGGCGAGCTCCTTCTTCACCGCCGCGAGGTCCTTGGCCGAGACCAGCCGCGAGGCCTGGGCGACGCGAACGGGTAAGCCCTTGAAGCGCTCGGCGAAGGTGCGGAAATGCTGGCGGGCGAGCAGCGTCGTCGGCACGACGACCGCCACTTGGCGGCCCGACGCCGCCACCGCGAAGGCGGCTCTGAGCGCCACCTCGGTCTTGCCGAAGCCGACGTCGCCGCAGACGAGGCGATCCATCGGCCGGCCGACGGCGAGGTCGTCGAACACCGCGTCGATCGAGGCGAGCTGATCGTCCGTCTCCTCGTAGGGGAAGCGGGCGCGGAACTCGTCGTAGAGCCCCTCCGGCGCGACGTATTTCGGCGCAGTCTTGAGGAGGCGCGCGGCCGCGGTCCTGATCAGCTGATCGGCGATCTCGCGGATGCGCTTCTTCATCCGCGCCTTGCGCATGCCCCAAGCGACGCCGCCGAGCTTGTCGAGGATGGCGTCGCCCTCGTCGGACGAGCCGTAGCGCGACAGAAGCTCGATGTTCTCGACCGGCAGGTAGAGCTTGTCGCCGCCCTGGTAGATCAGCTCGAGGCAGTCGTGCGGCGCGCCCGCGGCGGTGATGGTCTTCAGACCCGAGAAGCGGCCGATGCCGTGATCGACGTGGACGACGAGATCGCCCTCGGCGAGGCCGGCGACCTCCTTGATGAAGTCCGAGCCCTTGGAGTGCTTGCGCTTCGCCCGGATCAGGCGGTCGCCGAGGATGTCCTGCTCGGCGACGACCGCCAGATCCTCGATCTCGAAGCCGCTCTCGAGCCCGAGCACGGCGAGGCCGACCTCGCCCTTCTCCATCAGCCCCGCTTCCGGGTAGGTGGCGAGCGGCTTCACCCGGCCGAGGCCGTGGTCGGTCAGCACCTGCTTCAGGCGATCGAGCGCGCCGTCCGACCAGGCGGCGACGACGACCCGGCGCGGCCCGGCGCGCAGCTCGGCGATGTGGCCGACCGCCGCGTCGAAGACGTTGGCCTCGTTCGAGGCGCGCTCGGCGGCGAAGCTGCGGCCCTGGCGGCCACCGAGGTCGACGACGTCGAGCCGGTCGTCGGGCAGCGCGAAGGGGGTGAGGCGCACCGTCCGGGCGTCGGCGAGGCGGCTCTTCCACTCGCCCTCGGTGAGGAACAGCGCCTTCGGCTCCAGCGGCTTGTAGGGCACGGTGCCGCTCGCCGCTTCGTCCATCGCCTCGCGGCGGGCCTCGTAGTGGTCGGCGACATCGGAGAGGCGCTCGGCGAAGGCCTCGTCGACGTGATGGTCGAGGACGATGCGGGCGTCGCCGACATAGTCGAACAGCGTCTCGAGGCTCTCGTGGAACAGCGGCAGCCAATGTTCGAGGCCAGCGTAGCGTCGCCCGTCGGAGATCGCCGCATAGAGAGCGTCGTCGCGGGTGGTGGCGCCGAAGGTGGTGACGTAGGTACGGCGGAAGCGCGAGACCGCCTCGGGCGTCAGCGTCACCTCCGACATCGGCACCCATTCGAGGCGCTTCAGCTGGCCGGTGGTGCGCTGGGTCTCGGGATCGAAGCGGCGGATCTGTTCCAGTTCGTCGCCGAAGAAATCGAGGCGGACCGGCGCTTCGGTGCCCGGCGCGAAGAGATCGAGGATACCGCCGCGCACCGCGTATTCACCGGTGTCGCGGACCGTGGCGGTGCGCTCGAAGCCGTTGTTCTCCAGCCACTTGACGAGATCGGCCATGTCGGCGCGGCCGCCCGCCACCGCCGAGAAGGTCTCGCCGGCGACGACCTCGCGGGTCGGCAGGCGCTGGGCGGCGGCGTTGACGGTGGTCAGCACCACCACCGGCTTCTTGCGCTCGCGCGGCGTGGCGAGGTGCGAGAGCGTCGTCATGCGGCGGGCGACGACCACGGCGTTGGGCGAGACGCGGTCGTAGGGCCGGCAGTCCCAGGACGGCAGCGACAGCACGTGGACGTCGGGGGCGAAGAAGGCGAGCGCCGCCTCCAGCCGCTGCATGCGCACGCCGTCGCGGCAGATCACCAGCAGCGACGGGCGGCCGTCACGCGCCCCGGCGTCGCGCGCCAGATCGCCGACGACGAGCCCCTCGGCGCCGTCCGGCACGCTGGCGAGCGTCACATGGGTGCGAGTGCGGAAGAGACCGGAGAGCTTCTTCACGGGGGCGACCTCGGAGTGGCGAAAACGCGACGACACCCGCGTGTGGCTTTCGGGCCGGTCACGCGGGGTCGGATGCGGTCTTTCAACAGGATTCCGCCGCCCGGCGCCAGTCCCGTTCGCGTGAGGGAGGGATGCGCGTGGGCTGCGAGGAACGGCGCGGTCCGTCTGATCCAGCTCGAGGCACCCTCGGAGAACGGGACCATGATGGCGCCCATGCTCCCCTTCACCCCTGAACAGTTCCTCTCCGTCTTCGCCGCCTACCACACGGCTGTCTGGCCGGCGCCGTTGGTCGCCTACGGAGCCGGAGCGATCGTCGTCGCGATCCTCGCTTTCGGCCCCCGGCCCGGCACCGATCGTACCGTCGCCGCGATCCTCGCCGCCCTGTGGGCATGGACCGGCGCGGTCTATCACGGGCGCTACTTCGCCGCGATCAACCCGGTCGCACTCGGTTTCGCCGTGCTCTTCGTCTCGGAGGCGGCCCTCTTCCTCCCGATCGCGTTCGGTCGCGGCGGCCCGCGCTTCGCCTACCGACGTGACCGTGCGACCGTCTTCGGGGTGGCGCTCGTCGCCTATGCCGCGGTGATCTACCCCGTTCTCGGCCACGCGGCCGGCCACGTCTATCCCGCGACGCCGGTCTTCGGCATCACCCCATGTCCGCTCACGCTGTTCACCCTCGGCCTGATGATGCTCGCCGGCGAACGTCCTCCGGCTCTGCTCCTGGCGATTCCGACGCTGTGGTCGCTGATCGGCGGCTCTGCCGCAGCCCTGCTCGACGTGCCGCAGGACTGGCCGTTGCTCTTCGCCGGCGTCGCCACCGTGGCGGTGGTGCGGACGTGCCGCCCGGTCGTTCCGCCCGCGTGACGGCTCATGAGACCTGTGCGCGGATAGCCCTCGACGACCGTCTACTGACGTGATT
>CALBKH010000033.1 GCA_937892955.1 uncultured Alphaproteobacteria bacterium
CCACCGAGATCTACACTCTTTCCCTACACGACGCTCTTCCGATCTCGCCGGCCTGCTCGGCGGCATGGCGACGGCGGCCCATCGCGCGGCCGCCGCCGACGCGCGCGCGGACGCGGCGGCGGCGCTCGAGGCGGCCCAACGCCGGCTCACGACGGCGCGCACCGCCCACGAGAGCGCATTGACCCTGCACGGCGAACGCCACGCCGCGCTGATCGAGGCCCTGGATGCGGTCCGCAATCGCGCCCACGGACGCGGCCGGGCGCTGGCCGCTGCCGATCTCGGGCTCGACGAAGCGCGGGCCCTGCTGGCGATCCCCGACGAACGCGTCGAAGCGCTGCGCGCCGAAGTCGCCGCCATCGATCGGCGGGCGACACGGGCGCATGCGGCGCTGGGCGAACGGCGGCGCGACCTCGACGCGGCCCTCGCCGGCGGTCGGCCGAAGAGCGAGCCCGCCGCCCTCGAGGAGGCGCTCGCCGCGGCCCGTGCCGAGACCGAAGCGCTCAACCGAGAGATCGGCGCTCTCGATCAGATGCTCGCCGCCGACGATGCGGCACGGGCGGCGGCCGAAGGGCTCGATCGCGAGATCGAACGCGCCGCCGCGCGACGCGACGTGCTCGGCGCCGTCGACGAGGCGATCGGCTCGCGCGACGGCGACAAGTTCCGCCGCTTCGCCCAGGGCATCACCCTGGACCGACTGACCGAACTCGCCAATCGCCATCTCGCCAGCCTCAATCCGCGTTACCGGCTGGCGCGGGCGGAGGGGCTGGGCCTGACCATCGTCGACCGCGACATGGGCGACGAGGTCCGCTCCACCCGATCGCTGTCGGGCGGCGAGCGGTTCCTCGCGTCGCTGGCGCTGGCGCTGGCGCTCTCCGGGCTCGAAGGGCGGCGGTCCTTCGTCGACACGCTGTTCGTCGACGAGGGCTTCGGCTCGCTCGACGCCGCCACCCTCGACGTCGCCATCGACGCGCTCGAAGGCCTGCAGAGCGAAGGCCGCAAGGTCGGCGTCATCTCCCACGTCGCCGCCATGCACGACCGCATCCCGGTCCAGATCCGCGTCGAAAAGGCCGGCGCCGGCCGCTCACGTGTCCAGGTGGTCGGGGCGGCGTGACACCTTATGCGGATCAGAGTTGTCTGCCGACGACGCTCGGGACGAAAGGGTAGCGAGCACGTGATCGCCGAAACACGTCAGTGGCGGCGCTCCGGTGTATCCGTTTCGACGGCTGCGGTGACCGGACCCGACTTGATCCAGGGCAAACCTCGCGCGGCATTCGCGCCACCTTCGTCATCCAGCGCGCGAAGCTCGATCTGCAGGTCGGTGATCCGACTGAGAAGCCGATCGATTTCCTTGTCCTTGGCGTCGATGACCCGATTCTGTGCGTCGATGACCTGGTGAAGCTCCTTTACGAGCCCTTCGATCAAGTCCCGAATCTTCGACCGTTCCGCATGAAAATGCTCCTGGAAGGATCCGGGTTCCGGGATGTCGCGGCCGAGCCGCCGCATTTCGGCGCACCATTCGATGGTCGCTTTGAGCGCATCGGTGACGGCCTCCTCGGGGGTGGCACCGTCCCCCATACAACCGTAGAGATCGGGAACCTGGGCGACGAAACCGCCGCCGTCTTCCTCGGACAGAGCCGAGACGACGATCGGATAGAAGCTCTCCTTCATCGATCTGTCCCCTTCTCTTTCAGTCGATCGCGCGACGCTCCGACACCGGAGACCTTGCTCTCCTCTGCCGAGTGAGCATCCGCGAGACTTACCAACTTCTTAATATAGACCGGTTTGATAGGGCGAGCATGAGGTATGGGCAAGCCCCCCTCGGCGTGAGGGCTAGGGGTCATGGATTCGAACCGCATCCAGAGCCGGGTCGCAGCGAGGAGCACGGCTGCGAGGTAGTTCGCCGCGAGTTTCTCGTAGCGGGTGGCCACACGCCGGAAGTGCTTTAATTTACAGAAGAACCGCTCGACGAGGTTGCGCTTTCGGTAGAGTTCGCGGTCGACGGATCGCTGCACGCGGCGATCCGAACAGGTCGGGATGTGCGCGGTCCCGCCGAGCGCGGCGACCAGTTCGAGGATGGCTCTGGCGTCGTATCCACGGTCGGCGACGACATCGCCTGCTCTTCGGCCATCGAAGAGGAGGGGAACGGCGGCTTTGTCGGGAGACAGAACGATGCGCACCGGGAGCCTTCGCGCGTCCACCAAGGCGTTGATCTTGGTGCTCAATCCTCCACGAGAACGGCCGATGGCGTGATCCGGGTCCCCCTTTTTCCTCCGGCAGCATGCTGATGGGCTCGGATGATCGAACTGTCGACGAATTCGAGCGATCCGGGCGATCGGGCCGCCAGAGCCTCGAACACGCCGATCCAGATCCCCGCTTTGGCTCATCGGTTGAAGCGGTTGTAGACCGTCGTGTAGGGGCCGTAACGTTCCGGAAGATCGCGCCACGGCACGCCGGTCCGCAACACGAAGAAGATGCCGTTCAGCACCTTCCGGTCATCCAATCGCGGACGACCGTTCTTCTTGCCCTCGGCTCCAGGAAGCAGGGGAGTGACGATCGCCCATTCCTCGTCCGTCAGATCGAAGCGCGCCATCGAACGCCTCCTTTCGGAAGCCTCGAATCAGCCCTCGCAACGCAAGACAAGAGGTTCGGGTACAGAACCACGGCCCTGAACTCGGGTTAACGGGGGTTCCCCCGGCCTTGGGGATCTGATTC
>CALBKH010000034.1 GCA_937892955.1 uncultured Alphaproteobacteria bacterium
CAGGCCGTAACTCACGAAATTCGGACGAGTCCGAATTTCGTGAACTCGGTATCAGAGCCCCTTGCCGAGGGCCGTGGCCTTGTCGCGGTCGATCCACCACGTCGATTCGATGGCGCGATCATAGCGCGGCTTGGCCTCCGGTCGCCCGAAGACGTCCCACGCGGCGATCCAGTGGCTCGGCTTGTACCAGTGCGGCACCCACCAGCGCCCGGCCCTGAGCACCCGGTCGAGGGCGTGGGCGGCGTGGGTCAGGGCGGCGCGGCTCTCGGCGCCCAGCATCGCCTCGATCAACGCGTCGACGCACGGATCGGCGATGCCGGCGAGATTGAACGAGCCCTCGCGGCTCGCCGACGACGAGTGCCAGAACTGGCGCACCGTCTCGTCCGGCGTCGGCGCGATCGAGTAGCGCCGCGACACCACGTCGAAATCGAAATCGCGCAGCCGCTTCTCGAACTGCGACGGGTCGACGACGCGTTCGCTCGCGCCGATGCCCAGCGCCTGCAGGTTCTTGACGAAGGGCCCGGCGATCCGTGCCATCGAGCCGTCGGATTCGAGGAACTCGAGTTCGAACGGCCGCCCCTCGGCATCGACCAACCGGCCGCCGGCGCGTTTCCATCCCGCCGCGGCGAGGAGGTCGTTGGCGCGCTTGAGGAGCGACCGGTCGCGCCCCGACCCGTCGGAGACCGGCGCGGTCCAGGGCTCGCCGAACACCTCGTCGGGGATCTTGCCCCGCCACGGTTCGAGCAGCGCCAGTTCCTCCTTCGAAGGCGGCCCCGACGCTTCGAGGTCGGAGTTGACGAAGAACGACGAGGTGCGGCGATAGCTGTCGAAGAACAGGTTCTTGTTCGACCATTCGAAATCGAAGGCGAGGCCGATCGCCTCGCGCACTCGGGCGTCCTTCAGCATCGGCCGGCGCGAATTGAGGAACCAGCCCTGCGCCCCCGAAGGCGAGCGGTCCTCGAGTTCGAACCGCTTCACCCGGCCGTCGGCGACCGCCGGGAAGTCGTACTGCGTCGCCCAGGTGAGCGAGGTGAACTCCTCGCGCAGGAGATACTGCCCCGCCTTGAACGCCTCGAAGGCGGTGGTGCGCTCGCGGTACATCTCGAAACGGATACGCTCGAAGTTCCATGAGCCCCGCGTCACCGGCAGATCGGCCGCCCACCAGTCGGCGAGACGCTCGTATTCGACGAAACGGCCGGCGTCGTGGGCGCCGACCCGGTAGGGACCGGCCCCGAGGATCGGCTCGAGCGACGATTGTTCGAAATCGCGTGTCGCCCACCACGCCTTCGACAGGATCGGCTGTTGCGCCACCAGGGCGGGAAGCCCGCGCCCCTGCTTGCCGGTGAAGCGCACCACGACACGGTCGGGCGCTTCGACGATCGCCTCGGCCATCTCCTTCAGCGTCACCGCGATCTGCGGGTGGCCCTTGTCCTTGAGGATCGTCAGCGAGAAGGCGACGTCTTCGGCGGTCAGCGGGGTGCCGTCGGCGAAGCGCGCCTGCGGCCGCAGATGGAAGACCAGCGTGTCGGCGTCGCGCCACTCGACGGCCTCCGCGATCAGCCCGTAGACCGCATCCGCCTCGTCCCAGGCCCGCACCATCAGGCTGGCGTGCGTCAAGCCCAGCCCGACGGCGGCGTCGCCCTTGAGGATCAGGTCGTTGAACGAGTTGAAGGTCTGCGGGTTCTGATTGGTCGACCACGTCGCCGGCACGGTGACGAGCCGCCCACCTTTCGGCGCCGCCGGGTTCGCCCAATCGAAATGCCCGAAGTCGGCCGGGTACTTCAGATCCCCGAAGGTCGACAGCCCGTGCCGTCGACCGCTCGGCGTGGCAGCCCGGGCGCGCCCGGCGAACGCCGGCACCAACACCGCGGCGAGTCCACCGGCGACCAGCGCGCGGCGCGACGGACCCGATGCGGCGGGAGGAAGCGCCGGACGGCGCGTCTCGTCGCTCACTTCGCCGCCCCGGTCTTCGTCGCCTTGGCCTCGTCGTACCACCAGATGGTCGGGAAGCCGGTCGAGTAGTGCGGCAGCGGATCGGGATGGGAGAACCGGTCCCAGCGCGCCATGCGGGTGGCGGCGAGCGTCCAGCCCGGGACGATGTAGTGGTTCCACAGGAGCACCCGGTCGAGCGCCCGGCTGGCGGCGACCAGTTCGGCCCGGTCCTTGGCGAAGATCACCCGCTTGATCAGCGCGTCGACCGCCGGATTGCGGATGCCGGCGTAGTTCTGCGAGGCCTCGCGATCCGCCGCCGCCGAGCCGAAGTAGTTGAGCTGCTCGTTGCCCGGCGACAGGCTCTCCGCCCAACCGCTGTAGATCATGTCGTAGTCGCGGTTGCGCACCCGGTTGACGTATTGCGAGCTGTCGACCGAACGGATGGTGAGGTCGACGCCGATCTTGGCGAGCTGCTCGCGGTAGCGCACGCCGACTCGTTCGAAGTTCGGGCCGTTCATCAGGAATTCGAAACGGAAGGGTTCGCCCTTGGCGTCGACCAGCTTGCCGCCCTTGTTCACCCAGCCGGCGGCGGCGAAGAGATCGAGCGCCGCCTTGAGGTTCGCCCGCTCCGTTCTCCCATCGGTGGAGACCGGATTGGCGAAGACCTTCGTGAACACCTCCGGCGGGACCGGTCCGACCTTCTCGGCCTCCTCGAGGATGGCGAGTTCGGCGCCGTCCGGCAGGCCGGTGGCGGCGAGTTCGGTCGGATAGAAGTAGCTCGACACCCGCTCGTACTGGTCGAAGAACATGGTGCGGTTCATGTCCTCGAACGGCAGGGCGTAGGAGAGCGCCAGTCGCACCCGCGGATCGGCGAACTTCTCGCGCCGGAGGTTCGGCACGAA
Source organism: uncultured Alphaproteobacteria bacterium (assembly GCA_937892955.1). Classification (GTDB taxonomy): domain Bacteria; phylum Pseudomonadota; class Alphaproteobacteria; order Rhizobiales; family Ancalomicrobiaceae; genus CALBKH01. Next base: position 2,835 of record CALBKH010000034.1, read on the forward strand.
GCCGACCATGACGCCGCGCCCCTTCTCCGGGATCTTGTCGAGGACGACGCGACCGTCCTTGCGGGCCGGGAAGTCGTAGGCGGTCGCCCAGTTCTTGGCGGTGTTCTCCAGGCGGACGTCGTAGGCGTCGCCCTTGAACGCCTCGAGCTCGACCGTCTCGTCGCGGAAATACTCGTAGCGGATCTCGTCGAAATTGGCGGCGCCGGCTTGCGTCGGCAGATCCGCGCCCCAGTGGTCCTTCACCCGTTCGTAGACGACGGTCCGGCCGGCGTCGAAATTCTTCACCCGATAGGGACCCGACCCGAGCGGCGGTTCGAGCGTCGTCTCGGCGATCGAGCGCGGTTTGCCGTCGGCGCCGATGCCGGTCCACCAGTGCTTCGGCAGCACCGTCAGCTGACCGACGATGTGCGGCAGTTCGCGGTTACCCGCCTGATCGAAGGTGAAGGTCACCTCGTGCTCGCCCGTCGCCTCCGCCCTCACCACATGCTGGTAGTAGAAGGCCTGGCTCGGATTGACCGATTTGATCGCGTCGAACGACCACACCACGTCCTCCGGCGTGATCGCCTTGCCGTCGTGCCAGCGCGCACGCGGGTTCAGCCGATAGGTCACCCGGGAGAAGTCGTCGGGATACTTCAGCGCATCGGCGATCTCGCCGTATTCGGTCGACACCTCGTCGAGCGACGCTGTCATCAACTGCTGGTGGATCATGCCGATGCCGGCGGCGGGGGTGCCCTTGCTCGACAGCACCGGATTGAAGCTGTCGAACGTGCCGGTCTCGGAGAGACGCAAGAGCCCGCCCTTCGGCGCCTTCGGGTTCACGTAGTCGAAATGGGCGAACCCGGCCGGATATTTCGGCGTCCCCATCAGCGAGGCGCCGTGGCGCCATTGCGGCTCGTCGGCGAGCGTCGGCCGTGGCGTGACGGCGAGGAGAAGGAGGCCGAGGGCGAGGGCGGTGGTCGGGATCAGGCGCATGGCTTTCCGGGTCTCGACGGGAAGGATGTCTGCGGAGGCGACGCATCCGAGCGGAAGATTCGGGCGAGATTACAGCCCTCGCGTCGCGTCGACGAGAGTCCGGAGCCGTCCGCGCGCCCCGGAACGCGAAAAAGGCCGGGTCACCCCGGCCTTTTCGTCGTGTCACGAGATCGTGCGCGCGTCCCGCCTCACGGCAGCGGCGCCGGGCTGTCGGCCAGGCTGCGCAGATAGGCGACCATGTCGGCGCGGTCGGCCGGATCCTTGATGCCGGCGAAGCCCATGGCGGTGCCCGGAACGAAGGCCTTCGGATCGGTCAGGAACTTGTCGAGATCGGCGTAGGTCCACTTCTCGCCGGCCTTGCCGCGATCGGCCATGCCGCCGGAATACTTGAAGCCCTCGACGTGAGCCTTCGGTCCGGCGACGACACCGTAGAGGTTCGGGCCGACCTTGGCGGCGCCGCCCTTCTCCGGGGTGTGGCACGACGAGCACTTGGAGAAGCCCTTCTGGCCGCGACCGGCGTCGGCGGTCTTCAGACGTTCTTCGATCGGCGCCACGGTCGCGACCGCGGCGGCGGCGGCCGGCTTGGCCTCGCCCGCGGCGGCCACGGCGTAGCCGGGCTTGGCCGGCATCTCCGGCGCGAAGATGATGGACGACACCATGCCGGTGACCATCGCCCAGATGCCGGCGCCGAGAAGCGCGCCGAAGCCTTTGTTCACGTCCTGGAAGTTCATCGATTGCTGCTCCGCTCGTGCGATGCCCCGAAGCCGCTCCGACCGATCCGGCCGAGGATCGAGAGGGGAGACGGTGTTCCACTTCCCGCCGAATTCACGAGGCCGCACCTTCCGACCCCGCCCCCGGGGTGGAAGTTGGCTCGTCCAACGCGCACGCGACGGTTCCGAGCCCCTCAGGGAGCCGATCCTGCGATTTCGAACGAGGAGGGAAAGACTATGTGCTTTCCCGAGAGACTGTCCATAACTATAAGGACCCCCGACTGCAATCCCTTCCGCCCACCTTGCGACGAACCGCCCGCCCATGACTTCCACTCGATTCTCGCCTCTGGTGTTGATCCCGGCGCGCATGACCGCGACTCGTCTGCCGGGAAAGCCGCTCGCCGACATCTGCGGCGAGCCGATGATCGTCCAGGTGTGGCGCCGCGCCCGCGAGGCCGATATCGGCCCGGTGGTGGTGGCCGCCGACGATCCGGCGATCGTCGAAGCGGTGCGGGCCGCCGGCGGCGAAGCGGTGATGACCGACCCGAACCATCCCTCCGGCTCCGACCGCATCTTCGAGGCCCTCGGCCGTTTCGACGCGGACGGTCGCCACGACGTCGTGGTCAACGTCCAGGGCGATCTGCCGACCATCGAGCCGAAGGCGGTGCGCGCCGCCGTCGCCCCGCTCGAGGACGCGTCGGTCGACATCGCCACCCTCACCGCCGAGATCGTCCGCGACGAGGAGAAGACCAACCCCAACGTCGTCAAGGTGGTCGGTTCGCCGATCGGCCCGACGCGGTTGCGCGCCCTCTATTTCACCCGCGCCACCGCCCCCTACGGCGACGGCCCGCTCTATCACCACATCGGCCTCTACGCCTATCGTCGCGTCGCGCTCGCCCGTTTCGTGAGCCTCGCCCCGTCGACGCTCGAGAAGCGCGAGAAGCTCGAGCAACTGCGCGCCCTCGAAGCCGGCATGCGCATCGACGCCGAGATCGTCGACACCGTGCCGCTCGGGGTCGACACGCCCGAGGATCTCGAGCGCGCCCGCACCATCCTTTCCCGCAACTGATCAGCCGACCGACCTCGAAGGACCCGCCATGACCGGCCGCAAGAAGATCGTCTTCCAGGGTGAACCGGGAGCCAACTCCCACATCGCCTGCCGCGAGGTCTATCCCGACTTCGAAGCGATCCCCTGCGCCACCTTCGAGGACTGCTTCGCCGAGATCGAAGCGGGCAACGCCGACCTCGGCATGATCCCGATCGAGAACTCGATCGCCGGCCGCGTCGCCGACATCCATCACCTGCTGCCGCGGTCGGACATGCACATCATCGGTGAGTATTTCCTCCCCATCCGCCACCAGCTGATGGCGGTGAAGGGCGCGAGCCTCGCCGACCTGAAGACCGTCCAGAGCCATCCGCAGGCGCTCGGCCAGTGTCGCGGCACGCTCCGCGAACTCGGCCTCAAGGCGGTGGTCGGGGCCGACACCGCCGGTTCGGCTCGCGAGATCGCCCAGTTGGGCGACCCGGCCAAGGGCGCCATCGCCTCGCGCCTCGCCGCCGAGATCTACGGCCTCGACATCCTGCGCGAGGACGTCGAGGACGAGAAGCACAACACCACCCGCTTCGTCATCCTGTCGAAGGAGGATCTGCGCGCCGCCCCCGGCATCGGCCAGATCATGACCACCTTCGTCTTCAAGGTGCGCAACGTGCCGGCGGCGCTCTACAAGGCGCTCGGCGGCTTCGCGACGAACGGCATCAACATGACCAAGCTCGAGAGCTACATGGTCGACGGCCACTTCACCGCGACCCAGTTCCTCGCCGACGTCGAGGGTCACCCGAGCGAGCGCGGCCTCGCTCTCGCCCTCGAGGAGCTCGGCTTCTTCGCCGACTACCGCATCCTCGGCGTCTACCGCGCCTCGCCCTACCGCGAGACCATGAAGGACCCCGAGCCGCGCCTGCCGCGCCCGAAGGCGCGCGGCATGTGATGCCGGGCTGATGAATTTCGGACTCGTCCGAAATTCATCAGCGTTACGGCCTGACCGGCCGACGCCCGTTCGGGCTTGCCATCGCCCATGAAGTTCTGAACAGGTCAGAACTTCATGGGCTCGGTATGAGATGAGGCGTCGCGCCCGAAGGCGCGCGGCATGTGAGCGAGAAGTCGCACCCTGAGGCGCGCAGCATGCGATTTCCAACCGGTGGCGTGCCCGTCCGCGCCGCGGTTCGATCGGCGCCGTCGGCGCACTCTCTTTTCTACGGCATCCGCATCCGCATCCGCGCCCGCCGCATGACGGCCCGTCACCGCAGCCGTTGCGGGAGGTGGGAGACGCTGCGTATCCTCGCCGCTCGCGTCGTTTCCTTCCCACCGAGGTTCTTCCCATGTCGCTCGCCCGAGGCCGCGAATTCCTGTCCATTCCCGGCCCCACCAACGTGCCCGAGGCGGTGCTCGCCGCCATGCACCGGCCGGCGGTCGACATCTATGCCCAGGACCTGCTGGAGGTCACCGGCAGCCTGCTCGCCGACTTGCGCAAGATCTTCCGCACCGAGACCGCGTCCACCTACATCTACATCTCCAACGGCCACGGCGGTTGGGAGGGCGCGCTCACCAACGTGCTGTCGCGCGGTGACAAGGTGCTGGTGCTCGCCTCCGGCCGCTTCGCCATCGGCTGGGGCGAGGCCTGCGGCATCCACGGCGTCGAGGTCGAGGTGATGCCGCGCTCCTGGCGCGACGCGGTCGATCCGGAGGCTGTGCGAGCCCGTCTCGCCGCCGATACCGGCCACACCATCAAGGCGGTGCTGATGGTCCAGGTCGACACCGCCTCGGGCGTCGTCAACGACGTTCCGGCGATCCGCGCCGCCCTCGACGCCGCCGGCCATCCGGCCCTGCTGATGGTCGACGGCATCGCCTCGATCGGCTGCATCCCCTTCGAGATGGACGCCTGGGGCGTCGACGTGGCGGTCACCGCCTCGCAGAAGGGGCTGATGATGATCCCCGGCCTCGCCTTCGTCGCCGCCAGCCCCAAGGCCAAGGCGGTGCACCTGGGCGCCGACCTCAAGGAATCCTACTGGGACTGGACCGCCCGCGACCTGCCCGAGAGCTACCGCAAATTCTGCGGCACCGCCCCGGCCCACGCGCTCTTCGGCCAACGCGTCGCCTTCGACATGTTGTTCGAGGAGGGGATCGAACACGTCTGGAGGCGTCACACCGCGCTCGCCCGCGCCACCCGCGCCGCCGTCGCTGTCTGGGCGAAGGGCGGGGCGCTCGACTTCAACATCACCGACCCGGCGCGCCGCTCCGACTCGGTGACCACCATCCTCACCCCCGGCTTCGACCCGCAGACGCTGCGCGACTTCTGCCGTGAACGCTGCGGCGTGATCCTCGGCTCCGGCATCGGCGATCTCGGCGGCAAGGCCTTCCGTATCGCCCACATGGGCTACGCCAACGCGCCGATGGTGCTCGGCACCCTGGGAGCGGTCGAGATCGGCCTGAAGTCGCTCGGCATCCGGCACGGCATCGGCGGCGTCCAGGCGGCGATCGAGAGCCTGCAGGACTTCTTCGCCTGAGCGAAGAGATCGTTGCGCAATTCGATCCGATGGATCTGCCTGTTCGAAGTCGCCACCGACACGGCCCGGTCCATGGACCGTCATCCCCGGTGGGACGCGAAGCGGAGGGGAAGGGGATCCACCGATCTCTCCGTCGAGCCGGAAGGCCGACGGATCCCTGTCCCTCGCCTTCGGCTCGCCGGGGATGACGGTCTCGCATGGCAGCGGCCGCGAGACCCCGTCCATCCGAAGGAAGATCTCGAGCGCGAGCCGGTGAGATCCGACCTCCTCGAATCCGGCGCGAGGCCGTTCCCGTGTCGCCGGGCCTCCCTCAGTCGAGGCTCGGCCGCACCGTCGCCGGGCTGCGCCGGTAGTCGATGGTCTCGAAGCGCATCGACCTGAGGTCGACCATCAGCAGCCGGCGAAAGAGCGGTTCGCCGACCCCGGTGACGAGCTTCAGCACCTCGGTCGCCGCGAGAGTGCCGAGCACGCCCACCACCGCGCCGAGGATGCCGGCCTCGGCGCAGGCCGGGACGAGCCCGCGCGGCGGCGGCTCGGGGAAGAGGCAGCGGTAGCTCGGGTTCGGCGCCCCGTCGTGACCCGGCAGATGCGGCGCCAGCGTGGTGATCGAGCCGTCGAACTCCGAGACCGCCGCGGTCACCAGGATGCGGCCGACGGCGAACGAGGTGTCGGCGGCGAGGAAGCGGGTGGCGAAATTGTCCGAACCGTCGACGACGATGTCGTAGGCTTCGACCAGCGCCCGGGCGTTCTCCGCGGTGAAGCGCACCGGATGGGTCTCGACCGTGACGTGCGGATTGATCCGGGCGACGGCGTCGCGCCCGCTCTCCACCTTGAGGCGGCCGACGTCCGGCGTGCCGTGGATCACCTGTCGCTGCAGGTTCGACAACGACACCACGTCGTCGTCGACCAGCCCGATCGTCCCGATCCCGGCGGCCGCCAGATACATGACGATCGGCGCCCCGAGCCCGCCGGTGCCGATGACGAGCACCCGCGCCGCCTTCAGCTTCTGCTGCCCCGGCCCCCCGACGTCGCGCAGGACGATGTGGCGGGCGTAGCGTTCGAGTTCGAGGGCGTCGAAGGTCATGGGCGTTCCGCGGTGGTTCCGAGACGACGGCGACCGCCGCTCGGGGACGCGCGACGGTCGCGTAACCATATCATCCGTGGTCGCGAGAACCAGAGAGGCCGACCCCCGGTCGCGCCTCACTCCAGCCCTTCGAACAGCACCGTCGAGAGATAGCGCTCGGCGAAGGACGGGATGATCACCACGATGGTCTTGCCGGCGTTCTCCGGGCGCTTGCCGAGGGCGATCGCCGCGGTCAGCGCCGCGCCCGAGGAGATGCCGACCGGCACGCCCTCGAGCCGCGCCACGGCGCGCGAGGTCGCCACCGCGTCCTCGTTCGAGACCGTGACGATCTCGTCGTAGACCTGCGTGTCGAGGACGCCCGGCACGAAGCCGGCGCCGATGCCCTGGATCTTGTGCGGGCCGGGCTGTCCGCCGGAGAGCACCGGCGAGGCCGCCGGCTCGACCGCGACGATCTTCACGCCCGGCTTCTTGGCCTTGAGCACCTGACCGACGCCGGTGATGGTGCCGCCGGTGCCGATGCCGGAGACCAGGATGTCGATGCCGCCGTCGGTGTCGTTCCAGATCTCCTCCGCCGTGGTGGCGCGGTGGATCGTCGGATTGGCCGGGTTCTCGAACTGCTGCGGGATCACCGCGCCGGGGATCTCGGCGGCGAGTTCCTCGGCCTTGGCGACGGCGCCCTTCATGCCCTTCGGCCCCTCGGTCAGCACCAGCTCGGCGCCGAGGAACTTCAGCAGCTTGCGCCGCTCGACCGACATCGTCTCCGGCATCACCAGGATCAGCCGATAGCCGCGCGCCGCGGCGACGAAGGCGAGCGCGATGCCGGTGTTGCCGGAGGTCGGCTCGATCAGTGTGGTGCCGAGCGTGATCTTGCCCTCGGCCTCCAGCGCGTCGATCAGGGCGACGCCGATACGGTCCTTGACCGAGGCGAGCGGATTGAAGAACTCGAGCTTGGCGAGGAGGTTGGCCCGCACCCCTTCGGCCTTCGCCAGCTTGTCGAGGCGGACGATCGGCGTGTCGCCGACGGTCTCGGTGATCGAGGCGTAGATGCGGCCGCGACCGGGCTTCTTGGGCGTGCTCATGATGTCTCTCCGTTCGGAACCGGCGCGCGGCGCGCGGATACGTGACCGCGATCCTAGGAAGGCGGGCGACGGCGCGCCAGCCTCGCGAACATCAGGATTCGGCGGTCTACGGAAAATTTTGGCGCGACAAGCGCTCGAAAGAGCACGAACGACCCCTCCGACCGGAGTGGCCCCCGCCTCCCGAGAAACGTGGTTCTCTCAGGCTCAGCCGGCGGTGATGCCGGTGGAGCCGAATCCGCCGGCGCCGCGTGCCGTCTCACCGACGGCGTCGACCACCACCAGCCGGGCGCGCGTCACCTTCGCTGCGACGAACTGGGCGATCCGTTCGCCGCGCCGGATGGTGAAGGGCTCGCTGCCGAGGTTGACAAGGATCACCTTCACCTCGCCGCGGTAGTCGGCGTCGATGGTGCCGGGCGAATTGAGCACGGTGACGCCGTGTTTCAGCGCCAACCCGGAGCGCGGTCGGACCTGGCCCTCGTGACCGGAGGGGATCTCGAAGACCAGCCCGGTCGGCACCAGAGCGCGGCCGAGAGGGGCGAGCACCAGCGGCGCGTCCTCGGCCACCGCGGCGACGAGATCGAAGCCGGCCGCCTCGTCGCTCTGATAGGCGGGCAGCGGCAGACCCTCGGCGTGGGGGAGCCGCTGCACGCCGATCTCGATGGGTCCCGCGGTCATCTCCGCCCTCTCATGCGCTGCCGATCAGGATGCCGGTGGCGAACACCAGCGCGCCGCCGACGACGATCTGGAATGCCGCACGCAGGAACGGCGTGTCCATGTATTTCCAGCGGATCCACGAGATCGCCCACAACTCGATGGCCACCAGGACGGCGGCGACGCCCGTGGCCCACCAGAAATCCGGGATGAGATAGGGCAGGGCGTGGCCGAGGCCGCCGATCATCGTCATCGCGCCCGAGACGATGCCGCGGATCCACGGGGACCCGCGGCCGGAGAGCGCGCCGTCGTCCGACAGCGCCTCGGCGAAGCCCATCGAGATGCCGGCGCCGATCGACGCGGCGATGCCGACCAGGAAGGTCTCCCAGGTCGAGTGGGTGGCGAAGGCGGCGGCGAACAGCGGCGCCAGCGTCGACACCGAGCCGTCCATCAGCCCGACGAGGCCGGGCTGGACGTATTGGAGGATGAACAGCCGGTGCGCCGCCTCGTTCTCCTCGGCCTTCACGTCGGACGGCAGATGGGTGAGGCCGAGCCGGTGGGCGAGCGACAGGTGGCCGCCCTCGGCCTCGGCGAGATCGCCGAGCAGCTTGCGCACCTTGGCGTCGGTGGAGAGCTTCGACGCCTGGATGTAGAAGCGCCGCGACTGTGCCTCCATCACCAGCGCTTCCTTGCGGATGGTCTCGAGCGGCAGGTGTTTGGTCAGCCACACCGGCCGGCGCTCGAAGAAGCCGGAGACGTTCTCGCGGCGGATCAGCGGAATGCGCTCGCCGAATTTCTCCCGGTGCAGCTCGATCAACCAGCGGCGATGGGTGTTCTCCTCCTCCGCCATCTCGTCGAAGACGGCCGCCGACGCCGGATAGCGCTCGCGCAGCATGTCGGCATAGGTCTGGTAGATGCGGCCGTCGTCTTCTTCCGCCGAGATGGCGAGAGCGAGGATCTCCTGCTCGTCGAGGTCGGAGAAGCGGCGTTTGCCGAAACCGAAGATGGCCATGTCGTCCCCTTGCGTGACGCGACGCCGCGCGCCCGTCGCCGGTGTCGAGGGATCCCCTGAGCGGTCCCCGTCTGGAATCTTTCGAAACAGGCTAGCAGAGCCGAACCGGTTCACCGAGTCCGCCGTCGTCGCGGCAGCCGCCCACGACGCGCGGAGCGACGGGGTCGGGGCGGGAGGGCATCGCGTCGGACACGGAGAACTGCATCCGAAGCGGTCAGAAGCGGATCGTCGAGATCACCTCGTCGGCGGCTCGCTCGCCCTCGAGGAAGGCGCCGCCGACCGTGCCCCACAGCGTCGGGTGGGTCGCCTCGCCGGCGAGCCGGACCCTCTCGTCGACCGGCCGTCGCAGGATCGTCCGGTCGTCGCCGTGGCCGGGGGCGGCACAGGACGAGGCGCCGCCGATCCGCGGGTCCTTGCGCCAGGCGGTGGCGCGGCTGCGGGCGATCTTCTTGCGCGCCTCGGTTCCGAAGCTCTCCACCAGCAGCGAGGCGGCGAAATCGACCATCGCCGCTTCGCCGGCCTTCACCAGATCCTCGGCGAAGGCGCCGCCGACGTCGGCGAAGACGAGATCGCTTCCCTCCACGTTGGCCGTCAACCGCACCGTCCGTCTGCCCGGGCGGACGAAGAAGACGTCCTCGTCGTCGCGGAAACGGAACGGATTGCCGGGGATCTCCAGGACGATCCGCTCCTGCACCCCGAGGCTCAGTGCCGCCAGAGCGTCCTCTTGATCGGCCGGCAGCGGCGGATCGAAGCGGATGCCGCCGCGCATCAACACGTCGGTCGCGACGGTGACGATCACCGCCGCCGCCTCGATGCGCCCGGCCGTGGTCTCCGCAGCGACCCGCTCGCCGCGGCGATCGATGCGGGTGACGGCGACGCCGGTGACGATCGGCAGTCCCTCGGCGAGGCGGGCGAGGAACGCGCCGTAGCCGCCGGCGAGGAGATGGAACGGGCCGCGGCGGGCACGTGCGAGATCAAGGGTCGAGACCCGGTCGAGATCCTTGCCGCAGTCGGCCGGCCCGACCGCGAAGGCGACGAGATCGGCGACCGCTCCGAGGCCGCGCGGCAGCATCTCCGACGCCGCCACGTCGATGCCGAGCCGTCCGGCCTCCTGGATCGCTTGGCCGAAGCCCTCGATGCCCTGCGAGAAGGCGTCGATCTCGTCGTCGCCGGCGCGGCGTCGACCGATGCGCAACGTCTCCTCCTCGCTCGCCCGCAACGCGATCCCGAGATCGCGCGCCAGGGCCGGGAAGGGCGTCGCCGCAGCGGCATGGAGCGCATGGGCGCCGAGATCGCAGGGCCGGCCGAAGGTGGCGGTGTCGGCGACGCAGCGCCCACCGATCCGCGCGCCCGCTTCGACGACGATCACGCTGCGCCCGGCGGCGACGAGGCGGCGGGCGGCGGCGATGCCTGCGGCTCCGGCGCCGACGATCACCACGTCGGCGTTCGTCGGGATCGCGGCCCGCGCCGGAGCCGCGACGGGGAGGGTGGCGGCGAGGGCTCCGAGAAGAACGGTGCGGCGATCGATCATGAGGGTCCGGTGGCGACGAGATCTCGAACCGACCCTAGACCATCCGGGACCGTCGCCGAAACCGTTTCGCCGTGCCGGGACGCGGAATTACAGACGCTCGACGGCCTTGCCGGATCGGGTTTCCCACGACTACCTTGACGGGCCTCGGACATGCGAGGTTCGGCCGGCTTCCGAGCCTCAGGGAGATCGTCATGAGCGAAGACAACGAGACCCGTTCCAACCAAGATCGCGGCGTCGGACGCCGCCGCCTGCTCGGCCTCGGCGCCGCCGCGGCCGTCGGCACGTTGGCCGCGCCGGCCGTTGTGCGCGCCGACACCAAGCTCACCTGGAAGATGGCGACCTCCTGGCCGAAGAACACGCCCGGCGTCGGCGTCAACGCCCAGCGCCTCGCCGACAGTATCACCGCCATGTCCGGCGGCCGCCTGACCGTGCAGCTCTATGCCGCCGGCGAACTGGTGCCGCCCTTCGAGGTCTTCGACGCGGTCTCCTCCGGCGCCGCCGAGATGGGCCACGCCTCGCCCTACTACTGGCAGGGCAAGGACAAGTCGTTCCACTTCTTCACCGGCGTACCCTTCGGCCTCTTCGCCAACGAGCACATGGGCTGGCTGTGGTTCGGCGGTGGTCAGGCGCTGTGGGAGAAGGCCTATGCGCCCTTCGGCGTCCAGCCCTTCTACTGTGGCTCGTCGGGCCCGCAGGCCGGCGGTTGGTTCCGCAAGGAGATCAACACGGTCGACGACTTCAAGGGCCTCAAGATGCGCATCGCCGGCCTCGGCGGCGAGGTGCTGCGTCGCCTCGGCGTCAACGTCGTGCTGCTGCCGCCGGGCGAGATCTTCCAGGCCATGCAGTCCGGCACCATCGACGCGGCCGAATGGGTCGGTCCGTGGAACGACCTCGCCTTCGGCCTGTTCCGCGTGGCCAAGTACTACTACATGCCGTCCTTCTTCGAGTTCGGCCCGGCGCTCGAGCTGATGGTCAACAAGAAGCTCTACGACGGCCTGCCCGACGACCTGAAGGACATCGTCAAGCGCGCCGCCTATGCCTCGGCCGCCGAGTCCTACGCCGACTTCACCTATCACAACATCGCCTCGCTGAAGCCGGTGATGGACAAGGAAGGTGTCCAGGTGAAGTCGCTCTCCGACGACATCGTCAAGGTGTTGGCCAAGGAGACCAAGGCGGTGATGGCCGAGATCGCCGCCTCCGGCGCCATGGCCAAGGAGGTCTACGAGAGCTTCGAGGCCTTCCGCCAGCAGTCCGCCGCCTACGCCAAGGTGATGGACCTCGCCGCCTACCAGATGCGCGAACTCGGCCGCGACGCGTGATGGCCACGGCCGGGGGTGCCGACACGCCCGGCCATCGAAGCGATGCGAATCTTCCCATGCGGCCACGCCGGGAAATTCGCATGCGGATTACCTTCGCTCCTCATCGAGGTCCTACGGTATGGGGTTCGCCGCACTCGACGAAAACACGACGGGCGCCCTCGGGCGCCCGTTTCGCATTTCCTCGCCGCATCCGGTCGCGCCGGTCGTCCGATCATTCCGCCGGCTGCGCCTTCGCCGCCTCCAGCCGCTCGGCTGCCGCCTCCACCGGGCAGTTCTCCGCCCGGCAGCCGTCCTTGTCGCAGGTGCGGCAGATGTGGTCGGCGCTCTCCTGCCCGTCGACGGGAACCTCCAGCATCTTGTCGAGGGCGCGGCCGAGGATCTCGATCTCTTCGGCGTCGAGCACCCCCACCAGCGTTTCGGCGGCGGCGATACGCTTGTCCTGGAACTGGCCGGCGCGGCGTCGACCGCGCGCCGTCACCTCGACCTTCACCTCGCGCCCCTTGCGGGAGAGACGGCGCACCAGCCAGTCCTTCTCCAGCCGATCGACCAGACGGACGGTCGCCGAATGGGTGAGGCCGACGGTGCGGGCGATGTCGAGGATGGCGGTCGGCCCGTTCTGCCGCAGCGTCGTCAGCGCCGCGGCGGCGCTCGCCGACAGGTCTTCGCTCTCGGCATGGACCGAGTCGTGGAGAAGGGTGGCGAAGGCGGCGAGCCGATTGGCGGTGGTGCGGTGCGACATGCGCGATGCATCGCATGCGCGGAGCATACGGACAATCGTGCGAAGGTCGATGATCCGGCGGTTTTCGGTCACATTCTCGCGTTCTTCGACCAATGGACCGGGTGGACCTCACCCGCCCGGGATCTTCTCCATGAAGACCAGATCGAGCCAGCGGTCGAATTTGCGCCCGACCTCGGGAAGACGCCCGACCTCGACGAAGCCGAGATCGGTGTGCAGTGCGATCGAGGCGGCGTTGCCGGCTTCGATGCCGGCGATCATCGCATGCTTGCCGAGCGCCGCCGCGCGGCCCTCGAGTTCGACGACGAGAGCCCGCGCCACGCCGCGGCGGCGGAAGCGCTCGTCGACATAGACCGAATGCTCGCAGGTGTGGCGGTAGCCGTCGAAGGCGCGGAAGTCGCCGAACGATCCGTAGCCGGCGATCTCGCCGTCGATCTCCGCGACCAGAACCGGATAGCCGAGCGCCCGTCGCGCCGCGGCCCAGCGCCGGCGGTCGTCGAGATCGACCAGGGTCTCGTTCCAGATCGCCGTGGTTTCGGCGACGGCGACGTTGTAGATGCGCCGAATCGCTTCGAGATCGCCGTCCTCGGCGTCGCGGACGATCGTCGCGGGCATCGGCTCCCGTTCGGCGCTCACCGGAACACCTCGTTCGGATAGGCGCCCCAGACGCGTCCCTGCTCGATCCATCCCTTGACGCCGCCGCCGGAGACCCGGCACCAGCGCCCGGTGCATTCCGCCACCTCGAGCAGCACGTTCGGCTCGACCTCGGCGACGATCCGCGCCCCGGCCTCGCCCTTCTCCCGCATCGGCGTCCTGCCGGTCTTCTCCCAGGGGGTGACGAGCGCGGTGCGCTTGCCCGACAACAGCGTCTTCTGCACCCAGCCCTCCGCGCCTTCCGAATCGCGGATGTGGAACCACACGTCGAATTCCTGGGTGATCTCGACCGGCACCCCGGCCTTGACGAAGGTCCAGGCGATCTCGTGGTCTTTGCTCGGACCCTGGCGGACGTTGACCGGCGACGACTTGGTGGAGACGAAGCGCGGCAGCGGCAGCCCGCTCGGACCGACGGCCTGTTGCGCGACGGCGGGCGCCGCCGCCGTCGGCAGGGCGATCAGGAGGGCGGCGGCGAAGGCTCGGGCACGAAAATTCATGGATCTTCCGACGGAATGGGGAGGTTCGGCGTTCCGGGTTGTCTACCACGTCCTGCGATCGTCGCCACCGATCGCGACGAAAGGTAGGTTCCTCGACGAATTGTCATTTGCGAGGCATCTGCTAGACAGAACGGAAGTGCGGGGAGTGCGCCTCGCGACGACTCTGCGTCGCCGTGGTTAAGGACACTTCAACGGGTGATCGCACCGGCGCCTTTCGCCTTCCGAGGGTCGGAACCTTCGGAGGGAACGGTGCCCGCGGCACGCGTCGGATGCACGGTGAAACGTGGTGGGAGCTGCAGTCCATGCCGAAGAGCAAACCCTCGGTGATCGTCACCCGGCGTCTTCCCGACGTCGTCGAGACCCGGATGCGCGAGCTCTTCGACGCCCGTCTCAACGTCGATGATCACCCGATGAGCCAGGCCGAGTTGGTCGAGGCGGTGAAGAGCTGCGAAGTGTTGGTGCCGACCGTCACCGACACCATCGATGCCGCGGTGATCTCCCAGGCCGGCCCGCAATTGCGCCTCATCGCCAACTACGGCAACGGCGTCGACAACATCGACGTCCAGACCGCGCTCAATCGCGGCATCACCGTCACCAACACTCCCGGCGTCCTCACCGAGGACACCGCCGACATGACCATGGCGCTGATTCTCGCCGTGCCGCGCCGTGTCGCCGAGGGCATGGCGGTGATTCGCGACGGCGATTGGAACGGCTGGTCGCCGACCTGGATGCTCGGCCACCGCATCAACGGCAAGCGCCTCGGCATCATCGGCATGGGTCGGATCGGTCAGGCGGTCGCCCGCCGGGCCCAGGCCTTCGGCATGTCGATCCACTATCACAACCGTCGCCGGCTGCCGGCGTCGGTCGAGGAGGGGCTGGAGGCGACCTATTGGGAGAGCCTCGATCAGATGCTCGCCCGCATGGACGTCATCTCGATCCACTGCCCGCACACCCCGGCGACCTACCATCTCTTGTCGGCTCGCCGCCTCAAACTGATTCGCCCCGAGGCCTTCGTCGTCAACACCGCCCGTGGCGAGGTGATCGACGAGAACGCCCTCGCCCGCATGCTGGAAGCCGGTGAGCTCGCCGGCGCCGGGCTCGACGTCTTCGAACACGAACCCGCCGTCAACCCCAAGCTGGTGCGCTGCAAGCGTGTCGTCCTCCTGCCCCACATGGGTTCGGCGACGATCGAGGGCCGCGTCGACATGGGCGAACGGGTGATCATCAACATCAAGACGTACCAGGATGGCCACCGTCCCCCCGACCGCGTCCTGCCGTCGATGCTGTGAGCCGGCGACGGCGTCGTTCGCCGCCGCCGCTCTCCGACCGTCGACGGCCGATCGAGGAGAAGATCCGATGACCCCTCGTGCTCCGTCCTCGCACCGCCGTTTCGGCCTCGTCGCCCTCGCCGCCTTCGGCGTCTCGCTCGCGCCGGCGCTCGCCCAGCAGTCGGCGCCGAGTCCTGTCGCGCCCGCCGCGCCCGCGCCCGCGCCCGCGCCGGTGGCGGTTCCGGCGGCCGCTCCGGCGCCGCAGAAACCGGCACTCGACCGCCACGGCATGCCGGAGAAGATGAGCGGCGAGCAGATCAAGGAGATCTGGTTCGACGGCCGTCCCTTCGTCGCCACCGGACCCGACGGCACCGCGTTCCGTATGGTCTTCACTCCCGACGGCAAGGCTTCTCGTCTGGCCATGGCCGGCAAGAAGCCCAAGCCGGTCGTCGGCTTCTGGCGGGTCATCGCCGAAGGCTATTGCTCGCGCTGGTCGGGGTCCAACCGCGAGAAGTGCTTCAACGTCCGCAAGAGCGAGGACGGAACCCGCACCATCGTCCGCTTCGGCCAACAGATCGCCGGTACCTGGGAACGTCCCTGACCGTCGAGAGCAGGGGCCGGCACGCCGCCGGATCCGCCTCCCGCCGGCGTCCGCGAGGAGATCGCCGCCCGTGCAGTCACCGAAATATCGCCGGGCCCTGCCGGAAGACCGCCGCGCCGATCTCGTCGAGGCCACGTTGCGTTGCCTCGCCGAGCAGGGGCACGCCGGCGTTTCGGTCCGCCGCATCGCCGCCGAAGCCGGCGTCTCGGCCGGTCTCGTCAACCACCACTTCGACGGCATCGAAGCGCTGGTGGGCGCAGCCTACGAGAAACTGTCGAAGGATCTCCTGGCCGAGGTGATGTCGCGGGTCGAACGCGAGAGCGAACCCCGCCGCCGGCTCTCGGCCTATTTCGCCGCGATCTTCTCCGACGCCGTGCTCGACCCGCGGCTGTTGCGCATCTGGGTGGTGTTCTGGAGCCTCCTGCCGCACGCCGAACCGCTCAAGTCGATCCAGAAACGCATGTGGGCCGACTACCGCGGGTCGATCGAGCGCGAACTGGCCGCTTGCGCCGCCGCCGACCCTGCTTTCGATCCGAGTCACACCGCCCTCGGCCTCGCCGCCCTGATGGACGGATTGTGGCTGCAGGGATGCCTCGATCCCGGCAGCTACCGCGCCGCCGACGCCCTCGCCCTGTGCGAGGCCTTCACCGACGACGCGCTGTCGCGGCGCGGCGGTTGATACCATCGGTCATTGGAAATGACCGATGGTATTCCTGACGCGAATTTCTCATATCTCTGACGAAAAAGAGAAATTCGCGTGTGTTCGAAGGCCGGGTGCGTCAGCACCTTCGGCCTTTGGTATGAGTCGGATCGCCGGGCCGGCCGTGCGATGCGAGAGGGCGAATTCGGGCGGATCGTCCCGGATCGGGCGCCGCGTACGACCGCTCGAAATCCCAGCGAATGTGCCATTTCGGCAGGCGTCGCGCACGCTCGAGCGGCGCTCGAGCGGCGCTCGGCGCCGGCGTGGTCACGAGACGCAAATTGAAATATCAAATTGCTACGATCGAGGGAAAATTTCTTCGCCTACTATGCCATTGCTGAAAAGGGATTTCTCGGAGTCGCCGATAAGTTCGAAACGGTTGTGTCAGTATATGCGCGGATTCTGTTTTTTGCATTTGCGAACTCTTGTCAGACGAGTCCGGGTAAGGCAGTGTCCGTAGTTGATCATCCGTATGAGGGGCGCATGCGCATCCGCGGATGGCGTCATCACTGGGGAGGCGCGGCCGACCGCATCCCGCGAACGAGAAGACGTCCGGAAGGGGCGGCCGTAGCCTGATGAACATCGTCGAACTCGAAGCCAATGCCGAACGCGCGGCGGCGCTCCTCAAGTCGATGGGTAGCCCCCGCCGCCTCCTCATCCTGTGCCAGCTCGTCGACGGCGAGCGGCCGGTCGGCGAATTGGAGAAAGCCGTCGGGCTGAGCCAGTCGGCGCTGTCGCAGCACCTCGCCGTGCTGCGCCACAAGGGCTACGTCACCACCCGCCGGGCCGGCCAGTCGATCTTCTATTCGCTCGCCGGCGACGAGGTGAAGTCGATTCTCGAGACCCTGCACGGGCTCTACTGCGGCGGCTGCGGCGAGGACTGAGCCCCACCGGTGCGCCCGTCCACCGAGAAACAGGTGCGATCTTCCGCGATCTCTTCCTGGATGAAGCGCGTCACGGTCCTGACCCGGGCCGTGTCGGCGAGATCGGCGTGGGTGAAGAGCCAGTAGCTGCGGGTCAGCCGCACCTCCTGCGCCAACACCGGCACCAGACCCGGCCGTTCCGCCGCCATGAACGACGGCAGCACGCAGATGCCGTGGCCGCGTTCGGTGATGGTCATCTGCGCCGTCAGCGACGACGACTGGATGCGTGCCTTGAGGCCCGGCAGCACCTCGTCGAGATAGTCGAGACCGCGGGTGAAGACGAGATCGTCGACGTAGCCGACGAAGGCGTGGTGCACGAGGTCGCCGCGGCGGCGGATCGGCGCGTGCCGCTCGAGGTAGCTCGGCGCGGCATAGAGGCCGAGATCGTAGTCGGTCAGCCGGGTGGTGACGAAGCGGCTCTCCTTCGGTGGCGCCAGACCGATCGCCACGTCGCCTTCGCGCTTCGACAGCGCCACGATCTGTTGGATGGTGACGAGTTCCAGCCGCAGCTGCGGGTGCTTCTCGGCGAAGCGGCCGATACGCGGCGCGAGGAAGACGTTGCCGAAGCCCTCGAGGCTGTTGATCCGCACCGTGCCGGTGACCCCGACCTCCGGCCGCCCCAGTTCCGCGGTCGCCGCCGTCGCCTGGGCCTCCATCGCCTCGGCGTGGGCGAGCAGACGTTCGCCCGAGAGCGTGAGGAAGTAGCCTTGCGGCGCTCGCTCGAACAATTTCGCCGCGATCGCCCGCTCGAGCGCCGCCACCCGGCGGCTGACCGTCGCGTGGTCGGTGCCGAGCCGCCGCGCCGCGCCGGTCAGCGTCCCTTGCTGCGCCACGGCGAGGAAATAGCGGAGATCGTTCCAGTCGAAGCGGGTGGTCAAGGACGGTGGCCTCCGACATCTGTGACGCGTATGAGCATTTCGCCACGGGATATGGGCGACATGATCCGTGGATGTGGCGATTTGTCCATACTATTGTCGCCGCCACCTGGAACGAAAAGCCCCTGACGGGAGGATTTCATGCGCGAGTACGGACATTTCATCGGCGGCAAGGCGGTCGCCGGCACTTCGGGACGCACCGCGCCGATCTGGCAGCCGATGACCGGTGAGCAGATCGCCACCGTGGCTCTCGCCACCACCGCCGAACTGCGCGCCGCGGTCGAGAACGCCAAGGCCGCGCAGCGCGAATGGGCGGCGGTCAATCCGCAGCGTCGCGCCCGCGTGCTGATGAAGTTCCTCGACATCTGCAACGCCCGCGCCGACGAGATCGCCGACCGGCTCGCCCGCGAGCACGGCAAGACCATCCTCGACGCCAAGGGTGACCTGCAGCGCGGCCTCGAAGTGATCGAGGTGGCGATCGGCGCCCCGCACATGCTCAAGGGCGAATACACCACCGACGCCGGCCCCGGCATCGACCTCTATTCGATGCGCCAGCCGCTCGGCGTCGTCGCCGGCATCTCGCCGTTCAACTTCCCGGCGATGATCCCGCTGTGGATGTGCGGCCCGGCCATCGCCGCCGGCAACGCCTTCATCATGAAGCCGTCCGAGCGGGATCCCGGCGTGCCGATGATGATCGCCGAGATCTGGATGGAAGCGGGTCTGCCGGCCGGCATCTTCAACGTCGTCAACGGCGACAAGGAAGCGGTCGATGCGGTGCTCGACGACCCCGACATCAAGGCGGTGAGCTTCGTCGGCTCGACCCCGATCGCCCACTACGTCTATTCGCGCGCCACCGCGAACGGCAAGCGCGCCCAGTGCTTCGGCGGCGCCAAGAACCACATGGTGGTGATGCCCGACGCCGACATGGACAAGACCGTCGACGCCCTCATCGGCGCCGGCTACGGCTCGGCCGGCGAGCGCTGCATGGCGATCTCGGTCGCGGTTCCGGTCGGTGCCGGCACCGCCGAGCGCCTGATCGAGAAGCTGATCCCCCGCGTCGAGAGCCTCAAGATCGGCCCCTCGACCGACGCCGGCGCCGATTTCGGCCCGCTGGTGACCGCCGCCCACCTCGACAAGGTCAAGGGCTACGTCGATCTCGGCGTGAAGGAGGGCGCCAAGCTCCTCGTCGACGGCCGCGGCTTCAAGATGCAGGGCTACGAGAACGGCTGGTACATGGGCGGCTGTCTCTTCGACCACGTCACCACCGACATGAAGATCTACAAGGAGGAGATCTTCGGACCGGTGCTGTCGATCGTCCGTGCCCACGACTACGAAGAGGCGCTGGGCATGATCAACGCCCACGAATACGGCAACGGCACCGCCATCTTCACCCAGGACGGTGACGCGGCGCGCGACTTCGCCGCCCGGGTCGAGGTCGGCATGGTCGGCGTCAACGTGCCGATCCCGGTGCCGCTCTCCTACTTCACCTTCGGCGGCTGGAAGCGCTCGTCCTTCGGCGACCTCAACCAGCACGGCATGGACGGTTTCCGCTTCTGGACCAAGACCAAGACGGTCACCTCGCGCTGGCCCTCGGGCATCCGCGCCGGCGCCGACTTCGTCATTCCGACGATGAAGTGATCGTGTGAGGGTCGCGCAGGGAGCGAGATCGATCGAGCGCCCGGCTCCCCTCACTGCCCCTCCCCGTCGAGGGGGGCGGGGACGCTCGAAACGACCACTGTAGTCGGCTCGAATTCGCTCCCCGACCGCACGTGCCGCGCGTCGAGAGTCCACGGAACGAGCGTTACGACGGCAGGTGCCACATCGTTCCCTCCCCCCTGGAGGGGGAGGGACAGGGAGGGGGGGCTCCGAGCCGCCGGGCCGGCGGAAACGCGCCGGCTCTCGCCTCTCCCGCACGCGAAGAGCGCCCACCGAGAAGCACCGCAGGGAGAGGACCGCATGGAGACCTTCGACTACGTCATCGTCGGCGGCGGCTCCGCCGGTTGCGTCCTCGCCAACAGGCTCTCCGCCGACCCGAAGACCCGGGTCGCGCTGCTCGAGGCCGGCGGCAAGGACGACTGGATCTGGTTCCACATCCCCGTCGGCTATCTCTTCGCCATCGGCAATCCGCGCGCCGACTGGTGCTTCGAGACCGAGCCCGATCCCGGCCTCAACGGCCGCAGGCTCAAGTATCCGCGTGGGCGCGTGCTCGGCGGCTCCTCCGCCATCAACGCCATGCTCTACCTGCGCGGTCAGGCCGCCGACTACGACGGCTGGCGCCAGATGGGGCTCGAAGGTTGGGGCTGGGACGACGTCTTCCCGGTCTTCAAGTCGCACGAGGACCACTATCTCGGCGCTTCGGCGAACCACGGCGCCGACGGCGAGTGGCGCGTCGACAAGGCGCGCATGAGCTGGGAGATCCTCGACGCCTTCGCCGACGCGGCGGCCGAATGCGGCATCCCCAAGGTCGCCGACTTCAACGGCGGCGACAACGAGGGATCCTCCTATTTCCAGGTCAACCAGAAGAACGGCCGGCGCTGGTCGGCCGCCCGCGGCTTCCTGAAACCCGCCCTCGATCGACCGAACCTCACGGTGATCACCGGCGCCCTCGCCGACCGCGTCCTCTTCGAGGGCAAGCGCGCCGTCGGCGTCGCCTATCGCAAGGACGGGGTCGAGAAGCGGGTGGCCGCGCTCGGTGAGGTGATCCTCGCCGCCGGCGCCGTCGCCTCCCCGGCGATCCTCGAGCGCTCCGGCGTCGGTGGGGCCGAGCGGTTGAAGCGCCTCGGTGTCGAGGTGGTGGCCGACGTCCCCGGCGTCGGCGAGAGCCTGCAGGACCACCTGCAGCTCCGCACCATCTTCAAGATCTCCGGCACCCGCACCCTCAACACCGACTACCGCAACTATCTCAAACGTGCCTGGATGGGCGTCGAATACGCCCTCTTCCGCCGCGGCCCGTTGGCGATGGCGCCGTCGCAGTTCGGCGCCTTCACACGCTCGTCGTCCGACTTCGCCACCCCGAACATCGAGTTCCACATCCAACCGCTGTCGCTCGACAAGTTCGGCGAGCCGATGCACCCCTTCGGGGCCTTCACCGTCTCGGTGTGCAACCTGCGCCCGACCTCGCGCGGCTCGATCCACGCCCGCTCGACCAACCCGGCCGACGCTCCGGCGATCGCCCCGAACTATCTCTCGACCGACGAGGACCGCCGGGTGGCGGTCGATTCGATCCGTCTCGCCCGCCGCATCACCGAGGCCCCGTCGCTCGCTCGCTTCCGCCCCGAGGCCTTCCTGCCGAAGGCGGAGCTGACCTCCGACCAGGAACTGGTGAAGGCCGCCGGCGACATCGGCACCACCATCTTCCATCCCGTCGGCACCGCGAAGATGGGCCTCGCCTCCGACCCGCTCGCCGTCACCGACGCGCGCCTCCGGGTTCGGGCGGTCGAGGGGCTCAGGGTGATCGACGCCTCGATCATGCCGGCGATCACCTCCGGCAACACCAACTCGCCGACCATCATGATCGCCGAGAAGGGGGCCGGCATGGTGCTCGAGGACGCCCGAGCCTCCGCCTGACGGGCCTTCGGGTGCGGCCCGACGCGCCGCGCCGCCGCGCGGGTGACCGAATCGGCGAGAAAAGGCCGATGCGACGCCGGGGCACGATTGCCCTCGGCGGCGATCTGCGCCATTGAGGCGAGGAAAACGCCGCGCCGTGCGCGGCCGACCGTCGTACCGGAACTCCCGTTCAGGAACTCCATGCCCGAGTCCGTGGCTCGCCCGGCGCCGCCCGCCGAAACCCCAGCCCTGCTCCGCCGCCTCGTCGCCGACCAGGGCCGCGCCCACTGGAAGGGCTATCTCCTCGCCTTCGTCTTCATGGCGATGATCGCGGCGACCACCTCGCTCTCCGCCTATCTGATGCGCGACGTCATCAACGAGGTGTTCATCGCCCGCAACCAGAGCGCCATCTGGATGCTGTCGGGGGCGGTGGTGGTGCTCTACACCGTCAAGGGCTTCGCCACCTACGGCCAGCAGATCACCCTGACCCGCATCGCCAACGCCATCGTCGCCTCGGTCCAGCGCCGCCTCTACGGCCACATGCTGGCGATGGACGTGCCCTTCTTCGCCGAGCGCCACACCTCCGAATTCGTCGGCCGTCTGTCCTTCGTCGCCACCTCCTCGGCGCAGGTGCTGAACGCCCTCATCACCGTCGCCGGCCGCGATTTCCTGTCGCTGCTCGGCCTCGTCACCGTGATGATCGTCCAGGATCCGATGCTGTCGATCGTCGGCGGCATCGTCATGCCGCTCGCCGTGTGGGGCGTGCAGGGGTTGGTGAAACGCGCCAAGAAGATCATGCGCTCCGAGTTCGCCGGTGGCATGGCGGTGCTCGAGACCATGCAGGAGACGGTGCGCGGCATCCGCGTCGTCAAGGCCTTCGGCCTCGAGGACCTGTTCCGCACCCGCATGGAAGGCCAGATCGCCACCGTTCAGGCGGCCGCCGACAAGCGCGCCCGCGTCGGCGCCCGCTCGGTGCCGTTGATGGAGACCCTCGGCGGCTTCGCCGTCGCCGGCGTCATCCTCTACGGCGGCTGGCGGGTGGTGGCCTCGGGCGCGACCCCCGGCACCTTCTTCTCCTTCATCACCGCTCTGCTGCTCGCCTACGAGCCGGCCAAGCGGCTCGCCCGCGTCCATGTCGAACTCTCCGCCAATCTCGTCGGCGTCGGCCTCCTCTACGAGTTCCTCGGCCAGCCGGCGCGCGAGGCCGAGGCGGCCGACATGCCCGAGCTCGCCGTCGCCGGCGGCCGGGTCGAATTCGCCGACGTGCGCTTCGCCTACCGCGATGGCGAGGACGTGCTGAACGGCCTCTCCCTCGTCGCCGAGGCGGGCCGGACCACCGCGCTGGTCGGCCCCTCGGGCGGCGGCAAGTCGACGATCTTCGCCCTGCTGCTGCGCTTCTGGGATCCGCGGTCCGGCTCGATCACCGTCGACGGCACCGCGATCGACGCCGTGTCGCGCCGGTCTCTGCGCCACCGGATCGGCATCGTCAGCCAGGACGTCTTCCTCTTCGCCGGCACCGTGGCCGAAAACATCGCCCTCGGCCGACCCGGCGCCAGCCGGGCCGAGATCGAGGCGGCGGCCCGTGCCGCGTACGCCCACGACTTCATCGTCGGCTTCCGCGATGGATACGACGCCCCGGTCGGCGAGAACGGACTGCAGCTCTCCGGCGGCCAGCGCCAGCGTATCGCCATCGCCCGCGCCATTCTGGAAGATGCCCCGATCCTGCTCCTCGACGAGGCGACGGCGGCCCTCGACACGGAGAGCGAACGGGCGATTCAGGAAGCGCTGGCCGAACTGTCGAAGAACCGGACGACGCTGGTCATCGCCCACCGTCTCCAGACCATCCAGCGCGCCGACAAGATCTGCGTGATCGAGTCCGGCCGGGTGGTCGAACAGGGCCGCCACGACGATCTGCTCGCCGCCCGCGGTCGTTACGCCCGCCTGCACGAGGTCCAGTTCGGTTGACCGGCCGATGTCGCCGTGGAGGACACCGCCGATGCGTCGTCGTGATCTCCTGACCGGGTCCCTCGCCGCCCTCGCCGCCGGCCTTCCCGGCCGCAGCGCCCTCGCCGCGACGACGCTCGGCGACGCCGCCGCCCGCGCCCGCGTCACCTTCGGCTCCGCCTTCGACCGCGACGCCGTCGACGATCGCGCCTACGGCGACCTGCTGCGCCGCGAGGCGCGCATCCTGACGACCGACTGGTCGATGAAGTTCGACGCCTTGCGCCCTCGCGGCCCCGAGGCCGATTTCTCCGGCGCCGAGCGGCTCGTCCGCTTCGCCGAGGAAGCCCGCATCCCCGTCCGCGGCCACACGCTGATCTGGAACGAGAACCTGCCGGCTTGGCTGAAGGCGCTGTCGCGCGAGCGTCGTGCCTCCTGGCTCGATCGCCACGTCGGCGAAGTGATGGAACGCTTTGCCGGCCGCATCCACTCCTGGGACGTGGTCAACGAGCCCTTCTGGCCCGACCACGGCAACAAGGGTGGGTTCCGCGGCGGCCCCTGGTACGACGCCCTCGGCCCCGGTTACGTCCTCGCCGCCTTCCGCGCTGCGGCCAAGGCCGATCCGGGGGCGAAACTGGTGCTCAACGAGGCCTTCACCGAATCCGGCGACCACCTCGGCCTCACGGTGCGCGCCGGCCTGCTGCGCCTCGTCGACGACATCCGCGCCGCCGGCCTGCGCATCGACGCTGTCGGCCTGCAGGGCCACATCACCCGCGGCCGCCCCTTCGATCCGGTCGGCTGGCGGCGCTTCCTCGCCGACCTCGCCGCCCGCGACGTCGAGATCTGGATCACCGAGCTCGACGTCGACGATCACATCTTCCCCGGCTCGGCCGAAGAACGCGACGCCCGCGTCGCCGAGGTCTATCGCGTCGTGCTCGACACCGCCCTCGGCGAGCCGAAGGTGACGACCGTCATCACCTGGGAACTCGCCGACGGCTTCAGCCATTACCGCGACGTCCACGGCGCCGACGCCCGGCCCTTGCCCTTCGATCGCGCGTTGCAACCGAAGCCGGCGTTCGACGCCATGGTCGCGGCGTTCCGGGCGCGCGCGGCGCGCTGACCTTCTCAGCCGAGCCCGTGGCGCAGCGCCACCACCGCGACCACCCCGGTGACGATGGTGGCGAGCATCGGCGCGCGGAAGGCGGCGACGATCGTCGCCGCCGCGGCGAGGGTCTCCGGCCAGCCGGTGACCAGCACGGTCGGCGCGATCACCGCCGTCAGCACCGCCGGCGGTATGGCGTCGAAGGCGGCGCGGAGCCGCCCGGTCGGCCGGAACCGCGGCCCGAGCAGCAGCCCGGAGATGCGGCAGCCGAAGGTCACCGCCGCCATGCCGAGGATGGCGAGGAGGGTGGCGGTCTGGTCGCTCATCGCGCCGCCTCTCCGCCATCGAGGATCGCCGCCACGGTGATGCCGGTGAGCGCCCCGGCGAGCACGTGCCACGGCGCACCGACCGTCAGATGCGTCCCCGCCGCCGCCAGAGCCGCCGCGACGATCACCATCACCGACGTCCGCGATTTGGCGAAGCCGGCGGTGAGCGCGATGAACATCGCGGTGAAGGCGAAGTCCGCGCCGAAGCGGGTCGGATCGCCGATCAGCGGTCCGGTGAGCGCTCCGAGGAAGGAGAAGCTCATCCAGTTGACCCAGAACACCGCGCCCATGCCGAAGAAGTACGGGGCCGAGATTCGCCCACCCCCGGCGCGGCGCTCCGACATCGCCCAGTTCTCGTCGGCGAGCACGTGGAAGCCGAGGATGCGGCCGAGAAGCGGCAGATGCGCCACCTTGGGCGCCAGCGACGCGCTCATCAGAATGTAGCGAGCGTTGATCAGCAGGGTCGAGACCAGCAGGGCGGCGATCGGCACCGGATAGGACCAGATCTGCACCGCCGCCAACTGCGCCCCGCCGGCGAAGACCAGCGCCGAGGTCAGGAGCACGTCGACGACGCTCATGCCCTCGGCGGTGGCCAGAGCCCCGTAGAGCAGGCCGATCGGCGCGGCGGCGACCATCGCCGGGGTGATGTCGACGATCGCTTGGCGGATCTCGGCGGCGGCGGAAGGGGTGTCACGGGTGTTCATGCCGGCGACGATGCCGCCGGCGACCCCGCCGGTCTTGAACGAAATCGTCCCGTCTCGATCACGGCGCGACGGTAGGCGCCCGGCGGGACGCCGATGCGCGCCTTGAACACCCGGGTCAGATGCGCCTGATCGGCGAAACCGACGGCGCTCGCCACCGCGGCCGGCATCTCGCCGGCGCGCAGCAGATCGCGGGCGCGGCGCACCCGGACGCCGATCAGATGGGCGTGCGGCGTCAGCCCCACCTCGCGGCGGAAGGCGCGGATCAGATGATGGGTGGAGAGCCCGGCGAGGCGCGCGAGATCGGCGAGCCTGAGATCCTGGCGGTAGCGCTCTTCGATCTCCCGCATCACCCGCGCCACCGGTCCGCCCTCGCGGCCCGTCCGCACGAGGCCGACACCGGCATGGTGGTCGAGGACATGGGCGTAGGCCTCGATCAACATCTCCTCCGCCGCCAGCCCGTCGTGCCCGCTCTCGAGCAGCCGGTGGGCCGTCTCGAACAGCGCCGAGCCGCGCGGATCGTGCACGACGCTGTCGCGGAAGAACGGCGTCGTCGCTCGCCTGCCGGAGACCTCGGTGGCCAACGCCGTGAGGAAGGCCTCGCTCGGATAGGTCATGCGGTAGGAATAGCCGCCCTCCCACGGCATGCCGTCGTGGACGTCGAGCGGCAGATTGAAGAGCAGATCGCCCGCGCCGGCATAGTGCTTGCGGCCGCGCGCGTTCCACACTTCGACCCCGGCGCCGACCGATCCCATGACGTAGGTGTCGTGGGTGTGTGGCGAATAGGTGTGGGTGGTGAAGGTCGCGGTCAGGCAGTCGAGATCGGGAAAGCGCGGCGATACGAAATAGCGCGCCGTCTCGCCGGGCGCGAGCGGCGGCACCTCGTGGTCATGGGTCGACGGGGCCGTGGTCATCGTGGCCGATGCTGCCACGTCCCGCACCTCCCGTCTTGAATGAAATCGCTCTGCGGACGGCGACGCGTTCCCGACGACCGCGCCGCCTTCACCCCTGCGCGCCCACCGGCCGCGCCCGCCAGCCGGAGATCCGCGGTCGACGGCCGAGGCGCACCGAGCGGTGGAAGAAGTCGCCGAGATCCTCCGACCGGGTCAGCGAGACGACGGTCACCCCTGCGAGCATGTCGATCGCCTCGAAGATCCGCCGCGTCTGAGTGATGTCGAGGTCGCTGGTGGCGTCGTCCATGATGATCCACGCCGGTTTGTGGATCAGCACCCGGGCGAAGGCGAGCATCTGCTGTTCGTCGGTCGACAACCGCTTGTCCCAGCGTTCGACGTCGTCGAGGCAGCTCGCCAGACGCCGCAGGCCGACCGCGTCGAGCGCCGTCTCCATCGCCCGCGATTCGAAACTGTCGCCCTGTTCGGGATAGGCCAGCGCCTCGCGCAGCGACCCGAGCGGGAAGTAGGGGCGCTCCGGTACGAAGGCGATGCGATCGCGCGGCGGCAGGCGGATGGTGCCGTTGCCGCGCGACCACAGGCCGGCGAGCGCCAGGAACAGCGTCGACTTGCCGGCCGACGGTTCGCCGAAGATCTGCACCCGCTCGCCGGCGGTGATGCCGAGCGAGGGCTTCTCGAAGGCGGCGCGGCCGCTCGGCAGCGCCAGTTCGAAGTCGTCGAAGACCAGCCCGTCGTCGGGGTCGACGACGAAATCGATGTGTCCGTGGACGCCGTTGGGGCGATCGAGCGAGGCGAGCGCCTCGTGCAACGCCTCGATGCGGACGAAGGTCGCCCGCCAGTCGGCGAGCCGAGAGAAGTTGTCGACGAACCAGCGCAGCGACGACTGCACCTGATTGAACGAATTGACCACCATCATCAGGCCGCCGAGCGACATGGCGCCGACGAAATAGCCGGGCGAGGCGACGATCACCGGCACCACCAGAGCGAGCCAACCGTAGCCGGAGGTGACCCAGGTGAGGCGGGCGAGATCGTCGGCGAGCCGCCGCATCGCCTTGACGACGTTGTCGAACAGCATCGCCACCGTGCGCCGCTCGTCGGCCTCGCCGCCGTAGAGCGTGATGCCCTCCGCCGATTCGCCGATCCTCACCAGCGCGAACCGCATCTCCGCCTCGCGGGCGTAACGCGCGGCGTTGTCCTCGACCATCGGTCGGCCGACCCACCAGGTCAGCGTCGACCCGGCGAGGGCGAAGCCGACGGCGCACCACACCATGTAGCCGGGGATGGCGACGAGTTTGCCACCGATCTCGAACTTCACCTGTTCGGAGAGCACCCACAGCACCCCGACGAAGGAGACCAGCAGCAGCGTCGCCTGCAACAGGCTCGCGCCGAGATCGGCCGTCAGTTCGGCGAAGTGCCGGGCGTCCTCGTGGATGCGTTGATCGGGATTGGCGCCCGATTCGCCGGCGAAGGTCAGCAGATAGGTTCGCTTCGACACCAGCCAGTCGTCGAGCAGGTTCTCCGTCAGCCAAGACCTCAGCCGGATCTTGATCATCTCGGTGAGCCAGGTCTGCGCCACGACGAGAACGAGCAGCGTGCCGGCGATCTTCAGGAAGTTCAGCGACTGGGTGACGAAGCCCGGCCAGTCGCGCCGTTCCAGCGCGTCGTAGAACTGGCCTTGCCAGTCGTTGAGCCAGAGCTGGCCGCCCATGTTGGAGACGATGACGACGACGAGGGCGACCACCAGCCAGAACAGGGCGCGCCGATCCGGCGAACCGGCCATTCGGCCGACCACCTGGCGGACGTGGCCGAAGATCCCGAAGGGCATCGGCAGCGGCGCGACTCCGGGTCTCCCGGTGGGAGCGGAGGGGGTGTCGGAGGACGAGGTCGTGGCCGTCATGGTGGATCCGGTTCCCCGGGGGTCGGGCGGTTCGCCCGACGCTGCGGGGAGGGTTCGCATCGACTTTGCCTGCCCCGCGTCGCCGTTTCAACCGCCATGTCGGCCCTGCGCGCCGCGCGCCGGCGGGCGTGACGTCGCGGCGACGGATTCACCGAATATCGACCCTTCTCTGTCAAGATTGACGAGTGCGAAGACCGAAGGGCGGGAGGCACCCCATGTCGAGGATCGAGACACTCGTTTCCGCAATGACGCTCGAGGAGAAGATCGGCCAGCTGATCATGATCTCACTCGGCGCCGACACCATCGTCACCGGGCCGAAGGCCGCCGCCGATCCCAGCATCGCCGACGTCCGCGCCGCGCGCTGCGGCTCGGTTCTGAACCTCGTCGGCCGCGACCGCATCCATGCGCTGCAGAAGATCGCGGTCGAGGAGACCCGCCTGAAGATCCCGTTGATCTTCGGTCTCGACGTCATCCACGGCTATCACACCGCTTTCCCCGTGCCGCTCGGCGAAACCGCCGCCTTCCGCCCCGACGTGTGGCGGGAGAGCGCCCGCATCGCCGCCGAAGAGGCTGCCGACGACGGCCTCCACCTCACCTTCGCGCCGATGCTCGACCTCGCCCGCGATCCCCGCTGGGGCCGCATCATCGAGGGACCGGGCGAAGATCCGCACGTCGGCTGCATGCTCGCCCGCGCCAAGGTCGAAGGCTTCCAGACCGCGAACCTCGCCGGTCGTGACGCCATCGCCGCCACCGCCAAGCATTTCGTCGCCTACGGCGCCTGCACGGCGGGGCGGGACTACGCCGCCGTCGACATCTCCGAGCGCATGCTGCACGAGGCCTATCTGCCGGCTTTCGAAGCGGCGGTGAAGGCCGGAACCCTCGCCATCATGCCGGCCTTCATCGACATCGCCGGTCGGCCGATGTCCGGCGACAAGGGCTTCCTCACAGATCTCGTCCGCACGAAATGGGGCTGGGACGGCATCTACATCTCCGACTTCGACGCCATCCGTGAACTGATCGCCCACGGTGTCGCCGCCGACGACGCCGAAGCCGCGGCGCTGGCGCTGAAGGCCGGTATGGACATCGACATGCAGAGCAGCGCCTATCCCGAGGGACTGAAGCCGGCGCTCGAGCGCGGCCTGATCTCGATGGACGACATCGACGCCGCGGTGCGCCGCGTGCTCGCCGCCAAGGAGCGCCTCGGCCTCTTCGACGACCCCTACGGCCGCGGCTCGGTCGAGGGCGGCGTCTCCCGTCCGCTCGTCGATCGCCGCGCCTGTGCCCGCGAGGCGGCGGTCGTCTCCATGGTGCTCGTCAAGAACGATGCCGGTCTCCTGCCGCTGTCACAGGCCGGCGGGCCGATCGCCCTCATCGGCCACGCCGCGGTCAAGGACGACGAGGCGCTCGGCTCGTGGTTCGCCCTCGCCGACATGAAGCCGATCACCGGGCTCGCCGCCGGCATCGCCGCCGCCTTCCCCGATCGCGAAGTGATCGTCGAGAAGGGCTGCGACATCGCCCTCGACGGCCCGTCGCCGGAAACCGACGACGCCGACATCGCCCGCGCCGTCGAAGCGGCGAAGAAGGCCGAGGTGGTGCTGCTCGCCATCGGCGAACCGGCGCTCCTCACCGGCGAGGCGGCGAGCCGCACCCGCATCCGCCTGACCGGCCGCCAGGAGGAACTGGCGAGGAAGGTGATCGCCACCGGCAAGCCGGTCGTCCTGCTCCTCGCCTGCGGCCGGCCACTGACCGAGACCTGGCTCTACGACGAGGTCGGCGCGGTGCTGATCACCTGGTATCTCGGCTCGGAAGCCGGTCCGGCGGTCGGCGACATCGTCTCGGGCGCCCGCTCGCCCTCCGGCCGCCTGCCGGTCTCCTGGCCGCGCCACGTCGGCCAGATCCCGATCTTCTACAACGAGCGGCCGAGCGGTCGCCCCTGGGCGCCGGGCGAGCACTTCACCACTCGCTGGGTCGACAGCCCCAACACCCCGCTCTGGCCCTTCGGCCACGGCCTCGCCTACACCACCTTCGACATCTCGGCGCCGCGCGCCGCGGCGACCTTCTGGGCGGGCGAGCCGCTCGAGGTCGAGGTCGACGTCGCCAACACCGGCGCGCGCGCCGGCGCCACCACGGTGTTCCTGTTCCTGCACGATCGGGTCGCCTCCACCACCCGGCCGATCATGGAGCTGAAGCGCTTCGAGACCATCGACCTCGCCGCCGGCGAGCGCCGCACCGTCCGCTTCATCCTCGCTCCGGAGGATTTCTTCTGCTTCGGCCCCGACATGGTCGCCCGTGCCGAACCCGGGGTCTTCGATCTGCTGGTCGGAGACAGCGCCGACCGCGAGACCCTGAAGAGCCTCGAGGTGACCTTGCTGGGCGACGCGCTGGTGGCGTGACTCTTCGCGAGATCGGGTGCCTCGGCACCCTCGCCCGCCGGGGTCACCGCACCTTCGGCGGCGGTACGAAGACCGCGGCGGTGAAGAGCAGCGCGCCGAGCGCCATGGTGAGCGGCGTCGCCAGTCCGCCGCCGAAATGGGCGGCGACCAGCGACAGGGCGATGCCGCCGACCTGCTGGAAGAGCCCGAGCCAAGCCGAGGCCTGACCCGCCATCTCCGGGAACGGCTGCATGGTGATGGCGATCGCCATCGGTTGGCCGATGCCCCAGCCGAAATAGAAAGGGAAGACGGTGACGAGGATCACCGCCCAGTGGCCGAAGCCGAGCCACAGCACGAGTGCCGGCATCGTCGTGCCGAGGATGAGCAGCGCCGCCGCGGTGCGGAGGATGTGGCGCGGCAGCAGTCGCTGGGCGAGGCGCATCGACACGAGGCTGCCCGAGACGAACCCGGCCGAGCCGATGGTGTAGACCGCCGAGGCCTCGAGCTTGCTCATGCCGAGGGTGCCGATCAGCAGGAAGCCCGAGGTGGTGAGCCAGGTGAGCAGGATGCCGTAGCCGGCGGCCAGCGCCGCCACCCCGATCAGGAACACCCGGTGGCGCACCAGCCGGCCGAGCGCCGCGACGATCGAGATCCCGTCGCCGCCGCCGACCGCCGCCGGTCGCGTCTCCGGCAGCCGCCGCCACAGCACCGTGGTGAGGATCGCCCCGTAGAGGACGAGGACGACGATCGTCGCGCGCCAACCGCCGAGATGGGCGGCGAAGGTGCCGAGAAGCGGCGCGGTCAGCGGCGCGATGCCGACGAAGGCGCCCATCTTGGAGAGCGCCCGGCCGGCGCCTTCGGCCGAGACCGTGTCGCGGATCAGGGTGCGCGAGACGATCGGGCCGGTCGCCGCCGCCATGCCCTGGACGAACCGCGCCGCCACCAGGAGGTCGAGGCTCGGGGCGGACGCCGCCAGGATCGAGGCGAGGGTGTAGATCGTCAGGCCGACGAGCGCCGTCGGCCGCCGGCCGATCCGGTCGGCGAAGCGGCCGATGAAGAGATGGGCGAGCCCGAACCCGAGGGTGAACGACAGCATCGTCCGCTGCACGCCGGCGATGTCGACGCCGAAATCGCGCCCGAGATCGACCATCGCCGTCAGGTAGATGTCGGTCGACATCGGCAGCACCGCGAACAGCGCCGCGGCGAAGGGCACGATCGGCGCCCCGCGTCCGGGGTGGTCGGAGCGCGGCGGTGATGCGGGCGTCGAGGACATGGAAGATCTCGAACGGGACGGGCAGGGTGGGCGATCGCGTCGCCGCGGACGCCGCGACGGACACCCGCCCTCGTCGTCCGGTCGACGAAACATCTTAACCCCCGCGTCGCTCCGGGCGAACCGCGGTTCGCGAACAAGCGGATCGGAAGTCGGACCCGGTCATTCGGATTTCCTATAGAGGATCCGCGGCCCCGGCCGTGGCGCCCGACCTCACCCGAGGATGTCGATCACCACACCCTCGTCGGGACCGAGCGACAACGTTTCGCCCACCGCTTCGCCTTCGCGGACGAGGCCGGTGGTCAGCGCGATACGCCCGCCGACCGCCTCGGGCAACGACACCTCGCGCGCCTCGTGCGAGAAATTGAGGGCGACGAGCAGCCGCTCGTCGCCGCGGCAGCGCATGTAGGCGAGGACGTCGTTCGCCCCGGTCAGCACCATGACGTCACCGACGGCGAGCGCCGGACGGGCGCGCCGCAACGCGATCAGGCGGCGATGCAGCGTCAGCACCGAGTGCGGATCGCCGCTCTCCACCGCGACGTTGCAGCGCTCGTGGCCGGGGACCAGCGGCAGCCACGGCTCCACCGTGGAGAAACCGGCGAGCGGCGAGGCGTCCCACTGCATCGGCGTCCGCGCGATGTCGCGATCGTGGCCGGGTAGGCCGGGCTCCTGCTTCTCCTGCGGATCGCGCACCCGGTCGGGCGGGATGACGCCGCTCTCGAGGCCGATCTCGTCGCCCTGGAAGATCGTCGGCGTGCCCCGCGCCGTGAGCAGGAACATGGCGGCGACGCGCGCCTGCGGCGGCCCGAAGCGGGAGGCGACGCGGCCGTTGTCGTGGTTGCCGAGCACCCAGTTGGGCCACGCCCCCTTGGGCAGCGCCGTCTCGTAGATCTCGATCGAGCGGGCGACCACGTCGGCCCGCCACGGATCCATGATGAGGTGGAAGTTGAACGGCAGATGGCAGCCGTCGAGGGTCTCGCCGTAATAGGTGCAGAGCCGGTCGAAATCGAGATAGAGCTCGCCGATCAGCACTTTGTCGGGGAACTCGTCGAGCACGCGGCGGAAGCCCTTCACCAGATCGAGGATGCCGGGTTGGTCGCAGGTGCGGATCTGCAGCAGCTCGCGCACCTTGGGCTCGCCCGGCTTGTAGTCCGGGTTGGGCGGATTGTCCCGCCACTGCGGGTCCTTGAGCAGATGCCAGATGACGTCGACGCGGAAGCCGTCGACGCCGCGTTTCAGCCAGAAGCGCAGGACGTCGTGCATCGCCGCGACCACGGCCGGATTGCGCCAATCGAGGTCCGGCTGCTCGGCGAGAAAGCCGTGATACCAGTACTGGCCGCGTTCCTCGCACCATTTCCAGCCGCCGCCGCCGAACATCGAGCGCCAGTTGTTGGGCGGCTCGCCGTCGGGCGCCGGGTCGCGCCACATGTACCAGTCGGCGCGCGGGTTGTCCCGGCTCGACCGGCTCTCCAGGAACCAGGGATGCTGGTCGGAGGTGTGGTTCGGCACGAAGTCGAGAAGGATGCGGATGCCGCGATCGTGGGCGTCGGCCAGCAGCGCGTCGAAATCCGCGAGTGTCCCGAACAGCGGGTCGATGTCGCAATAGTCGGCGATGTCGTAGCCGAAGTCCCGCATCGGCGAGACGAAGATCGGCGACAACCACAACGCATCGACGCCGAGATCGACGAAATGGTCGAGACGCGATCGGATGCCGGCGATATCGCCGATCCCGTCGCCGTTCGTGTCCTGCAACGACCACGGATAGACCTGATAGACGATACCGCGCTTCCACCAGGGGTCCGCCAGGGTCGCGGGATGAGGGTCCATCACATCCTCCTTGCCCGGCATCGAGACGTGGGCCGGGCGGACATCGTCATCGAACGACACTATCACGGGTCTCCGCTTCGCGGCGGTCTTCGCCGATGAGGGAGATCACCACCCCCTCGTCGGGGCCGAGGCGGACGATCTCGCCGACCGTCTCGCCGTCGCGGTCCGACCCCGTCGAAAGTGCCACCCGCCCGCCAGCGGCCTGCGGGATCGAGACGGCGCGCGGCGTCTGCGAGAAATTGAGAGCGACGACGAAGCGTTCGGCGCCGTGACTGCGCACATAGGCGAGGACGTCGTCTTCCCCGCCGAGGACCGTGACCTCGCCGATCGCCAGCGCCGGATGGGCGCGGCGCAGCGCGGCGAGCCGCCGGTGCAGCCACAGGATCGAATTCGGATCGCGCTCCTCGGTCTCGACGTTGCGGAACGCGTGGTCGGGCGCCAGCGGCAGCCACGGCTCGCCGCTCGAGAACCCGGCGCCGGGCGAGGCGTCCCATTGCATCGGTGTGCGGGCGATGTCGCGATTGTGGTCGACGAGTCCCGGTTCCTGCTTCTCCTGCGGGTCGCGGATCCGCTCGGGCGGCACGACGCCGTTGGTCATGCCGATTTCGTCGCCCTGCCACAGGAACGGCGTTCCGCGGGCGGTGAGCAGGAACATGGCGGCGACACGCGCCTGTCCCGGCCCGAATCGCGACGCGACACGCGGATTGTCGAGATTGCCGATCACCCAGTTCGGCCAGGCGCCCTTCGGCAGAGCCGCTTCGTAGGTGCGGATCATGTCGGCGACGGCGTCGGCCCGCCACGGGTCCATCATCAGGTGGAGATTGAAGGGCAGATGGCAGCCGTCGAGAGCCTCGCCGTAGTAGGCGCAGATCCGCTCGAAATCGAGATAGAGCTCGCCGATCAGCACCTTGTCCGGGAACTCGTCGACGACCTTCCTGAGGCCGCGCACCACCTCGACGGTGTCGGGCAGGTCGGCGGTGCGGATCTGCAGGAATTCGCGGATCGCCGGCTCGCCGGGGCGGAAGTCGGGATTGGGCGGATTGTCGCGCCACGCCGGGTCCTTGAGCAGGTGCCACATGGCGTCGACCCGGAACCCGTCGACGCCGCGGTCCAGCCAGAACCGCATCACCTCGTGCTGCGCCGCCGCCACCGCCGGATTGCGCCAGTTAAGATCCGGCTGTTCGGCGAGGAAGGCGTGATACCAATATTGACCCCGCTCCTCGCACCACGACCAAGCGCTGCCGCCGAACAGCGAGCGCCAGTTGTTGGGTGGCCCGCCGTCGGGCGCCGGATCGCGCCAGACGTACCAGTCGGCGCGCCGGTTGTCGCGCGAGGCGCGACTCTCCAGGAACCACGGGTGCCGGTCCGAGGTGTGGTTCGCCACGAAGTCGAGGACGATCCGCAGCCCGCGGTCATGGGCCTCGGCGACGAGCCCGTCGAACTCGGCGAGCGTGCCGAACAACGGGCCGATGGCGGTGTGGTCGGCGACGTCGTAGCCGAAGTCCTTCATCGGCGAGACGTAGATCGGCGTCAGCCAGACCCCGTCGACGCCGAGGCGGACGAGATGATCGAGGCGCGAGCGGATGCCCGTGAGGTCGCCCCAACCATCGCCGTCGCCGTCCTGGTAGGAGCAGGGATAGAGATTGTAGAAGATGCCGCGTTTCCACCACGGCTCGGCGAGGGTCGCGGGATGGAACGGCATGGAACTCCTCCTGGATCGTTCGGTGGCGGCGCGTCTCGCGCCGGCGCCGGGAACGGCATCATAGACCCGCCGCCGACGACCCGGAAGCGGCGGAAAATACCGTAGGATCAATGCGGTGTTCCAAATTCCGAGGCACGGACGACGGGCGCGGCACCACCCCTCCCATTCGGCCGCCGACGGGCCGTAACCGATCTCCGTCGACGGCGAGCCCGGCGTCCGTCGCTGGGACAGAAATGTCCCGACGCGAACGGGTTCGTTTCTTCATTTCCGGTGTGATCGCCGAACCGATGATCGGCCCGCAGGGGCAAGGGCCGCGGAGGTCGCGACCGGACGAACCAAGGGGTTCCACGAGTTCGGATGTCGCGCTAGATGTGACCTCCGTTCCCGCCGCCGCTTCGACGGATCCGGCCGCGATCTTCAGCCGATGCGAAGTCGGTCCCTCGGCAGGCCCGGGCGTCGCCCGCTTCGATCCCACCTCACGAGGACACGTCCGCCATGTTCC
>CALBKH010000035.1 GCA_937892955.1 uncultured Alphaproteobacteria bacterium
CAGGCCGCAACTCACGAAATTCGGACGAGTCCGAATTTCGTGAACTCGGTATGAGACCGCCGCTCTCACGCCGGACGATGCTTGAAACGCTCCGTCGCCGCGATCATCTCGTGGACGAGGCCCGGCTCGGTCACCGCATGACCGCCGTCGTCGACGATTCTCAGATCCGCCTCCGGCCACACCTTCTTGAGGTCCCAGGCGTTCATCATCGGCGTGCACATGTCGTAGCGCCCGTGGACGATCACCGCCGGGATGTCGCGCAGACGGTAGGCGTTCCTCAGCAACTGGTCCTCCGGCTCGAACCAGCCGGAATGGACGAAGTAGTGGCATTCGATGCGGGCGAAGGCGAGGGCGTAGTGGGCGTCGCCGAAGGCCGCGACCCGCGCCGGATCGGGCAGCAGCGACAGGGTCGAGCCCTCCCACACGCTCCAGCGCTTGGCCGCCTCCAGCCGCTCGATCGGATCGTCGCCGGTCAGCCGCCGGTGATAGGCGGCGATCAGGTCGCCGCGTTCGGCCTCCGGGATGAAATCGCGATAGGCGTCGAAGAGGTCGGGGAAGATCAGGCTCGCGCCCTCCTGATAGAACCACTCGAGTTCCTTGCGCCTCAGCATGAAGATGCCGCGCAGCACCAGTTCGCTCACCCGCTGCGGATGGGTCTCGGCATAGGCGAGCGCCAGCGTCGAGCCCCACGAGCCGCCGTAGACCTGCCAGCGCTCGATCCCGAGATGATCGCGGAGCCGCTCGATGTCGGCGACGAGGTCCCAGGTGGTGTTCTCGGCGAGTTCGGCGTGTGGCGTCGAGCGGCCGCAGCCGCGCTGATCGAAGAGCACGATGCGATAGGCGTCGGGATCGTGCAGGCGCCGCATCGTCGGCGTCGCCCCGCCGCCCGGACCGCCGTGCAGGCAGACGACCGGCTTGCCCTTCGGATTGCCGCACTCCTCCCAGTGGATCTCGTGCAGATCGGAGACCTTCAGACGGCCGGAACGGTGGGGTTCGATCTCGGGAAAGAGCTGATGGCGCATGACGCGGACGGCCTCCTGGTGGCGCGATCGAGACGAATGCTGCTCGTCCACCTCGATCGAAACGCCGATTTGTCGGCCATCGGGCGGTGTCGCGAGCGGAAACGCGACCTTAGCGGCTGGCGCGCCGGAGAAAAGCCGTCGCTGCGCAGAGCCGCATCCCGGAACGAACACGGCGGGAATCCGTAGATCGTGGAAGATCCTCCCGCCTCGCGGCCCGAATTCGCGTCTTCGGGCGAGATCGTTCCGATCGCCGAGCGCGTATGACCCTTGCGTGAAGCCTCTGGGACATCGATAATTCCTCCGACGTGCGACGTGTGGTCGCCCGGGGACGAGCGGGGGCGCTCGGCCCACGCTCGTTCGCCGTCGCCGAACCGAGGTCCCCGGGATCGTCTCCGGAGGAAGAGTTCGCGTGACGTTCGTTGCCGCGGCGACCCAGGGGGAGGACTACGGTTGGCGACCAATCCGGCATATCGGTTCGTGATCGCGGACGATCATCCGCTGTTCCGTGGAGCGCTTCGGCAGACGCTCGAAGGCATGTTCGACGGTGTGGCGATCTCGGAAGCCGGATCACTCGAAGCCGTCACCGCCATTCTCGAAGAGGGCGAGGAGGTCGACCTCGTCCTGCTCGATCTGAACATGCCGGGGGTTCGCGGCTATTCCGGCCTGATGTACCTGCGCGCCCAGTACCCGGCGGTGCCGGTGGTGGTGGTCTCGGCCAACGAGGACCCGGCCACCATCCGCCGCTGCATGGAATTCGGCGCCGCCGGTTTCGTGCCGAAGTCGCTCGGCACCGACTCGATCCGCGAGGCGCTCTCCGCGGTGATGGACGGCGAGGTGTGGACCCCGCCCGACGTCGACCTCTCCGCCGTTCCCGCCGACGAGACGGCGAAGCTGGTGCAGCGCCTGTCGACGCTGACGCCGCAGCAGGTGCGCGTCCTGATGATGCTGTCGGAGGGCCTGCTCAACAAGCAGATCGCCTACGAGCTCGGCGTCTCCGAAGCGACGGTTAAGGCCCACGTCTCGGCGATCCTGCAGAAGCTCGGCGTCGAGAGCCGCACCCAGGCGGTCATCGCCGCCTCCAAGATCGAAGCCGGGCAGTGGCAGTCGGTCGGGGTGTGAGGCCGCGACGATTTCGGTGAATTCGCGAACGGCGGGGCGAAGGCTCCGCCGTTTTCGCGTTTCGGGACCCGTGCCGATGTCGGCCGAGCGCCGAACGGATCGATTCCGCCACCGCGAACTCGGCCGTCATCCCCGGCGAGCGAAGCGAGGGAAGGGGATCCATGTGCCTCTCGACGCGTCGAAAGGCGAATGGATCCCCTTCCCCTCCACCGCCTTCGGCGGCTCCGGCCGGGGATGACGGCTTCCGGTCCGATCGGATTCGGGTCAGGCGGTCCGCAGGCGGGGGGGCACGAGGAGTCCAGGCCGGCTCGGCCGGTGCAATTCGCACACGCTCGTCGCACCCGCGCGCGCTCCTCCCTCACTCCGCCGCCGCCGCCTTCGCCGCCCGCCATTGCGCCAGCACGGCCCTCAGCGCCGCCGGCTTCACCGGCTTGTTGAGCACCGAGATCGACTTCTCGCCCGCCTCCTCGCGCACGGCGGGGGTGCGGTCGGCGGTGATCAGCGCCGCCGGCAGGTCGGCGCCGAAGCGCCAGCGCAGCTGCACCACCGCGTCGATGCCGGTGCCGTCGTCGAGGTGATAGTCGACGAGCAGGATGTCGGGGCCGCGGCCGCGCTCCTTGACCAGTTCCGACAAGGCCGCCGAGGCCTCCTTCTGGTCGCGCGCCTTGACCACGTGGATGCCCCAGCCGACCAGCAGCGCCTCCATGCCGTCGAGGATCTTCTCCTCGTTGTCGAGGCACAGCGCCGTCATGCCGTCGAAGCGGGTCGACGACAGCCGCGGCGCGCCGACGTCCGGCAGCACGTTCGGCATCGCCGCCGCCGTCGGCACGTCGACGAAGAAGCGCGAGCCCTTGCCCGGCTGCGACTGGAGATCGATCGGATGGCCGAGCACCCGGCCGATGCGTTCGACGATCGACAGGCCGAGGCCGAGGCCGCGGGCGATCTTGGCGCCCTGGTCGAGCCGCTGGAACTCCTGGAAGATCACCCGCTGCTTGGCGAGCGGAATGCCGAGACCGGTATCGAGCACCTCGACCGTCAGCCGCCCGCGCCGCCGCCTCACCCCGACCAGCACCCGCCCCTCGGGCGTGTACTTGATGGCGTTGGAGACGAGGTTCTGCACGAGACGGCGCAACAGGCGGCGGTCGGAGCGCACCCACAGGCTCGACGCCAGGACGGTGAACTCGAGCTCGCGCGCCTCGGCGATCGGGCCGAATTCGACTTTCAACTGCTTCAGGATGTCGTCGATGCGGAAGACCGAGAATTCCGGTTTGAGCGCCCCGGTGTCGAGGCGGGAGATGTCGAGCAGCGCCCCGAGGATCTCCTCGACCGCGTCGAGCGATTGGTCGATGTTGATCGCATGGGTCTCGAGCGGCGTCTGGACGGTCTTTTCCACCAGGGATGTGGCGTAGAGCCGCGCCGCGTTGAGCGGTTGCAGGATGTCGTGGCCGGCGGCGGCGAGGAACTTGGTCTTGCCGATGTTGGCGTCGTCGGCCTCCGCCTTGGCGCGCGACAGTTCGGCGTTGAGCCGGGTCAGCTCCTCGGTGCGCTCGCGCACCCGCCGTTCCAGCGTCTCGTTGGCCCGCGCCAGCGCCTCGGCCGAGGTGACGCGTTCGGTGATGTCGGTCCAGGTGGTGACGATGCCGCCGTCCGGCATCGGCGCGGTGCGGACTTCGATCACCGCGTCGGTCGAGGCGAGCCGCTCGTGATAGGTCTCCATCCGCCGGACAAGTCGATCGATGCGGTCCTTGATGATCCGCTCCGGATTGCCGGGGCCGAATTCGCCGCGCTCGGCCCGGTCGCGGATGATCGTCTGCAACGACACGCCGACCTGGGCGAACTCCGGCGACAGGTCGAGGATCTGGCGGAACTGGCGGTTCCAGCAGATGAGCCCGAGCTCGCGGTCGAACACCGAGATGCCCTGGCCGACCTGATCGAGCGCGATCTGGAGGAGGTCGCGGTTGTACTGGATGGCGGCGGAGGCGTCGTCGAGCAGCTTCACCGCCGCCTTGGTCGACGGGTCGCGCCGTTTGACCAGCAGCGACAGGACGAGGCGTGACGACGCCGCGCCGATCGCCGAGGCTAGCAACTGTTCGGCGAAGCGCAGCGTGTGCAGATCCGCCTGCCGGTCACCGATCATCGCCACCGAATGCGTCCGGCCATAGTCGGCGAAGGCGCGGGTGGTGCGCTCCTCGCCGAGGTAGCGCGCGACGGTGGAGATCAGGTCGTCGACGGTGACCGCGGTGCGCCAGCGCCGGAGCGCCGGGGTCGGCGTGAAGTCCGACGGCACGAAGACGTTGGCCTGCAACCGCTCGATCGGCTCGGGCGCGCGCGTCAGCGACACCGTGACGAAGACCGCGGTGTTGACCAGCAGGCTCCAGAACACGCCGTGGGCGAGCGGATCGAAGGCGAGCGAGAACAGCGCCTGTGGCCTGAGCAGCCAGATCCCGAAGGGACCCTGCAGCAGCAGGTTCGAGGAGCCGTATCCGGCCTCGATGAAGGTCGGCATCGCCAGCGTGTAGATCCACAGCGCGAAGCCGGCGAGGAGCCCGGCGATGGCGCCGCGCGCCGTGCCGCGCCGCCAGATCAGGCCGCCGAAGAAGGCGGGTGCGAACTGGGCGATCGCCGCGAAGGCGAGGAGGCCGATCTCCGACAGCGCCGAGACGTCGGCCACCGCCCGGTGATAGGCGTAGGCGAGCAGCATGATGACGAAGATCGCCACCCGGCGCAGGGTCAGCAGCACCCGCACCATGTCGGGGCCGTCGTCTTCGAACTGCAGGCTGCGCCTGACCAGGACCGGCACCACCAACTCGTTGCAGACCATGACCGCCAGGGCGAGCGCCGCGACGATGACCATGGCGGTCGCCGCCGACAGGCCGCCGATGAAGGCGACCAGGGTCATCGCCTGCGCTCCCGCGTCGAGCGGCAGACGCAGCACGTAGGTGTCGGCGTCGATCGCGGTGCCGTAGCGCACCAGACCCGCCATGGCGATCGGCACGACGAAGAGGTTGATGGCGACGAGATAGGCCGGGAACATCCAACGCGCCGCGGTCAGCTCCGAACTCGTGTGGTTCTCCACCACCCCGACGTGGAACATCCGCGGCAGGAGCAGGATGGCGAAGAACGACAAGAGCGACATCACGATCCAGTTGCCGCCCGACAGGCCGCGCGTGAACATGTCGACGCCGAGTGGATTGGAGGTCGCCGCGGTGTAGAGGTCGTGCGGGCCTTCGAAGAGCACGAAGAGCGCGTAGACGCCGACCGCGGTGAGCGCCACCAGCTTCACCACCGATTCCGTCGCCACCGCCAGCATCAGGCCGGACTGGTGTTCGGTGGCGTCGATGTGGCGGGTGCCGAAGAGAACGGCGAAGACCGCCATCGACAGCGCCACCGTCAGCGGCACGTCGGGATGGAACGGCGCCGGCACGCCCGGCATCAGCCCGAAATCGATGCGGGCGAGCAGCGTCTCCACCGACTGGCTGACCGCTTTCAACTGCAAGGCGATGTAGGGCACGATGCCGATGAAGGCGATGACGGTGACGACCGCCGCCAGGGTCTGGTTCTTGCCGTAGCGCGCCGCGATGAAGTCGGCGATCGAGGTGATGCGCTCCGCCTTGGCGAGCTTGACCACCCGTTTGAGGATCGGAAATCCGAGCGTGTAGAGCACGATCGGCCCGACGTAGATGGTCAGGAAGTCGAGCCCCTTGTTGGCGGCGAGGCCGACGGAGCCGAAGAACGTCCACGACGTGCAATAGACCCCGAGCGACAGCGCGTAGATCACCGGCCGGCCGGAGATCGGGGAGGAACGATTCGAGTTTCGATCACCCCAGTGGGCGATGCCGAACAGGAGACCGATGTAGACGACGGCGACTGCGAGGACGACCCAGCCTTGGAGCATGGTTCGGCGGCCTTCTCTTCAGGCAAACCCGTGCCGGCACGAACGAATTCCGGTCAATCGACCACATGTGCGCGCCGCTGTCCACCGTGCCGGCGGTCGA
This sequence comes from uncultured Alphaproteobacteria bacterium, assembly GCA_937892955.1. GTDB lineage: Bacteria > Pseudomonadota > Alphaproteobacteria > Rhizobiales > Ancalomicrobiaceae > CALBKH01. The sequence goes on from CALBKH010000035.1 coordinate 6,137, forward strand.
CCGTCCCCTCCGTGGTCGCCCCGCTGCTTTTCGTTGTCGAGCGCGCGACTTCGTGACAGAAATTCGGAAAATCGATCCGTTCCCAGAGATCGAAGCGATTGCGATGCGGATGGCGTGACGTCATGACGACTCTCGAGCGGGTCGGAAACGGGGGACCAGGACGATGCTGAAAGAATTCAAGGAATTCGCGCTCAAGGGCAATGTCGTCGATCTCGCCATCGGTGTGATCATCGGCGGCGCGTTCGGCAAGATCGTCGACAGCATGGTCGGCGACGTGATCATGCCGATCATCGGCGCCATCACCGGCGGCCTCGACTTCTCCAACAAGTTCGTGCTGCTCAAGTCGCTCCTCGGCGACGCCTCGGCCCCGGCGACCTACGCCAAGGCCAAGGAAGTCGGCGCGACGCTCGGCTACGGCCAGTTCCTGACCGTGACCCTGAACTTCCTCATCATCGCCTTCGTCCTCTTCCTGGTGGTCAAGGGGATGAACCGCCTGAAGCGCCAGGAGGCCGCCGCCCCGGCCGCTCCGGCCGAGCCGCCGCGCCAGGAGGTGCTGCTCGAGGAGATCCGCGACCTCCTCAAGAAGTGATACCGAAGGCGGAGGTGCCGACGCATCCGGCCTTCGAAGCCACGCGAATTTCTCATTTGCGTCGGAGGCATGAAAAATTCGCGTCAGGAATACCATCGGTCATTTTCAATGGCCGATGGTATGAGGGAG
>CALBKH010000036.1 GCA_937892955.1 uncultured Alphaproteobacteria bacterium
ATAATTCCCAGTTATCCGAGCTCTTACCTCGGTAGTATTGCGCGCATCTTACAACATAAAGGGGAGCTCTCCAACCGGATTTTGATGATGTGGTCGTCACAGATCGCCTTCCTTGTACCGCTTCGTCGGAGAACCTCATCGACGGCGGCGGATGATGGTCGGCGATGGCGCCGCCGTCGGAGCGGATTTCGCGACGACGGATCTACCCGGATGCGGGCACGGTAGTGGCGTCGCCATGGATGAAGATCCGGGTCGCCCGATCCGTGCGCCCCATCCGGAGAAGGACGAGCCCGCTCTCCCTGTCGGATCGACCCAGCGTGGTCACTCCATAGCCATATCCCCGCGAAGACGCCTGGGGCTCCCGATCGCTCGGCAACGCCGTCCTCCGGTTCGGCCCGTCGAACTGCCCGTTGCCCGCGGCACGGTTCGCGTCGGGTTCACCCCGCACCGGACGGCGGGAACTCTGACCCGGGTTCGCATGGCGTCGCGGTCGTGGACATCTGAGCATTCCGACGTCCGGGCTCGTCGGGTTCCCCGACTTGCGGAGACTCGTGGAATTCGGATCCTGGTTCGCCGATGGATACATGTTGATGCCGGTCGGGGTGCGACGTAGGGTCGGGGCATGCAGACCAGACAGCTCTCCGTCACAGAACGCCTGCGCGAACTGATCATGGCGGGCGAATTCGAGCCCGGGTTCCACCTCCAGGAGATCCCGCTCGCCAAGTCGCTCGACGTGTCGCGCACCCCGGTGCGGGCGGCGCTGATCGCCCTCGCCCAGGAGGGGCTGCTGACCTATCGGCCGCAGCGCGGTTATCTGGTGCGCAAGGCGTCGCTCGACGAGATCCTCGACGCCTATACGGTGCGCGGCAGCCTGGAGAGCACCGCCTGCCGGCTGCTGGCCGGGAAGGGAGCCGACGCCGAAACGCTGAAGATCCTGAAAGGCTGCCTCGAGGAGGGCGACCGCATCCTCGCCGCCGGAAAATTGACCGACGAGGGCTTCCAGCCCTGGCGCGAGATGAACAACCTGCTGCATCAGACCATTCTGACCGCTACCGGCAACGACCTGCTGATCGATCTCACCGCCCGCACCCTCAACATCCCGCTGACCTCGTCGCGGGTGGTGCACTGGATCGACTTCACCGCCATGCGCCGCTCGCACGACCACCACTGGGTGATCGTCGAAGCGATCGAACGGCGTCAGGCGTCGCGCGCCGAAGCGATGATGACCGAGCACATCCTCGTGTCGAGCGACGTCATCCGTCGCAACTTCGGCCGGCCCTAGCGCCGCATCGCTTCTTCGGCTGCTCGTGGCCCCGCCACGCTCCCTTTCGCGCCGACCTCATCCGACGCCGCCGCATCGCGTGCCGTCGCACGTGCCGCAACGCCTGCCGAGGCACGGCGATGGCGATGCTTGCGTGAACGCAAATGTATACATGACGACTTGATACGGCGTGATTTTCACGTTAAGGAGGGTTCCAAAGAGGGAAAAGAATACATTCATACCGAGAGTGAGGAGAGCGCCCGATGTTGATCAAGCAGATCCACCACGTCGCCTACCGCTGCAACGACGCCGCCGAGACCGTCGCCTTCTATCGCGACAATCTCGGCATGGCGTTCCTCGCGGCGCTGTCGGAGGACCGGGTACCGTCGACCGGCGAGGCCGATCCCTACATGCATCTGTTCCTCGACGCCGGGAACGGCAACATCCTCGCCTTCTTCGAGATCCCGAACTCGCCGCCGATGGGGCGCGACCCCAACACCCCGGCCTGGGTCCAGCACATCGCCTTTCTGGTCGAGAACGAGGAGGCGCTGACGAAGGCCAAGGCCGATCTCGAGGCCAAGGGCATCGAGGTGATCGGACCGACCAATCACGAGATCCTCAAGTCGATCTACTTCTTCGATCCCAACGGCCACCGCCTCGAACTGACGGCCGCCTCCGGCACGCCGGAGATGATGGGCGAGCTCCATTCCGTCGCCGACGCCATGCTCGCCGACTGGAGCCGAACCAAGTCGACCCAGCGCCACGCGGCGTGGATCCACGAGAAGCAGTTCGCCGGCAACTGAAGGTGACGTGAACGATGAAGATCGGCATCCTGATGCTCGGGTTGGCGCAGGCCCTCCGCCTGCTCCGTCTGACCAACGCGACGTTCCGCGAACGCTTCCGTGAGAAGAACCTGGTGGTGCAGTTCAAGGTGCTCGACTGCGGCACCGCGCGCTCCATCACGTTCCACGACGGACGCGTCTCGTCGCGGGCCGGGGTCCATCCGGCCCCCGATGTCGTGCTGTCGTTCAAGAACGCCCGGGTCGCGGCGAAGCTGATGTCGCTGAAACCGGACCATCGATTCAACATCGACGCGATGAAGAACTTCACCATCGGTCTCGATGGTCCGGACGAGCTGACGGTGTGGTTCGCCGAGACCCTCAGCATGGTCAAGGCGTTCGGCTGGCGCTTCGGCACCCGGTTGAAGGGCGGCGTCACCCGCTACACCGGCAATACCAACGGCGGGCCGGTCTTCGTCTACGTCAAGGGCGGCCGTATCGTCCGCATCACGCCGATCGAATTCGACGCCGAGGACGGCGAGACCTGGAAGATCCGGGCGCGCGGCAAGAGCTTCTCGCCGCCGCGCATGGCCACGGTCTCGCCGCACACCCTCGCCTCGAAGTCGCTGGTCTATTCCAAGGACCGGCTGCTCTACCCGATGAAGCGGGTCGACTTCGATCCCCACGGCGAGCGCAACCCGCAGAACCGCGGCATCTCCGGTTACGAGCGGATCAGTTGGGACGAGGCGGCGGAGATCATCGCCGGCGAGATCCGGCGAGTGAAGCGCGACTACGGCCCGGGAGCGCTGGCCTTCAGTCACAGCGCCCACCAGAGCTGGGGCAACGTCAACTACCACCTGTCCTCGGGCTTCCGCTTCTTCAATCTCGTCGGCTTCACCAAGGTCCACTCCAACCCGTCGAGCTGGGAGGGCTGGTACTGGGGCGCCACCCATCACTGGGGCCACACCATGCGCCTCGGCAACGGCGAGGTGTTCGGCCAGGTCGAGGACTGCCTGCAGAACAGCGAGATGATCGTCTTCTGGTCGAGCGACCCGGAGGCCTGCAACGGCGTCTATGCCGGGTTCGAGGGCACCGTCCGTCGCCAGTGGGCGAAGGACCTCGGCATGACCTTCGTCCACATCGACCCCTACCACAACGAGACCGCCGCCTGGCTCGGCGGCAAGTGGATCGCGCCGCGGCCCGGCACCGACCCGGCGCTCGCCCAGGCGATCTGCCACGTCTGGATCAGCGAGGGCCTCTACGACAAGTGGTACGTCGAGAACCGCACCACGGGCTTCGACGAATGGGCCGACCACGTCATGGGCCGCAGCGACGGCGTGCCCAAAACGCCGGAATGGGCCGAGGCCGAGACCGAGGTCCCGGCGCGCGACATCCGGGCGCTGGCCCGCGAATGGGGGAGGAAGAAGACCTATCTCGGCGCCGGCGCCTTCGGCAACGGCTTCGGCGGCGCCTGCCGCACCGCCACCGGCGCTCAGTGGGCGCGGATGATGGTGATCCTGATGGCGATGCAGGGCTACGGCCGCCCGGGTGTCAACATGGGCAATCTACAGAGCGGCGCCCCGATCGACTTCAATTTCTGGTTCCCCGGCTATGCCGAGGGCGGCATCTCCGGCGATCTCCAGTTCACCGCCGACGGGCCGATCACCTATCAGCGCATCCCGCACATCATGACCATGAACAACGTGCGGCAACAGATCCCGCGCATCAACTTCCCCGAGGCGATCACCGAGGGTCAGGCGAGCGGCTATCCGACCGACGTCGCGGCCATCAACAGTCAGTTCGTGCCCTACCGCTATCCCTCGCCCGGCCACTCGCCGGTCAGGATGATGTACAAGTTCGGCGCCTCGCAGTTCGGCACGATGAACAATTCCAACCGCTGGATCCGCGCCTACCAGTCGCCGAACCTCGAATTCGTCGTCAACCAGTCGATCTGGAACGAGGGCGAGGTCAAGTTCGCCGATCTCATCCTGCCGGCGTGCACCACCTTCGAGCGCTGGGACATCGGCGAATGGGGGTCGGGCGGCGGCTACGCGCCGCAGTACTACACCCAGAACAACCACCGCGTCGTCGTCCTCCAGCACAAGTGCATCGAGCCGCTGGGGGAATCGAAGTCCGACTATCAGATCTACGTCGAGATCGCCAAGAAGCTCGGCCTGTCGGCGCTGTTCACCGAGGGCATGACCGAACTCGACTGGTGCCAGCGGATCTGGGAAGGCTCCGACCTGTCGCAGCACATCTCGTGGAAGAAGCTCCTGAAGCGCGGTTATTTCGTCGTGCCGACGGAGAAGGAGCACCTGCGCGTGGAGACCGCCTATCGCTGGTACTACGAGGGCCGGCGCAAGACGGTGCCCGAGCTGCAGCCGCTGCCGGCCGACTACTCCGAGAAGTTCCTCGAGGGCCTACAGCCGCAGAGCGGCAAGTTCGAATTCGTTCCGGAGAGCCTGAAGAAGGCCGGCGATCCCGATCGCCCGCCGGTCAACGTCTACATGCCCAGTTGGGAAGGGACGAAGAGCCACGATCTCCTCGCCAAATACCCGCTGCAACTCCTGTCGGCGCATCCGCGCTACAGCTTCCATTCGCAGGCGGACGGCAAGGACGGCATCATCAACGACATCGAGTGGCATCGCCGCGAGATCGACGGCTATCGCTACCTCATCTGCTACGTCAATCCGGCCGACGCGGCCGACCGCGGCATCCGCACCGACGACATCATCCGCCTCCACAACGACCGCGGCGAGGTGCTGTTCGCGGCCTACGTCACCGAGCGTATCCGGCGCGGCGTCATCCGCACCTACGAGTCCTCGGCACTCTACGAGCCGATCGGCCGGCCGGGCCACTCACCCGACCGCGGCGGCTGCGTCAACTTGTTGACCAACCACCGCTCGCAGATCCGCGGCGGCAGCTCGATGGCGCCCAACGCCTGTCTCGTCGAGATGGAGCGTTGGCGGGAGCCGGTCGCAACCGCGCCCGTGGCGGCCGAAATGGCCATGGCCGAGGCCTGAGGGAGTCCGGATCATGCTGAAGTGGAACATGATCGTCGACGTCGAGAAGTGCATGAACTGTCACAACTGCTTTCTCGCGACCAAAGACGAGTATGTCGGCAACGACTTCCCAGGCTACAGCGCGCCCCAGCCGCTGCACGGCCACAAATGGCTGCATCTCGTCCAGCATCAGCGCGGTCAGGCGCCGATGGTCGAATCCCATTCGATGCCGGTGATGTGCAACCAGTGCGCCAACGCCCCCTGCATCAAGGCGGCGCGTGACGGCGCCGTCTACGAGCGGCCCGACGGCATCGTCGTCATCGACCCGGTCAAGGCGAAGGGTCAGAAGCAGATCGTCCAGTCCTGCCCCTACGGGGCGATCGACTGGAACGAAGAGCTGCAATTGCCGCAGAAGTGGTGCTTCGACGCCCATCTCCTCGACGACGGATGGACCCGCACCCGCGCCGAACAGGCCTGCCCGACCGGCGCGCTGCGCTCGATCCGAGTGGCGGACGACGAGATGCGGGCGATCGCCACCCGCGACGGTCTCGAGGGGCTGCGCCCGGAGCTCGGAACCCGGCCGCGAGTGCACTACCGCAATCTTCAACTGATGCGGTCGGTCTTCGTCGGCGGCACGGTGGTGAGCCGCGCCGACGGGCTCGAGGATTGCTTCGCCGGCGTCACCGCGCGGCTGTCGAAGAACGGCGCGGTGGTCGCCGAGACGACCACCGACACCTTCGGCGAGTTCAAGTTCGATCGGCTGGAACGGGGCAGCGGCGCCCACGACCTCGAACTCGACGCCGGAGGCGCGCGTCGCAGCCGCCATCCGATCGTCGTCGACGACAGCCGCTACCTCGGCATCTTCGCGCTGTGACCCGTCCACGCACCCGGAGCGGATCCCGATGACCGATCCCACGACCGACGTCGACTGCGAGTGGGTCCACATCCAGTTCGACGAGAATCCGGCCTTCACCGAGACCTACGGCTTCTCGGGGAGCCAGGGCGCCGTCCATCTCGAGGGCATCCGCATGCGGTCGAGGGGCGTGGCGTCGCGCACGCTCCTGGTCTTCATGCATCCCGCCTCGACGCTGCAGCTCCTGCCGCTGCCGCGCCATCTCGCCGCCATCGGCTTCCATGTCCTGTGCGCCGGCAGCCGCTACGCCCGCAACGACACGGCGGCGATCCTGGAGAAGGTGCTGCTCGACCTCGGCGCCTACATCCGCCACGCCAGGACGGTGTGGGGCTACGACCACGTCGTGCTCGCCGGCTGGAGCGGCGGTGGCTCGCTGGCGCTATTCTATCAGTCGCAGGCGGAACGGCCGACGATCACCGCCACCCCGGCCGGCGACCCGGTCGACATCGTCGGTGCCGGACTGATCCCGGCCGACGCGGTGATCTTCCAGGCTGCGCATCTGTCGCGCGCCCGTATGCTCGCCGAGATGATCGACCCATCGGTGGTCGACGAGGCCGATCCCGACCGACGCACCCTCGAACTCGACATCTACGACCCGCGCAATCCCAACCGACCGCCCTACTCGGCCGACTTTCTCGCCGAATTCCGCGCCGCGCAGCTGCGGCGGGTGCGCAGGATCACGGCGGGCGTCGAGGAGCGCCTCGCCGATCTCCGGCGACGCGGCACCGGCGAGTTGGAACGCGGTCTCCTCACCCATCGCACCATGGCCGACCCGCGCTTTCTCGACCTGACGATCGATCCCAACGGCCGCCCGCCGAACTGGTGCTACATGGGTCGACCGGAGACGGTGAACAACGGGCCGGTCGGGCTAGCTCGCTTCTCGACTCTGCGCGCCTGGCTGTCGCAGTGGTCGATCGATCACAGCCGCATGGACGGCGAGGCCTGCGCCGCGGCGATCTCGGTCCCGTTGCTGACGATCGAGAACCAGGCCGACGACGTGGTGCCGCAACCGCACACCGGGATCGTCCACCGGGTGGCAGGAAGCCGCGACAAGACCTTCGCGGTCATCGACGGCGCCAACCACTACTACGCCGGCCAACCGCGCCAGATGACCGAGGCGAGCGATCTCGTGCGCCGTTGGCTCGAGCAACGAGGCTTCGGCGGCGCCTGAGGCGGCGGTCGCACCGAGGTTCGGAAGTCGAAAACACAAGAAGCACGACGGAGGAAACGATGAACTACAGGGCAATCATCCCCTTGGCGATCGGCACCTATCTGGCGACCCAGGGTGTTCCGGCCCAGGCCGGCTCCGATGCGGTGCGCATCGGTCTGCTCGGCGACTTCTCCCAGGTCGCCGCCGACGTCGGCGGCAAGGGCGCGCTGCTCGCCGCCGAAATGGCGGTCGAGGACTACGGCGGCAAGGCCGGCGGCAAGCCGGTGAAGATCCTCTCCGCCGACATGCAGAACAAGCCGGAGATCGCGCTGCAGATCGCCCGCAAGTGGTTCGAGGTCGACGACGTCGACACCATCGTCGATCTGCCCTCCTCCGCCGTGGCTTTGGCGGTCAACGAGCTCGCCCGCGACAAGAAGAAGATCCTGCTGATCACCGAGGCGACCACCACCGACCTCACCGGAAAGGCCTGTTCGCCCTACACCGTGCACTGGGCCGACGACGTCGCGGCGCTCTCCGCCGGCACCGCCAAGGCGCTGGTCAAGGCCGGCAAGACCAACTGGTACTTCATCTCGGTCGACTACACCTTCGGACAGGCGCTGGAGAAGGCGGCCTCTTCGGTGGTCGTCCAGAACGGCGGCAAGGTCCTCGGCGGCGTCAAGCACCCGATGAACACCGCCGATTTCTCCAGCTATCTCCTCCAGGCGCAGGCCTCCAAGGCCCAGGTGGTGGCACTCGCCAACGTCGGCACCGACACCACCACGGCGATCAAGCAGGCGGTCGAGTTCGGTCTGCCCGCCGGCGGCCAGAACGTCGCCGGTCTCCTCGTCTACATCTCCGACGTCCACGCCCTCGGCCTCGCCGCGGCGCACGGTCTGGTGCTCACCGAGAGCTACTACTGGGACGACACCGACAAGGGCCGTGCCTTCGCCAAGCGCTTCTTCGACAAGTTCGGCAAGATGCCGACCAAGGCACAGGCCGCGACCTACGCGTCGATCACCCACTATCTGAAGTCCGTCGACGCCGCCGGCACCGATCGGTCCGAGGAGGTGATGAAGCAGATCAAGACCCTGCCGGGCGACATGTTCGGCAAGCCGGCCCACGTCCGCGCCGACGGGCGGGTGATGTACGACCTGTCGCTGTGGGAGGTGAAGACGCCGCAGGAATCGAAGTCGCCCTGGGACTACTACAAGCTCGTCGGCCGCATTCCCGCCGAAGAGGCGTTCAAGCCGCTGTCGCCGAGCGAGTGCTCCTTCCTCGCCGCGAAGTGATGCGGGAGCCGGCGGAACCGACCGGTCGCCGCAAATGACGACGCGCGGGGTGGCGAGAGGCGGCGCGAACCGTCGCCTCGCCACCTCGTCGTCTTGTCACGCCCGCCGTTTCCTGAGCGGGATCGGGCGCTCGTCGCCGGCGCCCGCCGCCTCGCCGCCATCGAGGCCCTCCGGCGCCCAGATCGAGAAGTACCACATCATCAGATCGCGCTGATGGGCGACCTCGAGGCGCTGAAAGGCGCGGTTGCGGTAGGTCTTGACCGTCTCCTCGCTGACGCCGAGCTGGCCGGCGATGCGGGCGAAGGGCAGGCCGAAGAGGATGCGGGCGCAGACCTCGGTCTCGCGCCGCGACAACAGCTCGGTCGCCAGGATGCCGCGCTCGATGCACTCGACCGAGGCGAGCGCATGCTCCGGACGGAAGCGGCGCACCTCTTCGTGCTTGGCGATCGCCGAGATCAGGTCGCCGGAGAGCCCCGCCAGATTGCCGAGTTCGTCGCCGTTGAAGACGCCGCGCCGCGACGACCGCAGAACGCTCAGCCAATAGGTCGCCTGCCCCCGCCGCCCGCAGATGCCGACCCGTTCGGCGATGTCGGGATAGAGCATGCTGCGCAGGTCGCCCGGCATCTTGCGCAGATCGGCGCGGACGACGGCGCTGCGGTCGGGTTCGTCGACGGACCGGACTTCGCGGATGCCGGGATCGCGGCGCCAGTAGTCGCGGCCGGCGAAGCACGACGCCCGGTCGCGCGCCAACCGACCGTCGGCGACATCGGCGGACCCGAGCCCGCGCAACGTGTCCGGCTCCAGCCGATAGACGGCGCAGAGATCCGATCCGCTGACCTGTTCGAGCAGCGCCAGGAGATCGCTGTAGAAGTCGTCCCGACCGATGGCGTCGATCACCGATCTCGGGCGGAGCATCGTCGGGAAACCGTCCCCGGCAGCCGGAAGGGCCGTCGTCATCTTCGCGTTCCTCCGCCTCGCTTCGTTCTCGTCGGCCGCGCGCCTCCGTCAGGATCCGCAGGACGGAGACCGTGACCCGGTCAGGGCGGCGCGCACCCGTCCGCCGGCCGCCGCTCCGGGAATGACGGTGCCATCACATGCGATCGACAGCAACTCGTCGAGGTCGACGCCGGTCGAAATGCCCATGCGCTCGAACAGGAAGACGACGTCCTCGGTGGCGACGTTGCCGGTGGCGCCGGGAGCGAAGGGGCAACCACCGAGCCCGGCGAAGGCGGCGTCGAAGACGCGCACCCCCCGCGTCCAGGCGGCGTGGACGTCGGCGAGACCGAGGCCATAGGTGTCGTGGGCGTGGAAGGCCCAGCGCTCGACCGCGGGGAAGGCGGCGCGGACGCGATCGAAGAGCCCTGCGACATGATCCGGTGTCGCCCGGCCGGTGGTGTCGCACAGGCAGATCTCGGCCGTCGACCGCACCGCCACCAACGGCCCGAGCAGGTCGAGGACGGCGCTCTCGGCGACCCGTCCGTCGAACGGGCAGTCGAAGGCGGTCGCCAGATTGAGGCGGATGTCGACGCCCGGCGGACAGACTTCGATCAGCCGGATGTATTCCGCCACCGATTCCAGCGGGTGACGACGGACGTTGCTGCGGTTGTGCGCCTCCGACACCGAGACGACGAAGGCGAGGAAGTCGACGCCGGCCGTGAGCGCCGTCGCGCCCCAGCGGGCGTTGGGCACCAGGAACTGGGCGCGCAGACCCGGGATCGACCGGCTGGCGGCGAGCACCTCGGTGGCGTCGCCGAGCTGTGGCACGGCGGACGGGCTGACGAAGGAGCCGGCCTCGATGCGGCCGAGCCCCGCGGCGGCGAGGCGGCGGACGAAGTCGATCTTGGTCGCGGTCGGGATGAACGGGCCGATGCCCTGGAAGCCGTCGCGCGGCCCGACCTCTACCAGAGTGACGCGATCTCCGCTCGGCGTGGTCATGCGATCGTTCCTTCGTTGCGCAGGGCCGAGATCTCGGCGGGAGAGAGGCCGAGGAGCTCGGTGAGGACCTCGTCGGTATGGGCCCCGATCGCCGGGCCGGTCCAGCGGATGCTCCCGGGCCCCTCCGGCACGTGCGGGACGATGCCGGGGTGGAGGAGCGGCCCGAGCAGCGGATCGACCACCTCGCGCACCATGCCGCGGCGGCGGAACTGCGGATCGGTGGCGCAATCGGCCGCGGTATAGACCCGCGTCGCAGGGATGTCCTCGGCGGCGAGGAGACGCGTCACTTCGTCGGCCGGCAGGCTCCGCGTCCATGTCCCGATGATCGCGTCCAGTTCGCCGGCGTTGGCGACGCGCCCCCGATTGCCGCGGAAACGCTCCTCGGCGAGGAGGTCGGGCCGGCCGATCAGCCGTGCCAGCCGGGCGAACAACGGATCGGAATTGGCGGCGATGAGGATCCACACCCCGTCGGCCGAGAGGTAGGCGTTCGACGGCGCCGCCGTCGGGATGGCCGAACCGGTCGGCTGACGGATGGTGCCGAGACGTCCGTATTCGGCGAGCATGCCCTCCATCAGGCTCAGCACCGACTCGGTCAACGCCACGTCGAGGCTGCGGCCGCGACCGTCGCCGCCCATGCGGTCGCGCTGCCACAGGGCGCAGACGACGCCGAAAGCGGCGTAAAGGCCGGCGAGACTGTCGCCGATCGACACGCCGACCCGCACCGGCGGCAGATCGGACACCCCCGGCGGATGATCGGTGAGATGTCGCAGTCCGCCCATCGCCTCGCCGATCACCCCGAAGGCGGCGCGATCGCGATAGGGACCATCGAGACCGAAACCGGAGACGTGGGCGATGATCAGATCCGAGCGGGCGGCCCGCAGGTCGTCGTCCCCCAGACCGAGACGCGCCAGACCCCCGGGGCGGAAGTTCTCCACCACCACGTCGCATTGCGCCGCGAGCGAGCGGACGATCGCCGGCGCCCGCTCCGCCTTGAGATCCAGCGCCACCGACCGTTTGTTGCGGGCGTGGATCGACCACCACAGCGAATGGCCATCGACCTGGGCTCCCCATTGCCGTACCGGATCGCCGCCGGGTGGCTCGATCTTGATGACGTCGGCGCCGAGGTCGCCGAGCAGCCGGGCGCAGAACGGCGCGGCGACGAAGTGCCCGATCTCCAGCACCCTGAGTCCGCTCAGGGGGCCACCTGCGGTGGTCTGCATGGCGCGCTCTCTCCGATCGGCCGGCGTGGGGGACGAATGGGCCGGTCGCGGCGCGGCCTCCCGGTGGGGACCGGCGCGGCTCACGGCGCGAAGCCGTACCGGTGGCGGACGGGACGGCCGGGCGAGATCGCCTCGGCGGCCCGCAGGATCCCTTCCGCGTCGATGCCGTAGTGGCGATGCAGGTCGGCGAGCGTGCCGGTCTGGCCGAAGCGCTCCACCCCGAGCGCCCGCGTGCGATGGCCACCGACCGCGCCGAGCCAACCGAGCGTCGCCGGATGGCCGTCGACGACGGTGACGAGGGCGCAATGGTCGGGCACGCCGGCGAGCAGCCGCTCGACGTACGACACCGCTCGACCGTGGCCGGCCTCGCGGGCGCCCTGCGCCGCCGTCCAGCCGGCGTGCAACCGATCGGCGGAGGTGACGGCGAGCAGGCCGACGTCGCGCCGGCTCTCGCCGAGGAGCCCGACGGCATGGATCGCCTCGGGTGCCATGGCGCCGGTGTAGACCACCACGACCTCGGCATTGGGGCCGGGCCGCCGCATCCAATAGGCGCCGGCGACGATGTCGTCGCGCAAGTCGGCGGTCATCGGCCGCGCGGGCTGTTCGATCGTCCGCGACGACAGACGGAGATAGACCGAGCCGCCGCGCTCGACCGGCGGCCAGACGGTGTCGTCCGCCGCCTTGCCGTCGCGCTGCATGTGCTCGAAAGCCCAGCGCATCACCACCGCGAGTTCGTCGGCGAAGGCCGGCTCGAAATAGGCGAGCCCGTCCTGCGCCATGCCGACCAGCGGCGTACCGATCGACTGATGCGCCCCGCCTTCCGGCGCCAGCGTCACCCCCGACGGCGTCGCCACCAGGAGGAAGCGGGCGTCCTGATAGCAGGCGTAGTTGAGGGCGTCGGCGCCGCGATAGATGAAGGGATCGTAGAGGGTGCCGATCGGCAGCAGCCGTTCGCCGAACAGCGCATGCGACAGGCCCATCGCCGACAGCATGGTGAAGAGGTTCGACTCGGCGATGCCGAGTTCGAAGTGCTGGCCTCGCGGCGAGAATTCCCAAGTGTAGGTCGACGGAATGCGCTCGCGCTTGAAAAGGTCGGCGACCGCCTCCTCGGCGAAGAGGCCGCGGCGGTTGACCCAGGCGCCGAGGTTGGTCGAGACGGTGACGTCCGGCGAGGTGGTGACGATGCGCTGCGCCAGCGGCGTCTCGCCACGGCCGAGTTCGTTGAGGATCAGGCCGAAGCCGGCCTGGGTCGACAACGTCTTCTGGCTCGGCGCCGGCAGGGTCTCGGGAACCGGAACGGCTGCCGCCTTCGCCACCTTGCGGCGACCGGCGAAGGGAACGCGGGCGAGAAACGCCGCGAGTTCGTCCTCGCTCGGCGCCAGACCCTCGAAGCGGTCCCACTCGTGACCCGGACGGATGCGATGAGCGGCGCGCAGCGTCTCCATCTGCTCCGGCATCAAGAGGCCCGAGTGGTTGTCCTTGTGGCCGGCGAGGGGAAGACCGAAGCCCTTGATCGTGTAGGCGATGAAGCACACCGGGCGATCATGGGTCGCGGCGGCGGCGAAGGCGTCGCGCAGCGACGGCAGATCGTGGCCGCCGAGATTGCACATCAGCCGGGCGAGTTCGGCGTCGTCGCGGGCGTCGACGAGCCGGCGGGTGTCGGGAAGATGGCCGAGATCCTCCTCGAGCCGCCGCCGCCAGGCCGCGCCGCCCTGGAAGGTGAGCGCCGAATAGAGCTGGTTGGGGCAGGCGTCGATCCACTCGCGCAAGGCGTCGCCGCCCGGTTCGGCGAAGGCCGCCTTCATCAGCTCGCCGTGCTTGAGGATGACGACATCCCAGCCGAAGGTGCGGAAGATGCCCTCGAGCCGCTCCCACAGGCCCTCGCGGATCACCGCATCGAGGCTCTGGCGGTTGTAGTCGACCACCCACCAAGTGTTGCGCAACCCGTTCTTCCAGCCCTCGACCAGGGCCTCGAAGATGTTGCCCTCGTCCATCTCGGCATCGCCGACGAGGGCGATCATCCGCCCCTCCGGCCGCTTCTTCGCCCAGTCCTTGGCGCCGAGATAGTCCTGCACCAGCGAGGCGAACAGCGTCTGCGCCACGCCGAGGCCGACCGAGCCGGTGGAGAAGTCGACGTCGTCGACGTCCTTGGTGCGCGACGGATAGGACTGCGCCCCGCCGAAGCCGCGGAAGCGCTCGAGCTTGTCTCGCGTCTGGCGGCCGAAGAGATACTGGATGGCGTGGAACACCGGCCCGGCGTGCGGCTTGACCGCCACCCGGTCCTCGGGCCGCAGCGCCGAGAAATAGAGCGCCGTCATGATCGTGGCGATCGAGGCGCAGGACGCCTGATGGCCGCCGACCTTGAGCCCGTCGGTGTTGGGGCGCAGATGGTTGGCGTTGTGGATCGTCCACGACGCCAGCCACAGCACCTTGCGTTCGAGCGCGGCGAGGAAGCGGAGGTCGTCCGCCTCGACCGCTGCGGAAGTGTCGCTCGCCGTCCGTCGTGCCATCGTCCCCACCCTGCCCGCCGTTCTCGGAACCTCTGCGACAGAGGCTAACTGGAAGCCGTCGGCAGGTGCTTGCAAAGTCAGTCCACTGATGGTCCAATTTCGGCAGACTATGCCAATTATCGTCTGGAGAGGACAGAAGATGCCGAAGTTGCGCCTGGATCGGATCGACCGGAACATTCTGGCGCAGCTCCAGCAGGATGGTCGAATGACCAATCACGACCTCGCCGACAAGGTCGGGCTGTCGCCCTCGCCCTGTCTCAGGCGGGTGCGGGCGTTGGAGGAGGCCGGCGTCATCCGCAACTACGTGGCGCTGGTCGACCCGGTCGCCGTCGACCTCTCGGTCAGCGTCTTCGTCAACGTCACGCTCGAGCGTCAGGTCGAGGACCGCCTCGACGTGTTCGAAGCGACCGTGCGGCAATGGCCGGAGGTGCTCGAGTGCTATCTCATGACCGGGGAGTCGGATTACCTGTTGCGCGTCGTCGTGCCCGATCTGGCGTCCTACGAGCGCTTCCTCAAGCAGTATCTGACCCGCGTCCCCGGCGTCGCCAGCATCAAGTCGAGTTTCGCCCTGAAGCAGGTGCGCTACCAGACGGCGCTGCCGCTCGGCTGAAGCACGGCGAGCGAGGCGCGGCCGGGTCGGCCGCGCCGGTCAGCCGGCCATCAGCACCGGCAGCGTCATGTGATCGAGGACGTAGCGCGTGCCGGCGCCGCGGAAGAAGTGGAGATGCTGCGGACCGGGATGGGCGCCCATCACCAGGAGGTCGGCGCCTTGGTCGAAGGCCCGCGACAGCAACAGGTCCATCACCCCGATGTCCTCGCGCGGCAACACCTCGCAGCTCGCCGCGACGCCGTGGGCGGCGAGATGGTCGAGCAGATCCGCCGACGCGATCGCCGGCTCGGAACCGGCGCTCGGAACCGGATCGCCGACGGTGACGACTTCGACCGCGCCGGCGCCGACGATCATCGGCATCGCCGCGTGCAGCGCCCGCGCCGCTTCGCGGCTGCCGTCCCAGGCGATCACCACCGACGAGCCGACCATCGGATAGGCGCCGACCGACGGCAACACCAGCGTCGGCCGGCCGGAGCGTTGGATCACCTGGGCGATCAGGTCCTCTCGGGCGCTCTTGCCGGCATGATGCTGCCCGAGCACGATCAGGTCGGCGAGGCGGCCGTGGACGGCGATGTCGATGGCGTAGCGACCGCTCTCCGGCCGATCGTGCCGCCGCCAGCTCATCGTCGCCGAGCTCCCCGCCGTCGCTTCGGCGAACTGCGCCGCCGAGGCCTCGGCGTCGTCGCGGTCGTGGTGCGGCGAGGCGACGTAGAGCCCGGTCAGCCGGCCTGCGAAGCGTTCGGCGATGCCGCGCGCCGCGGCGATGCGCAGCGGGTCGCGGTCGCCGCCGTCGAGATGGACTAGGATGTCCTTGTACATGAGGTCGCCTCCTCGGCGGCGCGGATCGGCATCGTGGCCGACGGTCTGGGGACGACGCGGACGGTGACGGGATTCGTCGCGCCGCGGCGCGACGGCGGGATCAGACGATGATCCCGCGCCGCTTCATGAAGGGAGACGCCATGCCGACCAGCCCCTCGCGGAACGCCAGCACGCAGACAACGAAGATTCCGCCCTGGATGATCGTCACCCACGATCCGGCCCCGGCGAAATAGTTCTGGATCGTCACCACGACGAAGGCGCCGACGGTCGGCCCGAACAGCGTGCCGACGCCGCCGAGCAGCGTCATCAGCACCACTTCGCCGGAGGTGTGCCAGTCGACGTCGGTGAGCGAGGCGAGCTGGAAGACGATGCTCTTCAGCGATCCGGCGAGACCGGCGACCGCCGCCGACAGCACGAAGGCGATCAGCTTGTAGCGTTCGACGCGATAGCCGAGCGAGACGGCGCGCGGTTCGTTGTCGCGGATCGCCCGCAGCACCTGCCCGAAGGGCGAATGCACGATGCGATGCAGCAGGAACAGGCCGAGGCCGAAGACCGCCAGCACGAACCAGTACATCGGCATCATCTTCGAGAGATCGATCAGCCCGAAGAGATGGCCGCGTGGCACCGCTTGGATGCCGTCCTCGCCGCGGGTGAAGGGAACCTGCACGGCGAGGAAGAAGAAGAACTGCGCCAACGCCAGAGTGATCATGGCGAAGTAGATGCCCTGCCGGCGGATCGCCAGCCAGCCGGTCACCAGCCCCATCCCCGCGGCCACCGCGGTGCCGGCGAGGATGGCGAGTTCCGGCGTCGCGCCCCAGACCTTGAGGGCATGCGCGGTGACGTAGGACGACCAGCCGAAGAACATGGCGTGGCCGAAGGACAGCAGGCCGGCGAAGCCGAGCAGCAGATTGAACGACGAGGCGAAGAGCGCGAAGCACAAGCCCTTCATCAGGAACACCGGGTAGACCGCGAAGGGCGCCGCCGCCGCAAGCATCGCCACCACCAGGGCGAACCATCGCTGGCGTCGGACGCAGACTTCGGGCGACGGAGTGAGAGCGGTCGAAGAGGACGTCATCGGGTTCACGCTCCCTTGCCGAACAGGCCGGCCGGACGGATCAACAGAACGACGATCATGGCGACGAAGACGACGGTGGAGGCGGCTTCCGGATAGACCACCTTGGTCAGGCCCTCGACGAGCCCGAGCAGATAGCCGGTGACGATCGACCCGAGGATCGAGCCCATGCCGCCGATCACCACCACCGCGAAGACGACGATGATCAGGTTCGATCCCATCATCGGATTGACCGAGAACACCGGCGCCGCCATCACCCCGGCGATCGCCGCGAGCGCGACGCCGAAGCCGTAGGTCAGGGTGATCATCCGCGGCACGTCGACGCCGAAGGCGCGCACCAGGATCGGGTTCTCGGTGCCGGCGCGCAGATACATGCCGAGCCGGGTCTTCTCGATGACGAACCAGGTGCCGAGACACAGCACCATCGAGGCGACGACCACCCAACCGCGGTAGATCGGCAGATACATGAAGCCGAGGTTCCAGCCGCCGGCGAGTTCCTTCGGCACCGCATAGGGCATGCCCGAGATGCCGTAGAGCTGGCGAAACACCCCTTCGATGATCAGGGTCAGTCCGAAGGTGAGCAGCATGCCGTAGAGGTGGTCGAGCTTGTAGAGCCGCCTGAGCAGCGTCCGTTCGATCGCCATGCCGAAGAGCGCCACCACCACCGGCGCGGTGACCAGCGACACCCAATAACCGAGGCCGAGGTAGTTGAACCCGAGCCAGGCGACGAAGGCGCCCATCATGTACTGGGCGCCGTGGGTGAAATTGATGATGTTGAGCAGACCGAAGATCAGCGCCAGGCCGAGGCTGAGCATGGCGTAGAAGGCGCCGTTGATCAGCCCGAGCAGCAACTGGCCGAAGAGCACGCCGGTCGGGATGTCGAAGATCGAGGTCATGCCCGCACCTCCCTCCCCGTCGCCCGTCGCCGGCCGCCGCAGGTCGCTCCCCATCCGAAGTGGTCGCCATCACACACCGAGAAGCTCCTTCAGCTTGTCGATCTTTCCGGCGACCTCGCCGCTCGGGATCATGTCGACGATCCGCCCGTGTTCGACCACGTAGTGGCGGTCGGCGACCGCGGCGGCGAAATGGAAGTTCTGCTCCACCAGCAGAATGGTGAAGCCGCGATCCCTGAGGCGGCGGATGATCTCGCCGATGTGCTGGACGATCACCGGCGCGAGACCCTCGGTCGGCTCGTCGAGCAGCAGCAGCTCCGCCCCGGTCCGCAGGATGCGGCCGATCGCCAGCATCTGCTGTTCGCCGCCCGAGAGCTTGGTGCCCTGGCTGTGTTCGCGTTCCTTGAGATGCGGAAAAAGCGCGAAGACCTCGTCGAGCGTGAGCCCGCCCGGCTTCACCACCGGCGGCATCTCCAAATTCTCGCGCACGTCGAGCGATGCGAAGATGCCGCGCTCCTCCGGGCAGTAGCCGATGCCGAGCCGGGCGATGCGGTCGGAGGGACGGTCGATGGTCTCCGTGCCGGCGAAGCGGATCGAACCGCGGCGTTTCTCGACGATGCCCATGATCGATCGCATCGTGGTGGTCTTGCCGACGCCGTTGCGGCCGAGGAGCGTCACCACCTCGCCGCGGCGCACCTCGAAGTTCATGCCGTGGAGAACGTGCGACTCGCCGTACCAGGCGTGGAGATCGCGGACGTCGAGCAGCACCGGCGCCGTTTCAGCCATGACCGACCGCTCCGTGACCCATGTAGGCCTCGACCACTTCCGGATTGCGGCAGATCTCGTCGTAGCTGCCCTCGGCCAGCACACGGCCGAGCTTGAGCACGGTGATCCGATCGGAGAGGTCGGCGACCACCGACAGATTGTGTTCGACCATCAGGATGGTGCGACCGGCGGCGACCTTGCGGATCAGATCGGCGGTCCGTGCCACGTCCTCGCTGCCCATCCCCGCCATCGGCTCGTCGAGCAGCAGCATCTCGGGATCGAGAGCCAGGGTGGTGGCGATCTCCAGGGCGCGCTTGCGGCCGTAGGAGAGTTCGGCCGCCGCCGTGTCGCGATGGTCGGCGATGCCGACCGCCTCGAGCAGCTCGAGCGCCCGGCCGTCGAGGCGGCGCAGCAGCCGATCGGTCCGCCAGAACCGCATGGTGCCACCCTCGCGGCGCTGCAGGGCGACGCGGACGTTCTCGAGCGCGGTGAGGCGGCCGAAGACGGCGGAGATCTGGAAGCTGCGCACCATGCCCATGCCGGCGACGGTGGAGGCTTCGGTGCGGGTGATGTCGCGGCCGTTGAACAGGATCCGCCCCTGCGACGGCTCCAGGAAGCGGGTGATGAGATTGAAGCAGGTGGTCTTGCCCGCCCCGTTCGGACCGATCAGGGCATGGATGGTGTGGCGCCGCACCTTGAGATCGACGTTGGAAACGGCGACGAAGCCGCGGAACTGCTTGGTCAGTCCCCGCGTCTCGATGATGAATTCGCCGCCCATGACGCCTCCCCCGCGACGTGCTCGTTCGGCGCATTAGACGGAGGGCGGGACGGAATGTATGCCCCCGGAAGCGGGGACAGACGACGAACCGCCCGACACGGCGCCGGGCGGTTCGAAAGGCCTATGGTGACGACGGGCGAGCTGCGGATCACCGCGTCTCGTAGAAGCCGAGCTTCTTCTGCATCGGCGCGTCGTCGACGACGAAGAGATGCGCCGGGGTCGTGGCCGAGGCGTTCTCGATGCGCACCTCGGCATGGGTCGGGATCGCGATGGTGTCGAAGCGCTCGAAGCGTA
Source organism: uncultured Alphaproteobacteria bacterium (assembly GCA_937892955.1). Lineage (GTDB taxonomy): Bacteria > Pseudomonadota > Alphaproteobacteria > Rhizobiales > Ancalomicrobiaceae > CALBKH01. Next base: position 19,291 of record CALBKH010000036.1, read on the forward strand.
GGCTCGTCCCGTCGATCTCGATCGTCCCGGCGCCGTCGACGACGTGGACCACCGAAGAGGCGGAGTGACGGGCCGGCCGCGTCGTCTCGCCGGGGCGCAGATGGACGGCCGAGAAGCCGAGGATCGGCATGCACTCGGCGCCGGTCTCGGGATTGATGTAGGCGAGGCGCACGATCTCACCGCGCGGCGTCACCGAGGCGAGGTCGGCGAGCGCCGCCTTCACCTCGCGCCAGGGGAAACGGATCAACGGATAGTCGGCACGCGGCCGGTTCACCGCGGCCCAGGGCACGAGACCGGCGCGGCGATACTTCGTCTGCGAGGCGTCGGCCTCGTTGCGGGCGACCTGCGGCGGTCCTTCGGTGCCGTAGGAGGCCTCGAGCGCGAAGACCGTCGGCAGATCGAGGGCGTCCATCCAGATCACCGGCCCGGACCCCGAGTGGCCGTGCTCGTGCCACAGGCCGGAGGGCGTGAGGATCAGATCGCCCGGCTCCATCGGGCACTTCTCGCCCTCGACGATGGTGTAGCCGCCCTCGCCCTCGACGACGAAGCGCACCGCCGAAGGGCTGTGCTTGTGGTTGGGGGCGGTCTCGCCCGGCAGGATCAGTTGCATGCCGATGTAGATCGACGGCGTCGCCTGCATGTTCTCGAGCCCGAGTCCGGGGTTGGAGAGCACCAGGACGCGGCGCTCCGCCTTCTCGATCGGCGTGAGGCGGCCGGCTTCCAGCAGCTGCGGCCGGATGTCGGCGTAGCGCCAGAGCGTCGGCCGGGTGCGGCGCGACGGCATGCCGAAGGGCAGCGCGGCGCGCAGCGACGGCCACAGCGGCACGAGATTGCGCGCCGTCAGCGCGTCACGGTAGTCGCGGGGAAGATCGTCCAGGGTTCCGAGTTCCGACATGGCCTGTCTCCGAGGGCGCGAGAGGCGCCTGCGCTCACCGCGTCGCGCGGCGGCTGGGAAGCGGGCGGGGAAGGAGCTCTCGCGGCGAGCCCCTTCCCCGGTGGTGAGACGATCGCCGGGACGCCGCGACGGAAACGGGCCGCTCGCGGCGTCGCGACGGTCTCATCGCGTCAGGCCGGTGCCGCCGTAGAGCCACTCGAGCCCGTCGAAGTACTGGCTCGGGGTCTTCGCCCCCATCACCTGATTGCGGATCAGCCGCTCGACACCCCGGGCGTGATAGACCTTGCCGAGCATCCGGCTCGACAGGACGACCCGATAGGCGCGCGGGATGCGGGCGGTCTGATAGGCCTGGAAGGCGGCCTCGAAGTCGCCGTCGTGGCGCTCGATCTCGGCGCCGAGCCGCACCGCGTCCTCGAGCGCCATGCAGGCGCCCTGGGCGAAATACTGGTGGGTCGGATGGGCGGCGTCGCCGAGCAGGGTGACGTTGCCGTCGGTCCAGTTCTCGATCGGATCGCGATCGCCGAGCACCCAGCGCCGCCAGGTCTTCGGCACCTCGAGCAGCTTGCGCGCCTTCGGCACGATGTGGCCGAAGCGGGACAGGACCTCTTCGGTGGTGCCCGGCTCGTTGACGCCGACGTCGGCGATGTCGGTGACGAAGGTGGCGACCAGATTGAAGGTCTTCCAGCCCTGCAGCGGGTAGTGGACCATGTGGCACTTCGGCCCGCCCCACAGCGTCACCGCGTTCCAGCGCAGATCCTCCGGCATGTCCTCGATCGGCAGGACGGCGCGGTAGGCGACGTGGCCCGACAGGCGCAGGGCGTCGCCGCCGGTCATCTGTTCGCGGATCTTGGAACGCACACCGTCGGCGCCGACCGCGGCCTCCGCCTGCCAGACGTCGCCGCTCTCGCTGCGGAGCTTCACGCCGCCGGCGACCCTCTCGTAGCCGACGACACGCTGGTTGTTGACCAGGGTGACGTTACCGTGGGCGACGCAGGCGTCGTAGAGCACGCCGTGCAGATCGGCGCGATGGATGACGGCGTAAGGGTTGCGGAAGCGGTCGCGGAACGGCTGGTCCACCGGGATGTGCGAGACCTCCTCGCCGCTCAGGCCGTCCATCAGGACCAGCTTGTCGATGTAGACCGCCTTGGCCCGGCCGGCGTCGCCGATCCCGAGCCAGTCCATGGCGTGGAAGGCGTTCGGGCCGATCTGGATGCCGGCGCCGATCTCGCCGAATACCGGCGCCTGTTCGAGCACGGTGACCTCGCAGCCTTTCGCGGCGAGCGCCAGCGCGGCCGAAAGACCTCCGATGCCGCCACCGGCCACCACGACACTGCGCTTTCTGCTGGTCATCGAACCTTCTCCTCTGATGTGTTTCCTCGACGTCGCTTCGGTCCGGCGGCTCGGACACGCGGGCTTCATCGGCGGCGTGGCGATCGGAGTCGCCATCGACACCGTCGGGTCGGGCGTCGGATCTCGCCGACCTTCGACCGGCGTCCCCGCCCCGCGCCCTCGCTCGAACCGACGGCCGGCTCTCCGTCCGGCGCCGCCCTTTCGAGCGACGACCGGGATCACAGAGCCGCTCCCGAGCCACGAACGGTGACCATCGGCCCCCGCCTCCCGCCCCGGTCCGCACCGCCGCCGCGACCGGGCGATCTCGGCGTCGACAAAATCGTCCGTATACTGATACTTTTTCACCGTCAAGCCGTCATCCGGCAATTTCGCCGCATCTGCAGGCGATGGTCGGCAGATCGCATCTCTCACAAAACTTGCAAGATCGGTGGAGGCCTTGGGGAAAAATAAGCTCAATTCGAAAATATCTCGATGAATCCGCGAATATTTTATCGTATTCGTCGATTTTATGACGTTAAATAACTTTTTATACAGAACGATTGCATACGGAAATTGACGTATTTTTGATGACGAAACTTGAGATTTATTCACGAACAACCGAAATTTCAATCGATTGTATCAAAGAACACGGAAAGATGCATCCGAAGCTCCGGAACGGTCAGAGGACGGATTGACAGTATAAGGATTGTTCCATATCAGGATCGGCGAAGCACGGCGTTGCGGGCCGCCGGCCGACGGCGCTCCGCGGCATCGGCGGCGGCCGTCGAACGCGCCATCACCCCACGCAGGAAGGACCCGGTCCATGCGCATCTGTCGATACGAGAACAACAGGATCGGACTGGTGAGGGGCGACCGGGTCCACGACGTGAGCCACCTGACCGGCCGATTGGGGACCTTCGGCCATCCGCTGCCGCGCCACGACCTCCTCGTCGCCGGCCTCGCCGAGCTCGCTCCCGAACTCGCGCGGTTCGAGCCGACCGACGAGGGAACGCCGATCGGCTCGGTGCGATTCGAGTCCCCGGTCGCCAATCCCGGCAAGATCGTCGCGGCGCCGGTGAACTACCGGAAGCACTTCGACGAGGCCGCCGCCGACCCCGTGACCTTCCCGTCGGTGCACGTGCGCAGCATCGCCGAGTCCGGTCTCTTCCTGAAGGCGACGTCGTCGGTGGTGGGTCCCGCGGCGGGCGTGACCCGTCGCTTCGCCGATCGCCGCACCGATCACGAGGTGGAACTCGCCGTCGTCATCGGCCGGGAGTGCTCGTTCGTCCCCGAAAAGGATGCGCTCTCGGTGGTGGCCGGCTACTGCATCGGCCTCGACATGACGTTGCGCGGCAGCGAGGACCGCAGCTTCCGCAAGTCGCCGGACGGCTACACCGTCCTCGGTCCGTGGCTGGTCACCGCCGACGAGGTCGGCGACCCCTCGGCGCTCGACCTGTCGCTCGCAGTCGGCGGCGAGATCCGTCAGCACGCCAACACCCGCGATCTGATCTTCGGCGTCCCCCGCCTCATCGCTCTGGCGTCGAGCTTCTTCACCCTCCATCCCGGCGACGTGATCCTCACCGGCACGCCCGAAGGCGTCGGCGAGGTCCTCCCCGGAGACGTCGTCACCGCCTCGATCGCCCGGATCGGCGTGCTCGAGACCCGCGTCCGCTGACGGCGTGAAGCCGCGCGGTGCGCTCGCACCGTGCGGGAAACGGAAGACCGGCCGAACGCTGCATCGCCCACCGCGGCGCGGCGTTCGGCGCGGTGACGCGGAACACGTCGACGTCTCGGATCGACGATCGCGTCCGACACCGAGAAGCCGTTGATTTCTCGGTCGCAGACCACGGAACAAGGGAGGAAAGCATGATCCGTACGTTCAGGGTACTGTCGTTCGCCACCGGCCTCGCCGCGCTCGCCACCACCGCAGCGGCACAGGAGACGCCGATCCGCATCGGCTTCATCACCACCCTCTCCGGACCGGCCGGCAGCATCGGTCAGGAGCTCTCCGACGGCTTCAAGCTCGGCCTCGCCAAGACCGGCGAGACCCTCGGCGGTCGCAAGGTCGCGGTCACTTTCGCCGACGATCAGGCCAAGCCCGACATCGGCCGCCAGCACGCCGACAAGATGGTCGAGAGCGACAAGGTCGACATCCTCACCGGGGTGAACTTCTCCAACGTTCTCCTGGCGATCGCCAAGCCGGTGCTCGATGCCGGCGTGCTCTACGTCAGCGCCAACGCCGGCCCGTCGCAGCTCGCCGGCAAGCAGTGCCACCCGAACTTCTTCGCCGCCTCGTTCCAGAACGACACCACCAGCGAGGCGATGGGCATCCACATGCAGGAGAAGCAGATCAAGGACGTCTACATCCTCGCCCCCAACTATCCGGCCGGCAAGGACATGGTCGCCGGCTTCAAGCGCCACTACAAGGGCAACGTCGCCGGCGAGGTCTACACGACCTTCAACCAGCTCGACTACTCCGCCGAGATCGCCCAGATCCGCGCCGCGAAGCCGAGTGCGGTGTTCTTCTTCTATCCCGGCGGCATGGGCATCAACTTCATCAAGCAGTACGACCAGGCCGGTCTGAAGCCGCAGATCCCGCTCTACACCGGCGCCTTCGTCGTCGATCAGTCGGTGCTGCCGGCGATGGGCGATGCGGCGATCGGCGTCCGGACGGCGACGCTGTGGAGCGAGGAGTTCCCCAACGCCGCGAGCCGAGAGTTCGCCGCCGCCTTCGAGACGACCTACGGCCGCATCCCGTCGCCCTATGCCGCCGACGCCTACGACACGGTGCTGCTGCTCGACGCCGCGATCCGCGCCACCGGCGGCCGGGTCGACGACAAGGCGGCGCTACGCAAGGCGCTGGAGAGCGTGAAGTTCGCCTCGATCCGCGGCGACTTCCGCTTCAACACCAATCACTTCCCCGTCCAGAGCTTCTATCTGACGACGGTCGAGAAGGACGCCAAGGGCCGCCTCTACAACAAGCTCGGCGAGCGGATCGTCCAGGATCTGAAGGACTCCTACGCCGCCACCTGCACCATGGCGCCGTGATCGACGCGCACCATCGAAAGGGCGAAAGGGGGCCGTCGTGCTGATCCTGGAGCAGACGCTGAACGGGGTTCAATTGGGTGTGATGCTGTTCCTGATTGCATCGGGCCTGACCCTCGTCTTCGGCATCATGAACTTCATCAATCTCGCGCACGGCTCCCTCTATATGGCCGGAGCCTTCACCGCCGCCTGGGTCCAAGGGGTGAGCGGCAGCTTCCTGCTGGCGATCCCGGCCGCGGTGGTCGTCACCGCGGCCCTCGGCGCGGTGCTGGAGATCGGTCTGTTCCGGCGCTTCTACGCCCGCAACCACCTCGATCAGGTCCTCGTCACCTTCGGCATCGTGCTGGTCGCCAACGAGGTGACGCGCATCGTCTTCGGCCCGGTGCCGTTGCGCATGCCGCTGCCGCCGGCGCTCGCCGGGTCGATCGAGATCGTACCGGGCCTGCCCTATCCGACCTTCCGGCTGGTGGTGCTCATCGTCGGTCTCGCCGTGGCGGCGCTCTTGTGGGCGATCGTCATGAAGACCCGAATCGGCATGTGGGTGCGGGCGGGATCGTCGAACCGGCCGATCGCCTCGGCGATGGGCGTCGACGTCGATCTCGTTTTCGCCGCGCTCTTCGCCGTCGGCGCCGCTCTCGCCGGTCTCGCCGGCCTGATGGCCGGGCCGATCCTCGCCGTGCAGGTCGGCATGGGCGAGCCGATCCTGATCCTCGCCCTGGTGGTCACGGTGATCGGCGGCATCGGCTCGATCAAGGGTGCCTTCGTCGCGGCGCTGATGGTCGGCCTCGTCGACACCTTCGGCCGCGTCCTGCTGCCTCCGGCCCTGGGCTCCATGGCGATCTTCCTGCTCATGGCGCTGATCCTCGCCTTCCGTCCGAAAGGGCTGTTTCCCGTCCATGGCTGAATCCGACCCCCATCGCCCCGCTCTCGTCGAACGACTGGCGCCGCTCGTCGTCGTCGCGCTGCTCGCCGCCGTTCCGCCGGTCGCCCAGATGCTCGGCGACCCCTTCCTGATCAAGGTGGCGACCCGCGTCGTCGTCTTCGCCATCGCCGCGGTGGCGCTCAATCTGATCCTCGGCTTCGCCGGGCTCGTCAGCCTGCTGCAGGCCGGCCTCTTCGGCGTCGGCGGCTACGCCGTGGCGATCGCGGCGCACCACGTCTTCGAGGCCGAGCCGATCGGGTTCTCCGCCCTCGCCTGGGAGGGCTCGACCGATCTGGCGCTGACGCTGCCCCTGGCGGCGGCGGTGGCGGGACTGGTGGCGCTGGTGACGGGCATGGTGTCGCTGCGCACGTCGGGCCCGTACTTCCTGATGATCACCCTGGCCTTCGACCAGATGCTCTACTACGGCGCGGTGGCGCTGCAGAAATACGGCGGCGACGACGGCCTGCAGATCCTCACGCCGCTCAGCTTCGCCGGTTGGGACATGTCCAACCGCTGGCGCTTCTTCTATTTCGCCCTGACGATGCTCGCCGTGGTCCTGCTGGTCGCGACCCGGCTCGTCGCCAGCCGCTTCGGCATCGTGCTGCGCGCTTCGGCCGAAAACGAACGCCGCGTCGCCGTGTCGGGCATCCCGCCCTACGCCCATCGCCTCGCCGCCTTCACCGTCTCCGGCGCCGTCGCCGGGCTGGCCGGTGGGCTGCTCGCCGCCGGCCAGCAATTCGTCTCGCCGGCGGACATGCACTGGGTCCGCTCCGGCGACTTCGTGGTGATGGCGGTGCTCGGCGGATTGTCGACCGTGTGGGGGCCGGTGGTCGGCGCCGCCGCCTTCGTCGTGCTCGAACTGCTGCTGTCCTCCTGGACCCAGCACTGGCAACTCGCCTTCGGGCTGATCATCGTCGCGGTGGTGCTGACGCTGCGCGGCGGTCTGTCCGACCTCGTCCATCTCGCCGGCCGATCGAGGGGCGCCCGATGACCAAGCGACCGCTCCTCTCCGTCCGCGGCCTGGTGAAGAGATTCGGCGGCCTTACGGCCACCAATCATCTCGACTTCGATCTCGAACACGGCGAGATCCACGGCGTCATCGGCCCCAACGGCGCCGGCAAGACGACCTTCGTCTCGCAGCTCCAGGGTCAGTTGACGCCGGACGCCGGTTCGATCGTCCTCGACGGTCGCGACGTCACCCGCGAGCCGGCGCCGGTCCGCGCCCGGCTCGGCATCGCCCGGTCGTTCCAGATCACCTCGCTGGTGCCGAGCTTCACCGTCCTCGCCAACGTCATGCTGGCGGTGCAGGGCGGCCAGGGACATTCCTTCCGGTTCTGGAAGCGCGCCTGGACAGACGCGACCCTCGCCGGCCCGGCGCACGTCGCCCTCGCCACCGTCGGTCTCGCTCACCGCGCGAACACGCTCGCCGCCGATCTCGCCCACGGCGAGTGCCGCCAACTCGAACTGGCGATGGCGCTCGCGATGAAGCCGCGGCTGTTGTTGCTCGACGAGCCGATGGCCGGTGTCGGACGCCAGGACGGGGTGGCGATGACCGACATGATCGCCCGCCTCAAGGGCGTCACCACCATCGTCCTCATCGAGCACGACATGGACGCGGTCTTCCGTCTCGCCGACCGCATCTCGGTGCTGGTCGCCGGCCGTGTGATCCGGACCGGCACGCCGGCGGAGGTGCGCGCCGACCCGGAGGTCCGCGCCGCCTATCTCGGCCATTCGCACTGAGGAGACGGCGATGCTCTTGGAAGTCCGCGATCTCGAAGCCGGCTATGGCGCCTCGAAGGCCCTCTTCGGCATTTCCTTCGACGTCGACGAGGGCGAGGTCGTCACCCTCATCGGCCGCAACGGCATGGGCAAGTCGACGACGGTGAAGTCGGTCTGCGGCCTGCTGAAACCGTTCGACGGCGAGATCCGCTTCCGTGGCCGGCGGATCGACGGGCGTGCGGCCCATCACGTCTGCCGGCTGGGTATCGCCCTGGTGCCAGAAGGCAGACAGATCTTCCCCAACCTCTCGGTGCGCGAAAATCTGGTGATGGCCGGGCGCGTTCGGCCCGAGGGGCGGGAACCGTGGACCCTGGAACGTGTCCTCGACTTCTTCCCCCGCCTCGCCGAGCGCCTCGGCAACGGCGGCGCCCAGCTCTCGGGCGGCGAGCAACAGATGCTGGCGATCGGCCGGGCGTTGATGACCAATCCCGATCTCCTCATCCTCGACGAGGCGACGGAAGGGTTGGCGCCACTGGTGCGCGACCACATCTGGACGTCACTCGACGCGCTCAAGGCGACCGGCCTCGCCATGATCGTCATCGACAAGGAACTCGACGCTCTCATCGGCTTCGCCGACCGCCACTTCGTCGTCGAGAAGGGCGAGATCGCCTGGCGCGGCAGTTCGGCCGAACTCGTCGCCGATCCGTCGATCCAAGAAGCCTATCTCGGCGTCTGAACGCGGGTTGCCGAAACCGGACCCCGCTGCCGCCCGGCCCTGCCGAACCGCACTCCGAACCGAGGCCTCGCGACCGTGAAGAAGACAGACGAGTCCGCACTTTTTGCCCTTCCCCCTGCTCCGACCGTCGTGGTGGAGGGCAGCGATCGCCGGTATCCGGTCCATCGCATCTTCTGCGTCGGCCGCAACTACGCCGACCACGCCGCCGAAATGGGGGTCGAGGTCGATCGCGAGGCGCCGTTCTACTTCCTCAAACAGGCGGGCGCGATCGTGCCGTCCGGAGCGACGATTCCCTATCCGCCCGGGACCCGCGACTTCCACCACGAGATGGAGTTCGTCGTCGCCCTCGGCGCGCCGGCCCACAGGGTGACGATGGCGGGGGCGATGGACGTCGTCTTCGGCTATGCCTGCGGTCTCGACATGACCCGCCGGGATCTACAGCTCGAAGCTCGCGCCAAGGGACGGCCGTGGGATCTCGGAAAAGACTTCGAACGATCGGCGGTGATCGCTCCGATCCTACGCAAGGAGGCCTTCGGTCCGATCGGCCCGCAGCGGATCGACCTCCGTGTCGACGGGGTGCCGCGGCAGGGTGCGAAACTGTCGGACCTCGTGTGGAACGTCGCCGAACTCGTGTCGCACCTGTCGCGCTACTACCATCTCGGGCCGGGCGACTTGATCTACACCGGCACTCCGGCAGGGGTCGGCCCGGTCGGGCCGGGCGACCACATCACCGGATCCATCGACGGACTGCCGCCGATCGCCCTGACGATCGGCGATCCGGAGTCCCTCTGACCTCGCGTTTCCCGTCGCGGCGGCGGCCCTCGGCCGCTTCCGCTTTTTTTCGGCCTTGCGAGCCGGATCGGCGGCGAAGATCGACGACCCGCGGCGACGGGTCGTCTCGGCGAAGTCGTCATGGCCGGTTCGCCGGTCTCGCTCGTCGACGGACCATCGCGAAAGAGCCTTCGACGAACCGCCATCCACCGTTTCTTCCCGACCAATGCCGCCACGATTGGCACTGCACGCCGCGATCGTTTCGGGCGCCGGATCATCCGCTGGACCCGCACGCTCCAACGGCCAGATACATCGAATGTTCTCAATGTGATAGGCTATTTGCGAGAGGTATGGAGACCGTGATATAGCCATCGACGATCAATTCGCCCCGATCGAGTATTCCTCGCGGCGCTTCGGCGCCCCTCCCGAACGAGTGACGTGCCATGCAGAGCCGACGGATGGCGGTGAAGAGCGACTCGTTGCTCAAGCTGAAGGGCGTCTACGAGACGCCGGGGCACCTCATCCGGCGGGCTCAACAGATCGGCGTGGCGATCTTCATGGACGAATTGGCCGAACACGGCATCACACCGGTGCAGTTCGCCTCCCTGATCGCCATCCGCGACAATCCCGGGATCGATCAGAAGAGCCTGGGGCGGTTGATCGCCATCGATCGGTCGACGGTGGCCAACGTCCTCTCGGGTCTCGAGAAGAAGAAGCTCATCTGTCGGATCGTTCCGGCGCACAATCAACGGATCAAACAGCTCTTCACTCTGGCGGCCGGCAATGAACTCCTCGCCAACGCCCAAGAAGCGGTGCTCCGCGTCCAGGATCGCATTCTGGCTCCGCTGACGGGAGACGAGGCGGAGATTTTCCTGCGCCTGCTCAACAAGATCGTCGTCGGCAACAACAACGTGAGCCGGGCGCCGCTGAGTTCGGAATGAGGCGGGAGCATGGGATCGGGTGTCCCGGTCCGCGGCCGCACGGAGCGACGCCGCTACGAGAACCGGGTGGCGCAGGTGGTCGCGTGGAAGCGTGTCGCCACCGGTTCTTCCACCGATCGGGAAACCCCTTTCGGTCGCCGCCGAAGCGATGACCCATCGCTCGTCGATGCGGCCGACCGATCCCCGGGCATCCCTTGGCGACGCGACCGGCGGCGACCTCACGAAAACGCCGGGGGGCATCGGCCTCCCCGGCGTTCGACCTGGATCCTCTCGGTTCGTGTCACGGCTCTTCGGCGGTGATCGGCGAGGCGAGATTGTCGATCCGCTCGTGGAAGTCGGCGGACGGGGGCGTGGTTCGCGACGCGCGCCACGCCGCATAGAGCTGCAGCCCCACCAGCGCGACACTCATGGCGAGGAAGACCGCGCTGATCGGTCGCTCGACGAAGACGGTGAGATCGCCGCGCGACAGGATCATCGCCCGCCGGAAATCCTCCTCGAACCGCGGGCCGAGGACGAAGCCGAGCAGGATCGGCGCCGGGTGGAAGTCGAGGCGCAGGAGGGCATAGCCGAACAGGCCGATCACCAGCGTCGCCGCCACTTGGAACAGACTGCCGTTGGTGGAATAGACGCCGATGCAGATGAAGAACAGCGCCGAGGGATAGAGGATGCCGTAGGGAATGCGGAGCATCCTGATCCACAGGCCGATGAGCGGGACGTTCAACACCATCAGCATGATGTTGCCGATCCAGAAACTGGCGATGAGGCCCCAGAACAAATCGGGATGCTCGCTCATCAGCAACGGGCCGGGGGTGATCCCCTGGATGATCAGTGCGCCGAGCAGCAGCGCCATCACCGCGTCGCCGGGAATGCCGAGGCTCATGGTCGGAATGAAGTCACCCTGCACCGCGGAATGGGTGGAGGCTTCGGGGCAGGCGACGCCTTCGATGGCGCCGTGGCCGAACCGTTCCGGCGTCTTGGAGATCCGCTTCTCGGTCGCGTAGGAGACGAAGGAGGCGATGGTCGGGCCGGTGCCGGGGATGAGCGAGCACAGGCTGCCGATCAACGTGCCGCGCAGGATCGGCCAACCGGCGGCCCGCAGCTCCTCGCGGCTGGGACGCATGTCTCTCAGCCGAACGCCGGCACCGGAGATGTCGACCGGTTTGACCGCGTTGACGCTCTTGATGAACTCGGCGATGCCGAAGAGCCCGAGCGCCAGCGCGATGATCTCGATGCCGTCGTAGAGTTCGTGGATGCCGAAGGTGAAGCGCGCCGCGCCGGTGTTCACGTCGGTGCCGACCATGCCGAGGATGAGGCCGAGCAGCGTCATTGCGATGCCCTTCAGCGGCGAACCACGCGCCAACGTCGAGCCGACCAGCAGGCCGAGCAACATCAGCGCGCAGATTTCCGCCGGCCCGAACTCGAGCGCCACTTTGACCAGGACGGGCGCGAAGAACACCATCATGGTGATGCCGAAGGAGGCGCCGACGAACGAAGCCAGCATGGTGATGCCGAGAGCGCTGCCGCCTCGCCCCATCTTGGTCAGCGGATAGCCGTCGAGGCAGGTCACCGCATGCGGCGGGTGACAGGGCAGGTTGAGCAGGATCGAACAGATCGCCCCGCCGTACTGCGCCCCGTAGTAGATGCCGGCGAGCATCAACAGCGCCGAGACGTGGTTCATGCCGAAGGTCAGCGGCATCAGGATCGAGATCGCCGACATCACCCCCATGCCGGGAAGGACGCCGACGAGGTTGCCGACGAAGACGCCGACGAAACACCAGAGCAGATTGTGCGGCTGCAGAGCCACGCCGAACCCGTACCACAGGTCGGTCAGAGCGGTCGTGATCATGGGATCTCACCAGCGGAACAGGGGGAACGACACCTTCAGACCGAAGGAGAAGAGGCCGACACCGAGGACGGTGACCACGGCGGCGAGGGTCAGTGCGCGACGCCAGCCGTGCGAGCGATCGCCCAACGCGGCGATCAGCACGCAGGCGAAGGTCGCCGGCACCAGACCGGCCCAGGCGCCGAGGGCGATGAAGGCGAGGACACCGGCGACGATCGCGGCGCCACCGCGCAGGTCGAGCGGGCCGGCGACCGTGTGTCCGGGTCGGTCGGAGGTATGGACGTCGATCCGATCGCTCGCCCATGCCCTGAGGGCGATGACCACCCCGATCCCGGCGAGGACCCCACCGAGGACGACGGGCAGGTAGCCCGGCCCCATGCGGGTCAGCGAGCCGATCTGATAGGTTCGAGCCTCGAATACGACGGCGAGACCGATGACGGTCATCGTCGCTCCGGCCAGGACGTCACGCAGACGCCCGGTGGTTTCGGTCATGTGATCCTCCTCGGATCTCGGTCGAGTGTCGATCGAAAGGGAGGCCGCGTCGGTTCGCGCGACTTCGCTCCCTCCTGCCGGGAAGGGGCCGGAGATCACCTCGCAGGACGACACCTGTCGGCGGTACCGCGGGGGCCGTGGACTGCGGGATGCTCCGGCACCTCTCGCCGCGATCAGCCGGGTGCGCCGAGGCTGATGTTCTTTTCCTTGATGACGCGCGCGAAGCCGTCGTACTCGCGGGCCACCAGGGCTTCGAGGGCGGCGGGGCCGAGAGGTTCGGGTTCGAAGCCCGCCGCGCGCATCGCCTTCACGGTGTCCTCGTCCTTCAACGCGTCCTGGAGCGCCGCCTGCAGGCGGGTGAGCGCCGGCGCCGGCGTGCCGGCCGGCGCGAGGAGCGCGAACCACGACCGCGCTTCGACGTTCACACCGGTCTCCGCCAACGTGGGCAGGTCGGGCAGGGCCGGCAGACGTTTGGCGCCGGTCACGGCGAGGGGGCGCAGACGCTCGCCTTGGATCATCGGCAGCGCGCCGTTGGGCGTCTCGATGACGACGTCGACCTCGCCGGCCATGAGTGCGGTCAAGGTCGGAGCCGAGCCCTTGAACGGCACATGGGCGCCGGTGAGGCCGGTGGCGCCGAAGATCCGCTCGAGCGAAAGGTGCTGCACCGTGCCGACCCCGGGGGTCGCGTAGTTGAGTTTGCCCGGGTTGGCCTTGCCCCAGGCGATCAGCTCGGCGAGCGTCTTGTAGGGCGCATCCTTGTTCACCAGCAGGATGAACGGGGCTTCGGTGATCATGCCGATCGGGGTGAACGACTTGAACGTGTCGTAGCGCAGATTGCGATAGAGATGCGGGGCGATGACGAGCGCGCTCGACGTCGCCAGAAGCAGGGTGTAGCCGTCCGGCGTCGACCCGGCGACGCGACCGGCACCGAGGGTCGAGCCGGCGCCGCCGACGTTCTCGACCACCACGGTCTGACCGACGACGCGCTCGAGACCACGGGCGACGATGCGACCGGCGGAATCGGTCGGGCCGCCCGGCGCGAACGGAACCACGACCGTGACGGAGCGGCTGGGAAAGGTCTCGGCCGCAGACGCGCCTCCCCCGGCGACCGCCAGAACGGCGGTCAGCACACAAGCCAGAATTCTCTTCATGACGTCCTCCCGGATGGCCCGGACGAAGTGGTCACGGGCGTGCCCTCGAAGTTTCTTTTGGTTCGTTCGGATACGGCCGGATCCCCACCTCTTCGGATGGGCTTCGCATTCGACGTTCGACGAATGCCGGCCGGATCAAAGTGACAGCCGGATTTCGATCACACAATTTCATGTTCGCGATCGCAATCATCTCATTCCGGCATATCTCCGGCCGATCGCTATTTTTAAGTCTTCCTGATATCGTGCCGCAGCCGTGATCGGTTCCCTCGCGCACACCGGATTCGACCTCGATGCCGCCTCGCACGATCTACCTTTTGTCTCGTCTTCACTACATGCTTCGACAGAAGATCGATCGTCTTCTGGCGGACACCGGCGTCACCGCCGTTCACTATACGATCTTGAGCATGCTCCAATCGCGAGACACACTTTCTTCTGCGGAAATCGCTCGACGTTATTACGTGACTCCGCAATCGATGAACGAGATCATCTCGTCTCTGGAGCGCCAAGGACTGGTGTCGCGCATGCCCAGCCCGGAGAATCGGCGGATCCTTCTGGTGCGGCTGACCGAGCGGGGCAGCGAGCTCCTCGCCCGTTGCGACGCCATCGCCGATGAGGTCGAAGGCGAGTTGACGTCGGTGCTCCCGCCGGATCGGCGGGCGGCGTTTCGCGACATGCTGCAGGAGATCTGGCGTCACGCCGTGAAGGAGAAGCATGCCTGACGCCGGGGCGTCCGGTTCACGACCGACCGACCGTTCGCGCCGCGGTTCTCGCCTCACCCGTCGACGCGCGGGCGGCGACCGGCGGTGAGCAGGGTGCCGCGCCAGAAGCGGCGCTCCACCAGGACCGCAATCTGATCGAGGATCAGCGCTTTCACTTCCTCCATGGCGCGAGACGAGCGCGACGACTTGCGCCGCACCATCGAGAGCCGCCAACTGGCTCGCGGTTCCAGCGGTATCGCCCTCACCCGGCCGGCTTCGATGTCGCCGACGATCTCGGCGTGGCTGAAGATGGTACAGCCCAGACCGGCGGCGACCATGGCGCGGGTCGTTCGTATGCCGTCGACCTCGTGGACGATGTTGGGCTGAAAGCCGTTGTCGGCGGCATAGCGCTCGACCACCGGACGCAGGCTGTGCGGACGCGCCGGCAGGATCAGCGGCAAGCCGGCCAGATTGCGGGCGGGAAAGACCAGATCGTTCTCCACCGGCAGGGCGATGGGTGTGATCACGCACAGCGGTTCGTCGACGAGCGGCACGATCTCCAATTCGGGCGCCATCTCGGGGCTGTAGAAGACGGCGATGTCGACTTCGCCCGCCAACACCCAGCCGTGGATGATGCCGCTGAAGCCCTCGCGGATATGCAGCGAGATGCGCGGAAACTTCTCCCGGCAGGCCATCACCAGAAGCGGGCTCAGCACCTCGCTGGTGGCCGGCGGCAGTGCCACTCGGACGTGGCCGGTCGGTTCCTTGGCCAGGCTCTGAACGTCGGCCTCGACGGCCGAGAGTTCGCGCATCAGCGCCTCGGATCGTTCCAGGAGGACATGACCGGCATCGGTCAGACGGACGCCGCGGCCGTGTCGGGCGAGGAGCTTGGCGCCGAGTTGATGCTCCAGACGATCGACGCGGCGGCTCAGCGCCGATTGGGCGATGCGCAACTGGGTCGCCGCACGCGAGAAACTCTCCTGGCGCGCCACCGCGACGAAGGCTTCGAGATCGCGAAAATCCATCGACCCATCTCCAAATTAGATGAATGGTATGCTCGCAATATAATTGTGTCAATTCTTCAGTTCGGACACTCTCGCCGGCGACAAGCTCAGTGCGCTCTGCGAAGGGGGGTTCGCATGAAATTGATCCGCTTCGACGGCGGTCGTATCGGTGTCACCGATGGAAATAAAGTAGCCGACGTCACGAGATACTGCGGAACTTCCGAAGAATGGCCGCCGGTTGCGATGAACCGCCTGATCCGTGACTTCGAAGTCCTACGTGAAGAGCTGAAAAAAGCTCTCGAAGAGCAAGGTAACATCGACTTCTCGCAAGTCCGGCTGGAAACGCCGGTGCCTTGGCCGAACAAGCTGTTGGCGTTTCCGGTCAACTATCACGATCACGCCACCGAGATGGCCTCGACGGGTCTGGCCAACATCCAGGGCTTCTTCCTGAAGGCCAATTCGTCGCTTTCGGGCGCCGGGGAGCCGATCGAGTTGCCCGACCTGCCCGGCCGACCGGTCCACCACGAGTGCGAACTCGGCGTGGTGATCGGCAAGGCGGGCCGTCAGATCCCGGTGGAGCACGCTCTCGAACACGTCTTCGGTTACGCCTGCCTGATCGACGTCACGGTGCGGGGGCGGGAGGAGCGCGTCATGCGCAAATCCTACGACACGTTCACGCCGGTCGGCCCGTGGATCGTGACCGCCGACGAGATCGGTGACCCGGGGGCGCTCGACATGAAGCTGTGGGTCGGCGACGAGCTGCGCCAGCATGCCAACACGCGCGATCTGATCGTGTCCCTTCCCGAGATGATCGCCGTGGCCTCGTCCGCCGCGACGCTCCACCCGGGCGACATCATCGCCACTGGTACGCCCGCCGGCGTCGGCCCGATCGAGGACGGCGACAGCGTCCGCATCGCGATCGAGCGCGTCGGCGAGATGACGGTGCGCGTCGTGCGCGGCGCCCTCGGGCGCAACGTCGTCTTCGAAAAACCCTACGAATTCAAGCGGGCCGGCACCCAGGGAGGACAATCATGAGCGACTCGATCCGAGCCGGAATCGATGCCGCACGCGGTCTCGACGATCTCTACCCGGTCTTCGCCGAAGGCCGCCTCACCGCCGGGTGGCACAAGAAGCGGCCGTCGCTGTGGCGCGAACCGCGCACCGAATTCAGGCCGCGGCGGTGGCGTTACGCCGAAGCCGCGGCCGCCATGGACAAGGCCGGCGAATGGATGAGCACCGAGGACGCCGAACGGCGCAACCTCTTGATGTTCAACCCGGTCGGCGACAACGACTACGACACGGTGCGCACCATCGTCTCCGCCTACCAGATGATCCAGCCGGGCGAATACGCCCGCACGCATCGCCACACCGCCAATGCCATGCGCCTCATCCTCGACGGCGAGCCCGGCGTCTACACGGTGGTGAACGGTCTCAAGATTCCGATGCGGCCCGGCGACTTCCTGCTGACGCCGAACTGGTACTGGCACAGCCACTACAACGAGGGGGCGGCCAAGGCCTATTGGATCGATTTCCTCGACGTTCCCCTGGTGCATCGCCTCGAGCCGATGTTCGCCGAGGATCTTCCGGCGGTTCATCAGACCGTCGAGGCCGAGCCGGATCCCGACACCTGCCCCTTCGTCTTCACCCGCGCCCGGGTGATCGCCGAGCTGGGCTGGCAACCGAAACGGAGCGGTGGGGGCAAGCGACTGCTCCTGCCGACGCAGGCGTACATCCCGACCGTCGCGGTCAGCTATCTCCAACTCCCCGCCGGAACGAGCGAGGCGGCCGGTCGCACCACCGCCAGCCGCATCTTCGCCGTGACCTCCGGCGAAGGCCGGGCGACGCTCGGCGGCGAGAGCTTCGACTGGGGTCGCGGCGACGTCTTCTGCCTGCCGTCCTGGCACGCCTTCGAGATCGAGGCCTCGTCGGATGCGCTCATCCTCGAGGTCTCGGACGAGCCGACGCTGCGCAAGCTCGGCTTCTTCCGCGAAGAGCCGTCGGCCAGCTGACCGACGCCCGCGATCGGCGCGACGCGTCGGTCGCGGAAGGCCGTGTACCGAAGAACGAACGAACCACCAGACGAACCCCGTTCGCGGGGTCGAGGGAACAGTCATGGGCAAACCACACGTGATCATCGCCGGTGGCGGCATCGGCGGAATGGCGGCGGCGTTGTCGCTGCTGCGCAAGGGCATCGACGTCGACATCTACGAACAGGCGCAGGAATTCCGCGAGGTCGGCGCCGGCATCCAGATCAGCCCGAACGGCAATCGGTGCCTCGATCATCTCGGGGTCTTCGAGCAACTGAAGGTTCTGTCCTGCGACGCGGACGGCAAAGAGATCCGGCTGTGGAACAGCGGACGGACGTGGAAGCTGTTCGATCTCGGACAGGAAGCGGTGGCGCGCTACGGCTATCCCTATCTCACCGTCTACCGGCCGGACCTGCTCCAGGTGCTGACCGACGCGGTGCGGGCTCTGAAGCCGGACGCGTTGCATCTCGGCGCCAAAGCGAGCGACTGCACGCAGAACGGCGGCGAGGTGGTGCTCCATCTGGACGGCGGCGCGAAGGTCACGGGCGACGTCCTGATCGGTGCGGACGGCGTCCATTCGCGGATCCGCAACGTGCTCCACGGCGAGAGCAAGGCGCGCTTCTCCGGCATGATGGCGTGGCGCGGCGTGATCCCGATGGAACGCCTGCCGTCCCACATGACACGACGCGTGGCGACCAACTGGGTCGGCCCGGGCGCCCATGTCGTCTGCTACCCGTTGCGCGGCGGCAAGCTGATGAACTTCGTCGCCACGGTCAACCGTGACGACTGGCAGATCGAATCCTGGAGCACCGAAGGGTCCGTCGACGAGTGCCGCAAGGATTTCGTCGGTTGGCACGAGGACATCCAGACGATGATCTCCGCGGCGCCGTCGCTCTTCAAATGGGCGTTGATGGGGTGGCCGCCGATGGACCGGTGGACGATCGGTCGGACGACGCTGCTCGGCGACGCCTGCCATTCGACGCTGCCCTTCCTGGCGCAGGGCGCCGTGATGGCGCTCGAGGATTCGGTCGTGCTCGGGCGGGCCTTCGAGGCGTCCGGCGACGACGTTGCGCAGGCCCTCGCCCGCTACGAGAAGGCGCGCATCGACGTCACCCGCCGCAAGGTGCTCGGCGCTTCCGCCAACACCGAGCGCTTCCACAATCCGGCTCTCGCCACCGAAGAGGGCGCGAAGGCCTACATCGACGAGCAGTGGAGCCGCGAAGCGATCCTGCAGCGTTACGAGTGGATCTTCACCGACGACGTCACCCGGAACCCGATCTGACCGGTCGGCGACCCGCCGCCCGCCGAAGCGCATGCGCCGCGGCGGGCGGGGCCGGCGGTCCCTCTCCCGAGTTCGCCGACCCGACAGGGGCACCTCGACCATCGCCGACGCGGACCGTCCGGCGATGGTCGTCTTTTCGTGCCGATGCGCCGTCCGACCATCACCACCGCGAACACCGGACCGCGGTCGTCGCCGGGCCCGCACCGGACACGCGGCAAATCCTCCCGCCACTCGGTCGTTTCGGCGCGGGCCGGCACGGGGCGTGGAACGCCTCGATTTCCGATCGGAGGCGTCGTCCCCGTGAGCCGTCCGGATGCAACTCGAGTCGCCCCCCTCGACGATCGCGATGTCGACGGCGCTTCTCCACCCGCCTATCGATCGGAGGCGGCGCTGGCCCGCGAGCTGGCGATCGATCCTCGGCGCCTACGGGTCCTGCGGGAGATCGGCCTCACCTCTCCGGTGAATCTCGCCGGTCGCCACGTCTACGATCGCACCGAGGCACGCCGCTGCGCGGTGCTGCTGCGGTTCCAGCGGCGAGGTGTCGGTCTCGATGAATGCGGCCGCCTCTTCGGTGATGAACGAGACGGCTGAAGGCGGATCTCCCCCCGCTGCCGCGAGCGGCCCGCCGAGGTTTCGGCGGGCGAACGTCGATCGACCTCGAGGATGCCACCGCAACGGGCGTCGCGCCGCGCGCCGCTTCTTTCCGACCCGCCGGAAGTGGTTCGCGGATCGCACCGCCGAAGACGGGATAAAAGAGGGGATCGGGCGGTGTCGACGACGATCACGTCCGCGCGCGGTCACGTCCGAGTGCGGCGAGGACGAGGAGGGTGGCGATCGACAGGGTCAGCATCGCGGCCGTGTACCAGAGACTGGCCGAGAAGTTGGAGGTGAGATCGCGTAGACGACCGATGACGATCGGCGCCGTGGCCGAACCGACGATGCCGGCGGCGTTGATGAGGGCGGTCCCGGCGGGACGACCCTTCGGCGACAGATGGAGCGGCGGCACGGTCCAGAACACGGTCATCGCCGTCAGCGATCCCATCGAGGCGAGACAGAGACCGACGACCCGCACCTGGATGATGCTCGACAGCGCGACCAGTCCCCAGCCGGCGACGGCGATCGCCATCGGCACGACGATGTACCAGGTCCGCTCGGTGCGTCGATCGGACAGGGCGCTCCACAGCGGCATCATGATGCCGGCGCAGACCGCGGGAACGGCCGTCATCAGCCCGACCACCAGATAGTCGCTGGTGAACCCCTTCAGCGCCTCGTTCATGATCTGCGGCGTCCAGCTCGAATTGGTGGTCAAGGACACCACCAGTCCGAAATAGGCGAGGCACAACAACAGGACCGAAGGGCTGCGGAGTTCCGCCCAGACGCCGGTACGGCGGTGTCCGTCGGGGGATGCGTGCAACCCCTGTTCGGCTTCGATCCGCTGCTGCAGCGCCGATTTTTCCTCATCGCTCAGCCAGCGAGCCGTCTTCGGTCCGTTCGGCAGGAGGTACAGGGTGACGAAACCGAGAGCGACCGACGGGAGGCCCTCCAGCAGGAACAACCACTGCCAGCCCTCCAAGCCGCCCAGGCCGTCCATCTTCAGGAACAGGCCGGAGACCGGACTGCCGAGGGCGATGGTCACCGGTTGGGCCAGGAAGAAGAGCGCGATGGCGCGACCGCGGTGCGACGGCGGGAACCAATAGGTCAGATAGAGCAGGACGCCTGGCAGGAAGCCGGCTTCGGCGACGCCGACCAGGAAACGGAGCCCGTAGAGACTCCAGGCGCCGACCGCGAACATGGTCGCCGCCGAAGCGAGGCCCCAGGTGATCATGATCCGCGAGATCCAGAGGCGTGCTCCGAACCTCACGAGAAGCAGATTGCTCGGCACCTCGCAGAGTATGTAGCCGATGTAGAAGATCGCGATCGACAGCCCGAACTCGGCCGCCGAGATCTTCAGGTCCTTGTTCATCTCGAGCGCGGCGAAACCGATGTTGATCCGGTCGAGGAACGAGGCGACGTAGAGGACGAAGAGCAGCGGTATGAGTCTGCGATAGGCCTTGGCGATGGCGCGTTCGTCGGCCGTGGTCGTGATCGTCATGCGACACGCTCCTCCCTTCGGCGGACCGGTTCGGCCTCTCGCCCCGAGAAAACGGGACGGCACCCGGACGCGACCGCTTCTTCATTCGCCCTCACGGGGCGTTTCGGACGGACCCACGCCGCGGCGCTCTCGCCGCCGCCACGTGGCCGTCCCGGTCAGGTACGACGGCTCGCCGGCTTGAGCCCCATGAGCCCGGCGATGAGATTTCGCAGCGTCTCCGACGTTCCCGCGGCGATCGTGGCGCTGCGGGCGTCGCGGTAGTGGCGTTCCATGGCGTATTCGGCATTGAGGCCGAAGGCGCCCATGATCTGCACGCCCTGGTTCGCGACGCGCGCGTAGGTTTCGGAGGCGAAGAGTTTGGCTTCACTGATCTCGCGCAGGGCGTCGCGATCCTTCGCCACCAGCCAGGCCGCCTTCATCGTGAGGAGGCGGGCGGCGTCGACGGCAGTCTGCATCTCGGCGACGGTGTGGCCGATCGCCTGGAACGAGCCGATCGGCTGGCCGAACTGGCGACGCTCCTGGGCATAGGTGCGAGCGAGATCGACCACCGCGCGGGCGCCGCCGCAGCTGCTCGCCGCGGAGACCGCCCGCTCCAGTTGGAGGCCGGACATCAGGCAGTCCCAGCCACCGCCTTCGCCACCGACGAGGCGGTCGTCGGGAACGAAGACGTCGGCGAAGAAGACCTCGTAGGTGCCGGTCGAGCGGCGCCCGAGCATGTCGAGCTTCCGCAGTTCCACGCCGGGCGCGTCGTTGTCGATCAGCAGCATCGACAGACCCTGCCGGTAGGGAACGGTGCGGTCGGTCTTCAGATAGACGGAGAGCACACAGTCCGGCAGGCCGGCGCCGGTGTTCCAGAGCTTCTGGCCGTTGACGATCCATCCGCCCTCGGTGCGCACCGCATGGGTCTTCATCGCTCCGGCGTCCGACCCGGCGTCGGGTTCGGAGATCGAAATGGCGAACTTGACCCGACCGTCCATCAGGCGCGGCAGCCAATGGTGCTTCTGGGCCTCGGTTCCCTTGCGCAGGATGTTGAGCCCGCAGAAGATCGAACTCGAATAGGACATGCACAGATCGGCACTGTGGCGCGACAGTTCCTCGACCAGCAACGCGACGTCGACGGCGTCGCCACCGAGCCCGCCGTATTCGACCGGAAACGGCATCTGATAGAGGCCGGCCTCGGCCCAGGCACGATGCAGCTCCTCGGGAAAGACGCGTTCGCGATCCCATCGTCGCAGCCGTTCCGGCGGCGCCTCGCGCTCCATCAGCCGGGCGACCGAGTCGCACAGGAGTTCCTGTTCCTCGCTGAGGTCGAAATCCATCACCCGCTCCCTCCAGAGCGGATTCCGACCCGATCGCATCGGCTCGAAATCCGCTTCCGTTCCATGGTCGAGCAAGTTCTTCTCGATCAGGTTGGTTCAACCTGATCGGAACATGCTCTAGCGCACCCGCATCAGCGCATCGAGCGCCAGCACACCTTCGCCCTCGGCGTAGACGACCAGAGGGTTGACGTCGATTTCCGCCACTTCCGGATGGGCACGGACGAAGGCGCCGACGGCGCGAACCGCGGAGACGACGGCCGCGACGTCGCGCGGCGGCGCTCCGCGGAAGGCGCCGAGCAGGGCCGCACCGGCGAGCCGGCCGAGTTCGTCACGGATGCGATCGTCCGACGCGTCGGCGGGCAGGATGCGGCTGTCGTGCAGAGCCTCGGCGAGGACGCCGCCCATGCCGACCATCAGCACCGGACCCCATTCCGGATCGGTCTTGGCGCCGAGGATCAGTTCGACGCCTCGAGCGGCCATCGGTTCGACGAGCACACCGTCCAGTACGACGCCGGGAGCGGCAGCGGAGACCGCGTCGTGCAGCAGCCGCCATCCGGCCTCCAGCCCGACGCGATCGGCGAGACCGAGGACGACGCCGCCGACGTCGCTCTTGTGGGAGAGCTCCGGCGATTGCGCCTTGAGGACGACCGGCCAACCGAGCTGCTCGGCGGCGGCGATCGCCTCGTCGAGCGAGGCGACGAGACGGCCCGCGGCGACCGGCAGCCCCGCCGCGCCGAGGTGACGTTTGGCGAGGTATTCCGGTACCACACCGGGCGCCAGCGGTTCCGCCGGGGTGGTCGGGAGCGGCGTACCGGCCGACGCGATCGTCGCAGCGTGGCGCGACAATCGGGCGACCGCCCGCAACGCCCGTTCCGGCGAACGGAAATAGGGGACGCCCGCGGCGCGGATCTCGTCGACGAAGCTCTGAGGGATCGGCGCGTCCTCGCCGAGCATGGCGAAGACCATGGTGCGCCGGTCGGCGTAGCGGCGGACGGCGTCGATCACCGGCGGCATCTTGATCCGCGCCATGTCGGCCGACGACAGGATGATGCAGAGCACGATGCTGCCGAGCCGCGTGTCTTCGAGCAGCGGCTCGATGGTCTTGGCGTAGAGGCCCGGATCGACCAACGGCTGCGCCGTGAGGTCGAGCGGGTTGGTCGCCAGGACGAGACCGGGCGCGGCGGCGGCGATCGCCTCGGCCACCGCCCCGGTCGGCTGGGGCAGCGGCAGGTCGAGGTCGCGGCAGTAGTCGAGCATCATCGCCTTGAAGGCGCCGGACTCGCCGAAGATCGCGGTGCCGCCGTGCGGCAGGACCCGGCAGCGCACCACCATCTCGGTGACGTCGACCAGTTCCTCGAGCGTGTCGACGACGATCGCTCCGGCGCTCTCCGCCACCGTGCGCATGACGTCGTGGTCGCCGGCCATGGCGCCGGTGTGGGTGGCGGCCGCGGCGCGCGCTTCGCTCGACTTGCCGGGATGGAGGAGGACGATCGCCTTGTCGAGCGTTCGCGCCCGCGCGACGAGGCCCAGGAAGCGCGCCGGATCGCGGATCTGTTCGGCCACCAGAGTGACGGCGCGAGTGAAGGGGTCGGCGAGGAGATGATCGAGAAAATCCTCGATGCCGTCGGTCGCCTCGTTGCCGGTGGAGACCGAGAAGGAGACGCCGATGTCGCGGCCGTGCAGGGCGGCGCGTAGCATCGCCGCCATGGCGCCACTCTGCGAGACGACGGCGACGCCCGGTTCGGCGAGCGGCCGCGGATCGGTGGCGCTGAAGGTCAAGGGTACGCCGTCGACGTAGTTGAGCATGCCGAGGCAGTTCGGACCCTCGATCACCATGCCGGAGGCGCGGGCGATCTCGGCGATCCGCTCCTGGGCGGCACGCCCCTCCGCTCCGGTCTCGGCGAAGCCGGCGGAAAAGACGATCACCCCGCCGACGCCGCGCTCGGCACAGCCCTCGATCGCGGCGAGAACCGCGTCGCCCGGCACGGCGAGGACGACGCAGTCGACACCCTGCGGCAGGGCGCGGGTGTCGGGTACGCAGCGCCGCCCGCGGATCTCGGCGCGGACCGGATGGACGAGGTGGATGCCCCCGGAGAAGCCGAAGCGCTCGAGATTGTCGAGCACTTTGCCGGCGAGCGACGACGAGGTCGCCGATACGCCGGCGAGGGCGACGGACCGCGGCCGGAGCAGGCGGCTCATGGCATTCCGGGGTGCGATGGCGTCGGTCACGATGACGTCTTCCTCTCGACGGGATCAGAACGGGTAGGTTCGCGGCGTCGACTGCACCGTGACCAGGTGGTCGGTGGTGAATTCCTCGAGGATCCACTCGCCGCCGAAGCGACCGAGCCCGCTGTTCTTCTCGCCGCCGAAGGGACAGTTCGGCGCGGAATGGACGGTGGCGTCGTTGACGTGGGTCAGACCGACGCGCAGCCGGCGGGCGAAGGCGACACCGCGTTCGAGATCGCGGGTGAAGACGGCACTCGACAGACCGTATTCGGTATCCTCGGCCAACCTGAGCGCGTGCTCCTCGTTCTCGGCCCGGATCAACCCCACCACGGGGCCGAACTGTTCGGCCCGGGCGAGTTCGGCGTCGGCGGGAACCTCGGCGAAGACGTGGGGCGGCAGCACGAGCCCCTCCGGCCGCCCGGCGAGCAGGCACTCGTAACCGGCCTCGTGCGCCACCTCGATCCCGCGGACGAGGCGGTCGAGCTGACGCCGGTTGATCAGCGGGCCGATCACCGTCGCCGGATCGGAGGGATCGCCGACCCGCAACGCCGCGACACGGGTGCGGAACGCCGCGGCGAAGTCGGCATGGAGCGTCCGGTCGACGATGATCCGGTTGGTGCTCATGCAGATCTGACCGGCGTGCAGGAAGCGGCCGTAGACGGCGGCATCGACGGCCCGGTCGAGGTCGGCGTCGTCGAGGACGACGAGCGGAGCATTGCCGCCGAGTTCGAGGGCCACGCCCTTCAGCCGCCGGCTCTCCGCCGCCAGCCGCGCGATGCGGCGGCCGACCGCGGTGGAGCCGGTGAAGGAGACGAAGCGCGGCACGTCGTGGAGGGTGAAGGCATCGCCGATCACCTCGACGGCGCCGACCACGACGTTGAGGACGCCGGCCGGAAGCCCCGCCTCCTCGTAGAGGCGGGCGAGGAGCAGACCGCCGGTGATCGGCGTGTCGTCGGCCGGCTTCAGCACGACCGTGTTGCCGAGGGCGACGGCGGCGGCGACCGAGCGGTTGGAGAGCGACAACGGCCAGTTCCACGGACTGATCACACCGATCACCCCGAGCGGTTCGCGATAGACGCGGTTCTCCTTGCCGGGCACGTCGCCGGGAAGGATCTTTCCGGTCATGCGATAGGCGAGCGAAGACGCTTCGATCGCCTGGGCGCGGACGGCCCGCCACTCCATCTCCGCCTTGAGCCGGGTGCTGCCGGCTTCGCGCACCAGCCAGTCGACGATCTCGTCCCGCCGCCTTTCCAGGACGTCGAGGAAGGAGGTGAAGAGCCGGTGCCGTTCCGACGGCAGACTGCGGGCCCAGGTCCCCTGGGCGCGCTCGGCGGAGGCGTAGGCGTCGTCGAGATCGTCGAGCGATGCCTGAGGGATCTCGGCGACGGTCTCCCCGGTGTAGGGGTCGCGGTCGACGAGCACCGTGCCCGCCCGCCCGCGCGACCAACGCCCGCCGATGAACTGATCGAAGGGAACGGACCACTCCATCATGGCTCGCCTCACCGGTCGTAGGCGCCGAGGCCGGGCTTGTAGGTCTTGTCGTCGAGGAACTGCTTCATCCCCTGAGCCCGTCCGCCCTCGGGATCGGCGTTGGTCGTCTGGTCGCCCTTGGCGGTCAGATACTCCGCCGCCTCCTCCCAGCCCATCTCGAGGATGTGCTTGTAGGAGATCTTGGTGGCGCGCAGCACCATCGGGTTCTTGCCGAGCAGGTTCTTCGCCAGCCGGCGGGTCTCCTCGACGAGATCGGCCTTGGGGAAGGCCTTGTTGACGATGCCGAGGTCGGCGGCGATGCGGCCGTCGAACTTTTCGCCGGTCATCATGTAGTAGAGACCGAGGCGATGGTTCACCAGCGTCGACATCGCCTTGGGCACGACGCCGCCGGGAATGATGCCCCAGTTGATCTCCGAAAGCCCGAAGACGGCGTCCTGGTCGGCATAGGCGAGATCGCAGCAGATGAGCGGCGTGAAGGCACCGCCGAAGCACCAGCCGTTGACCATGGCGATGGTCGGCTTGCCGTACCACATCAACTTGCGCCACTGCCAGTTGCGGTTCTCGCGTTGAGCGCGACGACGGTCGAGATCGCTCATGGCGTCGGTGGTGCGGAAGAAGCCCTGCAGATCCATGCCTGCGGAGAAGGCCTCGCCCTCACCGGTGAGCACGACGACACCGCAGCGATCGTCGAGTTCGAGCGCGTCGAGAACCTCGTTCATCTCGATCGCCATTTCGAGACTCA
Source organism: uncultured Alphaproteobacteria bacterium (assembly GCA_937892955.1). GTDB lineage: Bacteria > Pseudomonadota > Alphaproteobacteria > Rhizobiales > Ancalomicrobiaceae > CALBKH01. The sequence continues at coordinate 46,016 of CALBKH010000036.1, forward strand.
TGGCGTTGCGTTTCTCCGGACGCGCCAGACGTACCCAGGCGATACCGTCTTCCAGTTCCACCTTCACGGTGTTGCCGCCGGGAAGCGGTGCGGTCGAGGTGCTGTTCGGATCGTAGTCGCTCATCGGTCGGCTCTCAATGTTTAAGGAGTCCTGATATAAGGTAACCTGTCATAATCGTTTCGAGCTGTCAACACCCCGAGGGGCGGCGATCGAGAAGCGCTGCTCGGCCCACGCGGAGCGCAGATCTGTTTCGGCGCCACCGGCCGGCCCGAGGAGGCGCCGAAACCATGAACGCATCCCCTCTCATCGCCCAGTGTGACCCCGGGCGAGAGAGTACGCTTTCGCGGTGGTCGCCACCGGCGAGGGGTTCGGCCGGGGTCGTCGAAGGCACGCTTTCCCTGATCCGGAACACGTGTCAGCATCACGGAAACCGCCCGGCCCGGCCGCGTCTTTGGCAGCACTGTTCGCACTCGAAAATCGACAGGTGTCGAAACCCACGCGCTCGGAGACACGGACTTCGCACCAGTGGGGACGGCTCATCTCGAAGGCGGCGCGCATCACATCTTGGGATTGCGCCACTCTCACCGCCCTTGGGAAACGGTACTGGGCACACGCCCATTTGACGGTCAAAACTGGCCCATAGGTCGAAGTTGGAGCCGACCGCGCTCGGCTTTACAAACGCACGGCCTTACCGCTTCGCCGGCCGACATCGTCGTAATACCGCGCAGCCTGCTGCACCGAGCGATGCTGCGATTGCGCCATCGCCTCGGGCAGCGACACCCCCTGACGCGCCGCCTCGGTCAGATACCCCGAGCGCAGCCCGTGCGCCGAGACCTTCTCCGCATCGAGCCCGGCGAGCCCGGCCCGCTTCTTGACGATGGCGTTGATCGTCTGCGCCGTGAGCGCCCCGCCGTCGAGATTGCCCCAGCGGTCGATCCCACGAAACACCGGCCCGGCCTCGATCCGCGCCGCCGCGAGCCGGGCCTTCAGCGCCTCGACGGGATGCCCGGCGATCACCGCGAAACGATCGTCGTCGGCCGAGCTGGTCTTGGTGCGCCCGAGCCGGATCGTCATGCACGGCAGAAGCTCGGAGGCCGGGTCCGTTGGATCGGCCGGCACCAACTCCTCGTCGTGCAGGTACTCGACGCGCAGCCCGGCGAGCTCGGAGCGCCGACGGCCGCCGGAGGCGAAGCCGACCAGCAGGATCGCCCGATCGCGCAGATCGACGAGCGATGTGGTCGAACAGGTCGCGAGCATCGCGTCGAGCACGTCGCGCGTGACGGCGGTCGCGCTCTTGCGTCGGGGAGAGCGATCGGCGGCGCGGACCGCCAGCCGCATCGCGGTCTTCAGCGACGGCGAACCGAACGGCCCGTCGAAGCCCTTCCAGCGATGCAGCGTCGACCAACTGGCGAGCCGCCGCTGCACCGTCTGCGGCGCATGCGGCCCGGCCGACCGCAGGACCCCGTCGACGCGCAGCCGGCTCGCTACCTCCTCCGGCATGCCGTGGTCGGGATCGACGGCACGCTCGACCGGATCCCACAGGTGGTGAGCGACGAACTTCAACACCAGGCTCTCCGGCGACGGCCACGGCAGCGGCGCGCCGACCGCCACCCGGCACCAGGCCTCGAGATAGGCGAGATCGGAGGCGAGCGCCCGCAACGTGTTGTCGCCGATGCCGCGCTTGGCCAGATGCCGCAGCGTGGCGACGTCCTCGTCGGAGAGGACGGTGGCGAGACGATCGCGACGATCGGCGGGAAGGATGGCGGCCAGCGCATCGAGGGCGAGGGCGCGTTGAGCCTCGGAATCGGACGTCGGTCTCGGCAGATCATGATCCATGGCTGCTTCCGCCCCGTTCAGGGCCCCACCCACATCGATCAGCGCGGCGATCCGCTCTCGTCATAGAAGTCGCCGTGCTCGAACGTGGCGCCGGGCGACGCCTCCTGCCTCCCTTCGATCGCGAGGTCCCACACCGTGTCGATGCCGGCCTCGCCCGTCGCCATCTTCGATCGGGCATCGCCGGCCACCGGCGCGGAGAGCACTGCGATCGGCTGGTCACCCCGGCAGAGGAGAACCTCGTCGCCGCGACGCGCGAGCTCGATCAACTCTTCCAGCCGTTCGGCTGCCTCTTCGACGTCGACGAGAAGGCGCATCGCTCCCCTCACCAGATCCGTTCGAGCAAGACGGCGTCGAACGCGCCGTCCAAGGACAGGAAGCCGCAATGCTCGAGCCGCGCTTGGGCCGCCAGGATGCGATCCCACGGATCGCGGTGATCCCAGTCGAAAGACGCGGCGAGCTCGGCGTGGAGATCGGTGATGGGAAGCGTCTGCAGGCCGCTCTCGGCGACCGCGGCGCGCAGCTCTTGCGGGCGCAGATCGAGCTTGCCGAGCCGGACCTTGTTGTCGATCTCGTAGAACGAGACGGCGCTGACCAGCACGACGTTGGCCTTGTCGGCGATCAGCGACCGGGCCTTCGACGACAGGCGTTCGCTGCCGATGATCCACCAGTAGAGCGCATGAGTATCGAGCAGCAGCTTCATGTCGACGAGCCGCCGCGAGCGGGGCCACCCTGCCAGATGCCCAGATCGTCGTTGCCGTCGCCGGCGTCGATCGCCGCTTGTTCGGGATCGGGATGGTCGAAGAGATCGTCGGGCAGGCGGCGTGCCCGCAGGAGTCCGAAGGGACGCTTGCCCTCGGGGGTCGCCGGGCCGATGCGGGCATAGACCTCGTTGCCGCGCAGGATGACGATCTCCTCGCCCTGATTGGCGCGTTCGAGCACCTCGGCGAAGTTCTTGCGCGCCTCGCCGATCTTGTAGGTGGTCTGCGGCATCGGAGCCTCCGGGGGATGCTGAAAGGGAGGATAGCACCCGGTCGCAGACCTCACAATGCGCTTGTACATATCACCATCGATAAGAGGTACTTATCGATGGTGAGATCCACCCGCCGTCGCCTGTCCGAGTACCGGAAGCAAATAGCACCTTCACTTCCGTTAACCGATCGTTCACCATGTCTGCCAGCATGATGAGATCGCTCCCTACCCGCCTCGACGCCCTCCCCTGGCACCGTCTCGCGCCGGCGCTCGCCGCGGCCGAAGACGCACTCGCCCGTCTCGACGAGCGCATCGCGCGAAGCCCGATCCGCGACGGCTGGTGCGAACGGAATCGCTTCACCGAAGCCGCGTCGAGCCTCCTCCTCGACGGCACGCTCGTCCAGCTCGAGGATCTGGTTCTCCACGACGCCGGCCTCGACGCTCGCGCCCCCTCGCCCGAACTGACCCGGGCACACGCCCACCTGCGCCGCGCCCGTCGCCTGGCCACCCTCCCTCCCGGGGCAACTCTCGACGTCGCCGGTCTGCTCGCTCTCGTCGGCCGCGGCGCACCGAAGTCGGCCGGGGCGGAGCCCCCTCCCCTCGCCGACGGGGCTGAGAGCGAGGGCGACGACGCTTGGGCCACGACCCTGGGCGAGGTCGATGCCCTCCTCGCCCGCACCGACCGACTGCTCGCCCGTGCCACCCTCCCCTCCCCCGATGAGCCGACGGGATGGGTTCGGCCGGCGCGCCCCGACCGCGACGAGCGTCTCGCTCGGTGGGTCGTCGAGATCGAGGCGATCCGCGATTGGCCGGCGACACTCGCCGCCGCCCGCGCCCTCGTTGCCTGGGAGATCGCCGATCCGCTCCCGGAGGAAGACGGTCTCGGCCGGCTGCTCGTCGCCGACCTGCTGCGCGCCCGGGGCAAGGTGCGGTCGCATCTGGTGGACGTGGCATCGGGCCTCAGGGCAGTGGCGCCGGAACGGCGCCGTCACCGTGATCCGCTCGTCCGCCTGCAGGCGGTGCTCGACGGGATGGCGCTCGGCGCCACCCGTGCGCTCGAGGATCACGACCGCCGCCTGACGGCCCGCGACGCCCTGCTGCGCCGCATCGGCCCGCGACGCACGAGTTCACGTCTGCCGCAACTGGTCGAGTTGGTGATCGCCGCGCCGCTGGTCACCACCGAGACCATCGCCGACACCCTCGGCGTTACGCCGCGCGCCGCCTCCGGCATGGTTGCGGAGCTGGGCCTGCGCGAGATCACCGGACGCGGACGGTTCCGCGCCTGGGCAGTCGGGTGAGGATCATGCACGGCTCTTGACGAAGCGCCTCGTCGCGTCGGTCTTCTCGACCCACGGTGTGACCCAAGGCGAACACCCCATCACCTCGTAGGAGCGAACCACCTTCCGGGTTTCGAGCCAGGTCGCAGCCGCATTAAAGCGTCGAGGTGACCAGCCATAGCGTTCCGCGATCTCCGCCGACGCCGTCGGCATCTCCGGGTCGTTCATCAGGTCGGTGGCGAGGCGCAGTGCGTCCTGATCAGGCTTCCATTCTTTGAAGAATCCATCGAATGCCGCATAGAGTTCGCTCTTCGCCATGACGTTCCCAAAGCTCTCGGAGACGTGGTCGCGCAGCTCGTACAAGGCGTCCTCGATGTCCTCAGCGGAAACGCCGATGCTCGCTGCGAGATCGTCGACGTCCTGCTGAAAGTCGCCGAACTCGCCATTGGGGCTTCCTTCGACGAAGCTCTTCGCGACCGCTGTCGCGGTCGGCGAAAAGTCCGTCTTCGGCAAGGTGGCTGCCGACGGCGCCGGACCTAGCGCCGGCTTGCGAGTAACTTCGTGAATGTCGTTGACCAGGTCCCGCACGCTGCGCTCGAAATCCTCCCCGATCTCCGGCGACAACATACCCGACAACAGGGGTGGCAGATCGCGGGCCGGAAGCCCGGCGCGCAATGCGATGAACCGGGCCTCCCCCGCGATGCGGCGGACGAGACCGGCATCCATCTCCTGCTGGACCCATGGCTTCAGGAGAGCGCTCGGGGTCAGCAGCACGATGAAATGGCTGCAGCGCTCGAGACCCTCGTCGATCTTCTGGCGCAGACTGTCGCCGGCGCGGATCTCCCATTCTGCCCACCAGGCGTCGACGCCGCTCGCCGTCAGCTTCCGAGCGACCCGCTCGGCCAGATCCCGATCTTCGAATGAATAGCTGAGAAAGGCCCTCGGAGGGCCGACACGTTCCATCGGCATCAGTGTCGCCGCCTTTCGTTCGTCGTCACTCATTCGTGCAGCCACGCACTCCAGAAGTGCCTGCGACCCCTCGACGGAGAGACGCAGATCGTCGAGTTCGTCGCCGAGAACCCGGACCGTCGGAAACTCGCCCGTCTCCGGATGCCGAATGGCTGCGAAGCGATGATACATTTCGCTCTTCACAGCTTCGCAGGTTGCGCGCATGAGTTCGCGTTCGAAATCACCGGCTCGGAAGGGGCGCCCGTTGAACGTGATCGAAGATCCCATCCCATCGAGTCTCCGCGAAAAGAACATAAGACGAACATTCTTGATTGATAAACCTCGAACCACGGCTCGTCAACGGTTCGGTGGCAGCGGGATTTGCTGAGCTCGATCGGTCGCGCTCAAGGGTTTCGAATCTTCGCCAAACCCGCTGGTCCGTAACCTTTCGCCGGCCATCCACGACGGTGGGCAGAATGATTTTTGGCTACTTATATATGGTCATGCAGTTCCAATATGGACATATATATGTGGTTTTATGGAATTGAAATATTCACTTATATGTGTGACTGTACCCGGAACTCGGACATGCATGTATGAACAGAAATCAGACGACCCTTGCACGCAAGCAGCTCGATAAACGTCTCACTCCGCTGCGCGCGGCCAAACCCGCCTTGCCACCCCGCGGTTGGCTGCGCGCCATCCGTGAAGCCTTGGGCATGACCGCTCGCCAGCTCGCCGCGCGGATGAAGGTCGCTCCGTCGCGCATTTCCGCGATCGAGAAAGCCGAGGTTTCCGGAACCACCACGATCAAGACGCTGCGCGAGGCGGCAGCGGCGCTCGACTGCACCTTCGTCTACGCCTTCGTTCCCAACAAGCCGCTCGAAGAAATCTTGCGTGATCGAGCGGCGCAGAAGGCCGCTCTCGACGTCGCGCGGCTCGATCACACCATGCGCCTCGAAAACCAGGCGCTCTTGAAGTCGGACCTCGACGACGAACGGCGCCGCGTGGTCGACCTCATCTTGTCGGGCTCATTGCGCGGGCTCTGGGAGGACGACTGAACCATGCCCGACCCATTGTTCCAAGACGACGACGAAGCCAACACGCCTCTCACTCCGGAAGAGCGCGAGCAACTCATCCCCTCCTATATCACCCTGAGACACGAACTGAACGAAGCCGAGCAGGTGAACATCGGCCAAGCCCTACGCTGGGCGACGGCGCGCAAGCGTGACTTGCTCGACCCGGATCTTCTCAACGTTCTTCATGCACGTATGTTCGGCGATGTCTGGCGCTGGGCCGGGCAGTATCGGACGACGGCCCGCAACATCGGTGTCGACGCCTACCGGATCCCGACGGAGGTGCGGCAGGCCGCCGACGATGCTCGATACTGGGTCGAACACCAGACCTTTCCGCCCGACGAAATCGCCGTGCGCTTCAGCCATCGACTGGTCGCCATCCATCCTTTCCCGAACGGCAATGGACGCTTCTCCCGCCTCGTCGGCGATTTGCTCGCTCGCCAGCTCGGGCGGCCACCATTCAGTTGGGGGCGCGCCAACTTGGTCGACGCCGGAGAAACTCGCGCCCACTACGTCGAAGCCCTCCGAGCGGCCGACGCGTATGACATTCAGCCCCTCCTCCTCTTCGCCCGGTCCTGAGCGACAAACGCGACCCACCATCCCACAGCTCCTCCCCAACGGAGAAAACGTTTCCACCTTCGACTTTCGCATCATTGGGCAAATCGGATATCGAGCCTCCCCTCGATCGTGACCAGCCGGGTCTCGACGCACCCAGCTTCCGGAACTCAATGTCCCAGCCCTCCCCTACCCTTCGCCGCAAGATCACCGACTACTGCCGCATGCGCCTCGCGCCCCTCCTGCCTCCACGCGAGGTCGCTTGCCCGTCTCGTTCTGATCGACGACGAAGGCAGGCTTTCCGGCGTCCTTCGCCGCTGATGGCCAACGAGGCTTTCGACGACCCGGGAAGATGATCGGGCCCGCGCGCGGCGGTTTCTTGCGGACTATACCGCGGCCCGGCCCGAGCGGGTTAATGACACCGGGTGATATCGTGTTCTGATGGATAGGCCGAAATTTTTACCCGCCGCGCGGCCGGAGCCTCGTCGCTGTGCGAATGTCTTGGGCCATCGCGTTGCTCGCCTGAAGCCACTGGCGCATTTCCTGGAAGACCGGTCTGCTCCCCTCTGGGTCCTCCAGAGTCATAAGAACGGCAAACGGCACGCCTTCGGCAGGGAATTGGGCTTCAGCGCGAACGAGGCTTGTCACTTCCAGCCGCCATTGCGGTGACGTTCCATTCTCGTCGAACGTTGTTTCATACTGCTTGGCCGGCCACCATTTCAGACCATGGTCAATCAATGCCTTCTCGGGTATCGCAAGGCTGGTCGACTTCGGCAGGTAGCGGGCCGCAATTTGGTTGGTGAAGCGGACGCTGCCATCGGAGGCCGGCTCCGCCTGACGCTGCTTGAGCGAGGCTTCGAGATTGACGCGCACGAACTCGGCACCGAAGGCGGGATCGAGCGGGGGCGCATAGACGAGTGTGATCCTGGCACGGCCGAAGCAGCGCCCATCCGTCACAAGGCTCTGCGGCCATGTGAACGGAAACCGGAGGATGACCGGCTTCTTCTCGCCGATGCTGAGACGACTCTGGAACAGCAATGTAATCTGATGGTCGTCCGTTTCCATCATCGTGCTGACGGCCTGCGGTTTGCCAAAACCAACGAATTGACGGCCGATTTCCTTGAGCCCGCGCTTCGTCAGAGGTGCCGGCACTGCCGTATGGTGCAAGAGCATGGCCCGTAGTGCTTCGACCGACAGACCGCCCTCAGTCGCAGTATCAAGGCCGGCCAGTGTGCGCGCGACGAGCGGCGCAGCGAAACTGGTACCAACGACGTTCTGCTTTTCGCCCGTGAGTGACAACGACGAGAGTCCTGTCGGCTTTCCCGGGCCACTTCCTCCCGTGCCGCCATAGCACGCGACGTCCGGCTTCACGCCAACCTGGAGGCCGGGACCTCGCGTCGTATAGACGGTTGGGGCATCCGCAATCTGATCTGTATTCGGCGGATTGAGTGCCCCGACAGCAATCGACCTGACGCTCTCGGCAGGCTTGAAGATCGTATCGGGCGACGTACGCGACGCAAAATAGTTGATCACGTCGATCGGCCGCTTCTGCCATGGCGAGCGGGCCTGGGCGGGAGGCAGATTGCCAGCGGAATTGACGAAGATCACCCCATAGGTATCCGCAATCTGATCGAGCCGGGACGCATAGATACTGTACCGGTGCCGGTCGACGGGCGAGACCGCATTGATGGAGAGATTGAAGATTCTGACGCCGCGCTCAGTTTTCGCTTCGGCGACCGCCTGCTCGATCTCCTCCAGGAAATCGGAAAAGCCACGGCGATAGCGCGCCATGAAGGGCCCGCTCGGATAGAGCGGGATATCGTAGAGATGACAGCCATTCGCTTCCGGCGCGATGGCGTTGCCGTTGAGGGCTTGGCCGATGGTCAGTAGCCCGGCGACATTCGTCCCATGCACCGCATCATAATCACCTGGCGAAAGATAATCGAACCGGCCGGCGACCCAATCGTCGAGAACCGGCGCGACGCCGGAGTCGATGACACCCACGATCGGGTAGGTGGACTGGTTCTGAGGAGCGGGGATGGTGATCGGTCCTGTTGCGGCGACAGCACCGGACATTGAACGATCATCCGTCAGTTCGAGCAGAACAGGCGGAAGGATCGCGCGCACCAGAGGATGCTTCTGGAGCGCATTCAGGGCGGCTTCGTGCCGCTCGGGATTGCGATCCATGAAAGATAAGCTGATGTCATGGCCGGAATCGCTTCCCGCCACGCCGGTCCGATTGTCGATCAGGGCTTCGACCGGCTGCGTCGTCAACTGCACTTCCAGGACAGGGGTCCGCCCCAACTCGAAGGCGAGATAGCTGCGCGCACCCAACCCCAGCGACAGAAGCAACCGCTCAATCGATCGCCGCAAGGCGATGCGTCCGAGCGGATCATCGGCGATCACTCTTTCGGACGGCGTCTCGAAGAGCTCCACCTGATAACCGGAGACCACGCGGGGATCGTCGAAAGCGGCGAGGGCCACCGCTGTCGAGAAGGAGCGCTTCTGCTCCGCCGGTGCGATCTCGATCGTTTCGATTGCCCCCACCTCTGCACGTGCGATGGTCGGTGCCTTGTACGGCTCGTTGTCCACCCGCCGGTGTTTGATTTCGACTGATGCCTCGGCCTGCCCGATCCGCTGACGCAGCGCCTTCAAATAGATCAGAGGCGCCCGGAAATAGAGCGTTCCGACCGCGTCAGCTCCCACGCATGGGAACTGGTCGGACTTAAACAGCCACCAGACGGGCCGATAGGACTTCGCCAGCGCCTCGTTGCGCATTTGGACTTTGAGATAGGCGGCCGGACCGTAGGGGCTCTTGCGAATTTCGTCGATGATCCCGTCGATCGTGGCCAAGAGCGAATCCCGGTGTGCGACGAACGCTTTGTCGGCTCCATCGAAGAAGTCCTTGTTCCGCGGAGGCTGCCCGGGGTCGGGCGCCTGATGGAAGTCGCGGTCGTTCAGGATGATCTGGACGGGATTATTGGGCATGCGACGCCTCCAGGAGCTGCAAATGCCGCTTCGCCTTCTTCAGGTCGCTCACCCGGGACTGAACGTAGCCGGTCGCCTCACCGATTTCGGTTTGCTTGATCGAGAAGGTAGGGTCATTGGCGATCAGGCTCACGAACGCCTCCTGATCGGCGGCAAGAACCCGGGCGGGAACATGATCCTGCCGCGGCGTGCGGGCCAGGACCGCACTCAATGCACGGAATAATCCCGGACCGTCATGGGATTCGCTGCTGAGCGCCAACGTCCGCTTCGCGGCTGTGCAAATGCGCTCGATATCGGCTCCGGTGCGTCCGGCCAGACAATAGGAGAACACCCTCAACGTCGATATGGGCGCGTCGATCGGCTGCAGGAAGCGGGCGATCAGACTTTCCCGGGCGCTTTCGTCCGGCTCGCCCAACTGAAGATGCGTCTCGAAACGACGCCAGACGGCGGGGTCGAGGAGCCGGTCATGGTTCGTGATGGCGATCGTGATGCCGAAGCCGCGCCGTAGATCGAGATTCTGCAGCAGAGTGTTCACCACGCGCTTGATCTCGCCGATCTCCTGCGGGTCGTCCCGGAGCTTTGCCAATGCGTCAAACTCGTCCAGCAGCAGAACGCTGGCGTAGCGGTTGGCGAAGTCGAAGAGGTTCGCGATGTTGCGGGCGGTCGTTCCCAGGAATGACGATATCAGACCGTCGATACGTGCCGTGACCAGGGGCAGCCCCAGCCGTGCAGCGATGTAATGTGCAGTGAGCGTCTTGCCCGAACCGGGTGGCCCGTAAATCAGCAGCGAGCGCGTCGGCGCCACGCCGACCGCCTGCAGCGCGGCCTCGCTAGTCCATTCCTGCAGCAATCCCTCCACCGACTGCGAAACACCAGCCGGATAGACGGGGGCCCGCCCGTTCCGGCCCGGAAACTCGATCGAGCACAGCCGGGCGCCGGTTTCCCGGTCGATCGGCGGGTTGATGCCCGGCTCAAGATATTCACCGGCGATCTGGCTGCGCGACATCTCGACCCGGCTGGGAGCCAGATCCTGCGTATCGCGCGCAGCCGCACGCAATCGCTCCAGAGTGGCAGCCTCTTTCGTGTTGCCCGCCTTCTCGAGGCGTTCGCGAAGGCGGAGCACCTGCGCGTCCAGAGCCTCGCGGTCTCCGGCTAGGCCGGCCCGAATGATGCTCTGAATGACTGCAAAGTGCTCCATATCGGCTAATTCCCTATTGATATCGACTTTTTTCGATGATGATCGATAGTAAGGCGATTTGTCAAGACGTGTACTTGCCAAATATCGTCTCAATCTCGAATCGTATCGCCTCAAGGCACATCGGAATCGCGCCGGCGCCGCGCCGAAAGCGGAAGCCGGCATCACGGCCTCGGCCTGCCGCACGGTTGGCCGACTGGATCGCACCGATCTGTCCACCGATCTCGCTCGTTGCAAGCGCCGTCTGGCTGTTCGTGCACGGCCGAGACGATCGTGCGATGGCTCACCCAACACCATCCAGAATACCGAAGCGAGTTCGAAGCAATGGCCGGCACAGAGAGCTTCACCGACGGAAAACTCGCCGCCAAGTAACGCTTCAGAAAGCGGATCTGGAATCGGTAAGAGGTACTTATCGGATGTTCTGTACCTTTATAGAGAAGGGTGCCGTTTTCACCGCCTGCAGCCCGGAAAATGGCGCTCGGCAGACGTCAGCTGGGCGTCAGGCGCCGCCGCGAGTGTGTAGATTCCGGTGATCCCGGCCCCGGTCAGGCGCGCCATTGCTGAGAAAGACCCAAATGGCCTTCGATGCCGACGCTTTGCATCCGATGCGCTTCCTGCGCCAGTTCCCCGAGGCGAAGGCGGTCATCCGCCGAGAGGTCAACCACTGCCATAACGGGCTGATGAGCGGCGAGGCCTTCCGGCGCGTCGCGAATGCCGGCATGACCGCCTACAATCAGGCGCTAGACAAGCTCCCTTTCGAGAAGCGGCCGGCGACAACCGACGTGGCCGTCGCGGCGATTAGCACGGCCGCGCACATCGTCGCGTTCGCGGCTGGCGGCCGCAATTCGATCTTGCTCCCGGCAGAGATCGTCGCGCTTCTGGGGCGAACCGAACTCGGCGATATCCGACTCGCCGACATGTGCCTGCCGTTCCGCTGCTTCTATCTCGGCTTCGCCGGCGGGCTGGAGGTCGGTCTTCCCGGCGCGCCGAACGTCATCGATGGCGCCTATGTCGAGAGCTTTACGCGCGGTCCCGAAGAAACCTCCGCGCCCAACTTGTCCTTCTACATCACCAGCCGACGAACCGACGGACCACATCGCGGTCCTGCCGCATGGATCCTCGGCCACGAACCGCACTTCTTTGCCCCTTTGACGCTCAACTCACCGGACGACACGTTGCAGGACGCGCTGGATCGGGCGATCTCGGCCAATGATGTCGGTCTGCGCCCAGATCCCGACGCCCTGGCGCGTCTTCGGCAGGGGGTGGAGGAGGCTCGCAACGACGGCTTTCCCGTAGGCCTGCCGGCACTCTCGGGCTACGAGCGCGATGCGCTCTACAATCAGGCGGCCTATCCCACCGCCCGCAATGTGCTCGCCCTGCTCTGTAACGCGTTGTGCCTGCTGTCGACCGAACCCGCACTCGGCGCGCCGGAATGGCCGAAGCAGGCGCCGGCCTCGCTCGTCAATGTGGTGGAAAATGCCACGACACTGAAGCGTCGACGGACTGCCACAGGCCGTCTCGCCGAAGATGGCTATTTCTCCGTCCGCCGACTCGACTTCCGTGTCGGCATGTCTGAAAGCCGCGCCGACGAGGCTGCCGATCCGAACCTGTCGGGACGCGAAGTCGCCGCGCATTGGCGACGCGGCCACTGGCGACGCCAGCCGCATGGTCCGGGTCTCACCGAACGCCGCTTGATCTGGATCCGCCCGATCCTGGTGCGTCAGGACCGTGGCGAGCCGGCCGTTGGTCACCTCTACGCGGTGACGGAGCAAGACCGATGAACGCTGACGAGAGCCAGCACACAGCCATCACGGTGAGCGCGCGCCCTGACGAACACCCCTCCCCTGCCCTGCCCACCCACCTCGAACGCCTCGATGATCGCGCCCGCGGCTATGCCGAGGCGACCAGTTCCGCCAACACCCGCCGCGCCTATGCTTCCGACTAGAAGCACTTCGCCGGCTGGTGTCTCCGTAGGATCTGGACGCCTTCGTTCCCGACCCGCAGATAGTCGGCCTCCACATCACTGCCTGTGCCTCCGGCGAAGGCGGCCGCAGCCCCGACAGAGTGTCGACCATCGAACAGCGGCCGTCGGCGCCCTCCTGGACCTTCGCCCAACACGGCACGGTCCTCGCCCACAAGGACAGTCCCATCGCCACCGAGCTCGCTCGCCGGTATCCGCAACACCCAGACCGCACCGCCGCGGCAGAAGGAAGCCATTCTGCCCGAGGATCTGATCGCCATACTGGAGGTGCTCGACCGCGGCTCGGTGCGGGGCCTGCGCGACCAGGCGATGCTGCTTGTCGGTTTCGCCGGCGGTCTCCGTTGCTCGGAGATCGTCGGCCTCGACCTCGTTCGAGATCAGACCCAGGACGGTCGCGGCTGGGTCGAGATCCTCGATAAGGGGCTGGTGGTGACGCTGTGCGGCAAGACCGGATGGCGTGAGGTCGAGATCGGCCGCGGCTCGTCGGACGCCACCTGCCCGGTCGTCACGCTCGAGACCTGGCTGAAGTTCGCCCGGCTAGTCCACGGGCCGATCTTCCGCCGTGTCACCGGATCGGGAAAGACCATCGACCCCGGCCGGCTCAACGACCGCGAGGTCGCACGCTTGGTCACGCGCATGGCGCTCGCCACCGGGGTGCGAGGTGATCTGACGGCAGGATAACGTCGCGAGGCCTTCGCCAACTATTTGCTGCGCGCTGGCCTCGCCTCCTCGGTCAAGGTCGACGAGCGCTTCGTCCAGAAGCAACTCGGCCACGCCTCGGCGAAGATGACGCGGCGCTATCAGCGTCGGCGCGACCGGTTCCGGGTCAACCTCACCAAGGCCGCAGGGCTGTAGAAGGATGCCGATCCGACATGTGGCGGGAATCGAGCCGGCGTTGCGTTCGGCTCGACGCCGACGAGAAGAACTGGGAACAATTTCACGGTCATGGCCAACCGAAAGTTCGAGACAGTTCCGCCCGATCTGGCGGCTCGCCCAGAACCTGCATATCATCGAGCAGAAATCGAGGGCTGTGCCGGACGTTTCAGTATGACCGAGGAACCGATCAATACCAGAAGCCATGACAAAGCTAGATCGCCCACCCCGATACGGCTGGGTCAGCTCTTCGAATGCTACGAAATCGGGATCGGTCCCTACGCCGAAGACGCAGAAGGGCACCTTCGTCATGTCGATGACGTGCCGTCCGGACTTGCCTGCAAATGCAAGTGCCCCGGATGTGAGCGGGACGTCGTTGCTAAGAAGGGAATGCGAGCGCATCACTTCGCGCACCGGGCACAAAGCAATGGCCAGACCTGCACATCGCCCGGCGAAACTGCTCTGCACAAATTCGCAAAACAAGTTTTAGACCAATACCTTGAGATCACCCTGCCTGCCCTGATCGAACGGCAGGACGATGACACCGAGACCGTGATCGATACCGGCCGCTGGCTGTTTGACAGTGCCGAGCTCGAAAAGCGGGAAGGAGAAATCATTCCGGACGTCGTCCTCCATCTGGAAAAGCGCCGCCTCATAATCGAGTTCATGGTCACGCATTCATGTGATGAAAGAAAGATCGCCCGTATACGCGAATTAGATGTGGGAGCAATCGAGATCGATCTGTCGTCCTACCGAAATCATACACTCGACGACATCATCGAACCGATATTGCACGAGGCTCCCAGAGCTTGGCTGCACAACCCGAAAGCGCAGAGCGCCAGAGATCGGCTTCTCGCGAGAGCAGAGCGGCGAGCCGCAGAACGAAGGGACTTCATCTCGAGAACAGGCAAAGCCTATCGGCATCGGCTGCCGTCGAAGGCTCCAGGAATCGGCGCATGGGAAAAAGCGGCCCGTCTCGACGGCCTCGGAGAGCTCATCAACCTGCCTGTCAATGGAACCGGCTGTTTTTCGGCCCCTGTCGCCGAATGGCAGGCCGCAATCCTTCTGACACTCGTGAAGGATTCGCCGGAGCCGTTCAGAACCCGCACCGGTCTGGAAACCCTCAGATCGCAAAATTGGCTCGATCTACAATTCGACGCCCTGCAAGATGATCTCGTCGATGAAATCAAGAAGGTAGCCGAGACATTCGACACCCCTCTCAATGCCGTGGCCAATTATTTGAATAAACTGTCGAGTAGCGGATACGTTCATTCTGCCCGAGCCGAAATTTGGAATCCCGCTCATGCGCTGCTCACAAAAGTCGAAGAAGCACGTGAACTGCGGCAACGCCCATTACGAAGGCGCGACGAGGCCAGACTCATCGTCGATGAGATACTTCGAGACCTTCCTTCAGGCGAGGCCATCTCTTTCGACTTCGGGCAGTGGTGGTTGCGTAAACTGCCGAACCACCCCTACTCGCCGCAAGCAGCGGCTGAATTCGTCGACGATCATTGGAAGTCATTCAAGAACAGCCTGTCGAAGGTACAAACGAATATACGGTTTCATGCTCACGAGAGCACCGACCTCATGGGGCTCCCTCTTGTACTAATGCTCAGGGACGCATTGGATCGAAAGCAGAAGGAGGTCGAGGATCGAGAACGCGCGGAACAGGCGAGGCAGGAGGAAGCTCGCGCCAAACGGATCTCCAGCCTTCGAAGCAGAGCCATCGACGAGCTTGGATTGGCAGCCACCAACTGGCTGACGACACCGAACCCGCAGCTCGATGGTAGAACGCCGTTGGATGCGGCGTCCGATGAAGACGGTCGCAATCGGGCCGGCCGCGCACTGGGCGGGCGCGTGCGCGAACTCGAAGCCGAGGAGCACGCACGGAAGATCAGGGACAAGGCCCTTCAGACACTACGAAACGCTGCTCGGGAGAAATATTACGGGGAAAATCTTGCGATACTTTGGCTGACGACCAGCCGAACAGAGTTGGGAGGGAAATCGCCCGAGGAATATACGATCGATGACGCAACCTGCCGAAAATGCATGGCATATTTGCCGAGCAAGAAATCGAAACGTTGATCCCTCGAAGACCAACCGATTAGGATAATGTGCCCCTATGACCGAGCGAAATTCTAATGAAGTCCAGGTCGTGAGACGACTTATGGGCGATCTCTAGGCATTGTAAATCCTGCGTACCCTTCAGGATTTGCCTAGTTTCAATTACAACGACTCGCTCATTGCCTACTTCTTGGGTTCGCTCGCGCTGTCGGGAACCGCACCCGAAATCCACGAAGCCGTGAATAGTCTCAAGCGCCTCGGCCTCATTACCATCGAACGGACCGATCCTCTCGTGGTCTTCACGCTCTCGCAGAAAGGCAACGACGCTGGGAAAGGCCTTCATCGTGGTCGAGGCCTTTGGTTCGAGTCCCCGACGAAGGGCCACCACCGTTATCCGGTCGACCGATCAAGCAGCGCCGATGGTCCTCCGTGCCCCTGCTCTCTCCTCGTGCTCGAAGGCATCGGCGAACTGATCGAGCTCTCTAGCGGTCATCCCGATCTCCCGCCCGATGTCACGCCATCGCGAAACCGCTTCCTCCACTTGCGCGAGGACCGTCACGGCCGTGTCGCGCGACATCCGGAAATACGGCAGCACACTCATCAAGCCGTCGACCCGCGCCTCCGGTCCGACCTCCTCGGAGATCCAGGTCTTCAACTCGCGCGCCCGTTCGGGAAAGGGATTGACGTCGAAGGCGGGAGCCAGGCGCCACAGGCCGCCATCGACATGCAGAAAGCCGTGGTTGTGGAGGTGATCGTCGACGTTGGTGACGAGGATGGAGAAGGCAATCCGGCGCCAGAGCTCCTCCGTGTCGGCCTGCGGTGCAATCCCGTGTGCCCTCAGCGCGTCGACGATCTCAGTGTAGCTGTGCTCGGCCCCCTCCCCTTCTTCTGCGCCGATCATAGTGGCTGCGGAGACGTACATCGAGCGGCCACCGCCGGCCGGCCGATCGAACCGGCGGATCAGAGCGATCGACTGCCCTTCGCTCTCGACGAGCCTGCCGACGGCAGCATCGATGCCGGCGGCGGCGGCGAGCCTCAGAGCCAGAATCTCGCCCTTCGTCACCGCTCGATCGTCGGCGACGCTCGGGAACTTGCCGATCGAAAGGGTACCATCGTCGTCGACCACGGTGCATTTCGGGCGCAGGCCGCCGAGAGAGGTTCCCCGCCCTCTGAGATAGGCAAGATCGGCCGCCGTCTCCTCGTTGGCTTCGACCGCTCGCGACGCCGACAGAAGGGCGCCGAGTTCCACGAGCGGAGGAACGGTCCGCCTCCCCTCCTCGGGAGCTCTCTGGAAGACGCCATTCTCATCGGCGAAGCGCAGAGCCCCGACGCGCGCGACATCGTCCACCGCCAGCAGAAAATCCAGAGAGGACAGGGCGACGGCCGCAACCTCCCTCCCCTCTCGTCTCGCCTCCTGCCGTCGTTTGGCGTGATCGCGCAGGATGACGCGCCGGGCCCAGCCATCCGGCTCGGTATCGGCGATCGCGCCGTGAAACAGCGAACCGCCTCGACCGCGACGATGAAACTGCGGGCCGGCGACGAGCGGCAGGGTCGGATCGATGGCGAAACCGCTTCGGTCACCGAGCCACGAGGCGGCATATTGGAAGGCCGCCGTTTCACGGGCACCCTGACCGTCGTGATGCAACAGCCCGACGTCGCGGGCGTTGTCACCGATGGCCACTCGGATCGAGCGTCTCATAGGGGCACCGCCGTCTTCTTCGGACGAACCCTCTTCGGCAGCCGCTCCGCCTCGAGCATCAACCCGGTTTCGTCCGTGCCGGGATCGATGAGATCAGCAAACCCGGTGGGATGTCCGAGCGCGAAGAGCGCCATCGCATAGGCTCCGATCGAGACCGCGGGATCACCTTTTTCGAGCTTGCCGTAGGTGCCACGCGCCACGCCGATGCGTTCGGCCATCATCGCAGTCGTCAAGCGCCGTTTACGCCGTGCCGCCGCGATGTCGCCACCGAGCTTGGCCAATCCGGAGCGAACCTTTCCGGGCAGGGAATCGAGGGACGCAGATCGCATTTCATGTCTCGTCGGTTGATCGAATTCACGCGATAATGTTCGAAATATAAGCCATTACCGAATCACGTTCCATCCCATCAACGTCATGGAGCGTTGGTTTCCCGAGCTCTATCCTGGTCGGTGAAAGACCGGCGCCACACCGATGGAGAACGCCAGTGTCCCGTGCCGATGACATCGCTCGCATTCGGATCGTGCTTCTCGACGTCACGCCGCAGATCTGGCGAACGATCGAGGTTCCCTCGACCGTCAGCCTGCGTGGCCTGCACGACGCGATCCAGGCCGTCGTCCCCTTCGACAATCGTCATCTCTTCCTGTTCGAGATCGGCGACCGCCGCTACGGCATCCCCGACCGAGAATGGGGTGACGACATGCGGGACGCCAAGAACATCAGGATCGGAGCTTTGATCGACCGAGGAGTGACCGAGCTCACCTACGTCTACGACTTCGGGGACGATTGGCGGTTTCACCTCACGATCGAGGAGGTTCTGCCAGTCGTCGAGGGAGAGAGTTACCCCCGTCTCGTCGGCGGCGCTCGACGAGGACCGCCGGAAGATGTCGGCGGGTTTCCCGGTTTCGAAGAGTTCCTCTCCGCCATGCAGGATCCGACCCACGAGCGTCATGCCGAGCTGTCTCGTTGGTACGGCCGCCCCTTCGATCCCGAAGAGGTTAATCACGCGGAGATCGCCGTTCGCATGGCCAAACTCGTCCGGCGCCGCGAGATCGGCAAGGCATCCCACGCGAAGAACCGCAAAAAGGAAAACACACCACGAGTTCCCTGACCGGGTGAACCGTGACTTCTCTGCCAGGCCGACGATCGAAACCTCCCATCGGAGCTTGCCCGGCCCTCACGCCCTCGCCTTTTCGCGCTTCCTGCTGCCGATCAGCGCCATCAACATCGGGCCGAGGCTGAAGCCGCCCTCCTCCGCCTTGCGCGTCAGACTACGCAGATAGCCGCCGGCCGATGCGATCATCGCGTGGCGTTGCAGGATCGCCGCGACGACGACGGCCGCCTGAACCTCGCCGAGGATTCCCCTCGCCTCCTCCCAAGCGCTCGGCGAAATCCCGAGCATCGGCCGCACCACGGTTGCGGTGGCGAGGAAGTCGCGCCAGCTGGAGATGCCGTCTCGGGCATAGTCGATGATGTCGGGACAGGCCTGGAGCACCATCCCCAAGGGGAAGGCCCCTTCCGCAAGTTTGGGCGCTCGTGGTTCGATCTCTGCCCTCGCCGCCCTCACTTCTTGGAAGCGAGGTTCAAGTTCAGTAGAGGGGTGTGGGTTTGAATTCTGTATGTGACGCTCAATTTGAGACTCATCGCCGCTCGTATTCTCGTCTTTTCCATGTATTTCCAACAACATGAACACGTCGTCTGCAAGCGTCGAGAGATCGTCGGCGATCCCTTCGAGTTCGGTGAGCCCAGCATTGCGCGGAATGCCCCCGACGATCGAGCGGAAATGAGCATGGACCTCGCTCCAGTCGGCCGGTCCCCTACCCTCTCGGCGCGTCGGAACGCCCTCCTCGAGGCCGGTGGCGATCATCTTGGCGATGTCGCGGCGGCAGATGGTGATGCGCTCGCGCGCCAGCCGCAGCGCCCGATCGGCGGCGCGGACGTCCTCCGCCAGGCTCTCGATCTCTTCGGCGCGGGCGACGAGCGGCGTCAGATCGAAGCCGAAAGCCTGATCGATCTCTCCACCCTCCCCTTTGCGGGCGTAGCGCTTGCCGTTGGGGCTGTCGCGGCGGACGATGAGGCCGGCGTCGACCAGGCCGGCGATGTGCCGACGCAGCGTCGCCGGCGCCATGCCGTGTGCCCGGAGCGCCAGCTGTCGGTTCGACGGCCACACCACGAGCTTGTCACCCGACAGCGTCGTCTCCGGATGGAAGCTCAGCAGCGCGTCGAGCACCGCCAGCGCCCGCTCGGAGACCCCGAGTCTGGCTTTGGCAGTGCAGATCGAACGGAAGACCTCCCACTTGTGGACAACCTTTTCCGGGGCTCGCGCCTCCGCCTTGGACTGCGCTGCCACATGGGCAAGCGTCAGCGATCGCCCTCCGAAGGGCGTTCTGGACTGATAGGGCTGCATGATGCCTTTGCCTTTGTTCGGGCAAAAAAAATCTGCTCGCCGAAACGGCGTGGAAAACGCTTGACGGTGATTCCCGGAAATGCGAATCTCTAGTTGCTACACGAGAGAAGGGCTTCCGGAACGGTCGTTTCGGGGGCCTTTTTTCTTTGCGTCACTCTCCATTTTGGTTCGACGAATTCTCCTGCCGGAACGCCTCATAGAAGCGATCGAGATTGGCAGAGAGAAAGGCTCCGAAGGCAGCCGCCTCCCCGCTTCGCGCTTTCAGCGCCAGCGTGAATTTGCGTCCGTCTTCGATGATTTCCGCAGCCAGCGCCCCGTCTCGAGGACTCCAACTGCGACGGTCCAGCGAACGACGAGGCGTCACCGCATTGGATGCCTTCACCCGCGCGATCAGCGTATTGAAGCGCTCTTCGTTCGGCAGGCTCCGAAAGTCGCTGTCCGCAACGACCTCCAGAGCAGCCTCCAGTCTCGCTGGCTTCTCGAGAAGCTGCTTCAATTCGTACCAGCGATCGCGGCCGATCCCCTTGGCTCGCCCGAGTGCGGAGAGAACCTCGGACGGAAGGGTCGCCACGGACAACATCTTCGACAGGGTCGCCTTGTCGATGGACAACGCGGCGAGGACGACGGCGTTGTCGCCATCGTACTTAAGTCGGCAGAGCGTATCGGCGAAGACAGCCCGTTCGATAAAGGTCAGGTTGGCGCGGGCTGAATTCTCTTGGCCTTGCGCGACGACATGGTCCTTGTCAGAGAGCGCCTTTACGACGGCCCTCACCTTCCGCCCGAGCAGCCGAGCGGCCTTCAGACGCCTCCGGCCGAAGACGACCATGTAACGTCCGACGGCAGTCGGATGCGGGCGGACGAGAATGGGACTATCCTGCCCGCGCTCGCGAATGGCCTCGACGAGTTCTTGGAACTCGACTTCGTCATCCTCCAACCGATCCCGCACGAAGGAGGCATCGACGAGCTCGGGATCGAGGTCGACAATCGTTTCTCCTTCGGCGAGCCGATCGGCCTGTGCCGCCAATTCGCCGATCGAGCTGATGATCGACCGCGACGCTCCCTTGATGGTGTAGTCGAGAGCCGGACGCTCCGCCTCCGGCGCGCTTTCATCCATCAGATTGGCAAAAGGGTTCTTGCGAGCCATGGCGTCAGACCTGCATCCGATTGAGAGGGCAGGGGATTTCCCCGCTTTTGACGGCCGTCAACATCACAGCCGCCCCCATGCCTGGTGGATGAGGCCCTGGACCTCGAAATTGACGGCATCCATGCACTCGATGGCACGATCGTAGGTATCGCGATTGAAGTTCGACCGTTCGACTTCGTAGAGCGTCTGCTTGGTCAGACCCGCATCCGAAATAGCCGTCGACTTGAGCATGGGGCTCTTCAGGATTTCGCCGGCGAGCATGGAATGCATGAAGCCGAGCATCTGAGCCTGTGGCACATCCGTCGGTTCGTAGCGTGTGATCAGATAGCGCAGCCAGTCCATCTTCACCTCGGCCCCCGCCTTGCGGATGGTCTTGACGATGTTGCCGAGCATCAGAAGAAACTGGCTCATCGACATGAGATCCAGCATCTGCGGGTGAACCGTTATGAGGACGGATGTCGCCGCCGTCAGAGCCGTCAGCGTCAGGTACCCGAGCTGCGGCGGACAATCGATCAACACCACGTCATAGCGGTCGTCGACGTCTGCGAGTGCGGCGCCGAAACGCGTGAAGAAGCGCCGCCCTTCACCGCTTCCCTGCATGGCGAGCGGCGTGTCGTACTCGTATTCTTGGAGTTCGAGATTGGCCGGAATGATGTCGAGTAAGGGAAAGTTGGTCGGTAGGATGACGTCGGAGATCGGCTTGCGTGCCCCGTCGTAGCGGATGGTGTCGTAGAGCGAGGGATTGCGATCGAGTTCGGGCTGGAACCCGTGCAACGCCGAAAGCGACGCCTGCGGATCGAGATCCACCATGAGAACTCGGTGCCCGGTCAGCGCCAGATGTTGAGCGAGATGAGCCGTCGTCGTCGTCTTGCCGGAACCGCCCTTGAAATTGACGACGGCGATGACCTGCAGCTTCTCGCCCGGCTTTCGCCACGGGACATACTTCTTCGCGTCCGAGCGACCGTTCTTGTCGAGATAGTCACGCAGCTCCGCCATCTGCGCTGCCGTGTAGAACCTCCGACCGCCGGAGGCGATCTGAGGTTCGGGTCCTTTCCCTTCGAGGTGAAGTCGCTTCAAGTTGTTCGGACTGACCCCGAGATAGTGGGCAACCTCCGCCATGGCGAACAGTCGAAGCTTCTTCTTGGCATCCGGCGGGAATTTTTCCTGACGTAGCTGATCCAGCTTGCGGGAGATTTCAGCCCCCTGCATCAGGATCTTGTCGTCGAATTCGAATGAGGGGAGCGGGAGCATGTCGCCTTCCACCTGTCGAGAAAATGGCGCCAGAAACGGGGATCTGGCCGTGTTGGCGCCAGTATGTGCGATTCTCATGGGCAGGCAAGGACTTAATGGTTAACGAAAACTTACCGGTCGCCCCGCGCTCCCTGACGGCATCGAATCGCATTCCCGAATCTTTGCGCCAGTTCCGCAAGTTGCCGCCGAATATCGCCCGATTCTCCGCTTGACCGAACCCGTCGAAATTGACGGGGAAACGTCAGACCGATCGCAACTCGAGACCCAACACCGACGACGATCTTCGGACCTGCGAATCGACGACTACACCCCGTCAAATTCGCCGGTCTGACGCCGCGCGCCATCCGTGCTCCCCTTGGCTTCGTTCCAACGAACCGAGGGACCGAGCCATGCGAGCCGTAGCGATCTCGAACGCCGACACCGATCACGCACGCGATCTGATTGATCAGATGCATCGGTTGCGCGCCCGCATCTTCGGCGGACGCCTCGGTTGGAACGTCCGAATCGAAGAAGGGAAGGAGCTCGACGAATACGATCGGCTCGGCCCCACTTACATCCTCGCGATCACGCCGAGCGACACCGTCGTCGGATGCGCCCGACTTCTGCCGGCTACCGGCCCGACCATGCTGGAGCGAACCTTCCCACAACTGCTCGACGGCCGGAAGCTCCGCACCCATCGCGGCGTGATCGAGGCCTCGCGCTTCTGCGTCGACACGACCACCGGCTCGACGGTCTCGTCACGGACGCTCCATCAGGCGACCCTGACACTCTTCGCCGCGGTCATCGACTGGTCGATGGCCAACGACTACCGCGAGATCGTGATGGCGACCGACGTCCGCTTCGAGCGGATCCTGCAGCGGGCGCACTGGCCGATGCGACGGCTCGGCGAGGTTCGCCTCATCGGCGAGACCATCAGCGTCGCGGGAACGCTTCCGGCGGATCGGATCAGCTTCGAGAAGGTCTGCCCGCCCGGCTATGCCTCCGAGTTCGGCGCCCACGCCGCCGTCGCGGCTTGAGACGGCGGGTTCGGCATGGCTCAGGCGCGCTCCCATCCCCGATTGGTCCGCAAGCTCGAAGAGGCGCTCGGGCCGCTGCTCCGCGCCGCACTCGAAGACCCGTCGGTCGTCGAGATCATGCTCAATCCCGATGGGCGGATCTTCGTCGAGCGGTTGGGGGAGGGGATCCGTGAAGCCGAAACCATGCTCGCCGGCACCGCCGAGATCATCATCGGCAGCGTCGCCCACGCGCTCCAGTCGGAGGCCGACGACACACGCCCGATCGTCTCTGGCGAGTTGCCGATCGGCGGACACCGTTTCGAGGGGCTGTTGCCGCCGGTCGTCGGCGCCCCGACCTTCACCATCCGCAAGCGGGCGTCGCAACTGATCGCGCTCGACGCCTATGTCGCCTCGGGCGTGATGAGCGAAGGGCAGGCGGATGCCTTGCGCATGGCCGTCTCTTCCCGCCGCAACATCGTCGTCTCCGGCGGCACGGGATCGGGCAAGACGACGCTCGCCAATGCGGTGATCGCCGAGATGGTCCGCATCGCGCCCGACCATCGCCTGGTGATCCTCGAGGACACGGCCGAGATCCGCTGCACTGCCGAGAACGCCGTCGCGCTCCACACCTCCGACACCGTCGACATGGCGCGCCTCCTCAAATCGACGATGCGGCTGCGTCCCGACCGCATCATCGTCGGCGAGGTGCGCGACGGCGCCGCCCTGACCCTGCTCAAGGCCTGGAACACCGGCCATCCCGGCGGGATCACCACGGTTCACGCCAACACCGCGGCTTCCGCCCTGCGCCGGCTCGAACAGCTGACGGCCGAAGCGAGCCGGCAGCCGATGCACGAAGTGATCGGCGAGGCCGTCGACCTCGTCGTGTCGATCGAACGAACCCCGACCGGTCGACGCCTGCGCGAGATCCTCGAGGTCGAGGGCTTCGTCGATGGCCACTACCAGACCCGCCCTCTCTCAACCGAGGCAAGACGCCATGTCGCCTGATCGAACCTGCACGCTCGTTCTCCTCTCCCTCTTCTTGGTCGCCTGCACCGCCGGCCCGGCGTTCGCCTCGAGCGGCGGCAGCCTGCCGTGGGAGAGCCCGCTTCAGCAGATCCAGCAGTCGATCACCGGTCCGGTCGCCGGCTTCATCGCGCTGGCGGCCGTCGCGGTCGCCGGCGGCATGCTGATCTTCGGCGGCGAGCTCAACGATTTCGCGCGGCGGCTGATGTACGTGGTGCTCGTCGCCGGCATCCTGCTCGGCGCCTCCCAGATCGTCGCTCTGTTCGGCTCGACCGGCGCCTCCATCGGCGTGAGTGACGAGCGGGCAGGGGAGGGGGCGTGATGGCCGAGATCACGTCCTCGCTCGAGCGCACGCGCATTCACCGGGCGCTGTCGCGTCCCAACCTGCTGCTCGGCGCCGACCGCGAGTTGGTGCTGGTCACCGGGCTCGCCGCGGCGATCCTGATCTTCGTGGTGCTGACCTGGACCTCGGCGCTCGTCGGCTTCCTCCTCTGGACGATCGTCCTCGGAATCCTGCGGATGATGGCCAAGGCCGATCCGCAGATGCGGGCGGTCTATGCCCGCTACATCCGCTATCGGCCGATCTATCGGCCGACCTCCACCCCCTGGCGTCGCGCGTGAGGTCCGACATGGTCGCGCTCCGCTCCTTCCGTCCTTCCGGCCCGTCCTTCTCCGACCTGGTGCCCTATGCGGCCCTGGTCGAGAACGGCGTCATCCTGCTCAAGGACGGCTCGTTGATGGCCGGTTGGTACTTCGCCGGCCCCGACAGCGAGAGCTCGACCGACTTCGAGCGCAACGAGGTCTCCCGCCGGATCAACGCCATCCTGGCGCGGCTCGGATCCGGCTGGATGATCCAGGTCGAGGCGGTGCGGGTCCCGACGACCACCTATCCGGCCCGAGAGGCCTGCCGGTTTCCCGATCCCGTCAGCCGGGCGATCGACGACGAACGGCGGATCCGCTTCGAACGCGCGAGCGGTCACTTCGAGAGCCGACACGCGATGATCCTGACCTGGCGTTCGGCTTCGCCGCGCAAGGCCGGGCTGGCGCGTTTCGTCTATGCCGACGACGAGAGCCGCACCGCGAGCTTCGTCGACACCACACTCCATTTCTTCCGCACCAGCATTCGCGAGGTCGAGCAATATCTCGCCGGCGTGCTGTCGATCCGCCGGATGGTCACCCGCGAGGTGAGCGAAGCGAGCGGCCTCCGTGTCGCGCGCTATGACGAACTCTTCCAGTTCGTCCGCTTCGCCATCACCGGCGAGAACCACCCGGTCCGTCTGCCGGCGATCCCGATGTATCTCGACTGGTTGGCGGTCGCAGAGTTCCACCACGGGCTCGGACCGCTGGTCGATCATCGCCGTCTGGCGATCGTCGCCATCGACGGTCTGCCGGCGGAGAGCGCCCCCGGCATTCTCAACGCCCTCGACCTGATGCCTCTCACCTATCGTTGGTCGAGCCGCTTCATGTTCCTCGACGAGCACGAGGCGCGCGAGCGTCTGGAGCGGACGCGGAAGAAGTGGCAGCAGAAGGTCCGGCCGTTCCTCGACCAACTCTTCCAGACGGCGAGCCGATCGCTCGATCAGGATGCGGCTTCGATGGTCGCCGAGACTGAGGACGCCATCGCCGAGGCCGCCTCGGGTCTCGTCGCCTTCGGCTACTACACCGCGGTGATCGTGCTCTTCGACGAAGACGAGGAGCGGCTGCGCGACAAGGCCGAAGCGGTGCGCCGCCTGGTCCAGTCGGAAGGCTTCGGCGCCCGGATCGAGACGCTCAATGCGACCGAGGCCTTCCTCGGCAGCCTGCCCGGCAATTGGTACTCGAATGTCCGCGAACCGCTGATCAGCACGCGCAACCTCGCCGATCTGATCCCGTTGAACTCGGTCTGGTCGGGAGCCGAGGTCGCGCCCTGTCCCTTCTATCCCGAGGGTTCGCCGCCCTTGATGCAGGTGGCGTCGGGCTCGACGCCGTTCCGCCTCAACCTCCATGTCGACGACGTCGGCCACACCCTGGTGTTCGGGCCGACCGGATCTGGCAAGTCGACGCTGCTCGCCCTCATCGCCGCGCAGTTCCGTCGCTACGACGGCGCGCAGGTCTTCGCTTTCGACAAGGGCGGGTCGATGTTGCCGCTGACGCTCGCCGTCGGCGGCGACCACTATGACATCGGCGCCGGGGCAGGGGAGGGGGCTCTCGCCTTCTGTCCCCTGTCGGAACTGTCGAGCGAGGCCGATCGCGCCTGGGCGTCCGAGTGGATCGAAACCCTGATCGTCCTGCAGGGCGTGACCGTCACGCCGGACCATCGCAACGCCGTCTCGCGGCAGATCGAGCTGATGGCGGCGGCGCGCGGCCGCTCGCTCTCCGACTTCGTCTCGGGCGTGCAGATGCGCGAGATCAAGGACGCGCTCCACGCCTACACCGTCGACGGTCCGATGGGTCAGCTCCTCGACGCCGAGACCGACGGTCTGGCGCTCGGCGCCTTCCAGACCTTCGAGGTCGAAGAGTTGATGACCATGGGCGAGCGCAGTCTGGTGCCCGTGCTCCTCTATCTCTTCCGTCGCATCGAGAAGCGGCTCACCGGCGCGCCGAGCCTGATCATCCTCGACGAGGCCTGGCTGATGCTCGGCCACCCCGCCTTCCGCGACAAGATCCGGGAATGGCTGAAGGTGCTGCGCAAGGCCAATTGCGCGGTGATCCTCGCCACCCAGTCGATCTCGGATGCCGAGCGGTCCGGGATCATCGACGTCCTGAAGGAGAGCTGCCCGACCAAGATCTGCCTGCCCAACGGGGCGGCGCGCGAACCGGGCACACGAGAGTTCTACGAGCGCATCGGGTTCAACGAGCGCCAGATCGAGATCGTCGCGAATGCCGTGCCGAAACGTGAGTACTACGCCGTCTCACCAATCGGTCGACGCCTCTTCGACATGAGCCTGGGGCCCCTGACCCTCGCCTTCGTCGGAGCGTCGGGCAAGGCGGACCTCGCGACGATCCGATCCCTTCACGCCGCGTTCGGGACCGACTGGCCCCGCCATTGGCTCCAACAGAGAGGGGTGGCTCATGCCGAGACCTTGCTCCCACCGGCGTGACGCCGGCGCAATCCTCACCGTGGTCGCGATCCTGCTCTCGCCCTACCCGGCCTCCGCCGGCGGCGGCGGGTTGACCGGCGGCGCGACCGAATGGACGCAGCTCCTCAACAACGGCGAGCTGGTCAGTCTGGTCGGCCACTCGGCGACCCAGATCGACAATCAGGTGACGCAGATCACCCAGCTCACCGAGCAGATCCAGAACCAACTGCGGATCTACCAGAACATGCTGCAGAACACGGCGCAGCTGCCGGCTCATGTCTGGGGGCAGGTCCAAAGCGACCTGAACCGCCTGCAGAGCGTCGTGACCAAGGCCCAGGGGATCTCCTTCTCCATGGGCAACATCGACGACGTGCTCTCCGCTCGCTTCAAGTCCTATTCCGACTTCAAGGCCAGCCAACCGACCGGACAGAACTTCTCCGCGACCTGGCAGAGCTGGTCGGCGACCAACCGCGACACGATCGGCGGCACCCTGAAGGCCGCCGGCCTCACCGCCGAGCAGTTCTCGACCGAAGAAGCGACCATGTCGCAGCTGCGCTCGATGTCGGAGAGCGCCGACGGGCAGATGCGGGCGTTGCAGGTCGGCCACGACATCGCCGCCCAACAGGTCGCCCAGATGCAAAAGCTGCGTGGCCTCGTCTCCCAGCAGATGACGATGATGGGCACCTGGTACCAGTCGGAACAGGCGAGCCGCGATCTCGCCCAAGCCCGCCGCGAGAGCTTCTTCGATTCCACCGCGCCCTCGACGAGCGGCGGCCAGACCATGGAGCCACGCTGGTGAGCCGGATGCGTTTCCTCCTCCTCGCCCTCGCCGTCATCGTCATCCTCGGCACCGCCGTCGGCCTCGCGCTGAAGGCCAGAGACAAGCGGACTATGGCCGAGGACTTCCTCGGTGCGCCGAAGACCTACGATACCACCGGCGGTCAGCAGATGAAGCCGCGTTGGTGAGGGGAGGGCAGGGGATGCGGATATCCAAAACGCCGATCGCGATCATCACCGCCAGCGCCTGCCTGCTGGCTGCCGCCCCGGCGCTCGCGCAGGAGGGCAGTGTTCTCACCACCCTGGAAAACCAGGTGGTGACGGCGGCGCGCGGTTGGGAGACGACCGTCATGCAGGCGGCGCGCTCGCTGTTCTGGATCCTCGCCGGCATCGAGGTCGGGGTCGCCGCGATCTTCCTGGCGATCGAGGCCGCCTCACTCGACGGTTGGTTCGCTGCCCTCGTCCGGCGGATCCTGTTCATCGGCCTCTTCGCCTTCGTGCTCGAACAGGGCCCGAGCTTCGCCAAGGCGGTCGTCGACAGTCTCTACCAGATCGGTGCCGGTGGTGGATCGGCGTCTCCTGCGAACGTCTTCAACGCCGGCCTGAAGGTCGCCGCGACCATGTCCGACAAGGCCAAGTTCGGCCTCTTCGAGGACAACTCGCTGGCGATCGCCGCCGTCTTCGCCATGGTCGTGGTCGTCGTCTGCTTCTCGCTGGTCGCCGCGGTCTTCGTCGCGGTGATGGTCGAGATGTATGTCGGGCTCCTCGCCGGCATGATCATGCTCGGCCTCGGCGGCTCCTCCTATACCAAGGATTTCGCGATCCGCTATCTGACCTATGCCTTCTCCGTCGGCATGAAGCTGATGGCGCTGGTGATGATCGCCCGCATCGGCTCCGACGTTCTCTTGGGGCTCGCCAACGCCTCGACCGGATCCGATCAGTTCGTCTCGACGCTGGCGATCGCCGGAATCTCGGTCGTCGTCTTCGTCGTCTCGATCTACGTGCCGAACATCATTCAGGGCGTGGTTCAGGGCACTTCGGTCACCGGCGGCATGGAGGCGATCCGCCACGGCGGCCAGGCCGCGTCCTTCGCCGCCGGCAGCGCCGCGCTCGTCCATGGGGGAGGGCGGGCAGCTGCCTCCGGCTATTCGGCGGCGCGCGCCGGCGGCGCCTCGGTCGGCGCCTCGGTGCTCGCCGGCATGCGGCAGGGATTCGGGTCGACCAGTGGCGCACTCGCCTCCGCCGCCCGCGATCAGGCGATCGGCGCTCCTGGGTCCTATGGCACGTCCACCCTCGGCCTCGCCAACGCCAAGCTCGATCAGGCGCGTCAGAGTGCTGCTGCCACCCGACCGACGAAACCTTGAGACGAGGAGCCGCGAGAGCGATGGTCGACGCCACCCCACCCGAGAACCCCTATCTCGCCGCGCGCCAGGAATGGAACGAACGCTACGGCGATTTCATCCAAGCCGCCCGCAACTGGCGCCTCATCGGGATCACGGCCCTCGCGATTGCCACGATCGGCTTCGGCTATGCGCTCTTCCAGAGCACGCAGGTCAAGCTCGTCCCCTACATCGTCG
>CALBKH010000037.1 GCA_937892955.1 uncultured Alphaproteobacteria bacterium
GGATCTTCACGTTGTAGTCGACCACCCGCTTCACGGGCACCAGGATCTTCATGGGGCAGGGTCTCCGGTCAGGCCGGCGTGGCCGGCGCATACGAACCTCGTCGGGCCGTCGCGGAGAGGAATCCTCTCCCGTCCGGCGCGAAAACGACGGGAAAATGCGGCCCGGACGCTAGCGGCGTCGTCCGGCGATGTCAATTCGAGATGTATACGAAAAAGGAAAGATATTGACGTTTGGTGCGACGGCGGAAAACCGCCACGAATCGTGGGTTTCCGCGCGTCTTCGAACGGCGGTCGCGTGGGGATGCGACCAACGGGGGAGAGGCGGCGAGGCGATGTTCGCCGGCCGGCTGGCGTCGCCGCGTGGAATTCGAGGACGCCGTCGATCGCGCCGGATCGAGGCGTTCGAGGTCAGCGATTGGCGCCGGGCACCCACAGCACGTCGGTGCGCCCGTGGTCGTTGGCCCAACGGGCGGCGACGAAGAAGAAGTCGGAGAGGCGGTTGACGTAGGCGATCGCCACGTCGGAGACGGCGCCGGGGGTCTCGCCGATCATCTCGACCATCACCCGTTCGGCGCGGCGCGACACGGTGCGAGCGAGGTGGAGATGGGCGGCGGCCGGGCTGCCGCCGGGCAGGACGAAGGACTTCAGCGGCTCCAGGTCGGCGTTGAGGGTGTCGATCTCGCGTTCGAGCCGGTCGACCTGGGCCTGGACGACGCGCAGCGGCTCCCATTTGGTCTCGGCGTCGGGCGGCGTGGCGAGATCGGCGCCGAGGTCGAAGAGGTCGTTCTGGATGCGCGCCAGCATGGCGTCGAGTTCGGGCAGGTCGCGCGTATGGAGGCGGGCGAGACCGACCACGGAATTGGTCTCGTCGATCGTGCCGTAGGCGGCGACGCGCGGCGCGGACTTGGGGATGCGCTCGCCGGTGACCAGCGCCGTCGACCCGTCGTCGCCCTTGCGGGTGTAGATGCGATTGAGCACGACCACCTGAACTCTCCCCGTTCCCGTCGGTATCAGCCGCGCAGCCACAGCACCAGGACGACGGCGACGAGAGCGCCGGCCTGGAGGCCGACGCGCCAGCGCATCAGTCGTTGCGAGCGGGCGGGCGAGCCGCCGCGCGCCATGTTGAGAACGCCGAGGCCGAGGGCGCCGGCGACGCCGAGCATGAGGACGACCAGAACGATATCGAAGAACCGCATGGGCGCCGCCCCTTCTGCTCACTCGCGATCCGAAATCCGTCCCGCCAATCGCGACATCGCCGCGTCGCTCAACAGCCGGCGGGCGACATCGATGATCAGCGTCGGCGTCGTCACCCGATAGGTGGGGCGCGGCCGCGGCGATTCCAGCGCGTGCAGGAGTTTGTCGACGACGGCTTCCGGCGGCAACTTGAATCGGGTGGCGCCGCCACGGCCCATGCGGGCGAGACGGCGGCGATAGACCTCGGCGTGGACCGAGCGGTCGATGTCGACGTTCTGGACGAAGTGCCGGGTCGCGGTGGCGACGAAGCGGGTGGCGATCGGGCCGGGGCGGATCGAGGCGACCTCGATGCCGGAGCCGCGAAGCTCCATCCTGAGGGTGTCGGTGAGGCCTTCGAGAGCGAATTTCGAGGCGGTATAGGCACCGCGATACTTCATCGCGGCGATGCCGAGCACCGAGGAGCACTGGACGATGCGGCCGCGACCGGTCGCCCGCATCGCCGGGATCAGGCGACGGGTGAGATCGTGCCAGCCGAAGAAATTGGCCTCGAACTGGGCGCGCAGCACCTCGGGCGTCAGATCCTCGACGGCGCCGGGCTGGCCGTAGGCGCCGTTGTTGAAGAGGGCATAGAGGCGGCCGTCGGTGGCGTCGAGTACGCGGGTGGCGCAGGCCTCGATCGAGGCGGGGTCGGCATAGTCGAGAAAGATCGCCTCGACCCCGGAGAGCGCGGTCAGGGCATCGAGATCCTCGGTGCGGCGGGCGGTGGCGAAGACGCGCCAGCCGCGGCGCGCCAGGATCTCGACGGCGGCGCGACCGATGCCGGTCGACGCTCCGGTGACCAGGATCGATCGGTCGGCGATCGGCAGGCTCATGTTCGGGTTCCTCCGCCCGTCTGCGATCGGGCTTCGGCGCCCACTGTCGTGCGCCGGCCGGCGACGAGCAAGACCGCATACGCCGGAAATCGAAAACCGGCCGACGTTTCCGTCGACCGGTTCCGATGAGCTTGCGATGACCGTGTGAGATGTTGATCTCATTTTCGGTCGCGGAAAGCAATCAGAAACCTATGGAAAGGTTAATCCGGCAGAGGAACCGGCACCTAGGCCATGGACTCGAACCGCATCCAGAGTCGAGCGGCGGCGAGGAGCACGGCTGCGAGGTAGTTCGCCGCGAGTTTCTCGTAGCGGGTGGCCACACGCCGGAAGTGCTTTAATTTACAGAAGAACCGCTCGACGAGGTTGCGCTTTCGGTAGAGTTCGCGGTCGACGGATCGCTGCACGCGGCGATCCGAACAGGTCGGGATGTGCGCGGTCCCGCCGAGCGCGGCGACCAGTTCGAGGATGGCTCTGGCGTCGTATCCACGGTCACCCCGCCTTCCCCGTGCCCCTTCTGCAACCTGCTGCGGTTGGGCCGCACCGCGTTCCCTGCTAGAACCTGCACTGGAAGTGGCCGTTCATCACCGCCGCTGCGGTTGGGCCGCACCGCGTTCCCTGCTAGAACCGCGCTTCAGGTCGGGCAGCTTGGCGCTGTGCTGCGGTTGGGCCGCACCGCGTTCCCTGCTAGAACCAACGTCGCCGCCCAGACCTTCACCGCGACGCTGCGGTTGGGCCGCACCGCGTTCCCTGCTAGAACGGCGGATTGACGATCGAAGAGGTCGAGGCGGCTGCGGTTGGGCCGCACCGCGTTCCCTGCTAGAACGCCGCGTCCTGCGCCTCACCACCTTCGGCCGCTGCGGTTGGGCCGCACCGCGTTCCCTGCTAGAACGAAGCGGGCGATATCGGCCGTCGTGCGGGTGCTGCGGTTGGGCCGCACCGCGTTCCCTGCTAGAACTGAAACCGGGGTCTGGATGAAGGCCCGTCCGCTGCGGTTGGGCCGCACCGCGTTCCCTGCTAGAACGCCCTTCGGGAAACCCTCTGTTTTCAGAGGGTTTTTCGCCTTCTTGCGCCTGGAAATCAAGCCCTGTTTCATTCGATCGGCCAAGTCGGCGACGATTCAGAAGAGCGTGAGTTGATCGGGACGAGCAGGTCTCGGTTCGTCGGACTTGCCGCGATAGCTGCGGATGTCGGCATATTGGCGATCGGTGAACCAGATCACGTCGACCTTTCCGTCCTTCGGGACGTGGCGGCCGATCCTGCGGGTGATTGCTTCTGCCTGCTCCTTGCCTGCCGTGAAGCGTAGGTAACAGGAGAACTGCATCATCAGAAATCCCTCGTCCAAGAGGAATTGGCGAAATTTCGTCGCCCGCTTGCGTTCGGGCTTCGTCATGACCGGAAGATCGAACAAAGCCATCACCCACAAGACACGATACCCCGACAAGGAACTCACGGCACGCATAGTTCGGCATCCTCATCCGCTTCGAGGGGGATGAGGGGCTTTGGCAGCGCCAGTGTTTTGCGCTCTCCGGTGTAGACCTGCGCCAGCGTCACGGCCAAGCGCCCGAGAACGTTCGAAAGCGGCGTTCGCCCCTCCGCTGTCGCGAAATCGGCATGGAGGACCCCGGCGAGGCGCTTCTTGACGATCGGGTCGAGGCGATCGATCCCCTCGTCGGTCAAGTCGCGAACGATGAGGTCGACCGAGGGGCGAAAGGGTTCCATGAGGTCGTCGGCGAGGCGGAGCGCATCGCCCTTGCTGCGATGGTGCAATGCCAGCGAGGGGTGAAGCCCTGCCGCAACGATGGACCGCGCGGTGGCGGCTCTGAGGATTGTGTATCCGTAATTCAAGAGATCGTTCGTCGAACCCGCGTCTCGGATGCGTCGAAATCGTCGACCAAAGAGAGCGGGAAAGTATCTCTGAGAGGCGAGTGCTTCGAAATTGTCGGGGTCTCCCGAGCGCACTTTCGTCGCCAGAGTGCGAACCGTGCCTGCTCCGGCCCCGACGCGGTCGAGAGCTTCTGCCTGTGCCGTGATCTTTGCCTTGACGATCTCGGCCCAGAGCCGCTTGCGGACAGGAAGCGTCGCTTCTGCTTGGGCTTCTATTCGGCTGCCTTGATCGTGATGGCCGTCGACGGGAAGAACGAAGGCGCTCGGGCGAAAGTCGGGGCCGCTGATGACGAGTGGGGCTCCTCGACGGGCGAGAGCCGCCACGACTTGCGTGGTCATGCTCGCGGCGGGATTGGCGACGATGACCGCTTCGATGTCGTCTAGCGGAACCCTTCCAAGTTCGCCTTCCGGGCCTGAGATCGCCAGGAAGCCGCGTTCGAGACTGATGAGACCTGTGCGCGGATAGCCCTCGACGACCGTCTACTGACGTGATTCAC
>CALBKH010000038.1 GCA_937892955.1 uncultured Alphaproteobacteria bacterium
AGTGAATCACGTCAGTAGACGGTCGTCGAGGGCTATCCGCGCACAGGTCTCATCAATCGCCGAGATAGTGCAGCGTCGCGGTGCGGCGGTGGCCGGTGTCGCGATGCTCCCAGACGTAGACCGCCTGCCAGGTGCCGAGGTCCACGCGACCGCCGATCACCGGGATCGAAAGCGACACGCCGGTCAGCGACGTCTTGACGTGGGCGGGCATGTCGTCGTCGCCCTCGAGGTCGTGGCGCCAATGAGAGCCGCGCGGCGCCAGCCGGTCGAGGGCGTCGACGAGGTCGGGCAGAACCTCGGGCGAGGCGTTCTCCTGGATGGTGAGCGAGGCCGAGGTGTGGCGCAGGAAGACGGTCAGGAGACCGTCGACGGCACCGATCTCGGCGAGCCAACGATCGAGGGCCGCGGTGACGTCGACGAGGCCGCGCGGCCGGGTGGCGACGTCGAGGCGCGTCGTCGCCTGACGGGTGATCGCGGTGGTGGTCGGGCGGTCGAGGGTCATCGGCGGGGTCCGGTGGAGAGGAACGCGACGGCGGTCCGCTCTTTCTACAACGGTCGGCCGAGGGCCGCGACCGGGCCCGTCGCCACCGTGTCGCCGTATTGAGCGGCCAACACCCGCATCGAATTCGCCCGCGCGAATCCGCCTCCGCGTGCCCCTTCCCATTGAACCGAACGGAAGGGAGCGATATGAGGAGGCCGGTTTCGAACGAATGCTCCTCGCCACAACGGGAACGACGATGACCGTCACTGTCACGAAGTCCATCGCCAAGATCGCCCGCGCACCGCTCGCTGCGGCCTTCGTCGCCACCGCCGCTCTGACGGCCGTCGGCGTCCTTCCTGCTTCCGCCCAGTCGGCGACGGCCGACGAATGGGTCAAGGTCTGCCGGACCGACGAGAAGCAGAAGAAGGAGATCTGCAAGACCGCCTACGACCTCAGGACCTCCGGCGGCCAGTTCCTCGCGTCCATCGCGGTGGTCGAAGCCTCCGGCGAGGCGCGCAAGTTCGTCGACCTGATCATGCCGACCGGCCTCCTGCTGCAGCCGGGCATCAAGATCCAGGTCGATCAGAACAAGGCAGAGGACGGCAAGTACGGCATGTGCGCCGCCGACGGCTGCATCGCCCAGCTCGTCGCCTCCGATGCTCTGGTCGGGCAGATGAAGAAGGGCACCAACCTGACCGTCACGGCTCAGGGCCAGTCGGACAATCCGGTCGACTTCGTCTTCCCGCTCGCCACCTTCAAGGCCTCCATCGAAGGCAAGGCGATGGACGACGCGGCGCTGAAGAAGCGCGAAGAGGCGATCGCCGCCGAGAACGCCCAGAAGCAGAAGAGCATCGAGGATCAGCTGCGCGAGCAGCAGCGCAAGGCGGTGCAGCAGCCCTGAGCGGCGCACGCCACGCGACCTCCGCCGACACGGATGAAATGGAAACGGGCCCCGATCGGGGCCCGTTTCCATTTCGACACCTCGCGTCGCGATCAGTCGGCGAGCACCCGTTCCAGTTCGGCGACCTCTTCGGCGACGGCCGCCAGCGACAGGTCGATCTCGCGGCGCTGTTCCTCGAGCACCGCGACCTGAGCCTCGATGCGGGCACGCAGGGCCGCGAGCCGCCGACCCGAGCGGTCCGATTCGGTCAACCGGTCCATGAGGTCACGGATCTCCACCAGGCTGAATCCGAGGCGCTTGAGGCGGAGTACGATCTTCAGCCGCCGGACGTCCTCGCTCTCGTAGAGACGGGCGCCACCGCGGCGCGCCGGCGTCAGCAGACCCTTGCCCTCGTAGAAGCGCAGAGCTCGCAGGGTCACGTCGCAATCGCGAGCCAGTTCGCCGATGGTCCAGGTCCGTGGGCTCGACGTCACCGGTCCGGCGGCGAGGGAGGCGAGGCTTTCACGAATTTCGTCGGTCACACCGGCGAGGTCGAGGGATCTGTATTCGGGCTTCATCATACCTTCCGTCGATCTGTCTCTGTGAACAGAACCGTCCGTCGTCTCCCCCGCGGGATGGTTCGAAGCCGGTCTACTTAGAGGCGTCGCTGGCCTGGTCAATACCTTCTCAGGTCATTTTTCGCCGAATTCGCGCAAGTCGGCCATGCATATTTCTGTCATCTGATATTCCGCGCCACCCCGTCGAACTATTCGAAATCATGGAGCGACGCGGCCGGAAAATATTTCACATCATGAAGAAATGGTGACGACGGAACGATGCCTTCGAGCGGATCCCGGTTACCGGAATCCTACGTCACCGCCCCGATCTTAACCGCTTGTTTACCCTGTTCGAAAAATCTGTGTCCGCAGCTTCGGCAGGACTCCGTTCCGAGTCGGGCGTCGGATCGCGTCGCGCAACGACCGGTCGCCGCCTCCAAGTCGAAGCCGGCGACCGGACGGGTACCGGCGGAGGATCGAAATGTCTTGGGGCGGCCGCGGACGCGATGACGAGAGGCGGGAACGCATGATCGACGCGGCGCGACGCTCGGGCATGTCGGTCAGCGAACTCGTCCAGGCGCTGGCGGAGGGGTCTCCCACCGCCGAGCGGGATCGATCGACGCGCCGCCGTCGCGACGATGCCGACGAGGACCGCTGGGAGCACGGCGACGAGATCCGTCGGCGCCCCGGCCACAGCGAGATCGACGCCCAACTCGACGTGCTCGCCGATCGCCTGCGCGATCTCTCCGCCGGCGGAGAAGCGCCGTCGCGTTCGCGGACGCAGGCGCGCGAGCGCGCGCCGTCGGCGACGCTCGAGGAGATCGCCTCCGCCGTCGATCGGCTCAGCCGACAGATTCCGGACGCGCCGGCGAAGCGGGCGCCCAAGGCGCGACCGCAGACCGACGTGTCGGCCGTCCTCACCGCGCTCGACGGCCTCGACCGGCGGGTCAAGGCGATGAGCGAGGGGCGGGCCGACGCGGCCGGCCGCGTCCGGCGCGAGCGCGCCGCGGTCGGCGACCTCGACCGCGCCATCGCCGAGATCTCGCAGCGCCAGAACGCGCTCGCCCGCGAGAAGCGTCCGCGCCGGGCGGCCACGGCGGGATCCGACATCGAACGCCATTTCCGCGAACTCTCCGACAAGATCGAGCAGCTCCGGGCGCGCGACGACCGTAACTCGCCGGAAGCGCTGATCGAGGAGATCCGCTCGCTGCGGCAGTTCGTCGAACAGCGCTCCGGCGGCGTCGACATCGGCGAGGAGATCCGCAAGCTCGCCGGCCGCATCGACGCGATGGCGGTCAACGATCCGGGTTCGGCGACGCTCGAACCGCTGATGACCGAGATGGGCCGGCTGCGCGACGTGGTGTTGCAGTCCGACGTCGAAGGATCGCTGAAGAGCCTGGAGGCCGGCTACGGTCACATCGTCGATCGCCTCGACGACCTGAAGCGCGGCCTCGCGAGCCCGCGGGTCGGGGCGTCGGTCGACGCCGAGATCTCCGAGATCCACAACCTGTTGCGCGCCGTACCGCAGGTGTCCCAGTTCTCCTCGATCGAACAGTCGCTACGCGATCTCGCCGGCAAGATCGAGAGCCTGGCGCGCGAAGACGAGGCGAACGACATCGCCCGCGTCGAGAAGCGCATCGCCGATCTGAAGTCGCAGTTCGATCGGGTCGACCCCTCGTCGCTGGTCAAGTCGCTCGACCAGCGCCTCAAGGTGGTCACCGACAAGCTGGAGTCGATCGAGCAGGCGGCCCGCGGCCCGGTGACGCCGGAGCGCGTCGCCTCGCTCGTCGACGAGATGCGCGCCGTCGCCGCCGGCAGCGGCAGCGGCGAGGAACTCCGGGCGCTGGAGAGCCGGCTCGCCGAGCTTTCCGACCGCATCGCCGATCTCGATCGCCGCCGTCCGTCGTTCGACGACACCGATCGGCTGCACGACCGCATCGCCGAGATCGCCGGCAAGCTCGACCGCATGGCGGTGCCGGTCACCGACCGGCGCACCGTCGACGCGCTGGAGACGACCATCTCGCGGCTCGACGAACTGATGTCGCGCCAGAGTGCGCCGGTGCCCGCCGGTATGGTCGACGGCCGCGTCGCCGCTCTGATCGAACGCCTCGATCGGGGTGAGGTCGGCCCGGCCTCGACCGACATCGACGCGCTCGGCCACCAGATCGCCGAGATGCGGCGCGAACTCGCCGCCCAGCGTTCGACCGGCGATCTCGAAGCGGAGATGCGCAAGCTCGCCGAACGACTGGATCGGTCCGTCGCGCAGGAACCGGACGATCAGGCGCTCGACCAGATCGAGGAGCAACTGGCCCGCATCTCGCGTCAACTGGCGGCGACGGAGGACCGTTTCGGCGGTCTCGCCGACATCGAAGCGGCCATCCGCCGCCTCGGCGACCGGCTCGAGGGCCAGCAGGTCGACTCCCTGACGGCGGCGCGGGAAGCGGCGCGCGAGATGGTGCTCGAGCTCGACCGCAGCCGCGGCGAACCGCTCGGCGAAGACGTCCTGCGCGGCTTGCAGGACGACCTGAGGTCGTTGCGCGCCGCCTCGCGCGACAGCGAGAACCGCACCAACGACACGCTGATCTCGCTCCACGATGCACTCACCGGCATCGTCGGCCGACTGACGGCGATCGAGAAGCTGGCGCAGGGCTCGGCCCGCTCGGCCGCCGCCCGCCCGGCCGCCGCAGAAGCTGCCGCTCCGGCGCCCGCCGCGGCGCGTGCGGCGCCGGTTCAGCCCGCCGCGCGG
>CALBKH010000039.1 GCA_937892955.1 uncultured Alphaproteobacteria bacterium
AGCGGGTGTCGGAGCCGTAGAGCGCATGCGACGCGGCGTCCGAGCGGGTGTCGGAACCGTAGAGCGCATGCGACGCGGCGTCCGAGCGGGTGTCGGAACCGTAGAGCGCATGCGACGCGGCATCCGAACGCGTGTCGGAACCGTAGAGCGCATGCGACGCGGCGTCCGAGCGGGTGTCGGAGCCGTAGAGCGCATGCGACGCGGCGTCCGAGCGGGTGTCGGAGCCGTAGAGCGCATGCGATGCGGAAGCGGAGCGCGGCTCGCCGGCGACGACCACGTCGGCATCACGGGCGAGACCGAGCTCGGCCGCGTCGAACGCTTCCACGGTGAGCGCGTCGATGTTCACCACGAACACGCGGTCGTCACCGTTCACCTTCAACAAGATCATCTTCGCCATTCACGATTCTCCCTGTTTCCTCGGCCGGGTTCTCCGACCGGAGTTTCAGTCGAAGCCGGCCGATCTCAGGCCGGACTCGTAGTGCTCGAAATCTTCGCGCCGACGTAGCGGCACCATTCCGAGTCGAGTGACGATTGTGAAGTCGGGAAGGATTTCGCGCAACTTGCGAACGTAACGCCGCGCCTCACTCGCCTGTGACAACATGGCGTGGCAGGCGGCGCGGAGCTGATAGGTCGGCTCCTGCGAGGCCAGACGCGACAGAGTGGCGAGCGCCTCCTCGTACTTGCCGTCGAGATATTGCCCGCTCGCCAGATTCCAGAGGATCTGATCGGAGAGAACCAGGTGGTCGGCGACGAGGTTTTCGAATTTCTTCAGCCCTTCGGCGACCAGACCGGCGCAGATCAGCCCATCGGCGTGGTCGGCCACGAGTTCGATGTCGAAGGGGGTGGAGCGTTCGGCCCTGTCGAGAGCATCGAGCCCGAACTCGTGGTTCTTCTTGTAGATGTTGCAGATGCCGAGCTGATGCAGGCCGTGGACGCCGTCGGGACCGACGGAGACCGACTGCCGGGCGTAGTCGATGGCGAGGTCGAGTTCCTTGTCGTCGGCGCGGGCGAGCAGCAGCCATTCGAGGCGGTAGGCCTTGGCGACGGCGGCGAGGGTCGGCGCGTGTTCGGGGTCGACCGCCAGGGCGGCGCGGAAGATCTGCCGGGCGCGGCGGATCGAGGGGAGATCGATCGACCGCAGAAGCCGATTGCCCTGCAGGGTCAGCCGGTAGGCGGTGGTGCGCTCGGGTCCCTCGGCGAGGATGCGCAGCTCGGCCTGTTCGATCTGGTGCACGCAATTGACGACGATGTCGCGGATGGCGCGCGCCAGCGGCTCGCCGAACTCGAAACGATGGATCCACAGGATCTCGCCGCTGCTCGAGCAAACCAGACTGATGGTCAGCTGACGTTGGTCGTCGCGGTCGACGACGCGGCAATCGACGACGTAGTCGCACGGCTCGCGCCGGGTCCGGTCGATCAGGTCGATCGGCCGCGGCTTCAGGTCGGCCGGACGCGTCACGACGAAGGCGCGGGTGCGCCACAGCTGAATCGCAGCGTCGTCGAAGAGAGCTTCGGCCCACTGGCTCTCGGCCCCGGTGAGCGTGGCGAGGCCGCCGAACTTGAGCGACAGGCGCGGCAGACGCATCGAGCGCGCGAAATTCGGCATCGACGACGCGATCTCCAGCGACGTCTCCTCCGCTCTGCTCTCCTTCTCGTCCGACGTCCGCGAGCGCGGACGGGCGCGCGACGAGATCTCCGACACCAGGTTGGTGGTCGCCGCCGACGGTCGGCCGCCGGTCTCGCGCAGGAGATCGAGCAGCCGGCGATGGATGCGCAGGGCACTGTCGAATTCGCCGCGGGCGGCGTGGATACGCATCGCCGCGCGATGACCCGCCTCCTGATACTGGTCGGCTTCGACGAGGCGGCGGGCGACGAAGAGGACTTCCTCGGGATCGAGCACGCCGATGGAGGCCTCGACATTGGCGGAGACGATCGCGACGAACTGCTGGCGCAACATCGCGCGCCGCGACCACAGCCATCGGGTGTATTCTTCGCCGCCCTCGTCGAGACCGAAGAGGAGGTCGCCGCAATAGGCCTTGCACAGATCGAAGAGGCGCCGGTCGGTGGCGTCGGCGCGGGCGCCGAGAATCGACGACGCATCCACCACGGCGGCGTCGGGATCGATCGAGACGTGCTCGGTATCGATGAGGAAGAGCTCGAAGCCCTCTTCGGCCTGAACGTCCTTCACACGCGCCAGAAGCTGGCGAAGATTGCCGGCGCGGCGTGCCTGATCGACGTCGCCCCACAGCAGGCGCGCGGCGTATTCGCGCGGCAGCGGTCCCTTGGGCGGATCGATCGTCAGATAAGCGGCCAGAACGAAAGCCTTACGGGGGAGCCGGATGATCCTCCCGTTCTCGTCGGCCAAGGCTGGCCGCCCCGTCAGGGACAGTCGTAGAGCCAACGGAGCCTCCTCGGTACCATCCCCGCGACGCATGACGAAGAAGCCCCCTCGCGCAGCGATGGACGTGCATGCGTCACAGCCTATCCGAAGGTGCGAATTGGGCAATTGCGCGTCGCAGCGTCAGCGGAACGCTTGTGACGTGCTTCTGTGACGTTCGAGCACCCGCCGGGTCGGCGAAACGCTCCCTTTCCCTTTTGTTTTCAAGGCCCCGCTCGATACGATCGAAAGCCCGGCGAATTCATGCCACGCGCGGACCGGAGCGGTGACGAAAAGCACCACCGGAAGATATGCCGCGGCAATGTGAGGCATCCGAATCTGTGACGGAGCTCGACCTAGGCTCGCTTTCGATCGTTGGTTCGGGGGAACGCTCATGACGCATGTGACGACGGCAGCGGCGACCGCAGGAGTCGGCCGGGTTCTGACGACGGAGCAGATCGAACGCTGGCACGCGTTGCGTATGATGATCGGCTTCTGCCGCGAGGAGGCCAAGGCCCTGGGCGCCGACTTCCTGGTCTACTGCATGGACCTGGGGACCGTCGCCGCCGACGACCACATGCGGACGCTGGAAGGCCGGACATCCGCCGACCGGTGATCATCGCGACGTCCGCGTCGGTGGCGGCCCCCCGGGGTGGCTCGACCTCCGGGACACCCCTCTCGGAGAAAAGGGCGCATCGGGCGGAGATCCGAAGAACGAAAGTCGTACCGATGGACACGCGTCTCCCCGAAATTTCAGGGAGAAGAAAACATTGTATCGTCTTTTGGTGTAGTTTTCAGAACAATTCATGAACAAAATCAACCACCGGGAACCGTGGCGGCACCGTCCTGCTGCGCTCGACCGGTGCGCCGCGCGCAGCGCCCTTCTCTCGCACCACGCCTTCGGAGTGCGTCCGGCGAAACGACGCGATCCGACATGGAACCGGGTTCCGTCCGCGGGCTCCGACCTCAGGGTTTCGCCCCTGCCGGGTCGGCGACCGGGCGATCGACCGGCAGGTGATTGCGCCGGCGGATCTCGCGGACCAGGGCGGCATGGTCGAGCGACCCGTCGCCATGGGCGACGAGGTCGGCGTAGAGGCCGTCGACCAGAGTGATCAGCGGCAGATCGAGGTCGAGGCCGCGCGCTTGGGCGAGAGCGGTCGAGGTATCCTTGAGTTGGACCGTCGACATGGCGCCGGGTTTCCAGTCGTTCGTCACCATGCGTTCGCCGTGCTGACGCAAGATGGTGGAATCGGCGAAGCCGCCGAGGAGCGCCTCGCGCACCTTGGCCGGGTCGGCGCCGCCACGTTCGGCGAGCACCAGCCCTTCCGCCACGGCCGCTATGGTCGAGCCGACCAGCATCTGATTGACGAGTTTCGCCAGTTCGCCGGTGCCGGCCGGGCCGATCAGGGTGGCGCGGCCGAAGACGGCGAAGATCGGACGGACCGCCTCGAAGACCTCCGGTCGGCCGCCGGCCATCACCGTCAGCGTTCCCGCCGCCGCGCCGCGCTCGCCGCCGGAGACCGGCGCATCGAGGAAGGCGAGGCCGCGGGCCTCCGCCTCGCGCGCCAGTTGTTCGGCGGTGGCCACGGGAATCGAACTCATGACGACGACGCGGGCGCCGGGCGTCGGCGCATCGAGGACGCCGCCGGCGAGGAGCACCTCCTCGCAGTCCGGCCCGGAGCCGAGCATCACCACCACGGTGGCCGCGCCCCTCGCCGCGCCGGCGGCGGTGTCGGCGATCGAGACGCCGAATTCGACGAGACGCTCGGCCTTCGACCGCGTCCGGTTCCACGCGACGACACGATATCCGGCCTCGGCGAGCCGGCGGGCCATGTGGAACCCCATGATGCCGATGCCGAGAAAGCCGATCGTCTCGCCGGTGGTCATCGTCGGTTCTCCTCGCTGTTCGGCGGCCGTCACTCTGCCACGGGCGAGGCGATCGCGTCATCGCGGCGAAGAGCCCCGGGGCTCTTCGATCCCGCCCGATCCGGCGGGCGACCGGCCCCGGTGAGCACGGCGCGTCGCACCGCTTCCGACCTCCGCCCTTGACCGGAGCGCGGCGAGGGCGCATGCCTCGCCGGCGACCCACCACGCCCCGCGAGGACCTCGCTCATGCCGCTCCGCATCGTCTTCATGGGAACGCCGGACTTCTCGGTGCCGACCCTCGAGGCGATCCACGCCGCCGGCCACGAGATCGTCGCGGTCTATTCCCAGCCGCCGCGCCCCTCGGGCCGCGGCATGGCGACCACGCCCTCCCCGGTCCACGCCCGCGCCGAGGCGCTGGGTATCCCCGTGCATCATCCGGTGAGCCTCAAGGGCGACGAGGCCGCGGCCGCCTTTCGCGCGCACGAGGCGGACGTCGCCGTCGTCGTCGCCTACGGCCTGTTGCTGCCCGAGGCGATCCTCGCCGGGCCGCGCCACGGCTGTCTCAACCTGCACGGCTCGAAACTG
This sequence comes from uncultured Alphaproteobacteria bacterium, assembly GCA_937892955.1. GTDB lineage: Bacteria > Pseudomonadota > Alphaproteobacteria > Rhizobiales > Ancalomicrobiaceae > CALBKH01. The sequence continues at coordinate 4,829 of CALBKH010000039.1, forward strand.
CCGCGCTGGCGCGGCGCGGCGCCGATCCAGCGGGCGATCATGGCCGGCGACGGCGAGACCGCGGTCGAGGTGATGCGGATGGAGAAGGGGCTCGACAGCGGGCCGGTGTGTCTCTCCGCCGTCACGCCGATCGCCCCCGACGAAACCACCGGCGATCTCCACGACCGCCTCGCTGTGCTGGGCGCCGCCCTCATGGTGGAGGCGCTCGACCGGCTGGAGAGGGACGACCTGCCCTGTGCGCCGCAGCCGGATGCCGGCGTCACCTACGCCAGGAAGATCGAGAAGGCGGAGGCGCGCATCGACTGGAGCGGCGACGCCAAGGCGATCCACGACACCATCCGCGGCCTGTCGCCCTTCCCGGGCGCGTGGTGCGAGGCGCCGATCGGCGGCAAGCACGAACGGCTCAAAGTCCTGCGCACCACGCTCGGCGACGGCTCGGGCACCCCCGGCGAAGTGCTCGACGACGCGCTGACCATCGCCTGCGGGACCGGGGCGATCCGGCTCGTCGAGGTGCAGCGAGCCGGCGGCAAGCCGGTGGAGGCGCTCGCCTTCCGCCGCGGCGCCGGGCTCGCCCGCGGCGATCGTCTGGCCTGACGCCATGCCCCGCTACAAGCTCACCATCGAATACGACGGCACGCCTTACGTCGGCTGGCAGGCCCAGGCGAACGGACCTTCGGTGCAGGGCGCCATCGAAGCGGCTTTCATGAAGTTCGAAGCCGGGCGGATCGTCGTCAAAGGTGCGGGGCGCACCGACACCGGCGTCCACGCCTCCGGCCAGATCGCCCATGTCGACTTCCCGCGCGATTGGCCGCCGGAGAAGCTGATGGATGCGCTCAACGCCCATCTGAAGCACATGGGCGCCTCCCCGCATCCGATCGCCATCCTCGCCGTCGAGATCGTCGGCGAGGATTTCGACGCCCGCTTCTCGGCCAAGGCGCGGCACTATCTCTACCGCATCATCGACCGGCGGGCGCCGCTCGCCCTCGATCTCCACCGCGCCTGGCACGTGCGCGCCCGGCTCGACGTCGCGGCGATGGATGCGGCGGCGAAGCGCCTGCTCGGCACCCACGACTTCACCACCTTCCGCGCCACCCGCTGCCAGTCGAAGTCGCCGCTCAAGACCCTCGACCGGCTCGACGTCAGCCGCGACGGCGACACGATCGAGATCCGCGCCTCGGCCCGTTCGTTTCTGCACAATCAGGTGCGCTCGATGGTCGGCTCGCTCAAACTGATCGGCGACGGCAGTTGGAGCGCCGACGACCTCGCGGCGGCGCTGGCGGCGAAGGATCGCACCGCCTGCGGCCCGGTCGCCCCGGCGGCGGGGCTGACGCTGGTGAAGGTGGATTATTGAGGCGGGCGCGGCCGGCGTAGGCCGAGCGACGGATCCCTCTCATCCCGTCCCCGAGACATTGTTCCGCTCCCTGCGACGAATCATGGACCACGGCGCAGCCGGTTCCGGAGGGTTCCGTGCGCGATGCTTCGAGAGGAGCGGCGGAGCCGCTCTCCTCAGCATGAGGCGTCGTGGTTCTGTTCGGGAAAGCAAGCGCCTCATGCTGAGGAGCGCTCGGAACGAGCGCGTCTCGCAGCATCGCGCGAGGACGCCGACCGCTCGTACCATCCGAACTTCCGAGCCACGCCGGTGGTGACGATCGAGGACCCGGGACAGAGGAGCGACCGCCCCCCTCCGTCCCCTCCGTCCCCCCCTATTCCATCTTGATCTCCGCCCATTCGTCCACTATAGTGGATGCATGAACACCGACATCGACGACACCACCGCCCAGCTCGCGCGACGCATCCGGCTCGAACGGGAGGCGCGGGGGTGGTCGCTGGCCGATCTCGCCGAGCGGTCGGGGGTGTCCAAGGCGGCGATCAGCAAGATCGAGCGGGAAGAGGCGAGCCCGACGGCGGCGCTGCTCGTCCGGCTGGCGAGCGCCTTCGATCTGACGCTCGCCGGGTTGCTCCTCCGCGCCGAGAGCGGCGGCGATCGGTTGGTGCGCGCCGCGGATCAGCCGACGTGGCGCGATCCGGCGACGGGTTACCTGCGCCGCCAGATCCACGCGCGCGCCGACCATCCGGTCGAACTCACCGAGGTGGTGATGCCGGCGGGCGGACGGGTGGCGCTGCCGGCCTCGTCCTACGCCCACATCCGCCAAGTGGTGTGGGTGCGCGCGGGGCGGCTGACGATCGTCGAGGGCGGGATGCGGCGCGAGCTCGCGGCCGGCGACTGCCTCGGCTTCGGGCCGCCGGCCGACGCCGAATTCGCCAACGAGGGCGATGCGCCCTGCACCTATGTCGTGGCGCTGGCGAGAAGCTGAGCCGGTGAACGTTTCGAGCGGAGACCTGCCGATGACCACCGTCGATGTCCGACCTCTCGCCTCTTCGCCGCAGACGATCGCCGCACTCGCCGCCCTGCTCGTCGAGACGGTGGCGGCGGGCGGCTCGGTGAGTTTCATGCATCCGCTCGATGCGGGCGAGGCGGCGGCCTTCTGGACGCGGTCGCTGGCGAGCGCCGATCGGGGCGAGCGCATGGTCTTCGGCGCCTTCGACGGCGAAGAGCTGGTCTCCACCCTGACGCTCCATCTCGACTGCCCGCCCAACCAGCCGCATCGCGCCGAGTTCGCCAAGATGATGACGCGGCCGACCCATCGCGGGCGCGGCCTCGCTTCGGCGCTGATCCACGCGGCCGAGGCGGAGGCGGCGGCGCGCGGGCGTTGGCTGATCGTGCTCGACACGGCGAGCGACGAGGGCGCGGCCGGGCTCTACGAGCGCCACGGCTTCACGCTGGCCGGCGAGATCCCCGACTATGCGCTGAAGCCCCACGGCGGTCTGACCGGGACATTGCTCTATTGGAAGCGGCTCGGCGTCCGAACGTAGGGCGAAATTCGCTTCGCTCTTTCCGCCCTACGAAACGCGGCCGGTCATCCCACGATCCTCACCGCGGCAGATGCTTGGCCCTCAGCACGATGTCGTCGCCGAGTTTCTCGACCCAGAGGGCGCCGGCGACGGTGCGTTGGATGAGGACGTTGCGGCGGTCGCGCTCGTCGCGGCGGCGATCGACGAGGCCGCGCTCGCCCATGGTGTCGAGGGCGCGGGTGATCGCCGGCTTGGTCACGCCGAGCTTGGCGGCGAGACCGCGCACCGTGTGCGGCGGCGGCTCGAGATAGACGGTGAGCAGGATCGTCATCTGCCGCGCCGTGAGATCGGTCTCGCCGTCACGGACGAGGCCGAGCGTCACGTCGTGCCAGAGTTTCAGCGCCTGAGAGGGTCGAAGCTCGACCGCCACCGGGTCCCGCCTTCCATCGTTTCGGAGGCGGAATAGTACGCGCGGCCGACGACGGGAACAACGCGCGGCGGACGGCGATCGTCGGACGTGGTGAACGGCCGTCGCTCAGGGCGCCGCGCGGATGAGATCGGGAGTGACGTCGCGCGCCTCCGGCAGGGCCCACAGCGCATCGGAGAGGATCAGGATGTGGCTGTTGGTATGGGCGCTGTAGCTCGCCCGCAGCAGCACCACCGACCGCGGCAGGACGATCGCCCGGCTCACCCCGTAGTGTTCATCGAACAGCACCGCGGCGAGGAAGTCGAAGTCGCCCGCCGCGAGATTGCGGATCGCCGAGAGCTGGCGCGACTTCGTTCCCGCCGCCTCGCGCCGGCCCTTGATCTGGTAGCGATTGCCCGAGGCGTCGACGGCGTCGTATCCCGCCTTGGAATTGGCCTCCAGCGCCCAGCCGTAGGCGCGGCGGAAGAGATGTTCGGCATAGTCGCCGACCGGGCCGTTGCCGGTGCGCAGCACCTCGCGGCGGCGCAGCTCCGCCTCGACCCGCGCGTGCAGCCGCAGGAGGTCGGCGGTCGTCTCTCGCTCAAGATCGATCATGGCGTGATCCTCGCCCTCGCTTCAGATCGGCAGTGCATCGGTCACCTTGACCTCCTCCATCACCGCATAGGTGCGGGTCTCGCGGACGCCGGGGAGCGGCAGGATGACCTCTGCGAGGAAGCGGCGGTAGGCGGCCATGTCCTTGACCCGCGACTTGATCAGGTAGTCGAAGCCGCCGGCCACCAGATGGCATTCGAGCACCTCACCGGCACGGCGCACCTGGGCGGCGAAGGCGTCGAAGACGTCGGGCGAGGTGCGGTCGAGCAGCACCTCGACGAAGACCAGCAGGCCGCGGCCGAGCTTCACCGGATCGAGTTCGGCACGGTAGCCGAGGATGAAGCCGTCGCGGGTGAGACGGCGGACTCGATCGGCCGTGGCAGTCGGCGACAGGCCGATGCGTTCGGCGAGATCGGCGTGGGTGATGCGGCCGTCGAGCTGGAGGACGGCGAGAATTCTGCGGTCGAGACGATCGAGGCCGTCGATATCGGCGTCCGACAAGGTGATCACCCTCGTTTTCACTGACTCGTGCTACGATAACGCCGAACATCACGCCAAGAAAGCGATTATCCTCGCGTATCGACGGTCGGGCTCGCCCCGGCCCTCGTTTTCCCGCATCCCGGCCTCCGAGCCGCTCCGAGGATGAGCCCATGACCGCCTCCCAGGCCCTCGTGCCCTTCGCGCCGTCGATTCCGCCGTTCCGTGCCGCTTACGCCCCCGACGATGCCCAGCTCATCCGCCGCCTGATCGGCGAGGCGCGGTTCACGGCCGAAGCGGAGGCGCGCGTCGACGCCGACGCCACTCGGCTGATCGACAAGATCCGCGCCGAGACCGGCGGTTTCGGCGTCGAGGAGTTCTTGCGCGAATATTCGCTGACCACCCGCGAAGGGTTGGCGCTGATGGTGCTCGCCGAAGCGCTGCTGCGCGTGCCGGACGCCGAGACCGCCGACAAGCTGATCGAGGACAAGCTCGCCGAGGCGCGGTTCGAGAAGCACGAGCGGGTGTCGGACGCCTGGCTCGTCTCGGCGTCGGCCTGGGCGATGGGCATCACCGCGCGGATCCTCAAACCCGGCGAGACGCCGATGGGCGTGCTCTCGGGGCTGGTCAAACGGGTCGGCATGCCGACGGTGCGGACCGCGGCGCGCCAGGCGATGCGGGTGATGGGCTGGCAGTTCGTGCTCGGCGAGACGATCGGCTCGGCCCTGTCTCGCGCCGCGGCGATGGAGGCCAAGGGCTATCGCCACTCCTACGACATGCTCGGCGAGGGGGCACGGACGGCGGAGGACGCCGACAAATACTTCGCGTCCTACGCCGACGCGATCGAGCGCATCGGCAAGGCGGCCAAGGGGGCTCTGCCGCAGCGTGCCGGTATCTCGGTCAAGCTCTCGGCGCTGCATCCGCGCTACGAGGCGGTGAACCACGCCCGCGTCATGCGGGAGTTGGTGCCCCGCCTCCTCGATCTCGCGCGGCGCGCCAAGGCGCACGACCTGTGCTTCACCGTCGACGCGGAGGAGGCGGATCGGCTGGAACTGTCGCTCGACGTCTTCGCCGCGACGTTGGCCGATCCCTCGCTCGCCGGATGGGACGGGTTCGGCCTCGCCATCCAAGCCTATCAGAAGCGGGCGATCGAGGTGGTCGACTGGATCGGGCGCCTCGCCGAAGCCCACGACCGCAAGCTGATGGTGCGGCTGGTCAAGGGCGCCTATTGGGACACCGAGATGAAGCGGGCGCAGGAGCGTGGGCTCGCCGACTATCCGTTGTTCAGCCGCAAGGCGGCGACGGATCTCTCGTTCCTCGCCTGCGCCCGGCGGCTGCTGGCGCTCCGTCCGCGGATCTATCCGCAGTTCGCCGGCCACAACGCCCACACGCTGGCGCAGGTGCGCGAGCTGGCGCGGGAGAACCGGACCTCCGCCGACCTCGGTTTCGAGTATCAGAAGCTGCACGGCATGGGTGATGCGCTCCACCGCACGCTGGTGGAGGAGGACGGATACCCCTGCCGTATCTATGCACCGGTCGGCGGGCATCGCGACCTCCTCGCCTATCTCGTCCGCCGGCTGCTGGAGAACGGCGCCAATTCCTCCTTCGTCGCCAAGGTCGGCGACGAGACGATCCCGGTCTCGGCGCTGCTGACCCGGCCCGAGGAGGAACTCGGCCACGGGGCCAAGCCGCGCCACGCCCGCATCCCGCTGCCGCGCGACCTCTACGGCGCGGCGCGCAAAAATTCGGCGGGGCTCGAATTCGGCTGGAGCCACGAGCGCGACGCGCTGATCGCCGCGATCGAGACCCATCGCGACGTCGCTTACGAGGCGGCGCCGATCGTCGACGGCAAGGGGCGACCGGGCGCGGCGCGTGATGTGGTCTCGCCGGTCGACGGGCGCACGGTGGTCGGATCGGTCACCGAGGCGACGGCGGCCCTGGCGACAGAGGCGATCGATCGGGCGGCCGCCGCCTTCCCCGCCTGGGATCGCACCCCGGTCGAGAAGCGGGCGGCGGCGCTCGAGCGAGCCGCGGAGACGCTGGAGGCGAAGCGCGAGCAGCTGATGGCACTTCTGGCGGCGGAAGCTGGCAAGACGCTCGCCGACGGTCTCGCCGAAGTGCGCGAGGCGGCGGATTTCTGCCGCTACTATGCGGCGGAAGCGCGCAAGGGGTTCGGCGAGGGGCGCGTGCTTGCCGGCCCGACCGGCGAAGAGAACCGGTTCCTGTTGCGCGGTCGCGGCGTCTTCGTCTGCATCAGCCCCTGGAACTTCCCGCTCGCCATCTTCCTCGGCCAGGTGGCGGCGGCGCTGGTCGCCGGCAACGCGGTGGTCGCCAAGCCGGCGGAGCAGACGCCGCTCGTCGCGGCGCTCGCCGTCGGCCTCCTGCACGAAGCGGGCGTCCCGACCGGCGCGTTGCAGTTCGTGCCCGGCGACGGGGCGATCGGCGCGGCGCTCGTCGGAGACCCGCGCATCGCCGGCGTCGCCTTCACCGGCTCGACCGAGGTGGCGCGGATCATCAACCGCACACTCGCCGCCAAGGACGGGCCGATCGTGCCGCTGATCGCCGAGACCGGTGGCATCAACGCCATGGTGGTCGACGCCACGGCGCTGCCCGAGCAGGTCGCCGACGATGTCGTCCTGTCGGCCTTCCGGTCGGCCGGCCAGCGCTGCTCGGCCCTGAGGCTGCTGTTCGTCCAGGAGGACGTCGCGCCGCGGATGATCGAGATGATCTCGGGGGCGGCGAAGGAACTCGGGCTCGGCGACCCGCATCTGCCGACGACCGACGTCGGCCCGGTGATCGACCGGGAGGCGAAGGACAAGCTCGACGCCCACATCACCGAGGCACGGGCGAAGAACCGGGTGCTGTGGCAGGCCGAAACACCCGGCGGCGATTTTGTCGGCGGCACCTGGGTGGCGCCGACCATCATCCGCCTCGATCGACCGCAGGACCTGACCCGAGAGGTCTTCGGACCCGTCCTGCACGTCGTCACCTGGAAGGCGGAGAAGCTCGACGAGGTGATCGCGGCGATCGCGGGGACCGGCTACGGCCTCACGCTGGGCATCCACAGCCGCATCGACGCCACCATCCGGCGGATCTGCGAGAAGCTCTCGGTCGGCAACGTCTACGTCAATCGCAACATGATCGGCGCGGTGGTCGGGGTGCAGCCGTTCGGCGGATCGGGACTCTCCGGCACCGGCCCCAAGGCCGGCGGACCGGACTACCTCGCCCGCTTCGCGCTCGAGCAGACCGTCTCCACCAACACCGCGGCAGCAGGCGGCAACGCCTCGCTGATCGCCATGGGAGAAGACTGAGCGGGCAACGTCACAGATGGGCGTTACAAGTTGGAAACAGCCCCACTGGTCATAAGAGTCCGTTTTGAAAATCACGGATGAGCGTTTCGCCTGAGGAGATTGCCACC
>CALBKH010000040.1 GCA_937892955.1 uncultured Alphaproteobacteria bacterium
GAGTGAATCACGTCAGTAGACGGTCGTCGAGGGCTATCCGCGCACAGGTCTCCGTTATACCATCGGCCATTGAAAATGACCGATGGTATTCCTGACGCGATTTTCTCATGCCTCTGACGAAAATGAGAAATTCGCGTGTATTCGAAGGCCGGGTGCGTCAGCACCTTCGGCCTTTGGTATTAGTCTGGAGAAGACCGATTCGGGATCGCTCGAGGAGACGTCGTTGGTCCGCATCCTCCATACCGCCGATTGGCATCTCGGTCAGACGCTCATGGGCTGGAGCCGTGAGCACGAGCACGAGCGCGCGCTCGCCGCTCTCGTCGAGATCGCGGTGGCGCAGGAGATCGACGCGCTGATCGTCGCCGGCGACGTCTTCGACACGCAGAACCCGTCACCGCGGGCCGAGCGCCTGCTCTACGACACGCTGGTGGCGCTGCGCCGGCGCATCCCGCATCTGACGATGATCGTCACCGCCGGCAATCACGATCCCGCCGGCCGGCTCGAAGCACCGCGACCGGTGCTCTCCGCCCTCGGCATCCATGCGGTCGGCACGGTGGCGCGCACCGCGGAGGGCATCGACCTCGATCGCCATCTCGTCCCCCTCCCCGATCGCGCCGGAGCCGTCGGCGCGCACGTGTTGGTGCTGCCCTACCTCGGACCGGCGTCGCTGCCGCCGATCGATCGCCGCTCGGAGGAGCCGGGATCGCCGGTGGTCCGCGCCGTCCGCAGCTTCCACGACGCGGCGATCGCGGCGGCACGGACGCGCATCGGCGCCGCGTCGTTGGTCGTCACCGGTCACCTCGCCGTCGGCGGCGCGAAGGAATCGGAAGGGGCGGAGCGACGCATCCTGATCGGCGGCGAACACGCCGTTCCGGCCGATCTCTATCCCGCCGATCTCGCCTATGTGGCCCTCGGCCATCTCCACCGGCCGCAGGCGATGGGGCGCGAGACGCTGCGCTACGCCGGCTCGCTCTTCCCTCTGTCGGCGACCGAGCGCGACTACGACCACGGCGTGTCGCTGGTGACGATCGAGGGCGGTTCGACGTCGGTCGAGCATCTCGCGCTGCCGCGGCCGGTGCGATTCCTGCGGCTTCCCGAGCGCGGCACGCTGGCGCCGGAGGAGATCGAAGCCGCCTTCGCCGGGCTCGATCTCCCGCCCGATTTGGCCGTGGAGGAGCGGCCGTGGATCCAACTGGCGCTCCGCCTCGACCTGCCGACCCCCGGCCTCAAGGCAGAGCTGGATCGCGTCGCCGAGGCTTTCCCGATCCGCCTCGTCGGGCATACGATCGAAAGGCCGGAAAGCGATCCGGCAACCGCATCCGTCGAGGCCGACGCCTTCGTCGATCTCGCCGAGCGCGACCCGGAGGAGCTCTTCCGCCTCGCCTTCGCCCGCCGCCACGGCGGCGGTCCGGAGGCCGTGCATCTCGACGCGTTCGCCGAGATCCGAGAGGAGGTGTGAGCGGATGCGCATCCTCGCCGTGCGCGGCCAGAACCTCGCCAGTCTCGCCGAACCTTTCGCCATCGACCTGCGGGCGGAACCGCTGGCCGGCGCCGGCCTCTTCGCCATCACCGGCGAAACCGGGGCGGGCAAATCGACCCTGCTCGACGCCATCTGCCTGGCGCTCTACGGCCGTTTCCCCCGCGTCGCCTCGCTCGGCGCCGACGAGACCATTCCCGACGTCGCCGAGGGCGATGCGCTGAAGGCGCGGGATTCCCGCTCGATCCTCCGGCGCGGTGCGGCGAGCGGCTGGGCCGAGGTCGATTTCGTCGGGGTCGACGGCAACGCCTACCGCGCGCAATGGTCGGCCTATCGCGCCCGCAACAAGCCGGGCGGCCGCCTGCAACCCGCGGCCCGCAAGATCGATCGTCTCGGCCCCGACGGCGAACCGTCGGAGACGATCGCCGACAAGATCGGCACCGCCGACGCCCGTATCGTCGACCTGACCGACCTCACCTTCGAACAGTTCCGCCGCACCGTCCTCCTCGCCCAGGGCGATTTCGACGCCTTCCTGCGCGCCGACGACAACGAACGCGCCGACCTTCTGGAAAAGATCACCGGCACCGAGATCTACGCCCGCCTCTCCGCCCGCGCCTTCGAGAAGGCCCGCGAGGCGCGCGAGGCGGTGGCGCTCTTGGAGGCCCGGCGCCGCGAGATCGGCCTCCTCGACGCGGCGACGCGGAGCGAGCGAACCGCCCATCGCGCCGGCCTCGCCGAACGTCTCGGCGAGGCGCGTGAGCGCAGCGATGCGGCACGCGCCGGTCTCGCCGCCCACGATCGCATCGCCGGAGCCGAGACCCGTCTGGCGGCGGCGGAAGCCGAATGCGCCGCCGCGGAGGCGGATCGCGCGTCGGCGACCGAGGCGCGCGAGCGCATCGACCGCATCGCCCGGGCGCGGGGCCTTACGCCGGCCTTCACCCTTCTCGACGACGCCGAGAAGGACGAAGCCGCCGCGGTTGCGGCGCTGGCCGAGGTCGAGGCTCAACTCGCCGAAGCGACCCCGACGTTCGAGCGTGCCCGCGAAGCCCGCGACACGGCCACGGGTGCGCTCGCCTCCGTCGACGCCCGCATCGCCGACCTCGCTCCCGAGTGGGATGCGGCGGCCAAACTCGACGTGCGGATCGAAGAGGCGCGTCGCGAGGCGGAAGCCGCCGAAACGCCCCGGCGGGCGGCGCTCGAGGCGCGCGACGGCGAACGCGCGCGATTGGAAGAGATGGATGCGCGGCGCCTGGCGCTCGCCACCGAGATCGGTCGGCTCGAGCACGAACTCGCCCGGCTCGCACCGCTGGCGCCGTTGGCCGAGCGTTGGGACGACGTCGAGGCGCGGCTCGCCGACCGCATCGCCACGGCGCGCGAAATCGCCGTCGCCGCGGCGCGCCGAGAGGTCGCCGAGACGAAACTCGCCGGTCTCGCCACGCGCCGGGCCGAACACGACCGCATCGAAAGCGAGAACGCCACGCGACGGGCCGACATCGAGGCGCGTCTCGGCGAACGTCGAGCGGCCCTGGCCGCGATCGCCGAGGCCGAAACCCGCCTTCGCGACGACGCTCTCCTCGCCCTGCGCGGCGAGGTCGCCGCACTCCTTCCCACCGCCGCCGTGCGCCGCGACGCGATCGGCGACGGCGAAACCGCCACATCGGAGGTGGCGGAGACCGCCGCCGAAGCCGACGCGACCGAGACCCGCCGAGGCGAGGTCGAGAACCTTCGCGCCGGCTTGCGAGCCCGGCGCGAAGGTCTGGCGACGGCGGCGGAACTGGCCGACGCGGTCGTCTCGGCCGAGGCGCTCGGCCTCCGCGCCCGGCTCGTCGAGGGCGAACCCTGCCCGGTCTGCGGCGCGCGCGACCACCCGGTCGCGGTCGATCCCACCCTCCTGGCGGCGCTCGAAAAGGTGCGCAGCGAACGCGCCGCCGTCGAGGCGGAGATCGCCGCCTGCGACCGCCTCGCGGCCGACCTCGACGGCGCGCTCGCCGCCGTGAAGGCCCGCCGTCGCGACGCCGAACGACGCGCCGCCATCGCCGCGACCCGACGCGGCGAGGCCGAAGCGACCCTCGCCGAGGCCCTGGCGCGGCTCGCCGCGTCCGTAGCCGCCCTCGCCCTCCCCTTCGCTCTCGAAGCGGCGGCCGAAGATCCCACCGCGGCCCTCGGCGGTCTCGCCGACGAGGTGACGACGGCGCGGGCCGAGACCGGTCGGGCGCTCGCGGCGGCCGACCGGCTGCGCGGCGAGATCGAGGCGCTGCGCCGCGATCTCGAACGGATCGACGCAGAGCGTGAGGCGCGGCGCACCGCGCGCCGCGACGACGAAGCCGACGAGGCGGCGGCGCGCGGCGAGGCGACGGCGGCGGCCGAGACCGAAGCCGGCGCCCGCCGAAGGCTCGCCGATCTCGATGTGCGGCTCACCCCCCTGCTCGCCGGTCTCGGGATAGGCCCCGACGACCTCGATCGCGACGAACAGGCGCTGGTCGACCACATCGCCCGCGGCGTCGACGATCACCGCAGCAAGGCGGCGGCGGTGGCGCGGGCCGCCGACGAGGGAAAGGACCTCGAAAGGGCCCGTCTCGCCGCCCGCGAGGTGTCGATCCGCGCCGAAGAAGCGTTGATCGGCGCCGAAGTGACCCTCGCCGGCCGGCTGGAGGCGGTGGCGCGGCTGGAGGCGGAGCGCGCCGGCCTGCTCGGCGGCATGGCGACGG
>CALBKH010000041.1 GCA_937892955.1 uncultured Alphaproteobacteria bacterium
TGCTCGGCGACGTCGTCTGCGGCGGCTTCGCCATGCCGATCCGCGAGAACAAGGCGCAAGAGATCTACATCGTCATGTCCGGCGAGATGATGGCGCTCTATGCCGCCAACAACATCGCCAAGGGCATCCTGAAGTACGCCCACTCCGGCGGCGTGCGCCTCGGCGGACTGATCTGCAACGAGCGTCAGACCGACAAGGAACTCGAGCTCGCCGAGGCTCTCGCCGAGCGTCTGGGCTGCAAGCTCATCCACTTCGTGCCGCGCGACAACATCGTCCAGCACGCCGAGCTGCGCCGCCAGACGGTCATCGAGTACGCTCCGACCTCCAAGCAGGCCGGCGAGTACCGCGAACTGGCCCGCAAGATCCACGAGAACTCCGGCAAGGGCGTCATCCCGACCCCGATCACCATGGAAGAGCTCGAGGACATGCTGATCGAGTTCGGCATCATGAAGACCGAAGAGCAGCAGCTCGCCGAGCTTCAGGCCAAGGAAGCCGCCGCGCAGTGATGCGGTGTCGTCGGGTCGCGGCACTCCCGCGACCCGGCCCTCCTCGGAGGATCCATCTCCATCGAACGGCCCCTTCGCGGGCCATGCGCCACGGCTCCGGACCGTGCGTGGGCGAAGCCATGCCCGCCGGTCCTCGAAGAAGGGGGTTCCCATGAGCCTCGATTATGAGAACGACGGCGAAATGCACGCCAAGCTGATCGAGGAGGTCCTCGCTCAGTATCCCGACAAGTTCGCCAAGCGCCGCAAGAAGCATCTGTCGGTCGCGTCCGACGCCGGCACCGAGGAGATCGAGGGCGAGACCCAGGCGATCACCGAGTGCGACGTCAAGTCGAACATCAAGTCGATCCCGGGTGTCATGACCATCCGCGGCTGCGCCTACGCCGGCTCCAAGGGCGTGGTGTGGGGTCCGATCAAGGACATGGTCCACATCTCCCACGGCCCCGTCGGCTGCGGCCAGTACTCCTGGTCCCAGCGCCGCAACTACTACATCGGCAACACCGGCATCGACACCTTCGTGACGATGCAGTTCACCTCCGACTTCCAGGAGCGTGACATCGTCTTCGGCGGCGACAAGAAGCTCGAGCGCATCATCGACGAGATCGAGGGTCTGTTCCCGCTGGCGAACGGCATCTCGATCCAGTCGGAATGCCCGATCGGCCTGATCGGCGACGACATCGAAGCGGTGTCGAAGAAGAAGGCCAAGGAGCACGACACCACCATCGTGCCGGTGCGTTGCGAAGGCTTCCGCGGCGTCTCGCAGTCGCTCGGCCACCACATCGCCAACGACGCGATCCGCGACTGGGTCTTCGACAAGAAGGATCGCGAGGTCGTCACCACGCCCTACGACGTCAACGTCATCGGCGACTACAACATCGGCGGCGACGCCTGGGCCTCGCGCATCCTGCTCGAGGAGATCGGTCTGCGCGTCGTCGGCAACTGGTCGGGCGATGCGACGCTCGCCGAGGTCGAGAACGCCCCCAAGGCCAAGCTCAACCTCATCCACTGCTACCGCTCGATGAACTACATCTGCCGGCACATGGAAGAGAAGTACGGTATCCCGTGGATGGAGTACAACTTCTTCGGTCCCTCGCAGATCGCCCTGAGCTTGCGCAAGATCGCCAAGCACTACGGCCCCGAGATCGAGGCCAAGGCGGAAGAGGTGATCGCCAAGTACCAGCCGCTGGTCGACAAGATCATCGACAAGTACGGCCCGCGCCTGAAGGGCAAGAAGGTGATGCTCTACGTCGGTGGCCTGCGCCCCCGTCACGTGGTCAACGCCTACGAAGACCTGGGCATGGAGATCGCCGGCACGGGCTACGAGTTCGCCCACAACGACGACTACCAGCGCACCGGTCACTACGTGAAGAAGGGCACGCTGATCTACGACGACGTCACCGGCTACGAACTCGAGAAGTTCATCGAGAAGGTCCGTCCCGACCTGGTCGGCTCGGGCATCAAGGAGAAGTACCCGGTGCAGAAGATGGGCATCCCGTTCCGTCAGATGCACTCCTGGGACTACTCCGGCCCGTACCACGGCTACGACGGCTTCGCGATCTTCGCGCGCGACATGGATCTGGCGATCAACAACCCGGTCTGGGATCTGTTCGACGCCCCCTGGACCAAGGAAGCGCCGCTCGCAGCCGCGGCGGAGTGATCGGCCGAATGCTCGGGGGGCACCGGTGTGATCCGGTGAGGCCCAGCCCCCTCTCCCTGTCCCTCCCCAAGTCCAACTCGGATGTTTCCGAGTTGGACAACCCGGAAAGTTCGAAATCGGATGTATCCGATTTCGATAGGGGGGAGGGGACTCCAGAGGAGAGGACCTTCGCAAATCGGAGTCCGGTCTTCCGGGCGCGGCGCGAAGAGCGGGCGGGGCGTCGACCCCAGCGTTCCTTCCCCCACCGAAATCGGATGTATCCGATTTCGGCCCTTGGAAGTGGTCCAACTCGGATAGATCCGAGTTGGACAGGGGGAGGGACAGGGAGGGGGGGCTCGGCCCCTCCGATCCGACGAAGCCGAAACGACGACACGACATCCCGCCGCGAGCTCTTCGCCCGCGCGAACCCTCGTTCACACCCCGGTGCACGTCCGCCGTATGGCGCGGAGGCCCCAAGAGAGGTGACCAGACATGCCGCAGTCAGCCGATCGCGTGCTCGACCACGCTCCGCTCTTCCGCGAGCCCGAGTACCAGGAGATGTTCGCCCGCAAGCGCGCCGAGTTCGAATGCCCGGTGCCGGACGACAAAGTCGCCGAACAGGGCGAGTTCACCAAGACCTGGGACTATCGCGAGAAGAACTTCGCTCGAGAATCCCTCGTCGTGAACCCGGCCAAGGCCTGCCAGCCGCTCGGCGCGGTGTTCGCCGCCGCCGGCTTCTCCAAGTGTATGAGCTTCGTGCACGGCTCGCAGGGTTGCGTCGCCTACTATCGTTCGCACCTCTCCCGTCACTTCAAGGAGCCGTGCTCGGCGGTCTCCTCGTCGATGACCGAAGACGCGGCGGTGTTCGGCGGCCTGCAGAACATGATCGACGGCCTCGCCAACTGCTCGTCGCTCTATCAGCCCGACATGATCGCGGTGTCGACCACCTGCATGGCCGAAGTCATCGGCGACGACCTGCAGGGCTTCATCCAGAACGCCAAGAAGAAGGGCTCGGTGGCGGAGGACTTCCCCGTCCCCTACGCCCACACCCCGGCCTTCGTCGGCAGCCACGTCGACGGCTACGACAACATGATCAAGGGTATCCTCGAGAACTTCTGGAAGGGCGCCGAGCGCACTCCCGGCACCTCGATCAACATCATCCCCGGCTTCGACGGCTACTGCGTCGGCAACAACCGCGAGCTGAAGCGCCTCCTCGACATGATGGGTGTCGACTACACCTTCATCTCCGACGCCTCCGACCAGTTCGACACCCCCTCGGACGGTGAGTTCCGCATGTACGACGGCGGCACCACCATCGATCAGGTCAAGGGCGCGCTGAACGCCAAGGGCACGATCTCGCTGCAATACTGGAACACCCGCAAGACGATGGACTACATCGCCGAGCAGGGCCAGGAGACCGCGACCTTCAACTACCCGCTCGGCATCCGCGCCACCGACGCCTTCCTGATGAAGGTCTCGGAGCTCTCGGGCAAGGCGATCCCCGAAGCGATCCGCATGGAACGCGGCCGCCTCGTCGACGCCATGGCCGACAGCCAGTCGCACCTGCACGGCAAGAAGTACGCGATCTACGGCGATCCGGACTTCGTTCGCGCCATGGCCCAGTTCATCATGGAGACCGGCGGCGAGCCGACCCACTGTCTCGCGACCAACGGCACCAAGGCCTGGGATGCCGAGATGAAGGAGATGCTGGCGGCGAACCCGTTCGGCAAGGCGGCCCAGGTGTGGGCGGGCAAGGACCTCTGGCATCTGCGCTCGCTGCTCTTCACCGAGCCGGTCGACTTCATGATCGGCAACTCCTACGGCAAGTACCTGGAGCGCGACACCGGCACGCCGCTGATCCGCCTGACCTTCCCGGTCTTCGACCGTCACCACCACCACCGCTTCCCGCTGATGGGCTACCAGGGCGGCCTGCGCGTGCTGACGACGATCCTCGACAAGGTCTTCGACAAGCTCGACGCCGACACCATCATCCCCGGCGTCACCGACTACTCCTTCGACCTCACCCGCTGAGGCCCGTCGGAAACCCGACCTGTCGGACATGCGACGGCCGCCCGAAAGGGCGGCCGTTTCGTAACGAAATTCGTTCCAATCGGTATTTGACGAAGTGGCAGAATCGCGCAAAAATTGTCCATAAGTTATTTTCTCGCTTCAAGGAGATTATCAATGTCTCTTGGGTTGACCAATCTGCAGAGTATTTTTCAGTTATCTGTTGCGTTAAATCTGGGTTTTCTTGGGTTTATTTCGCTATCAGGAGATGCTTTGAAAAGGGAGGAGCTTTTAATTAATGATCTTTCTCTTCTTATGGAGCAAAGTCGCAATTATATTATCTCTGATGATGTTTTTCTGCACAGATATAATGAATTAAAACTCGAAATTGAAAGGCTACAAACGGATAGAATTAGCGCATCTCAAAGAATAGAAGCTGCTACATATGGATGGATGAGGTACGTTGTCTTGGCTACAGCAGTAGCATCAATATTGTTACTATTTTATTCCTCCCTATCATCTGGAGATGCTGGTGACTGGATGGGTGTTGTATCGATATTACTATTTATGCCTTTTGTATTTATGCTTGGTAGAATTTCCTGGTTGACAAAGCGGGAGGCCGGGGTAATTAGGCCGCAAAGGGATGAGTTGGATAGGCGGGTCACAAGCTTGTTGGAAGATTGTTCACCGCGAACGGAACAAGAAGGCGAGTAGAAATGTCGATTTTGTTTGAGGGTGACGGATGTATGCAATGCCCTGAGTGGCATGCAATCCAAGATCAAATAAGGCGCGCACGCAATGGTTATGAAGAAATCAACAGAGCGCGGATATTCCAAGTTTTGCGCGAGTCCGGGTGGGGAGTCCTAAAAGGCTATCCAAAGTTTCGGAAGTCTGGAAAGAAGTTGCTTAAAATGGTAAACGACTCGAAAGTGATTACTTTTACAACTTTTGATCGCGGCCCGGATATCGTGATTCGGTGTGAAGGCAAATGTGCGGTGGTTTGAGTAGGGTTTTTGGGATTACTTTTAATTTAGATGTATTATAGTAGCGGCTACCAAGAAGGTGGCCGCTTATTTTTCTTAATATTTATCATTGGAAAATATTTGGCTAATTGGGTTTGGCGTATTGTGGTTTTTATATTAATTTCGATTTTTGCGGCATCTATATAAAACTGCCGTCGATCGGCATCTAAGATGATGAATCAGGATAAGCGTTCTCAATTGTTGGAGAAGGGTGTTTGCTATTTGCGAGTGGTCTGTAATTGTGGATCAATCACTTTGTGTTCGCGCTTCAAACAGTTTGATGTGGAATTATGAGCGTGGACGTTGTACTTCTGTGATGGCTTCGCAAGTTCGTCAACGTCTCCAATTTGCCTATTATAGAGATTTTAAATTTGCCGTACGGCGCTTTGTTGGCATGGTAGTGCGCTATTTCCGTCGCAAATTTTATTGACGATAAACGTTTCCTTTGCGGTGGACTTTTTCTGAACGCTGCTTCGGCGTTTGTGTCGACCCCTGGCACACCGCTTGCTCCTTCCCCTCTGACGAAAGCGCTTTGTCGGAACCCCGACAAAGCCGACGAGAGGGGAAGACGACATGCTCTCGCCGAAGGTTCAGGCGCTGTTCGACGAGCCCGGTTGCGACAAGAACCAGGCGAAGGACGACAAGGCGCGCAAGAAGGGCTGTTCCAAGCCGCTCACCCCCGGCGCGGCCGCCGGCGGTTGCGCTTTCGACGGCGCCAAGATCGTGCTGCAGCCGATCACCGACGCCGCCCATCTCGTCCATGCGCCGCTCGCCTGCGAGGGCAACTCCTGGGACAACCGCGGCGCCGCGTCCTCCGGCCCGATGCTGTGGCGCACCTCCTTCACCACCGATCTCACCGAACTCGACGTGGTGATGGGGCAGGGCGAGCGGAAGCTCTACCGGGCGATCCGCGAGATCATCGAGGAGCACGCCCCCCCGGCGGTCTTCGTCTACGAGACCTGCGTCACCGCGCTGATCGGCGACGACCTCGACGCGGTCTGCCGCCATGCCACCGACAAGTTCGGCGTCCCCGTCATCCCCGTCCATGCCGCCGGCTTCGTCGGTTCGAAGAACCTCGGCAACAAGCTCGCCGGCGAAGCCCTCCTCGATCACGTCATCGGCACCCACGAGCCCGACGACGTCGGCCCGACCGACATCAACATCCTCGGCGAGTTCAATCTCGTCGGTGAATTCTGGATGGTGAAGCCGCTCCTCGACGAGCTCGGCATCCGGGTGCGCGCCTGCATCCCCGGCGATGCGCGCTATCTAGACGTCGCGTCCGCCCACACGGCGAAGGCGTCGATGATGGTGTGCTCGACGGCGCTGATCAATCTCGCCCGCAAGATGGAGGAGCGCTGGGGCATCCCCTTCTTCGAGGGCTCGTTCTACGGCGTCGCCGACACCTCCGACGCGCTCCGGCAGATCGCGAAGTTGCTCGTCGAGCGCGGCGTACCGGCCGACCTGATCGACCGCACCGAGGCGCTGATCGCCCGGGAAGAGGCGATCGTCTGGGCGAAGTTGGAGCGCTATCGCGCTCGGCTCTCGGGCAAGCGGGTGTTGCTCAACACCGGCGGCGTCAAGTCGTGGTCGGTCGCCTCGGCGCTGATGGAGATCGGCATCGAGATCGTCGGCACCTCGACCAAGAAGTCGACGGACGAGGACAAGGAGCGGATCAGAGAGCTGCTCGAGGACGAGCACAAGATGTTCGAAGGGCTCGCGCCGCGCGATCTCTACACGCTGCTCGAGCGTCACGATGCCGACATCATGCTGTCGGGCGGCCGCACCCAGTTCATCGCGCTGAAGGCGCGCATGCCCTGGCTCGACATCAACCAGGAGCGCCACCACCCCTACGCCGGCTACGACGGCATGGTGGAACTCGTCCGCCAGATCGACATCGCCATCGCCAATCCGATGTGGGCCGAGGTCAATGCGCCGTCGCCCTTCGACGCGGAGGGCAACGTGATCGGCGAGACGGTGATCGGGCTGTCGCGGAGATCCGCCGGCGCCCAGCCCCCCCTCCCTGTCCCTCCCCCTCCAGGGGGGAGGGGACTTGCGGGGATGGGGTCTTCGCAAAGCGTCGGTCGTGAGGATGTCGGCCAGTCGTCGAGCTTCGGCGCCGGAGGTTCGACGGGCGGTACCCCATCGTCCTCTCCCCCCTCGAGGGGGAGAGACAGAGAGGGGGGGCTGGGCTTCGCCTCGGTCGCCACGTCCGACCTCACCCCCACCCACACCTACAAGAAGTTCGCCGGCTCAGGCTCCGGCGACGCCGACGATTGCTGAGGAGGAACCCATGGCCCACGTCCTCCATTCGGAGAAAGCGGCGTCCACCAATCCCTTGAAGTCGAGCCAGCCGCTCGGCGCCGCCTTCGCCTATCTCGGCGTCGACGGTTGCGTGCCGCTGTTCCACGGCTCCCAGGGCTGCACCTCCTTCGCCCTCGTGCTCTTCGTCCGCCACTTCAAGGAGACGATCCCGCTGCAGACGACGGCGATGGACGAGGTCGCCACCATCATGGGCGGCGCCGATCACCTCGAAGAGGCGATCCTCAACCTGAAGAACCGTACCAAGCCGAAGCTGATCGGCATCGCCACCACGGCGCTGGTCGAGACCCGCGGCGAGGACTTCGCCGGCGATCTGGCGATCATCAAGGCGAAGCGCGCCGAGGCGCTGGTCGGCACCGAGGTGGTGCTGGCCGCCACGCCCGACTTCAACGGCTCGATCGAGGACGGCTGGTCGAAGGCCGTCGTCGCGATGATCGACGGCATCACCGCCCGCGTCTCGGCCCGCCGCAACCCGCGCCGGGTCGCGGTTCTCCCCGGCTTCGACCTGACGGTCGCCGACATCGAGGAGATCCGCGAGACGATCGAGGCCTTCGGGCTCGAGCCGACGATCCTGCCCGACGTCTCCGGCGCGCTCGACGGCACCGTACCGGGCAGGTGGATCCCGACCACCTACGGCGGCACCTCGGTCGAGGACATCCGCACGCTGGGTGAATGCGTCCATTGCCTCGCCGTCGGCGAGAACCAGCGGGCGGCGGCCGAGAAGCTGGCCGAGGTCGCCGACGTCCCCTACACGCTGTTCGGCACGCTGACCGGGCTGAGGCCCTTCGATCGCTTCGTCACGGCGCTCTCGGAGATCTCCGGGCGGCCGGTGCCGGCGAAGCTACGCCGCCAGCGCTCGCAGCTCGCCGACGCCCTGCTCGACGGCCATTTCCACTTCGGCGGCAAGAAGATCGCCATCGCCGCCGAACCCGATCTGCTCTACCGGCTGGCGACCTTCTTCGTCGGTCTCGGGGCGGAGGTGACCACCGCGGTGACCACCGTCGGCGGCTCGCGCATCCTCGCCGACGTGCCGGCCGAGACGGTCGAGATCGGCGACCTCGGGCTCTTCGAGAAACTCGCCGGCGACGCCGATCTGCTGGTCACCCACAGCCACGGCCGTCAGGCCTCCGAGCGGTTGGGCATCCCGCTGTTCCGGGTCGGGTTCCCGATCTTCGATCGTCTCGGCACCCAGCACCGCGCCCACGTCGGCTATCGCGGCACCCGCGATCTGATCTTCGAAGTCGCCAACATCTTCCAGTCCCACCTCCATGCGCCCACGCCGGAGGGCCTGAACCCCTTCGCCAGGAGAGAGACCGACCATGACAGCCGTCCGTCGTCTGAGCCTCGTCGCCACTGACGGGGAGATGCCCGCCGCGCCCGAGCGCCCCGCCGGGGCGGTGCGCGTCGCCATCGCCACCACCGACATGAAGGCGCTCGACGCCCATTTCGGCTCCGCCAGACGTTTCGCCGTCTACGACGTGACGCAAGCCGGCTGGGGCTTCGTCGAGGCGCTCGCCTTCGACGACGTCACCGAGGAGTCCGGTTCGCACAAGACCGACGGCGACGACCGCATCACCCCGAAGGTGAACGCGCTCTCCGGTTGCCATCTGCTGTTCTGCCTGGCGATCGGTGGTCCCTCCGCCGCCAAGGTGGTCTCGGCCAAGATCCATCCGATCAAGGTCCAGGCGCCTTCGCCGATCGAAGAGGTGCTGGAGAAGACCCGCGCCATGCTCGCCGGTACGCCGCCGCCGTGGCTGCGCAAGGTGCTGGCCCAGGCCGGCGTCGCCGCCCCGAAACCTTCCTTCGCCGACGACTGAAATTCGGACGGATCCGAATTTCACCTGCCGAGAACAAGGGACCGACCATGACCGTCACCGCCGAACTCTCCGCCGACGAGGCCGCCCTCGCCACGCCCTACCTGAAGACACTGGTGCGGCTCGTCCGCGCCGAGGATGCCTACGGCACCTGGGAGAAGCGCTCCGACGCCGATCTCCTGAAGGACTTCATCGTCACCAAGGAACAGCGCCGCCAGATCCCGATCATCGGAGATCCCGACCCGGACGTGCTGTGGCGGGTGGAGAAGTTCTACGCCGCCATCGGCCTCGCCATCGAGGGCGAGGCCGGCCACATCGCCTCGCCGATGATGAAGATGAGCCACGAGGGGTTCGGCCGGGTGATCCTCACCGTCGGCCGGCTGGTGGTGCTGTCGAAGTCGTTGCGCGATGTCCACCGCTGGGGCCACGACGATCTATCGAAGCTCGCCGAGGCCGGCACCAAGGCGGTCGGCGAGGCCTGCGAGATGATCGCCAAGTTCCCCGAAGTCGCCGACTGGTGAACCGCGGGCGGGGCGGCCGCGCCGCTCCGCCTCACCGTCGTCCCCG
>CALBKH010000042.1 GCA_937892955.1 uncultured Alphaproteobacteria bacterium
CGATCCGAACCGCCGAAAAGCCCCCCCGAGAGCCAGCCTCAGCGCCCGTTGGTATCAGTTGCGCAGGCCGGCGGCGATCGCGCGATTGATGTTGATCAGCACCGAGAGCTTCTCCGGCGTCGGCTCGATCATCGTGTCCATCGTGCGCTTGAAGATGAAGGTCGCCAGATTGGCGATGTTCTCCTGCAATTCGTGCGGCAACTCGCTGGTCTCGCCGGTGGCGAAGGAAACGAGGATGGTCCAGAGCTTGCGATTGAACGTCAGAGCGTGATCGAGATCCTTCTCGTTCGTCGCCCAGTCGTCCGAAATCGCCTGAAGACGGGCGGCGGCGCGCAGAAGAAGGCCGGACTCGAGATCGCGCGGATTGGCGATGGTCCTATTGGTCTGGCGATAGGCTTGAGCCGCTTGCTGATACATGACCGATCAGACGCCTTTCGTGTTCGATCAACAATCTCGCGTCCTTGAGCGCCTTGTAGAGATTGCCGCTCAGGATATTCTTGCTAACATCGGTAATATAGCCGATAGAACTCGGCGATGCAAGAATGAATTCATTGATCGCAGTGAAATATTCGTCCTGAAGCTTCTCGACATTCCGTGCCAGATACATCAGTTGTACGATGAGGTAGATGCGCTTGGCCGGAGTATCCGCGGTCGCCGGCGAAAGAATATCCTTCTCTCGAAGGATCGGTGCACTGCCTTCGATGAACAGACGAGTGCGCTGATGGTCGTTGGTGATCAACGACTCGCCGATGATGATCTTCTCGCCTGGCTTGAGTTCGACCTTGAGTGACATGAGGCCTCGTGCTGGGACAGGCGGTACGGAGATCTCGATCTCCCTGCCGGGATCATCTTCGCGCAACCGTGGTTAATGCTGCGTTGACGGATCGCGAGACGCCAAGACGGGCGGGGTGGCCCCGCCCGTCTGGAGATCTTCTTCGATGTCGCGGTCGATCAGCCGAGGAGCTGAAGGACCTGCTGGCCGGCCTGGGCCGACAGCGACAGCGCCTTGGAGGAGAGCGACTGCTGGGTCTGGAGAGCCAGCAGGTTGGCGCCTTCCTCGTTGGTGTCGGCGAGCGTCAGCTTGTCGGAACCGGTCTGCAGGGTGTTGATGATGTTCTTGGTCCAGTCCTGGCGGATCTGCACCGTCGACAGGTTGGTGCCGAAGGTCGAGGACTGGGCGCGCAGCTCGTTCTGAGCGGCGGAGAGCGCCTTGAGGACGGCGTTGATCTGGGCGTCGGTGGCGAAGCTCACCGAGGCCGACGCCGCGGTCGCGGTCAGGCTCGAGCCGCCGACGGCCGAGTCGGACGAGTCGTTGTGGGCGACGGTGAAGTTGTTGGCCGAAGCGTAGCTGATCTGGCCGGAGGCCTCGTCGTAGCTCGCCTGGATGTCGCCGTTGGTGGCGCTGTTCACCTTGTCGACGACGTCCTTGATGGTGTCGGCGTCGGTCAGGTCGACCTTGTAGGTGGTCGACCCGGACGAGGTGGTCACGGCGAACTCGAGATAATCGCCGTCGGCGGAGCCGGCGTCGGTGGTCTCGGCCGTGTTGGCGCCGAAGGTCGTGCCCGAGCCCGAATAGATGGTCGAGTCGAGGCCGATGGCGGTGGCGTCGGTGTAGTCGACGGCGGTGATCTTGAGCTTGTTGGTCGAATCTTCGTTGAAGATGACCGACAGGTCGTTGCCGGTGCCGGCGAGAAGGTTCTTGCCGTTGTAGCCGGAGTCCTTGGCGACCGCCTCGAGCTGCTTGAGGATCTCGCCGTACTCGGCGGCGTACTTGGCGCGAGTGGCGGTGTCGGAAGCCGTGGTGGAGAGCGCCTGCGTCGCCTTGCCCTTGGCACTGTCGACGAGCTTGGAGATCGAGGTGATGCCCTGATCGGCCGCCTTGAGCACCTGGATCGACTGACCCATGTCGTCGAGCAGGTTGGAAAGATCGGAGGCGCGGTTCGACAGACCGGAAGCGGTGAAGAACGACTTCGGATTGTCGAGAGCGGAATTCACCTTGCGGCCGGTGGCCAGTCGGTTCTGTACCGTCCCGAGCAGTTCGGCGGTCGACTGCAGCGACAACAGATTCTGCCGGACGGAGGCGGAAAGAACGATATCGGACACCGATCTCACTCCCGTTTCTGGTGGTCCCCGCCGATTCGGAAGGGAGTGTTGTTTCACTTCATGGGAGCATCATGCTTCGTTAACCTTAATGGAGAGTAAACCGGATCAAGCGTTTGCCGGGACAGCGCGATATTCCTTCGCCGGCCGGAATTCGGTGGCCTCGACGCACGGGGAGAGTGGCGGGGAGGGCGGAATTCGGCCGATCGCGCGCGCCGTCGCGAAGACGCGATCGACGAAACCCGGTCCGCATCCGGGCCGAGAAACGCGAAGACGGGCGGGTTTGCCCCGCCCGTCTCGTCGTCTTCGAATCTTCTTCGTGATCGGATCGATCAGCCGAGGAGCTGAAGGACCTGCTGGCCGGCCTGGGCCGACAGCGACAGCGCCTTGGAGGAGAGCGACTGCTGGGTCTGGAGAGCCAGCAGGTTGGCGCCTTCCTCGTTGGTGTCGGCGAGCGTCAGCTTGTCGGAACCGGTCTGCAGGGTGTTGATGATGTTCTTGGTCCAGTCCTGGCGGATCTGCACCGTCGACAGGTTGGTGCCGAAGGTCGAGGACTGGGCGCGCAGCTCGTTCTGAGCGGCGGAGAGCGCCTTGAGGACGGCGTTGATCTGGGCGTCGGTGGCGAAGCTCACCGAGGCCGACGCCGCGGTCGCGGTCAGGCTCGAGCCGCCGACGGCCGAGTCGGACGAGTCGTTGTGGGCGACGGTGAAGTTGTTGGCCGAAGCGTAGCTGATCTGACCGGAGGTCTCGTCGTAGCTGGCCTGAACCGCGCCGTTGGTGGCGTTGTTCACCTTGTCGACGACGTCCTTGATGGTGTCGGCGTCGGTCAGGTTGACCTTGTAGGTGGTCGACCCGGACGAGGTGGTCACGGCGAACTCGAGGTAATCGCCGTCGGCGGAGCCGGCGTCGGTGGTCTCGGCCGTGTTGGCGCCGAAGGTCGTGCCCGAGCCCGAATAGATGGTCGAGTCGAGGCCGATGGCGGTGGCGTCGGTGTAGTCGACGGCGGTGATCTTGAGCTTGTTGGTCGAATCTTCGTTGAAGATGACCGACAGGTCGTTGCCGGTGCCGGCGAGAAGGTTCTTGCCGTTGTAGCCGGAGTCCTTGGCGACCGCCTCGAGCTGCTTGAGGATCTCGCCGTACTCGGCGGCGTACTTGGCGCGAGTGGCGGTGTCGGAAGCCGTGGTGGAGAGCGCCTGCGTCGCCTTGCCCTTGGCACTGTCGACGAGCTTGGAGATCGAGGTGATGCCCTGATCGGCCGCCTTGAGCACCTGGATCGACTGACCCATGTCGTCGAGCAGGTTGCCGAGGTCGGAGGCGCGGTTGGAGAGCGCCGACGCGGTGAAGAACGACTTCGGATTGTCGAGGGCCGAATTGACCTTGCGGCCGGTGGCCAGTCGGTTCTGAACCGTGCCGAGCATATCGGCGGTCGACTGCAGAGACAGCAGGTTCTGCCGGACGGAGGCGGAGAGAACGATACCAGACATGTTTTACTCACTCCCGATTCTGGGGCTTCCCCTCCATCCTGGAAGGGCGTGCGTACTCGGCACGTCGGGATCATGTTGGCGCGGTAACCCTAATTCGAAGTAAACGGCAGCGGCCGGTATTCGCCCATGAGATGGAATTTTTGTTAGACAGAGGTGAATACGTCCACTGTCGTCGGATGGTCGAATACGCCGTGTTGCCAAGGGAAATGGCGCCATACGAGTGTAATGCGCGCATCAATTCATGACGACCTGTCGCTCGTGCCGTAGGTTGCACGAGTTTTCGTGATGAAGACGATCGTTGAAAAAGCAAGACGGGCGGGAAAGCCCGCCCGTCTCGTCGATGCCGTGGTCGCGAACGATCACCCGAGCAGCTGGAGAACCTGCTGACCGGCCTGCGCGGAGAGCGACAGAGCCTTGGTCGACAGAGCCTGCTGGGTCTGCAGGGCGAGGAGGTTGGCACCTTCCTCGTTGGTGTCGGCGAGCGTCAGCTTGTCGGCGCCGGCCTGCAGGGTGTTGATGATGTTCTTGGCGAAGTCCTGGCGGGTCTGGACGGTCGACAGGCTGGTGCCGAAGGTCGAGGACTGGGCGCGCAGGGTGCTCTGAGCCGAGTTCAACGCCTTGAGGACGGCATTGATCTGGGCGTCGGTGCCGAAGTTCACCGCGGCCGACGCGGCGGTCACGGTCAGCTTGGAGCCGGAGACGGCGCCGTCGGACGAGTCGTTGTGGGCGACGGTGAAGTTGTTGGCCGAAGCGTAGCTGATCTGACCGGAGGTCTCGTCGTAGCTGGCCTGAACCGCGCCGTTGGTGGCGTTGTTCACCTTGTCGACGACGTCCTTGATGGTGTCGGCGTCGGTCAGGTTGACCTTGTAGGTGGTCGAACCGGACGAGGTGGTCACGGCGAATTCGAGATAATCGCCGTCGGCGGAGCCGGCGTCGGTGGTCTCGGCCGTGTCGGCACCGAAGGTCGTGCCCGAACCCGAATAGATGGTCGAGTCGAGGCCGATGTTGGAGGCGTCGGTATAGTCGACCGCCGTCACCTTCAGCTTGCTGGTCGAGGTCTCGTTGAAGAGGACCGAGAGATCGTTGCCGGTGCCGCCGAGGAGGTTCTTGCCGTTGTAGCTGGCATCCTTGGCCGCGGAGGCGATCTGGTTGAGCAGCTCACCGTATTCGGCGGCGTACTTGGTGCGCGAGGAGCTGTCCGAGGTCTGCAGGGCCTGGTTGGCCTTGGCCTTGGCGGCGTCGACGAGCTTGGAGATCGAGGTGATGCCCTGATCGGCCGCCTTCAGCACCTGAACCGCCTGACCCATGTCGTCGAGCAGGTTCGAGATGTCGGAAGCGCGGTTGTTCAGGCTCTGCGCGGTGAAGTAGGCGCTGGCGTTGTCGGAGGCCGAGTTCACCTTGCGGCCGGTGGCCAGGTGCTGGTTGGTGATGCCCATCATCTCGGCGGTGGACTGCAGCGACGAGAGAGCATTACGGACGCCGGCGGAAATCGCGATAGACATGTTGTTCGATCCTTCCTGATCGAGATACGTCGGTCCCTTCTGAACCGCGGTCACCTCCGATAGATGACGCAACAACAACTGCCGGCCAAACTTGAATCATTGCATAAGGAATGTAGTTAACGAACGTCATGGTTAAGCGTGTTTGAAGTAATCGACGAGCGTATACAGTTTGTTATGCTTACCGCATCGTTTACGCTGAGGACGCGCGCGACGAAAAAGCCCTCGCTTCGAGGGCGAGGGCTCAGGGTGTGCGATCGACGCGGAGGGGGGCGGGGCTGTGCCGTCTTCCCCGCTCAGACGGATCGGTCGACGGCAGGTGTCTCGTGGGAGGTGCGGTCGTGTTGCTCGTAGGCGGCGCGCGAGCGGATCTTGTCGGAGCGGGGGATCTCCAGAATGACTCGCTCCGTCGTCTCGTCGGTCCAGCGGTAGACGACCGAACCGCTCGGGAGGTCGCGTTCGAAACCGGCTCTGATGGCGAGCCGCCCGGCTCTTTCCTGATCGCGGCGACGGTCGTCGGTGGAGGAGGCGTTCTGCGACGGCTGAGCCGCGCGAACGGTCTTTTCGGTCGGGAGATCCGTCGCGGTCGCGCCGCCGGCGACGTCGTCGCGGCGGTTGGGTGGATCGTGGACGATCGTCGCGTAGGGTCTGATGGCTCCGGTATCCATGGTCGACTCCTCGGGCTCTCCCTGCCCTGGATCTGGTGTCGTGCCATGCTCCACACGCGATTTGAATCAACCGTAAACAAATCCATTCGCCGACCACCTCCGGGTGAGTAGCGGTGGAATATTCGTCGATATGGTGAATCGTCGGCGCGAGTCATCGGTAAAGATGGGTCTCGTGTTCGAAGCAAACGGCCGGCGAGAACTTGAGCGGATCGAGTCGAGCCGGTCGAACGACTCGATCGGCGTGTCGCTTTCCCCGGCGAGAGGGCGTAGAAAGAGGAGCGATGCAGGGCCGGCACGACTCTCGTGCTGCGGCCCGGCGTCGCCCCAATCCCGCCACGGCGATGCGCGAGGTTCGGGCTCACAGCTGCGAGGAAAACCCATGTCGCTGCCCGCGGATCATCCACGTCTGAAGAAGCGTCCCTTCAGCGAGGGCGAGTTGATCGCCGACGGTCTGATCCATGCGATCGCCATCGTGGCGGCGATCGTCGGGCTCGCCGTGCTGATCATGCTGGTGGCGTTGAAACACGGCGGAGTCGAGATCACGGCGACGATCGTCTACGGCTTCGGCCTCCTGGCGATGCTCGGCTTCTCCTGCGCCTACAACCTGGTGCCGGCCTCGGATCTGAAATGGATCCTGCGGCGGTTCGATCATTCGGCGATCTATCTGATGATCGCCGGGACCTACACGCCGCTGATCACCCTCTTCGACGACGGGGTCTGGGCCTGGACCCTGGCGATCGTGGTGTGGAGCGGCGCGGTGCTGGGGATCGTCGTCAAGCTGGCGTTGCCCGGGCGCTTCGACCGGCTGTCGATCGTCGCCTACGTCGTCCTTGGACTTGTCGTGGTGGCGGCGATCGAGCCGATGCGGCGGTCGCTGCCGCCGGCCACCGTGGCGCTCGTGGCGATCGGCGGCGGCCTCTACATCTCCGGCATCGCCTTCTATCTGTGGAAGAGCCTCAAGTTCCACAACGCCATCTGGCACGGCTTCGTCGTCTCGGCGGTGTTCTGTCACTTCGCCGCGATCACCCACGCCATGGTCGCCTCGGCCTGAGCGCGGGGACGGGGCATGAGCCTTCGATGCCGTTCACAGGCGGCGATCGACGGCGATGCCGCGGGCGGTCGAATAGGCGGCGGCGCCGGCTGCGGCGTCGCGGCCGTAGGTGCGGGGAGCGGTCCTTTTGCCGACCGTTTCCGAGACGGTGCGCACCAGATCCTCGGACACTTCGCGGGCGATGGCGAGGACCGAGAGGTTCTCGCGCAGGAGTGCGTTGAAATCGCCGTGTCGACGGCGCAGTTCTTCGACCCGGGGCGCGCACAGACGTCCGAGGACGACGGAGTTGGCCTTCAGACGGGCGCGCAGGCGCAGGTAGTCGCCGGAGACGCGGGTCTTCGCGGCTTCGAGTTCGGCGGCGGCGAACAGCAGTCCGGCGCGCACCAGGCGGGTCTCCTCGCGGATCACCTCTTCGAGTTGGCCGAGTGTGTCCGCCACTTCGTCGATCAACGCCTCGGCGGCTTCGGCCGTACCGATCAGCGGCTCGGTCTCGGGCAGGGGGCGCGGCGTGCGGTGGCTCGGGTTCATTTCGAGGCGCCTTCCTGGACCTGCAGCAACTGGGTGTAGACGGCGTCGGCGAGGCCGATCCCGCCCGAACGGGCGATCTCGCCGGCATATTTGTCGACCAGGATGCCGCGCCACGTCTCCTCCGCCTGACCGCCGTGGAACGGTCCGGAGGTGTCGATGCCGGCGAACATCTGGTTGAACATGGTGGAAAGGAAGACCTGCTCGAACTCGGTCGCCTTGGCGCGGGCCTTGGCTTCCGGCGTCGCCTTGGAGCCGAGCGCGGCGTCGCCCATGGTGTGCAGCGCCGGGGTCGAGGTGGCGAGCGAGATGGTGGCGTCGAAACCCATCACAGCACCTCGATGTCGGCCTGGAGGGCGCCGGCCGCCTTGATCGCCTGGAGGATGGTGATCATGTCGCGCGGGCCGATGCCGAGGGCGTTGAGCCCGTCGACCAGCTCGCGCAACGAGACCGTCTGGTTGACGATGGCCATGCGCTTCTTGGAACTGTCGTCGACGGTGACCTGGGTCCGCGGTACCACCGTCGTCTGGCCGGCGGCGAGCGGGTTGGGCTGGCTGACCTCGGGCTGCTCGGTGACGGTGACGGTGAGGTTTCCCTGCGCGACCGCGACGGTGGAGACGCGGACGTCCTGGCCCATGACGATGATGCCGGTCGCCTCGTCGATCACCACCTTGGCCGGCAGGTCGGGTTCGACCGCCAGTTGCTCGATGTCGGTGATGAGGTCGACGATGTTGCCGTTGAACTTCGGCGGCAGGGTGAGGCGGACGGTCGAGGGATCCACCGGCTCGGCCGAGGGCACGCCGATCAGGTCGTTGATCGCCAGAGCGATGCGGCGGGCGGTGGTGAAGTCGGGGTTGCGCAGGGCGAGGCGCACGGCGCGCATCGAGCCGAGCTTGAACTCGACTTCACGCTCGACCAGGGCGCCGGAGGCGATGCGGGCGGAGGTCGGCACGCCGCGGGTGACGGAGGCCGCTTCGCCCTTGGCGGTGAAGCCGCCGACGGCGAGCGCTCCCTGGGCGATGGCATAGACCTCGCCGTCGGCGCCCATCAGTGGGGTGACGAGGAGGGTGCCGCCCTGCAGGCTCTTGGCATCGCCGAGGGCGGAGATGGCGACGTCGATGCGGGTGCCCTGGGTGGAGAACGGCGGCAGGTTGGCGGTGACCATCACGGCCGCGACGTTGGCGGTGCGCATGTTGGCGCCGCGGGTGTTCACGCCCATGCGCTCGAGCATCGCCTGCAACGACTGCTTGGTGAAGGGCGCGTTGTTGAGACTGTCGCCGGTGCCGTTGAGGCCGACGACGATGCCGTAACCGACGAGCTGGTTCTCGCGGACGCCCTCGATGGAGGCGAGATCCTTGATCCGCGACGTCGCGGCCTCGGCCGTCGCGACGACGGCGAAGAAGGCGGCGGCGAAGGCGAAGGTGCGAGCGACAGCGGTGAACCACATGGACATCGAACGAGATCTCCCCAATCTCGTCTTTCGTCTTGCGAGGGTCGTGCCAGATGCGGGCGTCGCCGCGATGGGGCGGAAACGGGGCGGAAAACCAAGGCTTCACGTCCGGCCTCGGGATTCGGGGGTGTTCCGCCGGCACTTCGACGGCGGAAAATGCTGCCGGTTCGTGTTAGAGAAGGTGCGAGGCGCGGCAGAAGTTGCCGGGCCGGCCGGAGAGACGAGACGTGGCGATCAGGATCGACGGACCCGGTCGGACGGGCGGGGTGCAGAGCGGTCGGCCGACGCGGGCGAAGGAAGGCGGCGGCGCTTCGTTCGCGCTGCCCGGCGCCGACGTGCCGACGAAAGCCGCCGCCCCGACACTCGCCGGGGCCACCGGGCTCAACGACATCGCCTCGCTCTTGGCGCTGCAGGGCGTGCCGGTCGCCGAGGACCCGCGCGAGCGGCGGCGCAAGGCGGTCAAACGCGGGCTCGACCTGCTCGACGTGCTGGAGAACGTCCGGCTCGATCTCCTCGGCGGCGGCGTGGCCGATGATCGGCTGGAGCGGCTCGTCCGGATGCTCGGGGGCAGAGCGCCGTCGGGCGACGACCGCCTCGACGCTCTGGTCGCCGACATCGAACTCCGGGCCCGGGTGGAGTTGGCGAAGTTCGGTCGCTTTCCCGACTGATCGCAGAAATATCAGCCGTATCGCCGCGGCATCGCGGATCGATCTCGCGGATGAAAACCATTCGTAGAGAAAATTTCCACAGCGCCTACGCTTTCATCGTGACGTCATCTCCTCGGCGTTGTAAGAGGCCGGCGCGATGGCTATATTCCGCGCGCCTTCGCCACCCCCATCCAGAATGGATAGGAAGGGAGTATCGATGTCGGTCGTGAGCGAGTTGGATTACCGCCCGTCGGAAGACGAGGCCTTCATGAACGATCGTCAGCGCGAGTACTTCCGCAAGAAGCTACTCGAGTGGAAAGAAGAGATCCTCAAGGAGTCTCGCGAGACTCTGCAGCATCTCGCCGACGAGAGTCAGAATCATCCCGATCTGGCGGATCGTGCGTCGTCGGAAACCGATCGCGCCATCGAACTGCGTGCGCGAGACCGTCAGCGTAAGCTGATCTCGAAGATCGACTCGGCGCTGAAGCGCATCGACGACGGCTCCTACGGCTACTGCGAGGAGACCGGCGAGCCGATCTCGCTGAAGCGGCTCGACGCCCGTCCGATCGCCACCTTGTCGATCGAGGCGCAGGAGCGCCACGAGCGCCGCGAGCGCGTCTACCGCGACGACTGATACCGAGTTCACGAAATTCGGACTCGTCCGAATTTCGTGAGTTACGGCCTGACCGGCCGGCGCCCGTTCGGGCTTGCCTTCGCGGATGAAGTTCCGAACAGGTCGGAACTTCATCCGCTCGGTATGATACCAAAGGCCGGAGGTGCTGACGCACCCGGCTTTTGAAGGAACGCGAATTTCTCATTCGCATCCGGGGCATGAGAAATTCGCGTCAGGAATACCATCGGTCATTTCCAATGGCCGCTGGTATCAGGAGACCTGTGTGCGGATAGGTCTCGACGACCGTCATCTGACGTGATTCACTCAA
>CALBKH010000043.1 GCA_937892955.1 uncultured Alphaproteobacteria bacterium
TGGATGCCGCAGGGCACGATGCCGCCGAAGTGGGAGAGGTCGGGCTCGACGTTGAGGGCGAGGCCGTGGAAGGTCACCCAGCGGCGCACCCGGATGCCGATGGCGGCGATCTTGTCCTCGGCCGGCACGCCCGGCGCAATTTGAGGCTTCTCCGGACGGCGCACCCACACGCCGACTCGGTCCTCGCGCCGCTCGCCGCGGACGTGATGGGCCCACAGCGTCGCGATCACCCATTGCTCCAGCGCCGCGACGAAGGCGCGGACGTCCTGGCGGCGGCGGGTGAGGTCGAGCATGACATAGGCCACCCGCTGACCGGGGCCGTGGTAGGTGTATTCACCGCCGCGACCGGTCGGGAAGACGGGGAATCGCTCCGGCTCGAGCAGGTCGGCCGCCTGCGCCGAGGTGCCGGCGGTGTAGAGCGGCGGGTGCTCGACCAGCCAGACCCGCTCGGCCGCCTCGCCGCGCGCGATTCTCCCCACCCGGTCCTCCATCTCGGCGACCGCTTCGGGGTAGGGGAGGAGGCCGTCCTCGACCAGCCATTCGACCGGGGCCGAGCCCTCACGCGCCGGAAAGAGCGTGTTTTCCGCGAGGTCGTCGCGGGTGGAGCGCGAGAAGTCGGGATCTGCGCCGGTTCGGGACGCGTCGTTTACCATTCGTCAACCATCGTGCTGGCAAGGTCGGGCGACGCGAAGCGCGGCTCCCGGCACGGCGAGGTCAGTAGCACATGACACCGTTCGACAACATCGGCGTGGACATCTCGGTGGTGCTCGGGACGACTCACATCCCGATCCACCAGCTGCTGCGCATGGGTCGCGGTGCGGTGATCGAGCTCGACGCCCGCGAATCCGACGACGTCCAGATCCTCGCCAACGACGTTCCGGTGGCCACGGGGCAGGTGGTGCTGCGCGGCGACCGCATCGGCATCACCATCACCGAGGTGCTGCTGCGCGCCCCCGGCTTCCGCCCGCGCGACAACGTCCGCTCGCTGTGAAGACTGCCGCCGGGCGGTTCGCGGCGGCTTTCCGCGACGCCGCATCGACCGGCGAGAAGCCGGGGAGGCGAGCCGGCGAAATTCATCACAGCTTTTCCGCTTTCGGTGCTTGATCCCATGAATCCGATGGGTTACATGAGCGCCGGTCCGACGGCGACGTCGTCGGATCTCCTTCCGGTCGCGGCCGTGGCGGAATTGGTAGACGCGCTAGCTTGAGGTGCTAGTGGGGAGACCCGTGTTGGTTCGAGTCCAATCGGCCGCACCATCGGAAGAGATCGAAAAGCCCCGGTTCCGGAAACGGACCGGGGCTTTTTCGTCGGGTATGTTCATCGACGCGGACTGACGAACCTGATGTTCGTATCCATGGTCCGATCGATTGCGTTCCCCACGAGGAGATGATGAACTTGTCGAAGATCGCGCCGAGCCAGCTTCGGAAGGCGATTCTGGCAAATGGAGCGGGCGAGGATGACGAACTCCACCAAGAGTGGTAAGAACTTCAGCGTTGGCAGTTTTGCTCGGGAGGTGGCGGGCGGCGTCTTCAAGGAAGTGGCGCTGCCGACCGGGGGCAAGAGCCGCATGATGGACAGCGACGTGTTCGCCGAAGCGGTTCAGAAAGCCGGGAAATCACTGGCCGCGTCGATAACCGAAAGCCGAAAGAAAGGCTGATGTCCGATGGCCGAGGAAGAGCAGGCTGATTTCAACTTTGGCGATAGTGGTGGCGCGATATACAACAAAATGTTCGAAACGCTCGTCGGGCACGACAGAGAGGCGGAATCGAATATCGACGGATTGCTCGCTTACGGATTGTATAAATTATCGAAGCGAGAATGGGTTACTGAATTTCGAGTGCGCAAGGGGCGTCGGCCGAACTCCGAGGAGATCGAGGAATATACGAGAACATGGACCGCGACACGCCTGAATGGGGTGAGAAGTGGTGCCAAGCAGGCTCTTGCGGTATATGCTGAAACGGTGATTGAGGCGGCGACCCCGGGAATATTAAAAGAGGCCTTGCGGGGTAAGTTCTGGAACGACGTTTTGAAGAATATGGCGGCCAATCTATTTTATACGATTATTCTGATTTTTGTCGCCATGGTTCTTGCGAAGGCAGGTGTCGATTTGATCGGGATATTCAAGTCGACGTAATGTGAAATGTTGAGTGACGACGTACGGGGCTCGGATATTATACGAATACCTGATCCGTATCGGGGACACGAGATACCGGTGGCGGGATTGCAAACGGCGGACTGAAGCGCCTGTTGGTGGGATGCTCGCCTGATGACCACCCACTTCCGAACGATGTGTTCGGTTGATCGCTTCATCCCTTCGCCGGGACGATGTGGACGATGCGGTAACCGCGCGCCTTCAACTCGGCGAGGAGTCGCGGCACCATCGCCGCCGTGTGGGCGTGGATGTCGTGCAGGAGCAGAATGCCGCCTTGGCGCTCCTCCAGACGATGCAGCACCTGGGCGAGCAGTGCGTCGGAGGTGATCTTCGTCCAATCCGATCCCCAGAAATCGGCGCCGAAGACGCCGACGTGGCTCTCGACGAGCCAGGACGACAACGCCTCGGTCGGCGCGAAGCCGGGGAAGCGGAAGAACGGTGTCGCCGGCCGCGGGCCGTCGTGACCGGTGAGAATGCGGTCGACCGTGCGCCAGCCGCGCTCTATGTCGGCACGGCCGCGCTCGTGCGGCACCGTGTTCATGATGACGTGGGTCATCGAATGGTGGGCGACGGTGTGCCCGCTCGCGGCGATGCGGCGCAGCTGGTCGGGGCGCGCCTGCGCCATCTGCCCGACGACGAAGAAGGTCGCCTTCACGCAGTGCGCTTCGAGCGCCGCGAGCACCCGGTCGGTGGTCGCGCCGGCGGGGCCGTCGTCGAAGGTGAGCACCACCTCCTTCGGCGCCAGCGGCAGCGTCTCGCGATAGCTCTTGGTGCCGACGAAGAGGCCCTCCTCGGGGATCGTCACCTCCATCACCCGCGACGTCCCGAGCGCGCCGGATTGCGGGCAGGTCTCGGCCCGTGCCGGCTGCACGAGAGCGAGGACGACGGGGAGAGCGGCGAGGAAGCGGCGCATGGCGTCACCCGACGAGGCTCGAAACGAAGACGCCGCCGAAGGATACTCGGCGGCGTCGGAAGGCATGGTAGGGCGGCGCGCCTTCACCACAGGCCGACGACCGAGGCGACCCCGCGGAACGAGGCGGCGGTGGAAGAGAACCAGCCGTCCTCGGGTTTGTGGCGCGCCACCGCGGGCACGCTGCCGGTGGTCGTCGGTTCGTCGGCGACCACGCGGTCCGGAGCCTGAGCCGGGGCGGGTGCCGCAGCAGGGGCCGCGGCGCGCGGCGCCGGCGCGGGGCCGACGGCGGCGCGGGCTCCGGCGGCGGTCGCATCGTAGGCGGGCAGGGCGGCGGCCGAGGTCTTGCCGGTGCGGCCGGCACCTTCCTGGGCGAGGCGCTTGGCGGCGTCGAAATTGTCGATCGAGCGCTCGCCGACCGGCACCGTCGTCTCGGCGATGGTCGGCATCACGCCGGCGATCGGGCCGGAGGCGAGCTTCGGCGGGGCGTTCTTCGGCACGATGTGGACGATTCTGTAGCCGCGCTTCTTCAACTCCTTGAGCAGCGGGCCGACGATCGACGACGACGAATCCTTGATGTCGTGGAGCAGCAGAATGCCGCCCTGGCGGGCTTCGATCTCGGCCAGCGCCCGGTTCATCACGTTCGGGCCGTCGGCGATCGAGAGATAGCCCTTGAGCCAGTCGTTGCCGGCGGCGTCGATGGCGTAGACGCCCATGTCGAGGCCGTTGAACCACTCGTTCATCGCGCGCGAGTTGAACAGACCCGGATAGCGGAAGAACGGCGTCGCCGGCTTGTCGCCGGCCTTGCCGTAGACGATCTGGTCGACCGTCTGCCAGCCGTCTCGGACGTTGGCCTGAGCCTTGTCGAGCGGCCATTTCACCATGTTCAGCGGGTGCGTCATGGTGTGGTAGGCGATGGTGTGGCCGGCCGCCGCGGTCTTGCGCAGCGTCTCGGGATAGGCCTTGGCCATCTGGCCGACGATGAAGAACGACGCCTTTGTGCATTCCTTGTCGAGGGCGGCGAGGACGCGCTCGGTGCGGCCCTGCATCGGGCCGTCGTCGAAGGTGAGGACGACTTCCTTCGGCTCGAGCGGCAGGCGGGTGTGATAGGTCTGGCCGACGTAGAAGCCGCCTTCGGTGTCGACCTTCATGACCCGCGACACGCCGATGGCGTCCGGGTTGCCGGGGCAGGTGGTCGGCGCCACCGTCTGGAAAACGTGATGGTGTTCCGGCGGCTTCACCTGTCCGGTCATCCGGGCGAGCGCGGCGGCGCGCGCCGCCGCGGCATCGGGCTTCGCCGGCTTGGGCGTCGGCGCCTTCGCGGCCTTGGGCGTGGCCGGCTTGGCGGCGGGGAGCTTCTTGGCCGCGGGCTTGGCGGCCCCGGCGGTCTTCGCCGTGGCCGGGGTGGCCGCAGCGGCGGTGGCGGGCTTGGCCGGGGGCTTCTTCACCGTGCCGGTGACGTCCGCGGCGGCCGACGACGCGGCGGCGGGGCGCGCCTGGGGAACGACCGCCGGCTTCGGCGCGGGAGCGCCGAGCTGCATCGGCGCCTGCTGAGCCTCCGCGGCGGCCGTCGCGACGGCGAACACGAGGGCACCGGCACCGAGGACGGTGAAACGACGCAGGGACGAACGGCGCATGTCGAACTCCACCGGGCGAAGGAGACGTCGCTCCCGCCTTCCGTGATACCGCCCCCGCGAACGGTACGTCCGCGCCGGGTGAAACCTCGAACTCCGCCGTTCGGCTCACGGCGAAACCCGTCCCCCCCACGAAGGCGGACGAATGTCGCATTCCCGCTCGGCGGCGCAAGATGTCGTTAACCAAACTAGGGCCGTTTTTCTCAACGGCGAGTTAACGAAGACACAGTCTCGGTGATCATGGTGGCGGATCCGTGGCCGGAAACGTCGCAATTCGACATGTGAGTGCCGAGCCGATCGGAGCATCGCGTCACATCCTCGCCGCAGAGGCTTGCGAGGTGTCGTTTTCCGCTGGCCTCCTCGCCGTGCGGAAGCTAGAGCATGTTCCGATCCGGTCGAAACGACCCGATCGAAAAGAACTTGCTCCATGAGTGAAGCGGAGTGGGTTTCGAGCCGACGCGATCGGATCGAAAGCCGCTCCGGATCTCGGCCCGACTTCGACGCGAAAGACCCCGGCGGGAGATCACCGTGACCGAAAGAGACATCGCCCCGCCCGGCGTCGAGCCGGAGGTGCCGATCGCCGTGCTCACGGCGACGGACGGCGATGCTCCGCCGCCGCCGCCGCCGCCCCCGGCGCTGCCGCCGGTGCGCGACGAGGACGGCGATCTGACGCGCGAATTCCGTGCGGCGGTCTCCGAAGCGCTCGAGCGGGAGGACGTCGAGCGGCTGAGGGCGCTCGCCGAGGATCTGCACGATTCCGATGTCGCCGACCTGATCGAGGCGCTCGACGCCGACGAGCGCCCGGTGCTCGTCCGCCTGCTCGGCGAGGATTTCGAATTCTCGGTTCTCGTCGACGTCGACGAGACGGTGCGCGTCCAGCTCATCGACGACCTGCCGCACGAGACCGTCGTCGAGGGCGTCAAGGACCTCGATTCCGACGACGCCATCTACATCCTGGAGGACCTCGACGAGGCCAAGCAGGACGCGATCCTCGAGACCTTCCCGATCGCCGAGCGTCTGGCGCTCGAGCGCTCGCTCGACTACCCGGAGGAATCGGCCGGCCGTCTGATGCAGACGGAGTTCATCGCCGTGCCGCCGTTCTGGACGGTGGGGCAGGTGATCGACTATTGCCGCGAGACCGAGGACCTGCCGGACGACTTCTACGAGATCCACGTCGTCGATCCGAGCTTCAAGCTGGTCGGCACGGTGGCGCTCGACAAGATCCTGCGCTCCAAGCGGCTGATCCCGATCGGCGACATCGTCGACGAGGTGCGCGTCACCGCCCGCGTCGACGAGGACCGCGAGGAGGTCGCGCGCCTGTTCGAACGCTACGACCTGATTTCGATGCCGGTCCTCGACGAGAACGATCGGCTGGTCGGCGTGGTCACCGCCGACGACGTCGTCGACGTCGTCATGGAAGAGGCGGAAGAGGACCTGCGTGCGCTCGCCGGCGTCGGCGACGAAGAGATCTCCGACACCGTCTGGTACACCGCCCGCAACCGCTTCCTGTGGCTCCTGGTCAATCTCGGCACGGCCTTCCTGGCGGC
Source organism: uncultured Alphaproteobacteria bacterium (assembly GCA_937892955.1). GTDB lineage: Bacteria > Pseudomonadota > Alphaproteobacteria > Rhizobiales > Ancalomicrobiaceae > CALBKH01. The sequence goes on from CALBKH010000043.1 coordinate 6,244, forward strand.
GAGCGTCATCGGCCTCTTCGCCGACACCATCACCAGGATCGTGGCGCTGGCGGCGTTGGCGCCGGTGGTGGCGGGGCAGGGGGGCAATGCCGCCACCCAGACCATGACGGTCGCGGTGCGCGCGCTCGCCACGCGCGAGGTCGGCTCCCTCAACGTCGCTCGCTTCGTCAACCGCGAGATCATGGTGAGCTTCCTCAACGGCGTCGCCTTCGCGCTGATCGTCGGCGCCGCGGTGTCGACCTGGTACGGCGAGTGGCAGCTCGGCCTCGTCGTCGGCGGCGCGATGGTCACCAACCTGATCGCCGCGGGTCTCGCCGGCGTCGGCATCCCGCTGGTCATAGACAAGGCCGGCGGCGACCCTGCGGTGATCTCCGGCGTCTTCGTCACCACCGTCACCGACTGCGTCGGCTTCTTCGCCGTGCTGGGGTTGGCGACGTGGTGGTACGGGATGTTGTGAGGCGGGGCGGTTGCGGTCGTAGGGTGGAAAGAGCGAAGCGAATTCCACCTGCCGGAATCCTGGTGTGACCGTTCTCGCTGGTGGTCTCGAGCCGCCGCCGGGGTAATTCGCTTCACTCTTTGCACCCGCTCCTGCGTCCCTCCGCCGCCTCCATGATCGCTTGCGTCCGGCCGTCCATGAGCCCCGTCGTCCCCGGCGAGCCCGCAGGGCGAGGGAAGGGGACCCATCGGCTGCACGACACGTCGAGATTTCGATGGATCCCCTTCCCCTCCGCCGGCTCCGGCCGGGGACGACGGCCGAGGAGGTGAGCGGCTCCCGGGCGCACCGGACGGTGTCTCGCCGTCACCACCGCGTCTCGCCCTCACCGCGGTGCCTCGCCCTCACCGTCGCGTCGCGCCGTTGCCGCGGTGTCTCGCCGCCGCCGCGATGGATCGCGTCGCCGGGCCCCTCCGGAAAGGCGTTCCAGCCCGGGACGACCGGCCGAGCGTTTCACCCGCCCTCCGTACGATGTCCGCGTCCGGCCCTTGCAACGGGCTCCTCGGCGCTCCTAACCTGTCGATCGCACCCTTCTCGGCCCTGTATGGGCCGCACCGCTCGTCTTTCGACCGAATTGACAACAAACGAACGTCCGTTAGATAAATTTGCCGACGTGCCGAAGCCCGTGAACGGGCCGTGTCGCCAGGAGGAAACGATGATCCCGAACACCATGCCCGCCTTCGATTTCGGCCTCGGCGAGACCGCCGAGATGCTGCGCGACACCGCCCGCGGCTACGCCCAGGACAACATCGCGCCGCTCGCCGACAAGATCGATCGCGAGGATTGGTTCCCGCGCCATCTGTGGCCGGAGATGGGGGCGCTCGGCCTGCACGGCATCACCGTCGAGGAGGAGTGGGGCGGCGCCGGGCTCGGCTATCTCGAGCACTGCATCGCCATGGAGGAGATCTCCCGCGCCTCCGGCTCGATCGGCCTCTCCTACGGCGCCCATTCCAACCTCTGCATCAACCAGCTGCGCCGCTGGGGCAACGACGACCAGAAGAAGCGCTATCTCGGCAAGCTGGTCTCCGGTGAGCACCTCGGCGGCCTCGCCATGTCGGAGCCCGGCGCCGGGTCCGACGTCGTGTCGATGAAGCTGCGGGCCGAGAGACGAGGCGACCGCTGGGTCCTCAACGGCACCAAGCTGTGGATCACCAACGGTCCCTCCGCCGACACGCTGATCGTCTACGCCAAGACCGATCCCTCGGCCGGACCGAAGGGCATCACCACCTTCCTGATCGAGAAGGGCTTCAAGGGTTTTTCGGTGGCTCAGAAGCTCGACAAGCTCGGCATGCGCGGCTCGGAGACCGGCGAACTGGTGTTCGAGGACTGCGAGGTGCCCGAGGAGAACGTGCTCGGCACCGTGAACAAGGGCGTCAACGTGCTGATGTCCGGCCTCGACTACGAGCGCGCCGTGCTCGCCGCCGGCCCGCTCGGCATCGCCCAGGCCGCGCTCGACATCGTCCTGCCCTACGTCCACGAGCGCAAGCAGTTCGGCGCGCCGATCGGCACCTTCCAGCTCGTCCAGGCCAAGGTCGCCGACATGTACGTCGAACTCAACGCCTCGCGCGCCTATGTCTACGCCGTCGCCAAGTCGTGCGACGCCGGCAGGACCACCCGCCAGGATTCAGCCGGCGCCATCCTCTTCGCCGCCGAACGCGCCACCAAGGCGGCGCTCGACGCCATCCAGCTGCTCGGCGGCATGGGCTACGTCAACGAGAGCCCGACCGGCCGCCTGCTGCGCGACGCCAAGCTCTACGAGATCGGCGCCGGGACGAGCGAGATCCGCCGCATGCTGATCGGCCGTCAGTTGTTCGAACTGACCGCCTGACGAGACCGGAACGGCGACGCGAGGCGCAGGCCGGACTTGCGCCACCGCAACGCTCGCGGGCGTCGATCCTGATAGACTTCGCTTCCGTCGGCGGATGCACCCCGACGACGAAGCGGAGGTCGACCATGCGACGTCTCGCGCTCCTCCTTCTCGCCACTCTTCTCGCCGGAACGACGTCGGTCCTCGCCGCCGGCCTCTCGGAGAAGCAGGCGCTCGCCAAGGCGGTGTCGATCCTGAAGGGCGACCCCTACGGCGACACCGCGGCCGCGGTCGCCGCCAACATCACCGAACGCAAGCTCGGCCCGCGCCGCGACACCGTCTGCGGCGGCGGCGCGAGCCCGGTGTGGGCCTTCCACGTGGTGGTGACGCGCGCCGCGGACCACGACGGCGGCCCGATCGACGGGTGGATCGTCATCGACGCCGGCTCCGGTCGGCTGGTCTGCGCCAATCTGCCGTTCCTCGATTGACCCGACCACCGCGGCCGGGTCGATGATCTCACGCAAGTGTCCGAGGGAGGGGCCGATGCCCCCGAAAGTCGCCGGATTGCTGTTCGCCGCCGTGACGCTGGCCACGATCCTGCCGGTTGCGCCCGTCGCCGTGGCCGAACCGGAGGACCCGGCCGGCTGGTCGATGGTCACCGATCCGCGTCGCCGCGCCTTCCTCCACTATGTCGCCGAAGCCGGCGCACCGCGGCTCTTCGATTTCGGCTGCCTACGCGACGTCGACGAGTTCTTCCTCTACGCTCAGGCCGTGCCCGGCATGGCGGCGGGGGAGGAGGTCGAGTTGCATCTCACCGTCGCCGACGCCGAATGGTCGATCACCGGCGAGGTGGCGCAGTCCGAAGACGGTGAGATGACCTTCCGCGTCGAGCAGGACGCCGACGCCCGAGCGATGAAGATGTTGGGCGCCGAACTGATGAAGGTGCTGAGCGCGCCGGGGCCCGTCGTCCTGCAGGTCGGCAACAGCGAGACGGTGGAGCTCACCCTCGAACCGCTACCGCCGCGCGCCGGCATCGCGCCGTTCCTCGGCAACTTCGAGAAGATCTGTTTCGGCTCGAAATGACCGGCCGTCGATCTACGAAATTCGCAGAAGAGGAGGATGACCCGTGCCCCATTCGACTTTGCGCCTCGCCGCCGTCGCGCTCGCCCTCTCCGCGGTGCCGGCCGCGGCCGCCTGCTACGACGTCTTCGGCTGCTCGAACCGTGACTACTTCTCCTATCGCGACCTCGTCTCGGGGCCGAACTGCGAGTTCCTCTGGCAGATGCGCAACAGCATCTACCAGGAGAACGGCTATTGCTTCAAAACCGCCCGCGGCATCGCCACCTTCGGCAACGACGGCTGCCGCTACACGAGCGACGGCGCGGTGCCGATGAACCGCATCGAGCGCGCCAACGTCTCCGCCATCAAACGTGCCGAGTCGGCCCTCGGCTGCCGCTGAGCGGCTTCGGCGGTGAACAACGGCGAGAAGCGGGCCGTGGTGCGCGATGGTTCGAGACGAGCGGCTTCGTCGTACCGCTCGCCATGAAGCGCCGATTTCGAACCACGAAATACCCGACGCCTCGTGTTGGGGACCTTTGCGCGGGTCGCCATGGCCATGATCCGCCACCGACCTCGCCTCGACCTCTGCCGTCGTCCCCGGCGAGCCGGAGGCGAGGGAAGGGGACCCACTCGCTTCTCGTATCGCCGGAACGCCGATGGATCCCCTTCCCCTCCGCTGATGGGGTGGACGGCCCCTCTTACGGCATCATGTGTGCCGGAGTGATGGTTGTCGCTATCGCTCACAGAGGAGCCGTTCCCAT
>CALBKH010000044.1 GCA_937892955.1 uncultured Alphaproteobacteria bacterium
CTCCCTCATACCATCGGCCATTGAAAATGACCGATGGTATTCCTGACGCGAATTTCTCATGCCCCTGACGCAGATGAGAAATTCGCGTGTGTTCAAAGGCCGGGTGCGTCAGCACTTTCGGCCTTTGGTATCAATTGTCGGTGACGATCTTCACCAATCGGCCGGCGTCCGGCATCTCGCCGGCGCCGAGGCCGTTGAGGATGCGGAAGAGATCGGCCTTGCGGTCGGTGCCCGACATCTGCTCGGTCAACCGGTCGAGCGTGTCACCCGGCTTGACCCGCACGATGCGGATGCGGAGCGGACGCAGCCGCGTCGATTCCTCCGCCGTCAGACGGCGGAAGCTCGCCATCGTGTCGGCGAGAGCGGTGTCGAGCAGCGCCCCCTCCTCCTGCGCGGCGAAGATGAAGCGGAACACCGTCCGTGCCTTGCGCACCACGCCGATGCGGAAGGTCCAGCCGTCGGCGCGCGCCGTCGCGGTGGCCGCCGGCAGGTCGCCGATCGTCGTCGTCGCGATCGAGTCGCCGACGAGGCCGTTGATCCAGCCCGAAGCGAGATAGGACGTCAGCGACACGTCCGGGGAGAGCGAGACGCCGTCGAAGCGCATCGCCATGCCCTGCGCGTCGGTCGCCAACACCGCCTTGGTGGTGTTCTCCAGCGTGTAGCCGACCGGCACGGTGAACTGGATGCCGAGCGCCTTGTGCAGGAACGACCGGCCGCGCACGAAGCCTTCCGACGGATCGTCGCCGAAGACCATGCCGTCGAGGCCCTTCAGATACTGCTCGCGCTCCTGCTCGCCGATGCCCGGCGCCCCGATCTCGCGCGCCGAACGGACCGCGAAGGAGATGCGCTCCGGCGTCGAGGGATGCGAGGACAGGAAGTCCGGGTTCTTCGACGCCCCGCCGCGCGACGAGCGGAACTCGGCGTAGCGCGCCATCGACGAGAGGAACCGCGACGCCGCGAAGGGATCGAACCCGGCCCGCGCCAGGGTGCGCACGCCGATGCCGTCGGCCTCGAGCTCCTGCACCTGCGAGAAGCGCGCCAGCGACAGCTGCGTCGAGGCGAGCGCCAGGCGTTGGGCGTCCTGGTCCTGCATGACGTTGGCCATCTTGGTGACTTCCGAGGCCACCTCCGCCCGCCGCGCCCGGGCGACGGCGTGGCGCGCCGTGACGTGCGCCATCTCGTGGGCGATCACCGCCGCCACTTCCGAGGTGTCGTCGGCGAGGCCGATGAGACCGCGGGTGACGTAGAGATTGCCGCTCGGCAGCGCGAAGGCGTTCACCGCCGGCGAATTGAGGATGGTGATGCGGTAGCTCTGCGAGGGATCGTCCGAGGCCGCGACGATGCGCCCGACGGCGCGCGCCACCGCCTGCGCCGCGGCCGGATCGTCGTAGACGCCACCGTAGCTGGCGACGATGCGATCGTGTTCGGGGTCGAGCCCGGGATTGGCCGCCACCGCCAGCACGTTCGACGTCGAACCGGCCTGCGAGATCAGCGGGTCGGTGGTTCCGAGCCCGCCGATGGAGGAGCAGCCCGAGAGCGCCGCGATCGCCGAGACGAGAAGCGCCGTCGCCGCGAGGCGCTTCACCCCGCCACGGACCACCATCCCTCGATCGATCGTCGGACGACCCGCCACTACCTTCTCACCCGTTCGATGTTCTCCGGCACCTCGACGGCGATCCGCGGTCCGCCGCGATGGGTCACCACCCCGCGGACCCTGACCGTCCAGCCTCGCGCCGCCGTCGCGTCGAAACCGGCGGCCCGGAAACCTTCGAGGTCCTTATCGTCCATGACCACGGCGAAGTCACGTCGGAAGTCCTCGCCGAAATTCAACCAGATGTGACCGCCGGATCGCCCGATCGATCGCACCCTTCCCTCGACCACCGCCCATCGGCCGACCCGCGAGACGAGATCCCCCGCCTCCGCCGGCACCACCGCGAAAGCGGACATCGCCCACAGGCCGCGCCGCGCGTCCATCGCCGCCCGTTCCTCGGCCAGGAGCGCCGCCGCACAGCCACGGTCCACTCGCGACGGCGTCACCCTCAGATGACCGGCCGCCACCAGCTCCGCTTCGATCCACTGCCCTCTTTCGGTGTCGTAAAGATGACCGAGGCGCCGCCCGTGACGATCGGTCCCGGTTTCGGTGAGAGCGATCTCCCGCCCTTCGACCCGATCGGCGAGCGCCGCGCGCGCCGCCGCATCGACGTCCGCCGCCTCGCGCGACGCACGTTCACCGCCGATGAACGGTGGCCGCGGCGCCTCCACCCCGGCGAGGCGGACCCGACGCCCGTCGACGAGTACGATCTCGTCGCCGCGCACCACCCGCTCCGCCCACACCGGTTCGCCCTCCGGCGAAGCGCAGACGGGCTCCGCCGCCGCCGCGATCGACGGGATCGACACCGCTGCGATCAGGAGCACGACGAGACGACGATCGTCGCGAGCCGGCCCGCCCCTCGTCTCCCGCTCATCGCCGCCGCCGTCACTCGATCGCATTCCTCTCCCGACCTTCCTGCTGCACGTCGCCTCGAAACATGCTATGCGACCGGCGTCCGACGGTACCGGCCGGATCGCCCGACCGCCCCGTCCGACCATCGCCGCCTCACCCGAGGCTCGGCCGTCCCGGTAGCTCAGCAGGATAGAGCAACGGTTTCCTAAACCGTAGGTCAGGGGTTCGAATCCCTTCCGGGACACCACCACCGCCCCCTTCACGGCGCCGCCCGTCGCCCGCACCACGAGTCGTTCCGCGCCTCCAGGCAGTGGCGACGTTCGAGCAACGCCTGTGTGTCGGCGAGCCAGCGTCGAACGCTCGGGTCGGTGAGCGAGAACCACACCACCTGCCGGAAACAGCCGACGTTCGCCGCCGCTCGCCGCCCGAACCGCGGCAGCGGTCGCGACCCGAACGCCGAGACGCCGATCAGGCGCACTTCGTACCGCGGCGCGCCCGCGCCCGGCGCCTTCACCGTCAGAAGGGCGAGGACGGGCGCACCGGAATCGCCCTGGCAATAGGCCAGACGCGGCGGCGCTGGGATGTCCTGCAATTCGTGGTCGAAGACCATCCCGACCTCCGCGGCGACGGCCGCGCCCCCCGAACCGGCGATTCCCCGCACCTTGACCAGTGGAATGAAGCTCAATCGGTCGGTGAGTTCGCGGGTGTCGCGATCACGGTCGAAGCCGATCACCGCGGCGGCCCGATGCCAATCGCGCAGCACGTGCCCCTCCGCCAGCCGCAGACGCCCGGCGCCACCGGGAAAATCCCGGGCGAGTAGCAGGAGCCCGAGGTCGCGATGACGATGGACGTCGCGAACCGTCGACCGCCGGCGCCCCTCCGGCAGACGTCCCGATCCCGGGCGCCCGCCGGCCGCCTGCGGATGGATCGTCCAGTCCCGCACCCCGATCACCTGATGTGGCCCGCCGCGGCGCGGTTGCCGCGACGCCTCGATCGCCGTGGCGCCGGCGAGACAGTGTCCGGCGGTCACCACGAAGCGGCGGTCGACCAACGCCCCCATGCAGATCCCCGGCGGACCGGAGGGCCGCGTGATCCGCAGCCGCACGATGTCGGATCGGATGTCGATCGCCATCTTGTCGTAGACGAGATCGGCGTCGATGCCGTCGAGGGAGGCGAGACGCGGCACGGCCGACGGCGCCGTCACCGCGCCGCTCTCCGCCGGCACCACCGCCGTGGCCGGACCCGACAGGAGGCTCGAAACGATCATCGCGATCGCACCCGGATGCCACCACGCCGCCATCACGGTCTCCTCGGAACCATCGAACGAATCATACCACCGCGCGCGGGAGCGCACCGCCGCAGTCTCCGACGTGTCGCCCCATTTCACCGACGCCGGGTCATGACGCGGGTCACATCGGGAGGGGATTCTGCGGAGTACGAAAATCACGATCGCTGGTATATGTTATCGGCGCGGCGGGTGTTCGTCGCGATCCGGACATCGCCGTATGCGTCTGACCAGTTACACCAATTACGCCCTACGTACCCTGATGTACGCGGCGCTGGCCCATCCCCGTCTGGTTCGCGTCCAGGACGTCGCCGACGCCTACGGCATCTCGCGGACGCATCTGGTGAAATGCGTCCACCACCTCGGCATGTGGGGCTATCTGATCAATCAGCGTGGTCGCAACGGCGGTTTCCGTCTGGCGCGCCCGCCCGAGGAGATCAGCGTCGCCGAGATCGTTCGCCGAACCGAGGAAGGCTTCGGCTCGCCCACCTGCGGCAACACCGAAACCTCGGTGCAGAGGCTGGTGGATGCGGTGCAGCGTGCCCAGGCGGCCTTTCTCACGGTGCTCGAGCGCTACACCATCGCCGACATGACCGACAATGCCGACGTCCTGCGTCCGATCCTCGGCTTCGACGTCGACCACGCCGCCTGAGCGACGCGGTATCGCCCGCGGCTCCTCCCGCGGATCGGTGACGGCCGCCCGGAAGGCCGATCGAACCGCCCACGGCGCCGTTCGGCTCGTCCCTCAGGCGAGGATCGGAGCCGGCTGCGGCGAGTTCGCCCCGGGGGCGAGGTCGCCGATCGACGTGTCGCGCAGCACCGCCGAGAAGGCGTCGTGCGCCTCTTCACAGGCGACCCTGAGCCGGCAGATCGCCGCGATCCGGCAATCGCCGTCGGCTTTGAGCCGACAGGGGAAGAGATCGTCCTCGTCCTCGAACAGACGCACCACCTCGAGCAGCGAGATCCCCCGCGCCGGCCGGCCGAGCAGATAGCCGCCACCGCGGCCGCGCATGCCCTTGAGGTAACCCGCCCGCATCAGGCGATGGCAGGCCTTCACCACCAACGCCTCGGTCAGACCCAGCGACTGCGCCATGCCGACCATCGTCACCGGATCGTTTCCCGCTTCCGCGCAGGACATCAGGATACGAAGGGCCCCGTGGGTGCAGGCGTTGAGTTGCATGAGAGATCTTTCCGGCGCGGTCGCCGTGGTGATCGAAAGCGCACGCGCTCCCGTTCTTCGACCCCGGGAACCGGGTCGCCGTTTCCTTGTACCGTCCCGACGGTCCGGCCGACAAGCTCGTGAGGTTGCGCATTCGCCGCGGTCGCCACATCAGGACGCCGGTGGCTCCTCGGCCCCCACCCGACGCTTCAGGAAGCGAACGAAGCGCATCGCCTCCGGCGAGGCCGGACCGGCGGGCAGGACGCAGACCGCCTGATAGGTGAGGCTCGGCGCGAACCGCCGCAGGATCAGTCCTTCGGCGCGGCGTCCGTTCAGGACCGGGAACGGATTGAGCAGGGTCACACCGACCCCTTGCCGCACCAGTTCGACCGCCGCGAGGGCCGTCGCCGCCTCCGCCACGATCTCGCGATCGACACCGTCGAGCAGCGCGTCGACCCGTCGCCGCATCGAGTGGCCGCGCGCCAACTCGACGAAGGCGAGACCGGCGAGATCGGCGGCCGTCACCATGTCGAGCGTCGACAGCCGATGTCCCTGCGGCGCGATCGCCACCATCTCGGAGCGGTGGAACGGCTCGATCCGGGTCTCGGTGTCGAGCATCACCGTGTCGGTCAGGCCGAGGTCGGCCGATCCGGCGGCGACCGCGACCGCCACGTCGGCCGAGGCGACGACCGAGAGATCGAGTCGCACGTCACCGTGACGGCGCCGATAGGCGGCGAAGATCGGCGGCACCAGCGCCACCGCGAAGGTGGGAGGCGCGGCGATCCGCAGCATCCGGCCGGCGGTGACGGCGCTGCGGCTCGACAGACGGTCGAGCGAGGCGAAGACGGTATCGAGTTCGCGGTCGATCGCCAGTGCGTCGCCGGTCGGCCGGAGGCCGCGGCCCGCCGTCTCGAACAGGCGCCGGCCGAGGCGATCCTCGAGGCTCGCCAGCGCCCGGCTGATCGACGACTGGGAGCGACCGAGGCGGCGCGCCGCCGCTGCCGTCGACCCTTCGGCGAGGGTGGCGCGCAGCGCCTCGAGCTCGGACAGGGTCGGTCGGCGGTCCCGCATCGACGGCGATGATGTACTCGATCGATCACCCGAGTCGATCGAGTACATCGATGACGCGGGCCTCCGCCGGCCGCATCGTGACCCGGTCTCGAGGGAGGAACGCCATGCTGCGCCTGGCCGCCTACACCGCCGTCACGATCGCCGTCGCCGCCCCGGCTCTCGCCCAGTCGATCAAGGGAGCGGTGCTCGATCCCAGTGCCGACAATCTGCGCGCCACCTGGGAGAATGCCCTCGTCACCGTCCCGGCCGAGACCCCGGGCGGAGCGCCGCAGCAGGTCAAGTTGAAGGACCTGCCGCCGATCGCCGAGCGACGTCGGCCGTTGGTGGTGTTCATGCACGGCTCCAGCGGCATCGCCGGCTTCGTCAAGGACTATCAGACCTGGCTCGCCCGCGACCTCGGCCTCGCCTCGATCGCCCCGGACAGTCTCGCCATCGCCGATCGCCTGACCTACCGGTCGCCGATCGACAAGCCGACCTACGAGCGTGTCCACGGCCTGCGTCTCGCCGAACTGAGATATGCCCTCGATCACGCCGCCGAGCTGTCCTGGGTCGACCCCGATCACATCGTCGTCGCCGGCACCAGCGAAGGCGCGGTGCCGGTGGCCCGTCTCGACGATCCACGCCCGGTCGGTCGCCTGCTCTACGCCTGGTCCTGCGAGAAGAACTACTTCGTCGAGGACGACCGTACCGCGATCCCGCGCGCCACCCCGGTCCTGGCGATCATCGCCGCCAAGGATCCCTATTTCTCGCCGATGAACCCGTGGAACCAGGGCATGTCCGTCACCGGAACCTGCACCGCGGCGCTGCGCGATCATACCGCCGCGACGGTGGTGACGCTGTCGACCGACAAACACACCGTGGTCAATTTCCCCGAGGCGCGGTCCCTCGCCGGCGACTTCCTCGAGCGCACCCTCGGCATCGCCCCGCAGCCCCGTCCGAAACCCTGAGGGTCGAGCGGCGCCGCGTGCTCCGCCGACGGGCGGATGCGGTGCGTCGACCTCTCCGCCGCTGACCTTGCCCCCGGTTTGTCCCCGTTCATAGCCAGAATCCGTTCCGGTTCTGGTCCTCTCGGGACCGTGCTGCAAACTCGTTCGGTGTGAGCCCGTCGAGGCTCGTGTGGGGGCGTTCGGTGTTGTAGTCCGTTCTCCACTCCTCGATGACGTTGCGGGCATGGGCCAGCCCGCGGAACAACGTCTCGTTCAGGCACTCGTCCCGGAAGCGCCCGTTCAGGCTCTCGACGAAGCCGTTCTGCATCGGCTTGCCGGGAGCGATGTAGTGCCACTCGACGCGGTTCTCTTCGGACCAACGCAGCATGGCGTGTGACGTGAACTCGGTGCCGTTGTCGCTGACGATCATCGCCGGCCGGCCACGCAGGACAACCAGCCGATCCAGTTCGCGAGCGACGCGTACGCCCGAGAGCGAGGTGTCCACCAGCAGCGTCAGGCATTCCCGCGTGAAGTCATCCACGACGACGAGAACCCGGAAGCGACGTCCGTCAACCAGCGTGTCGGAGACGAAGTCCAACGACCAACGTTGGTTCCGTCCTTGCGGGATCGCCATCGGAGCCCGTGTGCCCAGAGCCCGCTTCCGGCCGCCTCGCTTTCGAACCGTCAGCCGTTCCTCCCGGTAGATCCGGTAGAGCTTCTTGTGGTTCACGGCGACGCCCTCCCGTTTCAGCAGGATGTGCAGCCGGCGATAGCCGAACCGACGACGGATGGCCGCCAGCTCCCGTAGACGCGCCCGAACGCCTTCGTCGTCACCGCGCCGCGAGGCGTAGCGATAGACGCGCGGCGCCATCCCTACGAGCCCGCAGGCACGGCGTTGCGAATAGCCCTTCTTCTCGATCGCCCAGCTCACGGCACGTCTCCGCGAACCAGGCGTCAGAAGTTTTTTCCCATCATCTCCCGCAACGTGGCGACGTCGAGCATCGACTCCGCCAAGAGCTTCTTCAGACGTCGGTTTTCGTCCTCGAGGGTCTTCAGCTTCCGGGCGTCGGAGACTTCCATGCCGCCGTACTTCGATCGCCACGTGTAGAGCGTCGCGTCGCTGATGCCGTGCTTGCGGCAGACATCCGCCACCGGCATCCCGGCCTGATGTTCCTTCAGAATGCCGATGATCTGCTCGTCGCTGAACCTGCTCTTTCGCATCGTCCGTCTCCTGTCGACGGATTCCAGTTCAGAACGAGGACATCCCCAGGGGCAAGGTCACGACCTGTGTGGCTATGGTGAAGCGAAGGAGTGGGCCCTCGGCGCGGTCGAGGATTTCAAGCGGATCCGCGCTGGTGAGCCCGCTCATCTGGTCGCTGCTCTGCTCGCTGGCGCACCCGGCACCGGCAAGACCAGAATGCTGCAGTCCATCGCGAGGACGACCGGGGCCACGCTGGTCTCGGCCTCTGTTGCGAATTGGTTCGCCAGATCTGCGGGCGATCTGGATGCTGTCATCAAAGCAGCGATCGAGGATTTTGACCGGGCCCTCGAAAATTCGCCAAGTGTCTTGTTCGTGGATGAGCTGGATGCTCTGCCGTCGCGCGACCGGTTGAATTCGAGAAATGCGGATTGGTGGTTGCCCGTCATTACCGCCGTTCTCCTGCAAATCGACAGGCTCAAAGCATCGTCCCGCGCAGTGCTGCTCGTCGCCGCAACGAATCACCCGGACCGCATCGATTCCGCGATGATCCGACCCGGACGTATCGACCGCACCATCCACATGGTGATCCCCGAGGGAGCGGAATTGGCCGGAATCATCCGCCAGTACGCCCCGACGGAACTGACGGATACGGAGATCGCATCCGTCGTCGAGATCGTCGGCCGTGCGACTGGGGCGCAAGTCGTCAACTGGATCGAGACCGCTCGGCGTCTCGCCAAGCATGCCGGGCTACTCACATTCGGGTTCTCGCATCTCCTCGCCGCTGTCTCGCCGCCCGATCATCGGACGCCGGAGCAGATCCGCGACATTGCGGTCCACGAAGCGGCGCATGCCGTCGTCGCCCACGCTTTCGGTTTCGACGTCGAGCGGGTCTCCATCATCGGCGCCGGTCGTATCGGTGGCCTGACCTCGGTCGAGACCGAGAGATTGACGAGGCGCCAGGATTTCGAAGCCCATATCACCGTCGCGCTTGCCGGGAGGGCCGGAGACGAGCTTTTCGGCGGTGGCGCCGACGCCGGAGCGGAAGCAGACCTTCGAATAGCGACCCGCTTGGCAACCGTGATGCGGGCCACCGTGGGTCTTGCAGGGTCTCTCACCCATCACGATCCCGACCTGTTGGCGCAGAAGCTTCTCGTCGACCGGGGGTTCGCTGCCGATGTCGAAGCGGATCTCGGCAAAGCCAGGAACACTGCTCGCTCGATTCTCCAGGATCGGCACGACCTTCACGCCGCGATCGTCGATGCGCTCACAAGGTCGCGGGTGCTCGACCGACACTGCCTGGAACGCATTGTGAAGAAGTGGAAAGGGAAGAAGCGTTCCGAGAAAGTCCCGGCATACGTAACCCACACCCCCTGACGAGGGTGAAGACCTCAGGCAGATCCTATTGCGTTTCGATCTGCCCTACTCGATCAACTCATGCAGGAGGTTCAAATATCAATGAAAAAATTGTAGCCGAAAATATTCATATATTACCTGGATATTTTCGCCAATCACATGATCATGTCAGAGAATTTCGCCATTTCTGCGGACCAACAGCTGGAGTATGGCATAGATCAGCTCTAACATGAATTTGTTCAGCCCTCGTCAGAGGGCTGAATATGGTGAGATCGGAACATCCGGCTCGCCCGTATCGAAGAAGGTGGGAAGCCATGCCGCGCTCGGCGGCGGTCGTCTTCGACACGTAGACCGTCGCCAGCGCGGGATCGCGAGCCCTCTTGGGCAAACCTCCGACCGTTAAGGTCGAAACCGGACTCGAACCGACAGCACATGCTCTCGGAACGGGTCAGACAGACGGCACGAGAACCGGTGCCACCGTTCCAATTTCGGGCACGTGCTCATCTGCACGCGAACTGCCTCCGGTCGACTGGAATTTGAAAAACCCGCTCCCGGTCTCCTTCCGTGAAGTCGACGTGCTGGAGCGCTGGATGAAGCAGATGCTCGATGCCGTGTTGAGTTGAGGCGACGATGGCGAGGCGCAGACCACCGGAAAGACGCGATCCCGACGCACCCATGCGCGTGGTGCTCTACGCCCGGGTGTCGACCCCGGGACAGGCGGCTGCTGAACTGTCTATTCCCGATCAGCTCGCTCAGATGCGTTCCTGGGCGGAAAGGAGGGGTGCAACTATCATCGCCGAGTTCGTCGACCCGGGATTCACGGCGACCGACACCAATCGCCCCGGCTTTCAGCAGATGATCGACCGAGTGATGAACGGCGAGATACGCATCGACGCAATCGTCGTCCACTCGCTGTCCCGCCTCTTTCGCGACTCGATCGAGCAGGGCGTCCAACGCCGCAATCTCGCCAAGCGCGACACGACGATCGTCTCGATCACTCAGGAATTCGGGCAAGGCAACGAAGGCGATTTCGCCACTCAGATGATCGCCCTCTTCGACGAATACTCATCGAGGGAAACGGCGAAGCACGTCACTCGCACTATGAAGCTCAACGCGAAGGAAGGATACTCGAACGGTGGCGTTCCGCCCTTCGGGTATCGCCGCGTCGCGGCGGGGCAGAAGGGCGATCGAATCAAGTCGAAATACGAGGTCGACCCGGTCGAGGCGGAAATCGTCCGAACCATCTTCAAACTCGCAGTCGAAGGCGACGGGAAGTCAGGTCCCTTGGGGGTGAAGCGCATCGCCGACACGCTCAACAAGACGGGTATCCGCACCAGGAAGAGCAATCTGTTCACGACCGGTGGTGTCCACGAAATCTTGACCAGAGAAGCCTACACCGGAACGCGGCGCTGGAACGTTCGGTCCAGCAAGACCGGCGACTACAAATATGAATCGGACGTGGTCGCCTACGAGGTGCCGACGATCATCGAACTCGACGTGTTCGACCGTGTTCAGAAACTCCTCGCCGATCGTGATCCGCAGAAGTCGCCGCCCCGTTTCTCCGCGTCGCCGACCTTGCTTGGCGGAATAGCGGTCTGTGAAGCCTGCGGTGCTGCGATGACCGCACGGACCGGAACGTCGCGCAGGGGTGTCGTCTACCAGTACTACGCCTGCTCGGCTGCGGGTCGGAAGGGCACCACCGCCTGCAAAGGACAATGGGTATCGGCTCCCAAGCTCGACGACGCGGTCACCGAGGGGTTGGTCGAGCGCTTGCTCCAGCCCGCGCATGTCATGTCGCTTCTCGACGGCGCGATGAAGGCGCGTGATGCCGCGAGGGAGGCCGTCCATTCGCGAATTGCGGCACTGACGAAGGAGGTCAAAGAGGCGGGAGACAAGCTCGACCGACTCTATCAGGCTATCGAAGTCGGCGTCGTCTCCGTCACCGACCCGTCACTGAAGAAGCGGGTCGATGACACTGTCGCCGATCGCGACCGTGCTCAGGCTGCGCTCGATCGTATCTTGGCATCCGAAACGTCGGTGAAGACGATCGATCCGATGAAGGTGCAGATTTTCAGCTCCGCCATGGCGACGACGCTCCGCACCGGAGACGTTGGGGCGCGGAAGGCGTGGGTCAACGCCCTGATCGACCGTATCGTCGTCGGGAAGACCGGCATCCGTGTGATCGGAAAGAAGGACCTACTCGCCCGCGCGATCGACGCCGACGGCGATCTGACCCGCACCGCCAGACCGGTTCGCAGTTCTGTGAGTGAGTGGTGCCCAGGCCGGCTGCACAATATCAGATCAAGTAATTGATATTGCTTAATACGCTTCGTAGGATCTGCGAGATTACCACCATCGTTACCACCATCCCCCGCCGTGCCCCCTCCGCCGACCGCCGTCCCGGCCCTCACCACTGCCCCAAGCGGCGTAGGTATTCGATCGAATATGCGTCGCCATTGTGCGCCGCCCCGCCGATCATTGTGAGTAGGGCTAGCCCTCCCATTAGCGGCGGCTCGTCCCATCGCGCCGCCATCGCCAGCACCTGCGCTGCGAACTCGCGCTTCGGCAGCCTCGCCAGCCCGCGCACCCAAGCGGGATCGTGCTCATTGTACTCGGTGTTCTTGAGCGTGAAGGCGAGCTTCGCACTGAACACGTGAACGACCAGACGGCGCGGACGCTGCAAGGATATGTCCATGAGAATGTCGCGGCGAATGAGACGGTGATGACCGGCGAGGACCGTGGGTTCAAGGGTCTGCACAAGACGCATCACCATCACACGGTGAATCATTCGGCTGGCGAATATGTCCGTGACTTCAGGATCCATACGAATGGGATCGAGAGCGTTTGGCGCTTCTCAAGAGGCAGATCCTCGGCATTCACCATTGGCTGTCGCCGAAGCACCTGTCCCGGTATCTCGACGAAATGACGTGGCACTTCAACCGCCGTGATATGGTTGTCACCGACCGGATGAATGCATTGTTCGCTTGCGTCGAAGGGCGCTTGCGCTATGTGGATCTCAAGGCATGACCGGGGATCGAAAGACGGAGCCCCCGTTCGGACTGAACATGAATTTCGGGGAAGCGTTGAGGCGGTTCGCCAAGACCGATCCGAAGGAAATTGTCGAGAGCATCGAACGCTCGAAGCAAAAAAGACCGCCGGGGAATGAGCCTCCCCGACGGTCAGGACGTACGAAGGACGTCAGTTCGTCATCTGAGGGCCGCCGACGCAAGCCTGAAGATGACTAGCGCCAAGCGGTTAGAGGCCGCAGCAGCGCCAGTAGCCCGTTACCGACTCGACGCGACCATTCCGGACGCGCGAGTGCGGGCGGACCCAATGGCAAGCACGCTTGCTCATGGGCTTTCGCTCCATGTTGGACGTGCCGCTTGCGGGTCTCCGACAGATGCCGTACGATGTACGAGCAAATCAGACGTCTGTCTTCGTTCACGGGGTGGCACAACGAGCGCCCGTGAAGCGCCGGCAGATCCAAGGGGCAGCGGGCCAACGCTGCCCCTTTTTCGTACCGGGCACCCTCGCGATTCACCTTATCTTCGCATTCATACGGGCGCAAGGCCGCGATTGTGTATGGCGCAAAGAATCTCCGGATGCTAAGCTCTCCGCCAGAACGGACCGGGAGCAACTGAATGTCGGACGCCGCCTTGCAAAACGCAGAAGCCCGCCGCGATGCGCTTGCAGCGCAGATCAATGCGGCGCAGCAACAGATCGACGAATGGAAGCGGGATCTGCGGGACGTTGAGCAGTTCATCGCTACTTGGCACGCATATGCGGGGATGCCGAAAAAAGAGGGAGATGCGTCCGAAGGGTCTCTTCTCAAGGATGTCATTCTTGAGAAGTTGCGCACACTTCCGCCCAAAACAATCGTGCAGACCGCAAGCTCGCGCCGGTCACAAGGGAATTCGAAAAAGGAAGAAGTTGCCGAGGCCGCGCGGGATATCATCCGCGAACGCGGTGAGCCCGTGGGGCGCTCCGATCTCTACAAGGAACTGGTGGCGCGGGGCCTTCGCATTGAAGGCACGGACCCGGAAATGGTGCTCTCCACTATGCTGTGGCGTATGAAGGACCGCGTCGCTCGTCTCAAAAGCGGCGGGTACTGGTTGGCGGACGTGAAAAACGATGAAGTCGGCTATGACCCGAACCCGCCAGAGACCGAGGCGGAATTTCAGGTTCGTATGGCTGCCGAGTACCCTGATTTGGACGGTGGTGGAAGAATTATCCAAGATTGAGTGCGAGTTGCATATCGGCGACGAGCCCCGCCGCTGAGCCGGGCTTTTTTGTTGGGGGCGACATGGCAAAATATTGCGAGCCGATGCTGTTCCTTAGCAGGCTGCTGAAAAAAGCGCGGTCAACGAACTGATTGGAAGGCATCCCGCAAATGAAAGCGGCGTTTCGGGCGGCAGGCGAAATACAGTTCCCGAATTAGATCCTCTGCGGAACATGATCCTGTCGAGTTGAGCTCGAAATCGCTTTTTCAGAACCCTGTTAGAGATGGAACGGCCGTGCCTTTCCATTCTTCGTATGAAGAAAATGGATCACGTATGCCGCCCGCTGGATTGGAGCGGCAGTGGCGTTTTGTTGTTCGTCGAACGATCCAGAAAATATGGCATCTACTTTGCTGGGCTTGAGAGTCCCGTTGGCTTCTAGGACTTCAACCAGTCGGGTTAGGATGCTGATCGACGCGAGCACGACGGCTTCTGTATCAACGGCTCTGGGCTGCAAAATGTATCTCACGCGTACCGTGCAAATCAATGCTATACACAATCTATCAGATATGTCGCACATGTATATTCGTCCAAAAATTTCGGCATGTATTCACTCCTCTGGTGCGCCGCGCCAACCCGTCCCGGCCCCTTACCAGCCGATGCGGAAGCGGATGGCACCGCCGGCCCCGCCACCGTCGATCAGGTCGGAGACCGCGTAGCGCAGCGCGTCGCACGTGTGGTCGTCGCCGTCGCGAGGACGAGCGAGAATGCGATCCGTGCGGCGATCGCGCTGCCACTGGTAGCCGATCAGCTCGCGAAGCGTGCTCGGGCACGCGCGAGAGACGTAGATCGTGAATCCCCGCAGCCAGAAAATGCCGCGCATGACGCTTCCGGCGCTCTTCCTCGCTCCCCCGGCATCGATCCTGGCCCGCCGCAGGTCTTCGATCCGCTCCGGCTCGTGATCGGTCAGCAGCCGGCCCGACCCGACGAGCCCGGCCACCGCCGCAACGAGATCCGCGGTCGGCGCGTGCGTGACCAGCTCCTCCGTCACGAAGATCGTCCGCCGCTCGACGTCGACCACCGCCTTGACCAGTGCGTGCGGATCGGTGCCGCCCCGGCTGAAGTCCAGCCCGGCGACCGGCACGGCATCCGCGCCGATCGCGTCGTCCGGCGGCATCCCGGCGACGACGCTCGGATAGATCCGCGCCTCTGTCAGCGTCAGGTGCTCGCCGAGCCACGTGTGACGCGCCATCGCGACGTCACCGCCGCCCATCTCATGCACGAGCGAGTCGACGAGACCACCGCCGAAGAAGTAGGGGTTTTCGGTGTAACTCACCCGCTTCGCGACCGACCTCGGCGGCGGATTGGTCGTCGACAGCAGCGCCGCGTCGACCGGATCGGACTCGTCCTCGGGATTCAGCGTGTACCAGAGGCAGGCGCCCGGCCGGCGGATCGAGTGCGAGAGCTTGCGCAGCGCCGCGGCGGTGACCGACGCAGCCTCTTCGATCCAGCAGATGTCGGCGCCCTCCAGCGACTTCGCCGAGTCCGGCGATCGATCGAGGCCGAGAAAGGATATCCGCGACCCGGTGTGCCCATGGGTAATCGTCTGCTCCATCACCTCGAATTCGTCCTCGAGGCCGAGACGGTCGATCCAGTCGACGAGCAGCGTCCGCACGCTGGCGCCTATATTGGCCATGAATTGCCGCGCGCATATGATCCTCAGCCGGCGACCGCGCGCCAGGAGCAGCGTCGCCACGCCCGCCGACGTCGACTTCGACCCGCATCGCCCGCCCCACAGCGCGACATGCCGCCATTCGCCGACATCGAACAGAGGGCGCGCGGCCTCCGGTAGGACGACGTCTGCGGATCGAAGCGATTCCTCGAGGCGCTCCCTACCGCCCCCGGCCACCGCCGACCGTGCGGCCCCCTCTTCGTGAGGGTTTTCCCATGCCGCGTCGATTCCGAGCGATGACCACATCTCGGCGGTGGTGAGCACCCGGCCGCCGTCGACGTGAAGCCGGGACGGCAGGAAAAGGACCCGGATCGCGCGCCCGCCCGGCGACCCGGGTATGAGCATCCCGCCCGTCGCCACGTCGATCGTCGGCCCGGCCATCGCGGCGCTTTGCGGCCGCACCGCGTCGAGCCGGCTCGCCATCCTCCGCAGAGCCGCATAACTCACGGCTCGCCCTCCGGCCCGGCCATCGGCTCGCCACCCTCGACGGCGCCACCCCGCGCAACGACGGCATCGACGCGCTTCGCCAGCTCGTCGGCGAGGACGATCGACCGCGCCTGCTCGATCATCGCCATCGCCTCGCGCCCCTCGGCGGCGGTCATCTCGCCCTCCGCCACGAGACGCAGAACGTCGGTCGCCGCCGATCTCAGCCCCGCCTCGGTCAACTCCCCAGCCGGCAGCAAGAATGGCGTCAGCGCCGCTCTCTGCCTCGGCAAGATGTGTTTGAGCAGCGCCGTCACCACGGCCGGTTCACCCTGCGCTGCTAACTTCAACGCCATCGCGACGACCTTCGATCCGCCCGCCTCGGCGAGCCGCTTCTGTGCCTCGATCGTCGTCCGACTGAGTGATCCCTTCGGCCGACCCGGGCTGCCCGAATTGCCGGGAGCGAAACGCCCCTTACTGTCACGGTCGGCGTGCGGCGGCTTCTCCTCTGCACCACCCTCTTCGGACTCGTCGGCATCTCCACCGTCGATGCTCGACACCACCCCGCCGGGCTCTTCGACACCACCCTCGGCGATGACCGGCGATGACCGGCTCGTAGAGTGCGTGAGGGAAAGGAAGGTGAGGAGGCTCATTGGTCCTGTCCTATTTTGCCGCCATGTCGGCCTGCCGACGAGCGCAGGCGGGGAATCGGATGAAATCGGGTTGGAGCAGGGTGGCAGTGAGACAGTGGGTTTAGGGGGTCAAAACCCCCATACGCGGGCGCACACACTCTCTATCTCTTCCCCTGTGGTTTCTCCCGCCCGTGAGAGATTTGACTACTAAACCCACTTTCTCACTGTGACGGCCCATTGTTTTGGTGTCTCGAAATCGCCGGGAGCCTTGATTGATGGTGAAAACAGCACATTCTTCCCTCCACTGTTTCCACTGTTTCCACTTTCTTCCTCATTTCTGCCCCCGCACTCGCACCAGCTCATAGGATGCATACCCGTCGAGCAGTTGCTTCCGTCGGATCAATTTCACCCCATCGAAGAGGTTGCCCTTGAGGCTGGAGAGCTTGGACCGGAGCGTCCGCCACCGCATCTTGGCCGGGTCGCCCGGCGCTCTCGTGATGTCGTCGAGCAGCTCGGCTAGCCGGATGATCGCCGGCCGCTTGCCCTCGTTCGCCGGCATCGGCACGCCCCACGCCGCCGACCGCGTGACCTCGTCGTGGTATTTGTGGAGCGCCGCATGGGAGAAGCAGATTCGGGGGTTCGTCCCACCCCCCACGGTGTAGTACTCGCCGACCGCCTCCCACAGAACCGCCATCAGCTCCTGGTCGTCGCCGACCTCGAGGACGTCGGCCTCGTCGGATCGCGTGAATTCGAGGATGTCGACGCCCATCAACCAGTGCAGCGCATCGCGGACGACGCTCCCGAAAGCGCCGAAGCCCGCATGATCAGGCAACCACCCGTGCGCCCTCCGCCCCCCGGGGAGCCGATCCGCCTCCTCTCTCGCGATGTGGTGAGCCCGCATGACGATGAGCGCGTCGCGGACGATCTGCGGCCGCTCTCGGTGAATCTGCTCCATCCTCTCCTCGATCGAGATCGGCCGCGCGCCTCCGGCGATCGGGGGCGACACGGGCGGGGAGAAGGGGGTCCAGACCCGACCGAACCGCAGCGCGGCCGCCTCGGCTTCGGGATCGTATCGCCGCTCGCCCGTCACCGGGTCGACGACGAAGCCACCGCCGGCCGCCCGCTCCGGCATGCGCGGAGTCTCCTCTGGCGAGATGATTCGAATATCGATCGTCCGCCTCGGCCATTCATTGGCCGGAGAGACGTTGTTGCCGTTGTAAAACCAAAGCATAGATTTCGGTTCGATGCGGATTTGCGCGCTCTCGCCGAGTGGTCGGACGTCGACCGACTTTTCCATGATCGCCGAAAGGGCGGATCCAATATTCGGAAAAACGCCAATTACATTGTCATATGAGATCACTTCTGCATTATCGAGAAGGGCCGCCTCCGTCCGCTTCGACATCTCGTCGTTGGTTCCCTGTGACCACGTCAAATTGACCCGCTTCGTCTCGTGTCCGACGCCCATCGCAATCATGATGTCGACAAGCTTGGACTTGCCGCCGCCGCTCCTCGGCGACGTGACGGCGAACATCGGCGACCTCGGCACCGCCGGCCGCGCCACTCCGGCGAGCACTGCCCCCAGGGCTGCGACGAGGCCGAAATCTTCGTCGAAGTAGGTCCCTTCGAAGTAGCTCATGAGGCGCCATACCGCCGATTGAGCCGCCTCCCGCGTCGACGGCAGGTCGCCCATCGCCGCCGGCATCCCGAAAGACGGCGTCAGCCAATAGCCCGCCCGGTGATAGCCGCGCCCCTCGACGATCTCACCGCCGGAGCCGAGCGAGGGCGCGCGCAAGATCCCCTCCAGTGGCCTCGCCCGCTCTCTCGCGCTGGCGCTCTTGGCGCGAAGCTGACGTTCGAGGAGCGCGTCGGGCGCCTTCATCCACTCGACGACGAGGACCAGTTCACCGCGCTCGGCGGCGATCACCGCGTCCTCGGTCCCTTTGAGGCGAGCCCGCGAGCCGTCGTCGCCGATGATGACCGTGTCGTCCGGGTAGAGCCCGGCCGGGACGCGGCGAGAGGGCGGCGCGGCGTCGCGGAGCAGCTGCACCGGCTTCCACACGTCCGGCTTGTCGGGCTTGCCCTTCGGAGGCCCCATGTTCAGCTCGACGGGATGCGCATCGCTGATCGTCGCACTCTCCCGCCGACGCCAGCATCCGACGCTCTCGCCGCGGCTCGCCCTCGTCGTCCTCACGAGTGCGACGTGTCGACGGCATAGATTGACCAGCAGCTCGCGCCCGTCGCCGCCGGTCGGTGAGACGATCTCGGTGAGCGATCCGCGCACCGACAGGTGCACGAGCTGCCCTCTCGACCGGAACAGGGCGCTCTCGCGCTCCAGCAGCATCAGGATGCAGTCGACCGATTGCGTCTCCTCGCCGGGCTGCCACGCGACGATCGGCTTGTGACTCCTCACAGCCGCGATCTCACCGAAGGCCGCCGAATTCGCCATTTCCTCCCCCTCCTCGTCGATCGCCGCCGGGACCGTCACCCCCGCCGCCGGCTGCCCGAACAGCACGCCGATGTCGAGCAGCGCCCCCACTGTCGGAACTGCCGCCGGCTGCACCTCGACGCCCCAAATTTCGCTCATCGAAAGCGGGCCACCGCTCGCCTTGGACCCCGGCGACGACTTCGCGACGCCGTCGATCAGCCCCCACTCGATCGCATCGAACAGCCGGTCCATCTGCCCATCGTCGAAATCGGCCTCTGCTCCGGCCTCGCGAAGCGCCTCGTCGAGCGCGTCCTCGGCGATCCCCACGGCCGCCGACCACCCCAGGCGACGAGATCGCACCACCGCGCCGATCTTGAACGAGAGGTCGTTGACCGCGTTGCGCAGCTCGTCGACCGCCTCGCCATCGTCTTCGATTTCGAGCGCGGCCTCGGCCTCGGCGCGGAACATTCGAAGGTGCTGCTCGACCGCGGCTCGGCCGGCTTCTCCCCCGTGACCGCGCGCATAGCCGTCTTCGCCGAGATCACCGGCCCCGACCACCGCGATTCCGTCGACCGACACGACCTCGTCGCCCTTCCGCTCGACGGCGCGCCTCGAGCCGCCGCCGCCGCCGATCAGCGCGACGGAGTCACTGCACGACCTGATTCCCCAAGAAATCGCATCCTCTACCGTGCGCCAGTGCTCGATGGGCACGGCGTCGTGCGCCGCCTCGACCGCGGCCCCGTGCGTCAACAGCCGATGCCGAACGAGCGCGCCGAGCTTGCCGCCGAAGATGAGCGCGTTGTTGTGATAGGAACCCGGCCCGGCGGCGGCGTCGAATTCGCTTCTGAGCAGGGCGACGATCGACCGGCCGCGTCGCCCGTCCTCGCCGAGCGCATA
Source organism: uncultured Alphaproteobacteria bacterium (assembly GCA_937892955.1). Lineage (GTDB taxonomy): Bacteria > Pseudomonadota > Alphaproteobacteria > Rhizobiales > Ancalomicrobiaceae > CALBKH01. The sequence goes on from CALBKH010000044.1 coordinate 19,765, forward strand.
GCCCGCGGCGTCCGCCTCCTCGGCAGAGAGCAGCGCCCATCCGCCGTAGGTGGCGAGCCCGCCGGCCGTCCAGGTCGGTCGGTCATGACCGGCCGGCGTGCCCGTGACGTTCACCTCGCCGGCCGGCGCCACCGTTCCGCCGGCCGACCTCGCCGGATCGACCCTCCCCAGCTCGTCGAGCAGGCTGTCCGGCGCCACCGGAAGCCCCTCGCCGGCCGCCAAGAAGTGCGCGTAGGCGCGAATCGCCGCCTCTTCGTCGAGCCCCTGGACCGCAGGCCCCGCGACCAGCCATCGCCGCCCATCGGCCCGGATTGACCCCGGCAGGACCACATAGCCGCCGCCGCTGCCGCCGCCGCCCGGCCCTCGCACGTCGACGCCGCGCGATCCGAGTGAGGACCGATTTCCCCATTCACGACCGGGCGGGAGCCCGATCGGCACATGCGCGCCCCCGCCCGCCGTCTCGACCCACGCCTGTGGCGCGATTCCGTGCCGCCCGAGTAGAGCGGCAAGCTCGGCGACCCCGTCGACGCCCTCGTGGTGTCGGTCGCCGTCGAGTACCAGCACGCGGCCACCCTTCAGTGCGAAGCCGATCAGCGCCGTCGGCCACATGGTCCACCACGCCGAAATCTGCGCCGCGTCGACCACGGCGTCGGGCCACCCGGTGATGAGCGGGCGCTTCGTCGCGGGGTCGCATGGGAAGACCTTCAGTCCGGCCGCCGCGTAGATCGCCGCCGCGACGGTGGGGGCGGTGATGTGAGCGGGTCCGCCGAGCAGCGCGGTCATAGCCCGTCCTCCACCCGCTCACTGGCCAGGGGCAGGCCGATTTCGGCTCCGGCGAATCCCGCCTCGGCGAGCCTTTGCATCAGGATTTCCCGCGCCTCTGCGGCCGTCCTTCCGAGCGTCGTCACGGTGACGCCGCCGCCCGTGACTCGCACCCGCCGGCTCGCCAGCTTGAGCCCCTCACGCCGGGCAATCCGCTTCATATGCCATCGGCGAGTGCGGCCCGGATCGCGGCGATATGCCTCCTCCAGCTCTTCCGCGAGCCGCTCTTTGAGGAGATGCCACGCCACCTCGGCCTCGGCGACCGTGGTCTCGCCCCCGTCGAGACCGACGTGAAGCATCTTCCGATGCCCGTCGAGCCGCGGTAGCTGGCCGTCGAGTGGCGCGATGAAGTATCCGTTCGCCCCCATCGTCGCGCCCCTCAGGAGGCGCTCGACGCGCTCGTCCGCCGCGGAGAATTCGGCCCGCGCGCTATCACCGCCGAACGGCCGCCGCCCCTCCAGGAAGCCGCCCATCTCCGCCAGTGTCTGCCCATCGATCACGGTCTCGGCTCCCGCCGCTTTCGCCTTCTCTGCGGCCTCCCGCCGTCGTCGCGCTTCACCCATGGGGGATGCCCTCCGCGCCCGAGATGGCGATCTCGGCTCGGTGCCAGCGGCCATTTTCGCCCTGCACCATCTCGTAGGTCGGCCGATCGTCGACCCGCCAGAGGGCTCTAGCCCCTCGCCGCCCTCGCCGATGCAGGGCGAGGCCATTGGCGAGCCTGCAGCCGACGCGGGAGTTGACCACGCCCGACAACCAATGACGTGCGCTCGAAACCCGACGACACACACCGTAGTTCTCGACGAGGTCGAGCAGGCTACACGCCGCAGCGATCGCGTCCCGCCGCAGCTCGGCCGTCTCCGGCTCGGTCGACGCATCCTCGGACTCGCTGCAGAGCGTGTCGCAGGCGTCGAGGATGACGGCGAAGGTCAGCCCCTCGTCGTTGCCGGCGATCGCCTGGAGCCACCACACGACATCGGCCAATCGCCGCGTCGCCTCGATGCCGAGAAGGATGCGTTGGTCGGCCGGCAGCTCTTCGGACGTCGGGGAACAGCCATAGATCGGCTTGTGACCACCACTCAGTTCGTGCCTCATGCACTCGATCCATGTGGGCGCAGTTGTTCCGCCGGCAGCCCGGCCGAGGGCGCCGTTCAACAGCCATGTCATGTCGGAAATCCTCACCGGCCGGTGTCGAATTCGATTGAGGAGCCCCGCCGGCCGTGTAGAATCGGGCCATCCTCACCGCATTTCGGAGCGCCCGGCCGCAGCCACGGTCGGGCGTTCGCTCATCAGGCGCGACGTCGGCCGGTGGACACGTCCGCCGGTGGCAGTGCGGAGAGAAATCGACGAAGTTCGGAGGTCTCGACGTATGGTCGGCCTCTCAGCTGACGCGCGGCGAGCTGCCCGGACCTCACCAGATTGTAGTAGGTCGACCGGCACACGCCGAGCCGCCGGCAAACCTCGTCGACCGTCAGCAACAGCGGCTCGGGCTGCGCCTCCATCATCGCTTCGTGCATGGCTAACCGTCCCTGCTCATGACTATGCATGAGTGGAGGCTTTCACGACCTGACGATGGGAAAAACCGCAATTCGAAACTACTTTTTACTTGTTATTTTTGCTTACGCGGACGCCCCGCCGGCTTCGCCACCCCGCGCCAGAGGTCGCGAAATTCCGCGTCCCCTTTGCACCGCGCGGATATCATCACCCTCACGCTCTCGGACGTGTAGCCGAGCGACTTCGCCAGCCGAGCACACCACTCCGCGTGGCCGAGCGGGGAGGAAAAGCCGTGCTCGCGATCCCGCGTGAGACGGTCCTTCAGGTCGTCGAGCCATTTCGACCGCAGCTCTTCGATATGACGGGTGATGGCCTCGTCGATGCCTGCCTCGGCCACCGACCGCACGGCCTCCGCCTGGATGCCCGGACCCCAATCGATGCCGCCGTCCTCCGGCTCTTCGTAGCTGTCGGGCTCGAATCCGCCGTCGAGCGCCATCGCCAGCTCGCGCGCCTCATCGCAATTCTGCCAGCCCACCGGCCGCCATCCCGGCCGCCGTTTCATTTCGCCCTCCCGGTCGGCAGCGTCACCACCTCGGCGCCGCGCTTCATCGTGTCGAGCCTGTCGCTCCACCATCGCGCCAACTCTCGACGCTCCTCCTCGAGGCTGTGACGGCCGTAGGCGCGTCGCACGTCACCACCGCCGATCGCGTGGCCGAGAGCCATCTCGATCGCGTCCGGCGACCACCGCCCCGATTCATTGGCCATCGTCGAGAAGGTCGATCTGAAACCGTGTGCCGTCACCTCGCCGGCATCGAAGCCCATTGCCCGTAGCGCCATGGTGAGCGTGTTCTCGCTCATCGCCCGGCCGGGTCGCCCCATCGCCGGGAAGACGAGATCGCCGGCCCCGTCGACCCGCCGGGCGGTGGCGAACTTCCGGTGTTCGCGCATCGTCTCGACGACGTCGGGCGCGAGCATGACGCGCACGGTGCGGCGCTGCTTCGTCCGGCCGGCCGGCAACGTCCAGACCCCCGCGTCGAGATCGAATTCTCCCCACGTCGCCCCGCGCACCTCGCCCGGCCGCGTCGCCGTCGCGATCAGCAGGCGCAGCGCCACCGTCACCGGCGACCGCGAGCGTTCGGCCGCATAGTCGTCCATCGCCCGGAGCAGTTCGCCGAGGCGCTTCGGATCGAGGATGGCGGCCCGATGCTGCACCGTCGGCGTCACTAGAGCGCCGCGCATGTCGCGCGTGGGATCGGACGTCGCCCGGCCGGTCGCGATGGCGAAGCGGAACACCTGCCCGATGGTCGACCGCAGCCGGGTCGCCGTCTCATACCGTCCGGCCGCCTCGTCCAGGCGCAGCACAGCGAGAATTTCCGGCGGCGTGATCTCGCCCACCGGCCGATCGCCGATCCCCGCGCAAGCCTTGTCGAGCAGCCACCGCCGCTTGGCGAGCGTCGTTGCGGCCTTGCCCTCGCGCGTCAGCTTGTCGAGCAGCTCGTCGGCGACCACGCGAAACGTCACTGCCCGCCCGGCTTCCGCCTCGCGCGCGACCCGCTTCCGGTCCTGTAGCGGGTCGGTCCCCCGCTCGACGAGACGGCGCGCCTCGCGCGCCAAGTCCCGCGCCTCCGCGAGCGAGATTTCCGGCCACCTGCCGAGGGGCAGGCTGCTCCGCTTGCCGCCGATTCGGTAGTCGACACGCCACGTCTTCACGCCGCTCGGCAGGATGCGCAGCTGCAGCCCGCGACCATCGGTCAGCGTGCGAATCTTCGGCCCCGGTTTGGCGGCTTGGATGGCGGTGGTGGTAAGCGCCATGGCGAGCATCCTCGAAAATCGTCTCTGACCACCACCATTACCACCGAATTTGGTGGTCAGCCACACCCATACACAATCACCCACACACACCGCTGGACACCGCGGACCATTGAAAAAGGGGGCGTTTCCGCCCCCCTTGTCCGCCTATTTCGCCATTCCGGAAGTGAATTGTGGTGCCCCAGGCCGGACTCGAACCAGCACGCCCGCGAAGGCAACAGATTTTGAGTCTGCCGCGTCTACCATTTCGCCACTGGGGCAGGCGGGCGGCATATTAGACGGGAGCCGCGCCGCGTCAACGACGACCCCGCACTCCCACACATGAAAAGACCGAACCCCACCCGATCGTCCGCCGCCGTGATCGGCCGCTCCGCCGCGGCGCCGGCGCGAGGCGTGCGGGTTTGGTGACCTCTCGACGGGCGCCGCGTCGCCGGTCGTGTCGAGGAGCGCCGACACGACGGTGGCGGGTCGGCGTCGTTCACTTCCACGAGACGTGCGACGGACGCTCTGGACGCGCGCCCCTCGCCTCGGTTACACCCCGCTCGACCACGCGCCGCGCCCGCCGCCGCCCTCGGACGAGGACCGATGCTGAAACGCCTCTACGACTGGACCCTGTCGCTCGCCGCCCGCAAGACCGCGGAAGCCTGGTTGGCGATCATCGCCTTCATCGAGAGCTCGGTCTTCCTGGTGCCGGCCGACGTGCTGTTCCTGCCGATGGGCCTCGCCCGGCCGGACCGCATCTATCGCTACGCCTTCACCGCCACGGCCGCCTCGGTGCTCGGCGGCATCGCCGGCTGGTATCTCGGCTGGTACGCCTTCGACACGCTGGCGATGCCGGTGCTGGAATTTTATCACAAGGTCGACGCGTTCGAGCGCTTGCGCCGCGACTGGGGCGATTCGGTCCTGCTGCTGCTGATCACCTCCGGCCTCGCCCACCTGCCGCCGATCAAGGTCGTGACCATTCTGTCGGGCGCCGTCCACGTCGATCTGTGGCTCTTCGTCGGCTCGGCGATCGTGGCGCGCGGCGCCCGCTTCTATGCCCTCGCCTGGGCGCTGAGGAAGTGGGGCGAGCCGATCCGCCATTTCATCGAGACCCATCTCGGCCGCGTCGCCGGCGCTCTCGCCGCCCTCGTGATCGCTCTATGGGTGGCGTTCAAACTGATGGGCTGAAGGGCGCGGCGCCCACAACCGAGAGGGACGACGGATGGACCTCCTGCACACGAAGATCGCCGACATCGATCGCCCGCGCGAGAGCATCGTCCTGCTCCTCGGGCTCGGAGCGATCTTCTCGGTCGGCGCCGCCTGGAGCTTCGAGCTCGCCGGCTTCGTGCCCTGCAAGCTCTGCCTGATGCAACGCATGCCCTATTACTTGGCGATACCGCTCGCCTTCATGGGCTGGGGCGTCGAGCGCATCTCCGGTCCGGCGTGGCTGACCCGCGTGGTACTGCTGGTGCTCGCCGGCCTGTTCCTGTGGGGCGGCTCGGTCGGCGTCTATCAGGCCGGCGCCGAATGGGGCTGGTGGCCCGGCCCCGCCGACTGCGGCGCAGCGCGCGGCGGGACGATCCCGACCGCCGCCGGCGACCTCCTGGGCAGCCTCTCCAAGGTGAAGATCGTCGACTGCACCAAGCCGCAGATCCGCATCCTCGGCCTGTCCTTCGCCGGCTTGAACGTCATCGCCTCGAGCGGCCTGATCCTCCTCGCCTTCGCCGGCATGATCGCGCCCGCCGCGCCTGAGCCGACGCCTCACGGCTCCAGTTCGGTGTCCCAGTAGAGGTAGTCCATCCAGCTGTCGTGCAGGAAGTTGGGCGGGAAGTGCCGGCCGGCGTCGTGCAGGTCGTGCACCGTCGGCCGCCACGGCAGGTGCATCGGGTGCATGCCGGCTTCGCGCAGGCTCTTGTGGCCCTTGCGCAGGTTGCAGGGCGAGCAGGCGGTCAGCACGTTCTCCCAGGTGGTCTGCCCGCCGCGCGCCCGCGGCACCAGATGGTCGAAGGTCAGATCCTCGCTCGACCCGCAGTACTGGCACTGGAAGCGATCGCGCAGGAAGACGTTGAAACGGGTGAAGGCCGGCTGGCGCGTCGGCTTGACGTAGGTCTTGAGCGACACCACCGACGGCAGGCGCATGGCGAAGGACGGCGAGTGGACCTCGACGTCGTAGTGCTGGACGATGTTGACCCGGTCCATGAACACCGCGCGGACGGTGTCCTGCCAGGACCAGAGCGACAACGGATAATAGCTGAGGGGGCGAAAATCGGCGTTGAGCACCAGAGCGGGATGCGATCTGGACGGCACGTGGATCGTCAAAGGCGCACCTCTCGTTCGGCTCCGTCTCCGGTACCGTCCGACGAGTGGCCTCAGACAGGAACGCGCACGGCGAGGCCCGGACGCCGGCGAACCATGGCGAGAGTGTACAGGTGAGATGTCGGCCTTGTGAAGCCGATCCGTCCCGTTTCGGGACACCTCAGCGCGGCGCGCCTTCGCGCCCGTCGCGGCGGGCGGCGTAGTAGGCCCAGAACAGCCGCGCCGCCACCCCGCGCCACGGCGCCCACGCCGCGGCGATGGCGCGGCAGGCCGCCTCGTCGGGTCGATCGCCGAGATCGAAGGCGTCACCGACGGCGTTGCGGAGCGCCAGATCGCCGCCCGGCCAGACGTCCGGATGACCCGCGCAGAAGAGCAGGAACACCTCCGCCGTCCAGGGACCTATCCCCTTGATCGCGACCAGCTTTTCCGTCGCCTCGTCGACCGGCGCGCCGGCCACCGCCTCGAGGTCGAGCCCGTCCGACACCGCCGCCGAGATCGCTCTGAGCGTCACGACCTTCGGCCGCGACAGGCCGGCGCCGCGCAACGTCTCGTCGTCGTGGGCGGCGATCGCCGCCGCGTCGACCCGCCCACCGAGCGTCTCCTCGAAACGGTTCCAGATCGACGTCGCCGCCTGGGCCGAGACCTGTTGGGCGACGACGATCCGCGCCAGTCCCTCGAACCCCGGCGGCCGGCGGCGCAGCGGCACCGGCCCGGCGATCGCCACGACCGGCTCGAGACGCGGATCGATTCGCGTCAACTCCACCAGCCCCGCCGCCACGTCCTCGTCGTTCTCGATCCGCCGCATCGCTCGTCCCCCCGTCGCGTTCGACCATAAGCCGAAGCGCGGCGTTCGTCTCGCCGGGCTCGCGATCTTCGCGCGGAGCGGTTAGGAAGATGCGGACGACCACCCGCGACCCCGCCCGATGACGCCCGTCTTCCGCTTCGCCCCCAGCCCCAACGGGCTTCTGCATCTCGGTCACGCCTATTCGGCGATGCTCGACCATGCCCTGGCGCGCGGTCTCGGCGGCCGCTTCCTGCTGCGCATCGAAGACATCGACACGACCCGCTGCCGCCCCGAATTCGAGGCGGCGATCGAGAAGGACCTCGCCTGGCTCGGGATCGGTTGGGACGAGCCGCCGCGCCGCCAGTCCGATCATTTCGACGCCTATGCGCAAGCCCTCGAGCGGCTGGAGGCGGCGGGCCTCGTCTATCCGAGCTTCCTCGGCCGCGGCGACATCCGCGCCCGCATCGCCGCGCTCGAAGCCGACGGCCGCCCCTGGCCGCGCGACCCGGACGGCGCCCCGCACTATCCCGGCGACGAACGCGATCTCGCCGCTGCCGCCCGAACCGAGCGCATGGGTCGGGAAACGCACGTCGTCTGGCGCCTCGACACGGCGAAGGCGCTCGCCAGGGTGGGGCCGCTGTCGTGGCGGGAGACCGGTGCCGGACCGCACGGCGAGAGCGGGCGGATCGAGGCGCATCCCGCCGAATGGGGCGACCCGGTGCTGGCGCGTTGGGAAGTGCCGACCAGCTATCACCTGTCGGTCGTCGTCGACGACGCGCTCCAGGGTGTCACCCACGTGGTGCGCGGCCGCGACCTCTTCCATGCGACGAGCCTCCACCGCCTGCTGCAGCGGCTGCTCGATCTGCCGGAGCCGATCTATCACCACCACCGCCTCGTCACCGACGCCGGCGGCCGCAAACTCGCCAAATCGGCCGCCGACACGGCGCTCGCCCACCTGCGCGAACAGGGCCACACACCCGACGACGTCCGCCGTCTCGTCGACTGGCCGGCCACCGCCGAAGATCTTCCGCGACTTAACCGGGCGTTGAGGGAGTGGGCCTAGATTGGCCTCCTCGAAGAGGCTCGCCTCGGAGATCGTCGATGTCCCGCCACGCCGAACCGCCGCTCGTTCCCTCGCCGCGCCCCGCGGCGCTCGACGGCCTGCGCGTGCTCGTCGTCGAGGATCACGCCATCGGCCGCATCCTGCTCCAGGCCATGCTCGCCGGCCTCGGCATCACCGCCGCGCTCGCCGGTTCCGGCGAGGAAGCCCGGGAAGCGGTGCGCACCCATGACTTCGACGTGGTGCTGATCGACCTCGGCCTGCCCGACGTCCATGGCGAGGACCTCGCCCGCAGCCTCGCCCGCGATGCCCGACCGGCCTTCGTCGCCGTCACCGGCCGCGAACGACCGAACGTCCTGCCGGCGATCTTCGCCGACTGGCTGGAGAAGCCCTTCTCGGTCCGCGAGTTGCACCACCTGCTCGCCGGTCTCGTCGCCGGCGTCGCCCGCTCCGCCTGACGGTCGGCTCAGCGCGCCAACGGCCGACCGTCGACGAGAAGCGTCGGCCGACCGCCGTGCTCCTCCACCTTCCACGACCGCACCCGGCCTTCGAACACCTTGCGATAGGCGCCACCGCTACCGAGGTAGACTTTCAACAGGCAGCCCGAGCCGTCGCAATAGGGTTCCGGCCGACCGCCGCACGACGCCTCGGCATAGTCGAGCACCACGTCCTTGCGGCCGTCGCCGTCGACGTCGCGCAGCGTGACGAAACGCATACCGTACCCGGTCGAGGTCTTGCAGTTCTCGTGCTCGGTGCGGATCAGCTCGCCGGTCAGCTGATGCGGCATGTCCTCGGCCGATGCGGCGCCCCAGAAGAGCGGCGAGACGAGGGTCGAGACGAGGAGGACGGCGGAACGCGGACGCGACATGGCGAGACGACTCGGGCGGGGAGCGAAAGGGACGAACCGTCACCGCCTTAGCCGCGAACGTCGACGCCGTGAAGAGCCCTCGTGACGCCGCCCCGCCACGCCCCCGCCGACCGACTTTAAGCTTAATGTCGACAATGCCGTGTATTCGAGGGTAGGATGCGAGATACTTGCACGACCGTTCCAGTCCTATCCTCCGGACGAGAGATTCCATCATCGTCCGGCAAGTCGTCGAGGATCTTCGCGATGCGTTTCTTCGCCCTGACCTTCGCCCTTCTCTGCGGCATCCTGGGCCTCGTCCGTTCGGCCGAAGCGGCCGCCGTGGAAGCTCGGATCCACGTGTCGTCGCAGCGCATGGTCGTCCTCGTCGACGGCATCAAGACCGGCGAATACGCCGTCTCCACCGGCAAGCGGGGCTACCGGACGCCGCTCGGCAGTTACAGGCCGACGCGCATGCACAAGAAATACTACTCGCGCAAATATCACAACTCGCCGATGCCGAACTCGATCTTCTTCAACGGCGGCATCGCCGTCCACGGCACCTACGAGACCGGACGCCTCGGTCGACCCGCCTCGCACGGATGTGTGCGCCTGCACCCCAGGGATGCCGCGGCGCTCTTCGGACTGGTCCGCAGCCACGGCATGGAGAACAGTCGCATCGTCGTGACCGAATGAGGCGACCGCCCCGCCACGGCGATCGATCCGCGCCGGGCGCGGGCGGCCCCCGAAGACTCGGCGGACGACCCTTTCGGCGAACCGTGTTAAACAGCGGATCGATACCGCCGGCCGAGGTCGATTCTTGTCGCTGTCTCCGAGATCCCTGATCGAGCGCTACCTGCCGGCCGGACCGGCCCGCCGCCTCGCCACGGTTCTCGATCGTGTCGCACCCCCGGCTTCGCCCGGGGATGCCGCCGCCACCGGCCACATCGCCGCCAGCGCCTTCTTCATCCGCGTCTTCTCGGCCGGTCTCGCCTATGTCAGCCAGATGCTGCTCGCCCGCTGGATGGGCGGCTTCGAATACGGCGTCTTCGTCGTCGTCTGGACCCTGGTGATCACCCTCGGCGTCGTCTTCGCCTTCGGGCTCGAGCAGTCGGTGATCACACTGCTGCGCAAATACTCCCACGACGGCGATCACGGCGCGGCGCGCGGCCTGATCCTGGCGTCCCGCCTCTACACCTTCGTCGTCTCCGGGCTGATCGCCGCCCTCGGCTGCGCGATCCTGTGGCTCCGCCCCGATCTCGTCTCCGACTACCGGCTGGTGCCGATCTTCGTCGCCGCGGTCTGCCTGCCGATCTACACCGTCGCCGAGATCCAGGACGGCATCGCCGTGGCGCAGGGGTGGCCCGATCTCGCTCTGGTGCCGACCTTCGTCGCCCGCCCGGCGACGATTCTCCTGTTGATGGCCGCCGCCTTCGCCGTCGGTCTGGAGATGACGGCGGTCAACGCCTGTTGGGCGGCGGTGATCGCCACCTGGTCGGCCACACTCGGCCAGTCCGTCGCCATCGGCCGCCGCCTCGCCGCGGTCCTGCCGCCGGCACCGCGGCGTTACGATTTCGCGCTCTGGGTGCGCCTCAGCGCGCCGATGTTCCTGGTCGACAGCTTCCTGGTGCTGCTCAACAGCATCGACATCCTGCTCGTCGGTCGCTACGCCGAACCCGACCGCGTCGCCGTCTATTTCGCCACGGTCAAGACGCTGGCCCTCGTCCATTTCGTCTACTACGCCGCCAAGGTCGCCTCGGCCAAACGCTTCGCCTCGCTGTGGCACGCCGATGCGCAGGCCGAACTCGCCGCCTTCGTCGCCGAGATGGTGAAATGGACCTTCTGGGCCTCCCTGGCGATGTCGATCGGCGTCCTGATCGTCGGACGCCCCCTCCTGTCGCTCTTCGGGCCGACCTTCACCGAAGGCTTCCCCATCCTCTTCGTTCTGGTGCTCGGCGTCCTCGCCCGCTCCTCGGTCGGCCCGGCCGAGACGTTGCTGTCGATGGCCGGCCAACAAACCTCGTCGGCGTCCGTCTATGGTCTCACCCTGGCGGTCAGCCTCCTGTTGAATTCGCTACTCATTCCCATCTACGGTATCTGGGGCGCGGCCGTCGGCACGACGGTGGCGATGATTCTGGAGTCTGTCGTTCTGGCGATGGTGGTGCGGCGACGCCTCGGCCTGAACGTCTTCTTCCTGGCGACGGCGCGGCGGGCCTCGTCGTCCGAGTGAACCGATTGAAGGAGCGATCTCGCCATGACCTCGACCGGCACATCGGCTGCGGAAGCCGGTGGTGCACCCCTCGGTCCCCGACCGACGGGTCGCGCCGGGCGCGGTCACGCCGTCGAGGTGCAGGAGTTGTCGCTGGTCGAGGCGGTGCCGTTGCGCGCCGCCTGGAACGATCTCCTCGCCCGCGCCGTCGAACCCGATGTCATGCACGGACCCGACTTCCTGATCCCGGCGCTGGAGACCTTCGCCCCCGACGCGCGTCTTCTCGTCGCGCACCGCGGTGATGGCGTCGGCCGTCACCTCGTCGCGGTGATGGCGCTGTGGACCCCCCGCCTCGGTTTCGGTCTCACCGGCCGGCTGCCGACCGTCTTCGCCAACGAGTTCGCCCCGCTCGGCACGCCACTCGTCGACGCCGACCGCGCCGAAGAGATCCTCACGGCCCTGCTCGCCGCGATCTCCCGCCGCGACGGCGGCGTGGTCTTCCCCGACCTGCCGCTCGAAGGCCCCTTCGCCGCCGTTCTCGAACGGGTCGCCGAGACCGCCGGCCATCAGATGATGGTGGTGGAGAGCCACATCCGCGCCTGTCTCCGCGGCGGTAGCGACGGCGAAGCCTTCTTCCACGACAACATCCGCCGCAAGCGCCGCAAGGAATGGCGGCGACAGTGGCGGCGCCTCGCCGAAACCGGCCCGGTTCGCGCCTCGATCGCCCGCGGCGCCGAGGCACGTGACGCCTTCGCCGACTTTCTGGTGCTCGAGGCCTCCGGCTGGAAGGGCCGGCGCCGCACCGCGCTGGTTCAGAACACCGACGTGGTGCGCTTCGCCGAACGGGTGATCGACGGTCTCGCCGACAGCGGCCACATCGTCGTCGACCGCATCGACCGCGGCGGCCAACCCCTCGCCATGCTGGTGTGTTTCGGCGCCGAGGGTCATTGGGTCAGCTGGAAGACCGCCTACGACGAGGCCTTCGCCGCCTACTCCCCCGGCGCGCAGGTGCTGTTGCGCGCCACCACCCGTTTCCTCGACGAGGGCGAACTCGTCGAGGTCGACAGTCTGGCGGTCGAAGACCATCCGTTGATGAACCACATGTGGCCCGACCGCCGTCGTATCGGCACGGTGGTGGTCGGCTTCCCGGCGCCGTTGCGCCTGCCGCTGCGCCTCCGGCTGCAGGCGGCCGAACTCGGCTCCTATCTGGCGGCACGACGCACCGCCCGCCGCCTGCGCCGGCTCGTCAACAGCTGACGCGAAACCCGCGGGCTCGCACCGAGCCGTCGACGTTTCCGCCGTTTCGAAACATCGCCGGCGACGGCGGCCTCGCCCCGGCGTCGGCCGATGGGCGGTACGCGCGCGAAATCGGGACGAGACCGAATTCCACGAGGCAGATGTCATACCGAGCCCATGATGTTCCGACCTCTTCGGAACTTCATGGGCGAAGGCGAGCCCGAACGGGCGTCGGCCGGTCAGGCCGAAACTCACGAAATTCGGACGAGTCCGAATTTCGTGAACCCGGTATCACTCGCCGCGGTCGCGAGCCCGGGCTTCCGCCGCCGCCTCGTCGCGCACCTGTTCGCGGAAGAAGCGGCGGATGACCTTGCCGGTGGTGGTCAGAGGGATGTCTTTGACGAACACGATCTCGCGCGGGTACTCGTGCGCCGCCAGGCGCTTGCGGACGTGGGCGCGGATGTCTTCGACGAGCGCCGCATCCGTCGTCACGCCGGGCTTCGGCTTGACGAAGGCCTTGACGATCTCGGTGCGGATCGGATCGGGCTTGCCGACCACCGCCGCCAGCGACACCGCCGGATGTCCGGCGAGGCAATCCTCGATCTCCGACGGGCCGATGCGATAGCCGGCCGAGGTGATCAGGTCGTCGTCGCGCCCGACGAAGAAGAGATAGCCGTCCTCGTCGGTCATCCCCTGGTCGCCGGTGGTCATCCAGTCGCCGATGAACTTCTCCGCCGTCGCCTCGGGCTTGCCCCAGTAGCCGAGGAACATCACCGGATCCGGCCGCTTCACCGCGATCTGTCCGGTCTCCCCCGGCGGCAGCACATTGCCCTGATCGTCGATCACCGCCACCGTGTGGCCCGGCGTCGGCTTGCCCATCGCCCCCGGCCGCGTCACCCCGGCCGCGCCGCAGGCGCCGACCACCAGATTGCACTCGGTCTGGCCGTAGAACTCGTTGATGGTGAGGCCGAGCTCGGCACGCGCCCAGTCGTAGGTGTCGCGACCGAGCATCTCGCCGCCCGAGCCGACGGTGCGCAGCTTCAGCGAGGCACGATCCGGCACCGGCCCGGCGCCACGCAGCAGCTTCAGGGCGGTCGGCGGGATGAAGGCGTTGCGGATGCCCTGCGTGGCGATCAGCCGCCACACCGCATCCGGATCGAAGCGCTCGAACCGCGCCGCCACCACCGGAACGCCGAGCGTCAGCCCCGGCAGCAGGATGTTGAGCAGACCGCCGGCCCAGGCCCAGTCGGCCGGCGTCCAGATCAGGTCGCCCGGCTGCGGCAGGAACTCGTGGGCGAACTGCACGCCCGGCAGATGGCCGAGCAACACCCGATGGGCGTGGAGCGCCCCCTTCGGCTGACCGGTGGTGCCCGAGGTGTAGATCATCAGCGCCGGATCGTCGGCCGACGTCGTCACCGGCTCGAAGCGATCGGAGGCCTCGGCGAGGAGGCGATGGAGATCTTCCGTCCCGTCCGACGGACCGTCCACCGTCAGAACCAGCTCGAGCCCCGGCAGCTGGTCGCGGATCTCGGCGATCTTGGCCGCACCCGCCCGATTGGTCACCACCACCCGCGCCCCGGCGTCGCCGAGACGATAGGCCAGCGCTTCGACGCCGAAGAGATCGGCGAGCGGCAGCGCCACCGCCGCCATGGCATAGACCGCGATGTGGGTGATCGCCGTCTCCGGCGACTGCGGCAGCAGGATCGCCACCCGGTCGCCGCGCATCACGCCGCGCGCCGTCAGCAGATTGGAGAGCCGATGCGCCGCCTGCGACAGCCGCCCGTAGGTCCAGCGGTCGATCGCGCCGTCGGCCCCGACGTGGATCAGCGCCACCCGCTCGGGCTCCACCGTCGCCCACTTTTCGCATGCGTCGACGGCGATGTTGTAGGCGGGCGGAACCCGCCAACGGAAAGCCGCGGTGATCTCTTCGTAGGTCCGGCCGAACGGCAGCATGCGCCTCTGAACTCCCCCCTTCGCCGGCACTCCGCGATGCCCGAAAGCCGCGTGACCGGATCATATCGTGTCGATCTAGCAGGGCAATGCCACGCACGTCGCACCGTCGTCGCATGGCTGCATCCAGGAAAATGTCGAGGCCCGCCGGGAGGAGCGGGCCTCGCGATCGATCGGAAAGAAACGGATCATTCGTAGACGCGGCAGACGCGACGGGTGCCGATCACCTCGCCCCAGCGGTTGACCCGCTCGACCCGATGGCAACGGCGCACCGGCTCGGCATAGGCCGGCTGCGAGGCGATGGCCGAGCCGATGATCAGGCCGGTGGCGAGACCGCCGGCGCCCCAGCCCCAGCCGTGATGGCGATGGTGATGATGGTGCCACGGGGCGGCTTCGGCCGTGCCGGTGGAGACGACGCCGGTGGTGGCGACGGTGAGGGCGACGAGGGCGGCGGTGAGGATCTTCTTCGAGGTCGACATGGGGGCTCTCCTTGGGGTCGGGAGAAGGCCTCGTTTCCGGCCTTCTTGTCCGTCTGTCGCGCCGGCGGTCGATCCGGTTCAAAGCGAAGGCGATTTTTTCGCAGGTTTTTTCATCGCCGCCGATCGGGGGAGCGCGCTCGTCGCCGCGCATGCCCCGCCACGTGAAAAGGCCCGCCGGGGGGAGCGGGCCTCTCGATCGATCGCGGATGCGACGGGATCATTCGTAGGTGCGGCAGACGCGGCGGGTGCCGATCACTTCGCCCCAGCGGTTGACCCGCTCCACCGTGGTGCAACGGCGCACCGGCTCCGAGTAGACGGTCTCGGCCTCGGCATAGGCCGGGCGCGAGGCCAGCGCCGAACCGATCACCAGACCGGCGGCGAGACCGCCGGCGCCCCAGCCCCAACCACCGCCGTGATGATGATGCGGGCCGGCGAGCGCCGAACCGGTGGAGGCGACGCCCGCGGTGGCGACGGTGAGGGCGACGAGGGCGGCGGTGAGGATCTTCTTCGAGGTCGACATGGGGGCTCTCCTTGGGGTCGGGGCGAAGGCCTCGTTCTCGGCCCTCTTGTCCGTCTGTCGCGCCGACGAGCGATCCGGTTCAAAGCGAAGGCGAAGTTTTTTTAGTGCCGGTCCGGCGGTCGCTCGAACCGCCGCGCCCGCCCTGCGCGGCCGGCCGAAAACGACACCGCCCCGCCCTCCCGACAGGAAGGCGAGGCGGTGTCTCGGAGCGAGGCGACCTCAGCGGGCGCGCTTGGCGACCGCCCCGACCGCCGCTTCGGCATCGACCAGTCCGGCGCCGAAGATCGGGTCGCGGCCCTTCGGACCCAGATCGATCGCGGTCGCGGCGAGGATGCGCCGCGCCTCGTCCGGCGTCAGATCGGCGCGCTTCTCCACCAGGAGCGCGACGACACCCGATACTTCCGCGGCGGCCACCGAAGTGCCCGAGGTCAGGTCGTAGCCGCCCTGCGGCGTCGCCACCACGATGTCGACCCCCGGCGCCGTGACCAGCACGTGACCGCCGCGATTGGCCGCCGGCAGTACCCGATCGTCGGGATCGCTGGCGGTGACGGCGATGACGCCCGGGTCGGCGGCCGGGAAGAGCGGCGGCGATTGCGGTCCGGCGTTGCCGGCCGCCGCCACCGCGATGACGCCGCGGTCGCGCGCTGCGCCGAGGGCGCGCGAGAGCAAAGTGTTCGACGGTCCGGCGAAACTCATCGACACGACCCGCGCCCCGCTCGCCACCGCCCAGTCCAGGCACTTGACCACGTGGAAGGTCGAACCCTGCGCCACGCCGTTGGCCGCAGGCGGACCGAAGGCGCGGGCGAGGAGCAGCCGCGCCGCCGGCGCCGCGCCGGAGAGGCGGACCCGCGCGGCGACGGCACCGGCCATCGCCGTGCCGTGGACGCCCGGCACCGCCGCGACGCCTTCGAGCGCGTCATAGGTGCCCTCGATCGCCCCGGCGAGCTCGGGATGGGTCTCGTCGGCGCCGGTGTCGATCACCGCCACCAACACGCCGGCCCCGAGCGCCCGCCCGTGGGCGGCGGGAAGACGCAGCTTCTCCGCCGCATATTGCCCAGGAAGCGGCTGAGCCGGCCGCGGCGCGGTCGGCGAGCCGGCGGTGGCGACGACCGGTGCGGCCGTCGTCTGCGGCGCGACCGCGGCTTCGGCCGGGGCCGGAGCCGCGCCGGCCGGCACCGCAACCGGAATCGGAGCCGGCGCCTCGGGCGCCGGGGAGGGCGCGAGCGCCGGTGTGGCTTCGGCGGACGACGCCGGGGGAGGCGCTACCGCTGCCGCGGGCGCCGCGACCGGCGTCGGCTCGGCGCCGGCGGTCTGTTGCAGGGTGTAGACCCAATTCGGCTGGGCGAAGGCGACCGATCGCTCGCGCTGGAGGCGGGTCAGAATCTGCGGCGTGGTGCGACCGTCGCGGGCGCGCACCCGGTGCAGCGTCGTCCCGGTGAGGTCGAGCGGCTCGCTCGCCAGCACCTCGAGGCCGAGACGGCGAGCCAGCGGATCGATCGACCCGTCGCTCTTCATCTCGATCAGCACCTCGCCGGCGACGAAGCGCGTCTCCGAGCGCGGCGGCACGCGGATGTTCGAGGGCGGCGTACGCTGCGCCTCGCGCGGCGGGCGCTTGCGCGGCGGCGGGGTGTCGCCGCCGCCATCCGACGGCGGCGCGACCCGGACGCGGCGCGGCGGCGGCGCATCGTCGTCGTCGCTCTCGATCACCCGAACCCGCCGCGGCCGATCCGAGCGCGACGGCGGTGCCTCTTCTTCGGCCCGCGCGCGCTGCGCCGCGGCGGCCCCGAGGAGACCGAGACCGATGCCCAGCCCGATCGCTCCGCCGACCCCCAGGCCACCGCCACCTCGGCGCGGACGAGGCCCGTCGCCATAGATCGGCGGCCGATTGTCGAAACTCTGAGCGACCGCCTCGACCGTCGGTACGAGGCACGCGAAGACCGCCAGCGCCACGCCCGCGAGCAGGCCGCGGCGCGGCGCGAAGCGGCGCCTCGACATCGCATCGGGTTCGGATTTCTCCCGCATCGTTCCCTCCTCGACTTCTCGTTCGAACCGACGACCCGTGGCCGGCCCGGGCGGCGCCTCACCGCACCGCCTGGACGAAATTCACCAGACCCGTCTCGGCCTTCATCGCCGCGGCCACCGCCGCCGCATCCGCACCGGGAGCGAGCCGCAGGCGATAGAAGCCGTTGGCCTTCGGCCCCTCGGCGAGGCTCGCGCTGTGCCGCTTCAGGAAGGCCGAGACCGCCTCCATCTTCGCCTCCGCGGCGAAGGCGACGAGGATCGACGGCCCCATGGATGTCGTCTCGCCCTGCGAGGCGGTGCCGTAGTTCGACCCCGCCCGCTCGCCGACGAGACCGGTGAGCGCCACCGACTGGATCGCCACCAGCGCCACCACCGCGGCGGCCGCATAGGCGAGTTTGCGCGGCGCGAGGCCGGCGAGGAAGTCGCCGAGCCGATCCATCAGCCCGGCCTTGATCGCCGCGAGCGGTCGCGCCGGCTGCGGCATCGCCTCGATGCCGGCCATCAGCTTGTCGAAGGCGCGCGCCGAGGCGGGCAGGATCGCCTCGTTGGCGGCGATCGTCTCGGCCATCTCCTCGCGCACCAGCTCGAGCCGGCGCGCCAGTTCGGGGTCTTCGGCCAGAGCCGCGTCGACCCGACGCTTCTCGGCGGGCGCGAGACGCCCGTTGGCGTACCAGGGCAGGAGATCCTCGATCTCGCCACGGCCCTTTTCGGCGATCGTCTCGTTCATGGCCAACCTCGATCGATACCGGCCGCCTGGAGCAGCTCGGCGAGTTTCTTGCGGGCGTGGAAGAGGCGGGTCTTCACCGTTCCCTCCGGGATGCCGACGATCTCCGCCACCTCCTCGACCGAGGTCTCGTGATAGTAGACGAGATCGAGAACCTCGCGGTGCTCCGCCGTCAGCCGCTCCATGCAGAGCCGGATCACGGCTCCCTTGTCGGCCTTCTGCGAGATCACCTCGGGCGTGTCGGCGTCGTCGGCGATGCCGGCGGCCCATTCCTCGTCGAGCCCCAGGTCGCGCCGGCGCCGGAGCGCCGAGAGCGCCTTGAAGCGGGCGATCGACATCAGCCAGGTCGTGACCTGCGATCGTCCCGAGAATGTGCCGGCGTCACGCCAGACGTCGAGAAAGGTGTCGCTCACCGCATCCTCCGCCACCGCCTCGTCGCGGACCATCCGCAGCACGAAGCGATGGATCTTGAGCTGGTGCCGCGAGAACAGCACCCGCATCGCCAGTCGGTCGCCGGCGGCGATCCGTTGGAGGAGATCCTCGTCCGAATTCGTCGTCATGTCCGGGTCCGTGCCGACCGTTCGACCGTCTGTCGCGGCGGCGGGGCAAGAGGTTCAAGTCGATCGCGAAAAATCTCGCACCCGGTCGGTCGACCGCCGCGGCGGCGCCGACCCGTGCGTGAACGATAGGTCGGACCGAGCCGTCCGGCGAGCCGAAAATCACGGGAAGATCGCGCGACGATCGGCGTCCGCCGGTTCGCCTCCGCACACTTGCCAATCCTCGATCGAGGGTCGAGGATCGCGCCGGACCGGACCGGCCTCCGCGGGGCACCCGCCCGGAGGGCGCCGGCGACGGTTGGAGGACGCCCCACCATGACCGACGATCTGGGCCGAGGCCGGCGCCGCTGGAACGGCTGGGGCGGCGAGGGAACCGACTTTCCGCTGAAGCCGAAGGCCCTCGCCTTCCTCGCCGATCGGCTCGGCGGACCGGGCACCCGGCTCCCCGACGCCACCCTCGACGCGGTGATCGCCCGGGTGCCGCCCTCGCGCCTGCCGCTCCACCCGCTGGTCTCGACCGACCCGGAGACGCGCGTCCGCAACGCCCGCGGCCATTCCTTCCCCGATTGGCTGGCTCTGCGCTCCGGCCGCTTCGAGCGCTTCCCCGACGGCGTCGCGCTGCCCACCACCGGCGCCGAGGTCGGCGACGTCCTGCGCTGGGCCCATCACGCCGGCTTCACCGTGATCGTCCGCGGCGGCGGCACCTCGGTCGCCGGTCACGTCGACATCCCCGCGAGCGCCACGCCCGTCCTCGTCCTGTCGCTCGAGCGCCTCGATCGGCTGATGCACCTCGATCCCGAGAGCCGCATCGCCACCTTCGGCGCCGGCGCCACCGGCCCGGCGATCGAGCGGCAGCTGGCGACCCGCGGCTTCACCCTCGGCCATTTCCCCCAGTCGTGGGAACTGTCGACCGTCGGCGGCTGGGTCGCCGCCCGCTCCTCCGGCCAGCAATCGCGCCGCTACGGCCGCATCGAACAGCTCTTCGCCGGCGGTCGCATCGAAACTCCACACGGCTCTTGGCGGCTGCCGTCCGTCCCGGCCTCGGCCGCCGGCCCGGACCTGCGCGAGATGGTGCTCGGCAGCGAGGGCCGCATCGGCGCCCTGACCGAGGTCGACCTGCGCGTCACCCCCACGGCCGAGCACGAGTCCTTTCACGTCGCCTTCCTGCCCTCCTGGGAGGCCGGCGTCGCCCTCCTCCACCGGCTGATCGACCGCGAGGTGCCGCTGTCGATGATGCGGCTCTCCAACCCGCACGAGACCGTCGCCCATCTGGCGCTCGGCGGCGACCATCCGCTCTTCGCCGTCTTCGATCACGCCGTGACCGCCCTCGGGGCGAAACCGGGCGCCCGCACCATGTTCACCTTCGGCGTCACCGGACCGAAGCGGCGGGCGCGGCGGGCGCTCTCCGAGGCGCTCTCGGCGATCCGCGGCTTCGGCGGCGTCACCCTGGCGCACGGCGCGATGGGAAAGATCTGGGAACACTCCCGTTTCCGCTCGCCCTATTTCCGCAACGGCCTGTGGGAACACGGCTATTCGGTCGACACGGTGGAGACCGCGGTCGACTGGAGCCGGGTCGACGCGACCATGGCGGCGGTCGAGACGGCGATCCGCACCGCCGCGGGCGGCGAACCGATCCTCGTCTTCTCCCACCTCTCCCACGTCTACGCCCAGGGCTGCAGCGTCTACACCACCTACGTCTTCGCGAACGCCGGCGACTACGACACGCTGGCGTCGCGTTGGCGTGCCCTGAAGACCGCCGCCTCCGACGCCATCGTCGCCTCGGGCGGCACCATCAGCCACCAACACGGGGTCGGCCGCGATCACGCTCCTTGGCTCGTCCACGAGAAGGGCGATCAGGGCCTGGCGGCGATCCGCGCCGTCGTCGACGCCTTCGACCCCGAGCACCGGCTGAACCCCGGCTGTCTCCTGGAGGATTGAATGCTCGGCCCGCGCCCCACCCTCGCCGACCTCGCCGCCGAACGCTTCGACCTGATCGTCGTCGGCGGCGGCATCTCCGGCGCCGGCATCCTGCTCGAAGCGGCGCGTCGCGGCGTGAAGACCCTGCTGGTCGAGCAGGCCGACTTCGCCTCCGGCGCCTCCTCGCGCTCCTCCAAGATGGTCCACGGCGGCTTACGCTACATCCCGCAGGGCCGGCTCGGCCTCACCCGCGACGCCCTCCTCGAGCGCGAGCGCCTCGTCGCCGAACTGCCCGATCTGGTGATCCGCCAGCCCTACGCCTACGTCGTCCGCCGCGGCGTCTTCCCCGGCCGCTGGCCGCTCGAACTGGTGCTCGGCCTCTACGACGCCATGGCCGGCATCCGCGACCACCACTGGCTCGGCCGCGACGCCACCCTCGCCCGCATCCCCGGCCTCGCACCGGAGGGTCTCGTCGGAGCCATGGTCTACACCGACGCGCTCACCGACGACGCCCGGCTGGTGCTGCGCATCCTGCACGAGGCGGCGGCCGAGGGCGGACGCATGATCAACCATGTGCGGGTCACGGCGACCCGGCAGGGTGCCGACGAGTTCGCCGTCGAGGTCCACGATACGCTCGCCGGCACCACCGCGACGCTCTCCGCCGCCCGGGTGATCCGCGCCGGCGGCCCCTGGGTCGGCGAGGTGGCGGGAGAGGCGAAGAAGATCCGCCCCTTGCGCGGCAGCCACCTGTTCTTCACCCGCGACCGCCTGCCCCTGAGCGATTGCGTCGCCGCCGCCCACCCGCGCGACCGCCGCCCGGTCTACGCCTTCCCCTGGGCGGGCGCGACCTGCGTCGGCACCACCGACCTCGATCACGCCACGCCGCTGTCGCGCGAGCCGCGGGCGACGGTCGAGGAGATGGACTATCTCCTCGAATTCCTCGCCCGCGAGTTCCCCGAGCGACGGCTCGGCCGCGACGACGTCATCGCCACCCAGGCCGGCATCCGCCCGGTGGTGCCCTCCGGCAAGGGGCTGAATCCGTCGCAGGAGAGCCGCGACCATTCGGTCTGGCATCACGGCGGCGAGGTGTTGGTCGCCGGCGGCAAGCTCACCACCTTCCGCCTCATCGCCCTCGACGCGCTCGCCGCCGCCGGTCTGATCGACGCCGCCGAACGCAAGCGGGCGCGACGCACGAAGGAGCGCCTCTTCCGCCACGCCGTCGCTTTTCCCGACCGTCTCGGTCATCCGACCGCGCCGCTCCCCGAGGGGGAGGCGCTGATCGAGGCGTTCGCCTGGACGCTCGACCACGAGATGGTCGGCCGGCTCGACGACCTCCTCGCCCGCCGCCTGCGCCTCCTCCCCGCGCGTCCGGCGGCCCTCGTCCCCCTCCTCGCGACCATCGAACCGTTCTGCCGCGACCGCCTCGGTTGGGACGCGACGCGCTGGCACGCCGAGGTGGCGCGGCTCGCCGAGATCGCCGAAGATGTCTACGGCCTGCCGACGGGGGACGTTCGCGCAATTCGAGGCGACGGTTTTCGGCCTTCGCAGCCGCCTCCGAATTCGACCGGGCCAGAAGCCGTCATCCCCGGCCGGAGCGAAGCGGAGGGGAAGGGGATCCGATGATGTTCCGTCGAGTCGAGAGGCCGATGGGTCCCCTTCCCTCGCCTCCGGCTCGCCGGGGACGACGGCCGAGTTCGGGGCAACGAAGTCGAAAAGTCGAGGCTCCGGCGAACGGCGTGACGGTCCCGACGGGGGAGAGGGCGGCATGAGCGAGACCAAGGACCTGCTGCTCGCCATCGATCAGGGGACGCAGAGCGTCCGCGCCATGATCTTCGATCTCGAGGGCGAACTCGTCGCCAAATCGCAGGTCCACATCACCCCCTATTATTCCCGGGCGCCGGGATGGGCCGAGCAGGACTGCGAGTACTACTGGGCCAATCTCTGCCACGCCACCAACGAGCTGTGGCGTGCCCATCCCGACCTGAAGGCGCGCGTCGCCGCCATGGCGGTGACCACCCAGCGCGCCGTGGTGGTGGTGCTCGACGAGGCCGGCGAACCCTTGCGCCCCGCCATCGGCTGGCTCGACCAACGCCGGACCAAGCGCTACCCGCCGCTCCCTCTGTGGCTCGAGGCCGGGCTCCGGCTCGCCGGCCAGCGCCGCACCGTCCACTTCTTCCAGTCCAAGGCCGAATGCAACTGGCTCGCCGCCGACGAGCCGGAGACCTGGCGCGCCACCCGGCGTTTCCTCTTCCTCTCCGGCTGGTTCAACCTGAAACTGACCGGCCGCCTCTGCGACGCCGTCGGCTCCCAGGTCGGCTACGTCCCCTTCGACGCCAAGCGCCAGCAATGGGCACGCGCCATCGACTTCAAATGGAAGCTCTTCGCGGTTCGCCGCGACATGCTCCCCGAGCTCGTCCCCTGTGGTCAGTCGATGGGCCAGATCACCGCCCGTGCCGCCCAGGAGACCGGCATCCCCGAGGGTCTGCCGGTCTATGCCGCCGGCGCCGACAAGGCCTGCGAGGTGCTCGCCGCCGGCGCCTGGACGCCGGAGACGGCTGTGCTCAGCTACGGCACCACGGCGACGATCAACACTTCGAGCGGCCGTTACGTCGAGCCGATCCCCTTCATCCCGCCCTTCCCCGCCGCCGCCCCCGGCCGTTACGACGCGGAGATCATGGTCCAGCGCGGCTATTGGATGGTGAACTGGTTCAAGGAACAGTTCGCCGCCCGCGAGGTGATCGAGGCCGAACGCCAAGGCGTGCCGCCCGAGGTGCTGTTCGAGCGCATGTTGGAGAAGACCCCGGCCGGCAACATGGGGCTGATGCTGCAACCCTTCTGGAACCCCGGCGTCAAGGTGCCGGGCCCCGAGGCCAAGGGGGCGATGATCGGCTTCGGCGACGTCCACGAGCGCTCGCACATGTACCGCGCCATCGTCGAGGGCATCGCCTATGCCCTGCGCGAGGCGGCCGAGCGGCTGGAGAAGCGCAACGGTGTCAGGATCGAGCGGCTGCGCGTCGCCGGCGGCGGCTCGCAGTCCGACGCGGTCATGCAGATCACCGCCGACGTCTTCGGCCGGCCGGCGGAGCGGCCGCACACCTGGGAGACCTCCGGCCTCGGCGCCGCGATGAACGCCGCCATCGGCGCCGGCTTCTACCCCGACCACGCCACCGCGCAGAAGCGCATGAGCCGCCCCGGCCGCCTGTTCGAGCCGAAGCTCGAGAACGCTCGGCTCTACGAGCGGCTGTACCGAGAGGTCTACGTCGAGATGTACCCGCGTCTCGCCCGCCTCTACCGCGCCATCCGCCACATCACCGACTATCCGCGGCTCGACTGAGCCCACCGGCGTCGCGCGGCGCGCCGGATCAGCGGGCGCTCTTGTCCGTGGCGGACCCACCGTTCTCGGCGGTGTCGATGCGCATCAATGTGTCGAGATCCTTGCGGCGGGCCTCCACCAGGGCGGCGGCGAGCCGCCGCAGTTCCGGATTGTGGCCGCGCAGGCGCTCGGCCTCGGCCAGAACCATCGTGTCCTTGTAACGCGTGATCAGCGCCTCGACGAACAGCCGATCGAGGTCCCGGCCGTTTCGGCCCTGCACCGAGACCGTTTCCTCGTCGCCGTCGGAGGACCGCAGTGTGCTGGTGAAATGATAGACTTCCAGAAGCGCCGCCGATCCGATGATCGCGGCGATGACGATGTTCTTCGTCTGCATCGTGCCGATCCGCATCTCGCCCGGCCGTTCGAAGCGGTCGGGTCACGTTTCCCCATGTTTCTCCGCAACATGCCTCGGGACCGGCGCGACGGCAACGGGGTCGTGACGATCGCGGTCAGAAGAACGCCTGCGCCGGGATGCGTTCGCGTTTGCGGATGTCGGAGGCGTCGATCAGCATCTGGGCCGCCCAGCGGTGGACGTTGCGCTGGCGTACGATGTCGCGCATCAGCACCAGCCGGTCGCGCTGCTCGCTCTCCGGCATGGTCAGCGCGGTGGCGAGCGCGTCGGCCATGGCACGGGTGTCGTAGGGGTTGACGATCAACGCCTCCGAGAGCTCCCGCGACGCCCCGGCGAAGCTCGACAGCACCAACACCCCCTGCTCGTCGTCGCGCGCCGCGACGAATTCCTTGGCGACCAGATTCATGCCGTCGTGCAGGCTCGACACGACGCAGACGTCGGCGGCGCGGAACAGTTCGTAGACCTCGCGTTGATCGTGGTGACGGATGACCAGCCGGATCGGCTGCCAGCCGTCGTCGCCGTGACGGGCGTTGATCTCCTTGGCCAGCCGCAACGCGTCCTCCTGCAGGGCGCCGTAGGTGCCCAGCGTCGATCGCGTCGGCGCCGCCGCCTGGACGAAGACGAAGCGGCCCTTCCACTGCGGTTGGCGGGTGAGAAGTTCGTCGACCGCCGCCATGCGGTCGAGAATGCCCTTGGTGTAGTCGAACCGCTCGATGCCGACGGCGAGTTTCGCCGTGTCGGCGAGCCCGAGCCGCGCCCGCACCGCCCGACGGCACTCTTCGACCGGCGCCTGCGCGGCGAGCGCCGCCGGCGGCCATTCGATCGAGATCGGATAGGGCCGGACCAGGGTGTCGCGGCGCCCGAAGGTGACCGAATCGTGCTCGCGATCGATCCGGCTCTCGACGAAGCGGTCGACCGCCTCGAAGAAGTTGTTGCAGTGCTGGCGGGTGTGGAAGCCGAGGATCGACGAACCCAGCAGCCCGTCGATGATCTCCGCCCGCCACGGGCAGATGCCGAAGGTCTCGGCGTTCGGCCACGGGATGTGCCAGAAGGTGATGATCGTCGCCTTCGGCAGGCGCTCGCGGATCATCCGCGGCAACAGCGCGAAATGGTAGTCCTGGACGAGGACGATCGGAGCCTCCGAGGTCGCCTCCGCCACCACCGTGTCGGCGAAACGGGCGTTGACCAGCCGATAGCGATCCCAATCGGTTTCGCGGAAGGTCGGCCGGACGAAGGCGATGTGGCACAGCGGCCAGAGCCCTTCGTTGGCGAAGCCGTAGTAGTAGCCCTCGACCTCGTCGTCGGCGAGCCAGACGCGGCGCAGCGTGTAGTCGGGATGCGCGGGCGGCACGCGGATGCGGTCGTTCGCATCGACCGTCTCGCGATCCGCCGAGCCGGAGCCGTGGGCGATCCAGGTGCCGCCGCAGGTCCGCATCACCGGCTCCAGCGCCGAGACGAGACCGCTCGCCGGCAATTGCAGCTCGACCGCCCCCGAGGCGTCGTGATTGTGGATGTAGGGCTCGCGGTTGGACACCACCAGCACCTCCGCACCCGGCAGTTCCTCGACCAACAGCCGGCGCAGCGTTTCCGGCGACCAGTCGACGTGAATGCCCTCGGAGTGCTTCTTCGCCGTCTCCGGCTCCTGGATCGACGCCTGGAAGTCGCGCCCCGGCGGCGAGCCCTTGCGCCCCGGCCGGACCGTCGCGCCGAGATCGCGCGCGCCCGCCAGCGCCGCCGTCACCGACCGTGTCCATCGCCGCATCGCCACATAGACCACCAGCGCCGCGGCGAGCCCGAAGCCGAGAACCGCGCTGGCCAGCGCCAGCATAGTGTAGATGCGCGCCGTGGCGGTGCGCTCGTCGACATAGGCGAGATCGTGCAGCACCAGCAGATGGCCGCCGATCGATCCCACCTTCATCGGGTAGATGCCGACGTGCACGTGCACGCCGTCGAAGGTGCGCATCACGAAGCCGTCGGTCTTGGGCAGCGGCACCGCGGTGCAGGTCAGGCTCTTCGGCATCTGCGCGGTGGCGAAGCGCAGGCCGCCGGCCTCGTCGCAGAAGCCGAGAGCGAGGAGACGTTCGTCGGCCGCCATGCGTTCGAACAGCGGACCGACGTCCTTTTCGTCGATCGAGCGGCTCACCACCTGTTCGTGGATCGATCGGTTGACGAAGCGCGACCGCAGTTCGACGTCCTGGCGCGACCAGTTCTCCACCAGGAGTGCGGCGAGCGGCGCCAGCGCCAGCACCAACACCAGACAGGTGACGAGCAGGACCAGCCCGTACCGGACGACCCGGTTCTCGAACAAGCGGCCGACCCGGGCCGCAACGCCCGTCGGCCCCATTCCTGCGGGACCGATGGGCGCGGGGTTCATCGGGCGCTTTCCCAACCGCGCGACAGGCGCATCGCCGCGACGATGAGGCCCGCCATCGAATAGGTCTGCGGGAAGTTGCCCCACAGTTCGCCGGTCTTCCAATCGACGTCCTCGGAGAGGATGCCGACGTGATTGCGGTGGGAGAGCAGGCCCTCGAACAGCGCCCGCGCGTCCTCCCGCCGCCCGATCGCCGCCAGCGCGTCGATGTACCAGAAGGTGCAGATGGTGAAGGCGACCGTCGGCACGCCGAAATCGTCTGCCTCGTCGTAGCGGCGGACGTGACCGTTCTGGCGCAGCGTCGCGCCGATCTTCTCGACCGTCGCCACGAAGCGCGGATCGTTCGCCTCGACGATGCCGAGCTCGTGCATCAGCAACACGCTGGCGTCGACCTCCTCGCCGTCGAGGCTGCCGGCGAACCAGCCGCCGACGTTCCAGGCCCGTTCGAGGATCGTGTCGCGCAGCCCGTCGGCGGCGTCGCGCCAGTGACGCGCGTTGGAGGCGAGATCGAGCTTCTCGGCGATCCGTGCCAGTCGATCGCACGCCACCCAGCACATCGTCGCCGAATGGGTGTGGATGCGGGCGCGACCGCGATATTCCCAGATGCCGGCATCGGGCGTGAGCGCATGGCGCAGGGCGCACAGGCCCAGCGGTTCGAGCATGTTGAACAGCGACGCGTCGCCCTTGTTGGGCAGACGCTCGTCGAAGAACATCTGCCAGGCGGCGAGGATGACGCTGCCGTAGACGTCGTGCTGCACCTGATCGCGCGCCGCGTTGCCGATCCGGACCGGCCCCTGGCCGCGATAGCCGGCGAGCCAGTTCGCCGTCTCCTCCGTCACCTCCCGTTCCGGGACGACGGCGTAGAGCGGCTTCAGCGTCGGCCCCTGTTCGAGCGCGATGACGTTGGTGACGTATTCGATGAACCGTTCCATCGTCGCCGTCGCGCCGACCCGGTTCAGCGCGTGGACGGTGAAATAGGCGTCGCGGATCCAGCAGAAGCGATAGTCCCAGTTGCGCTCGCCCTCGGGCGATTCCGGGATCGAGGTGGTGAGCGCCGCGACGATGGCGCCGGTGTCCTCGAAACTGCACAACTGCAACGTGATCGCCGAGCGGATCACCGCCTCCTGCCACTCGTAGGGCACGTTCAGCGACCGCGACCAGTCGAGCCACCAACCGGCGGTCTTCTCGAGGAAGTCGCGCCCGACCCGCGAGGCGGAATCGTTCAGCGTCTCGTCCGGGTGGATGATGAAGGCGAGCGGCTTGGTCAGGACGAAGGCGCTCTCGGTGAGCACGTGGTTGATCGACGCGTCGGTGGTCAGCCGGATGGCGCCGCCCTCCCAGGCCCAGCGCACGTGGTTCGATCCGGTGACGACGGTGGGATGCGCCGATCCGTCGCCGCCGCGCGGCCGCATCCTGACGCGAATGCGCGGCAGACCGGCGATCGGCTCGACCAGCCGCACGATCATCAACGGTCGATAGACCCGGCCGAACTGACGGAACCGCGGCACGAAATCGGTGACCGCGAAGGAGGCGCCGCGGTCGTCGGTGTGAACGGTCCTGACGATCGCGGTGTTGCGCACGTAGGCCTGTTCGGCCGTACCGTCGTGATCGAAATCGATCGAGAAGAAGCCGCTCTCCGGATCGTCGCCGTCGACCAGCGCGCTGAACACCGGATCGGCGTCGAGACGGGGCCAACAGGCCCACACCAGACGCCCGCCCCGGTCGACGAGCGCGGCGATGTTGGAATTGCCGATCACGGCGAGATCGAGCGAAACGGGAGAGGTCATCGGGAAATCCTGGAAAGAAGAACCGAGAGCCATTCACGGACCCGACGTGGCGAGTCGAAATCGGCGACCGCCGCGGCGAAGGTCTCGCCGCGCACACGGTAGCCCACCCCTCCGAGCCGTTCGGCGGCGGCGAAGGCGCTCTCGTCGGAAACGTCGTCACCGATCATGATCGGTATACGACCGCGATAGGCCGGCAATGCGGCGAGATGGCCCAGCGCCGCCCCCTTCGAGATGTCTCTCGGGCAGACTTCGAAGACCTTGCGACCGTGCGAGATCTCCAGATGGTCGGGACCGCCTTCGAGGATGCGGGCGAGTTCGGCCTCGACCCGGTCGGCCGCTTGCGGCACGGCGCGCCAGTGCACGGTCAGCGTCGCCCCCTTCGGCTCGACCAGCACGCCCGGTACGAGCCTTTCGAGGATCCGGATCGCTTCGACCAGATCCGCTTCGATCGGCTCCGTCGTCGGCCTCACGATGTCGCCCCGGCCGGTCCGGTATTCGCCGCCGTGCACCCCCGCCACGACGAAGACCGCCGGCGCGAGGAAACGATCGATGTCGACGATCCGCCGCCCGGTGACGATGGCGAGCGCCCCGCCGAGGGCACTCTCCAGCCGAACCAGGAGATCGGGGAGGCCGCGGGGGACGACGATCGCATCGGGCGTCGCGGCGAGATCGACGAGGGTTCCGTCGAAGTCGAGGAACAATGCCGGACGGCCGATGTCCGCGAGGTGCGCGAGCGGACGTCGGCCCATCGGGCTCGAGACGGGATCCTCCACCGACGAGGTCACAGGAAGGTCGCCAGCACGACGACGGCGAGGGCGCCGAACAACGCGACGACGTAGGACGCCGGCAGGGGCGCGGTGTCGTCGTCGTCGAAAGAGGTGTCGTCCGGGGTGCCTCGGCGGTTCTGTCCACTCATGACTCGACTCCTTGTCCTGTCGGCGGTGGGACGGACACCTGTCGTCACCGCGTTCCGGTTCGTCATGGTCGCCGCCATCCCCGAACCGGAAACGTCCCCTCGTGTTCGCTTCGGACGCTCGGCGACCCTCGGATCGGCGTCGCGCCCTTCGAAAGAAAAACGGTCACCGCACCCGGCGGCGACCGCAGGCTTCGATGGATTCGGAGAGCGCCTCCCTCAGAGCGCGACGCGACGACGTGTCGTGCCGAGCCGCTCTTCGAAGGCGACGAAGAATTCGCAGTCGGCCAGTGTGTCGCCGGAGAATTCGCCGCGCACCCTCTCGACGGCCTCGCGGATCAGATCGTCGGACAGACGGTCCGCGCGATAGAAACTCAGCCGGGTGGCCCCGTCCTCGGCATCGACCGAGATCCGGGTATCGGCACCGACATGGGAGTTCAGCAGGGTGATGAGCTCCTCGTGTACCATTCTCGGGTCTCCTCTTTCTCTCGATGAAGGTACCCACCCCGACGACGATGCGGAGCCGTCGGGGTGGGTCCCACTCGCCGCCGAAAGGCGAGTGGACTCGGCTCCTGGTACCGATTTCCTGGCCGCCCACACGGATGAACGGACGGATCACGGATACCGTCAGGGGACCTCGGAGCCGAGATCTCGTACCCCTCCGGCCACGGCGGCGCGGCCGGAGGATCGATTCGGTCGGTCGCCCGGAGCGACCGAACGGCTGCCGGGTCAGTGCACCCGGTCGCCC
The DNA here is from genome assembly GCA_937892955.1 of uncultured Alphaproteobacteria bacterium. Lineage (GTDB taxonomy): Bacteria > Pseudomonadota > Alphaproteobacteria > Rhizobiales > Ancalomicrobiaceae > CALBKH01. The sequence goes on from CALBKH010000044.1 coordinate 50,031, forward strand.
AGATCCGCGAGGAAATCGCGGATCAGCCAACGCACGTCGTTCGAACCGGGCACCTGGATGTCGGCGCAGTGCCCATCGCGGGACCCCACCTGGATCGCGGTTCCCCCGAAGGAGCGAACGACGGAATAGACGTCGTCGTCGCAGACGCGGCCGCCGAAGACGACCGGAATGCGCTCGATGAAATAGTCGCAGCTCATGAGCCGCCTCACCGCCCGCGCCTTCGAGACGCCGGCGAAGGTGATGCGTGTCGCCGCTTCTTCGAAACGGACGCGGTACGCCGCGGGGGCGAGGCTGACGGCCTCGCGCGCCAGGACCCGTGCCCGCTCCACCGCCTCCGGCTCGCCGCCGTGGGTGAGCGCGATCGACAACCCGTCGTCGTCGACACCGAGCAGCGTGTCGCCGCGCAGCGTGCCGTCGAGAAAGCGCCGGACCGGGTCGAGATCGGCCTCGATCCTGAGCTTCAGGTGGGCTCCGCCGGGTATGCGCAACTCGAGTCCGCTCGAACCGCACCCCGGCAGCGACAACGGCGCCAGCAGCCGGTCGGTCTCCGCCAACGGGCGATCCGACAACACCGCCACCGCACCGTCGCTGGCCGACGACAGCTCGCCGAGAAGATCGGCGAGCTCCTCCGCCGCGAAGCGGGTCTCGTCGAGATCGTCGGACCGGATCAGGCCGCCTTCCATCGCGAAGATGAAGGCCTTCTCGCGCGGATCGGAAAACAGCGCCCGCACGGCGTTCTTGAAGGGCGTTTCACTCGATTTCGTCTGCACAGTGTTCATTCTCATCGGCGACACCGTTTCTGGAGTTCCGCGAGCGCGGCCGTGAAGCCTTTCAGGCTGTAGACGTCCGTGGTCGTATTTCCGCGCCGCGACTTCGCCGTGACGCGCATCTCCTGGCCCGCCCGCATCGCCTGCACGATCGCCGCCTCGTCGGCCTCCGACCGCAGCCAGGCGGTCTCGCCCCGCGACATCAGCGCGAAGCCGCGATCGTCGACGGCCGCGACGTGTCCGGTCGCGGCGAGCGGAAAACCGAAGTCGATCGACGCCTCGGTTCCCTCGCCGCGCGAGGACGACGTGAGCGTGACGAAGAGACTTCCCGGATCTCGCTTCAGGTCCGCCGGCATCCGCGACGTCGGTTCGGAGATGACGAAGCAGACCTTCCGCCCGCCCCTTTCCGCTTCGATCGCCCGCCATGCGCCCGATTGTACGATCTGCTTCTGTGCGGCCTGCGCCACGCCACCGGCGAACATCGGGAACACCAGAGCCAGGACGAAGGCGGCCGAAGGGATATTCCAGGAACGGATCATTCGATCTCCGTGATCTGCTTCCGCCACGTCGGTGTCCGAGCAGCCTCGGGCCGCTGACGAAAGAAAGAACATCGACAAGTATGAAACCCACGAATTACGGTATTGTCAATGTTCAATAATCTTAACATCAGTGTTAAACATATAAAACCAAGAGTATAGAATCCAGAAATAGAAGAATACGGTCCCGTCGAGGGAAATTTGTTCGAATTGCATTCCATCGGTCGACCGGGTAAATTTTACCCACCGGTCCGAAGACAGGCGAGCGCGAAGCTCCCGGCGGAATCGCCAACCAAGAGACCCCGATGCCTCGAAGCACTTCCCTGGGCAGATTTTCCGGTTCCATCCCGCAGACGGTCCTGGTCGCCGTCGTCGGCGCCGTGTTGATTCTGCTCGTCACGGTCCTGGCGTCGCGTGTGGCGATCCTGATGCACCGGCAATCGGAGATGCGCCTGATCGAACGGATCGGCGAGGTCTATCTCGACGGCGTGTCGGCGACGGTCGCGCCCCTGCTCGACACCGGTCACCGGACCGACCTCGCCGCCGCATTGGAGCGTGTCGCCGCTTATCACGACGGCGTGCGCGAGGTCCGAATCGTGGTTCGCAGCACCGGCGGCGACATTCTCGGCGATCTCGCCCGCGACACCGTCGCCGCCCAGGCGAAACTGCCGCCGGTCGACACCGAAGTATCGTTGACGACCACCAGCGAGGAGAATCGCCTCTGGGTGCAGCGGCCCCTGTTCGTCGGCGATCGCGCCCTCGCGGTGGTGTCGGCCCAGCTCGACCTGAAGCCCATCCGCGAAGAGCGCCTCACCGTCAGTCTGAAATCACTCGCCGTCAACGTCTCCATGGCGATCGGCCTCGCCACCGTCGGCTTCCTGCTGATGCGTCGTCTGCTCGCGCCTCTCAATCTGTTGGAGCGCGCCCTCGTCGACGCCTCCGAGGGTGAGCCGCGGCCGATCCCGGTCGTCGAGGGCGAGACCCACAATCGCCGGATCCGCAAGCTCGTGCGCGCCTACAATCGCATGGCCCGCGCCCTGGCCGAACGTCGGCAGGTTCAGATCGCCCGCGCCGAACGGCTGCGCGCCGCCGATCTCGGGCGTCTGGCGGCGACCATCGCCCACGAGGTCCGCAACCCGCTGACCGGCATGCTCAACGCCGTCGACACCGCCCGCCGCTTCCCCGACAATCGCGCCGCCGTCACCGAATCCCTCGATCTGCTCGAACGAGGGCTCAACGCCATCGCCCGGGTGGTCGACACCACCTTGTCGATCTGGCGCCCTCCGGCGCGCGACAGCGGGGTCCGCCAGGTCGATTTCGACGATCTGGAGCGCCTCGTCCGGCCGGTGGCGGAACGCCACGGGGTGCGGCTCGACTGGTCGGCGACCCTCGAGCGCAGCCTCTCCCTCGATGCCGCGATCGTCCGCCAGATCGTCCTCAATCTGGTTCTGAACGCCGTCAACGCCACCGGCTCCGGTGGTGAAATCTCCGTCACCGCGGCCGAAGACGAAGCCGAGTTGCGGTTCGTCGTCGACGACGACGGCCCCGGCCTGGACCCCGCCGTCGCCGCCCGTCTCGACCGCCTCGACCTCGACTGGATCGACACCACCGAAGGCGGCATCGGCCTCGGTGTCGTCATTCGCGCCGTCGCCTCGCTCGGCGGTGCGATCGAGACGGCCACCCCACCCCGCGGCGGCACGTCGGTGACCGTCAGATTGCCGAGCCGCGCCCCCGCGGATCGAGCCCCGCTGCCGAAGGAGCCCTCTTCGTGACCGACGCGCCGACGATACTCCTGGTCGAAGACGACGAGATTCTCGCCTCGTCACTCAAGGCCCGCCTCACCCTGGAGGGCATGATTCCGGTCCACGCCGGCACCTGCGAAGCCGCGATCGAAGCGTTGGAGAACCGCGATTTCGACGCCGTCGTCAGCGACATCCGCCTGCCCGACGGATCCGGCGAAGACGTCTTCTGGGCCGAGCGCGCCCGCTTCGCCATGACGCCGACCATCTTCGCCACCGCCTACGGCGACGTCGAGCAGGCGGTTCGGCTCGTCAAGGTCGGCGCCATCGACTACCTGACCAAGCCCTACGATCTCGGAGCGCTGGTCGATCTCCTGCGGCGCGTGACCGGCCACCCCGAGGCCGACGTCGGCTCACCGGAGTTCGTCGCCGCGTCGCCGGCGATGCAGCGGGTGGCGTCCGCCCTCGATCGCCTCGCCGACGACACCCAGAACGTCCTCTTCGTCGGGCCGAGCGGCTCCGGCCGGCAGGCGCTGGCGCGCCGGCTCCACGCCCTCTCCACCCGCGCCGCCGATCCTTTCGTCGTCATCGAAGGTGCCGCGCTGACCGCCGCCGGCGGCGATCGGCTGCTGTTCGGCTCGCGCGAAGGCGACGGACACGAGCCCGGCCTCGTCGACGGCGTCGGCGTCGGAACCCTGCTCGTCACCGACGTCTCCGACATCGCGCCGGAGCTTCAGGCACGCCTTCTCCGCTTCGCCGAGGATCACCGCTATCGACCGGTCGGCGCCACCGCCGAGAAGAACTTCGTCGGTCGGATCATGGCGACCAGCCGGGTCTCGCCCACCGAGGCGGGCGTCGCGCCGGGGTCGGGCACCGACCTGCTCCACCGCCTCGCGGTCATCGAACTCCGGCTGCCGCCGCTCGCCGAAAGGGACGAGGACATCGTCCCGCTCGCCGAACATTTCCTGCGCCTCTGTGACCGTGCGACCCCCCGCACGGCCCGCCATCGCCTGTCGGCCGAAGCGACCGCGGCCCTACGCGACCATTCCTGGCCCGGCAACGTCCGCGAGCTTCGCAATCGCATCGTTCGTGCCGTCACCCTGGCGAGCGAGGAGGAGTTGACCGTCGCCGACCTCTTCCCCGACCAGCCGACCGGCGGCGACGCCGCCGACCACAAACTCGACACCGCCCGCCGCGACGCCGAACGGCAGGCGATCGAGGCGGCGCTCGCCGAGAATCACGGCCGGATCGTCGACACCGCCAAGGCTCTCGGCATCTCTCGCGTCACGCTGTGGTCGAAGATGAAGCGCTTCGGGATCGCCAAACCGGACGCGGAGCGCTGAGCCCATGTCCGACGGTCGACGCGCGAGGAGCGGCCGCATCCGCGGCCGGCATTTCCGCGCAACCGGTCGGCGCACGGGCGTCGCCGGTCCGGCATCGACGGCCGGGTGCCGACGGATCTGTGTCGAAGAGGGGAAGGAATGGTGGGCGCGACAGGGATCGAACCTGTGACCCCTTCGGTGTGAACGAAGTGCTCTCCCGCTGAGCTACGCGCCCGCCTCACGAGACGGGGCGATATAAGGGGGTGGGGAGCGGTTCGTCAAGCCGCATCCGGGGTCTTCGACGATCCCCGTCCGCTTCGTCCCCGCGACGCCCGAGTCGCGAGAAGCGCCGGCGCTCGACGCCTCGCGCGCCGGCGCGAGCCCGCTTCGCCCCCTCACTTCGGCTCGACCACCACCATGGTCCAGAAGATCTTGTATTTGGACCGCGGCGCCTGCGCCGTGGCCAACCCGATCCGCGTGGCGCGCGGCGCCGACATGGTGGCGTCGTGCACCTTCGATTCGCGCCAGCCCGAGAAGGCTTCCGCGAAGGTGCGGTAACCGGCCGAGAAATTGGCGAGGAAACTCTTGTGGCCGATGCCGGCGGCGGCGAGTTCGGCGTCGAAATGCGCCTCCTCGACCGACTGCACCTTGTCCGCCGCCGCCATCCGGTCGGCTTGACCCTGGGCGACGCGCGCCAGCGCCGGATCCCAGACCAGCGGCGCCAGCCCCTTGTTCGAGCGATACATGTTGATCATCGACAGCGACGACGCCGGGTCGACGGCACCGCCGGTCTGGTCGAGCCGTTGATAGAAGGCCGGTTGGCGCTCCGGCACGGGCCCGCGCGAACAGGCGGCCAGCAGAGCGAGAGCGGTGAGGGCGGCGCAGGTGCCGCCGAAACGCAGAAGAGACATCGCAACTCCCGACGGGATGACGAGGTGGAGGAAAGCGAGGGCGCGACCGACGGCTCCGGTCCGGTCGAGCTGATCGGCGGCGGGTGTCACGCGTCGACCGGCGGCGGCCCCTCCGGCCGATCCGACGAGCCCTCGCGGACGTTCACCATCCGCCCGAGGAGATCCCTGAGGTCGTCGAGCTGGCGGATGTGGATGTCGCGTTGGACGTAGGGAATGTCGATCGCCTGCTGCTTGAGCCCCGCCATGATGGCGAAGCGCAGATCGCTCTCCACGCCGAAGACATCGGTGACGTAGCCGACGGTGCAGGTCAGACGGAATTCCAGGGCGCTGTCGCCGAAATTGACGAAGAAGGCGCCGGGTTCGGGGAATTTCAGCACCTTCTCGTGCGCATGGGCGCAATCGAGCAGGATGCGCCGGACCTGTTCCGGATCCGCACCATAGGCCACGCCGACGTTGATGACGCAGCGGCCGGTGAGATCGCGGTGCATCCAGTTCTTCACGTTGCCGGAGATCAGCGACGAATTCGGCACGATCAGCGACGCCCGATCGAAGGTCTCGATCTCGGTCGAGCGCACGTTGATCTTGCGGACGAAACCCTTCTCCGAACCGATCTCGACCAGATCGCCCGCCTTGATCGGCCGCTCGGCGAGCAGGATCAGGCCGGAAACGAAGTTGTTGACGATCGACTGCAGGCCGAAACCGATACCGACGGAGAGCGCGCCGGCGACGATGGCGAGGTTCCTGAGGTCGAGGCCGACCACCGAGAAGGCCAGCATCGCCGCCAAGAGATAGCCGACGTAGCCGATCGCGGTGCGGATCGAATTCTTGAGGCCGACGTCGAGCCGGGTGCGCGGCAGGAAGCGCTCGTCGAGCCAGCCCTGGACCGCCCGCGTCACGGCGATGCCGATGACCAGGAAGGCGACGCCGCTCAGGATCGTCGCCAGCGAGAAGGTGAAACCGCCGATCTTGAAGCCGAAGAAGGCGACCTTGGCGTCGGCCACCACGTCCTGCGACGACACCCCGATCGGCGTCAGCGCGAACAGCACGGCGACGGCGATGACCAGCAGTCGCGTCACACCGGACAGCACGACGCCGATCTGCTCCACCCGCTCCCGCCCCAGTCCCATCGACCGGGTGAGCATCGCCCCGACGCGCGTCTCTTCGTGGAAGGTCGAGAGAATCGCCTCGTCGGTGAGCTGCAGCAGGATGTAGAGCGCCCCGAGAATGAAGCCCGTCCGGACCATCTGGGTCGTCAGGAAGGAGGCGAGTGCCACCCAGCCGCCGATCGCCGCCACCAGAGCCGCGATCGCCACCACCCAGCCGAGCGGCACGATCCAGCGCCACAGCACGCTGCGTTCGCTTTCACCCTCGACCGCCGTCGGCGCATGCGCCTCGTCGCCGCTCAACGACCGCGCCACCGCCTTGAGCCCCGCCATGATCACGATGGCGTCGAGGACGGCGAAGAACCCGGCATAGGCGATCACTTCGGCGACCGGCGCGGCGACGACGTTCATCAGTCGCGCGATGGTGATACCGACGCCGTGGGTCACCGCCAGCACCACCGACAGACCGACGATGCGCGACGCCGTGACGTCGCCGACCGCCACCATCCGCCAGTTCGGCTTGGCCGGCGCGAACAGCGCCAGCGCCACGCCGTAGACCGCCGCCGCCGCACCGACGCCGACGATCAGAGCGTCGAGGAACAGCGAGATCCGGTCGGGGTTGAGCTCGAAGATCGCGAGCGCCCGGGCGATCCCGAAGAGGCCGGCCACCGGTATCGCGACATTGAGCGCGACGATCCCGGCGGCGACCGCCGCCTTGCGCAGACGCGGCGGATCGACGACGTCCGGATCGCGTTCGGTGAAGAGGGTGAGCCGCCTTCGCATGGCGAAAAGGGCGACGACCAGCGCCAGGATCACCGAGCCGACGGCCATCGCCGTCTCGAGCCCGCGCCCGGCCATCAGGCTCAGCCAATCGGCGATCAGATACCTGAGACTGTTGAAGGTCCCCGGGAACGACTGCGCCGCTTCCAGCCACGTGCCGGGATCGAGGACCGAGCGCGACCGCTCGATCAGCTCGCGGGCGAAGCGGTCGCGACGGCGATCGGCGATCGTCCTGGTGATCTCCTCGGCCCTGAGGTCGATGAGCTGCGCCTGCTTGATCCGCCCCTGGACCTCGCCGAGTTGCCGCTGCTGGTCCTCGCGCTCCGCCTTCACCGCGTCGGACTCGACCGCCGTCGGCTCGTCGGGCTTGGCCTGCGGCGCCGAGCCGAGTTGCTTGAGGCGGGCTTCGATCGACGTCTGACGCGGGCTCTCCGCGGCGATCAGCTCGTTGGCGGCGGTGCGGATCTGCTCGGCGCGCGCGCGCATCTCGGCGAGATGGCGATCGGTCTGTCCCTCGCGCTGGATGCCGGCGGCGATCTGGTCGACCTCCACCTTCCAGGCGTCGAGCTTCTGCTGCACCTCGTCGGGCTTGCCCGCCGGCTTCATCGACCGCGTGGCGGGTGCGTCGCCCGCCGCCGGCGCTTTCGCCGCATCCGCCGGCTTCGCCGCCTCACCGGCCTCCGAAGCAGCCCTGGTCGTCTCCGCGGCCGCCGGAGCGGTCCTGCCACCTTCCGAGGCTGCCGGGGCGGTCTTTCCACCACCCGAGACCGCCGGGGCGGTCTCGGCGGCCGGCGCGACGCCGGCGATCGGCAGAACGGCGGTGAAGAAGAGAACGAGGAGCGCGCGAGCGGTCGGCTTGATCAAGGCGGTCGATCCGAGGGCGATGTTTCGGAAGGCGAAGCGGGCCGAGAGCGCGGCGCCGGTGAATCGTCGGCGGTCTCTCTGCCCCGAGAATGCGACAAAAGCGCAGCAGCCGCCAGCCGCCTCGCCGTCCCTCGCAGCCGGTCGCCCATCGACCAACTGGCGACGCCCGAAACGATTGTGTCCGAACGCCGGCGCGCCTATCTTCCGCGCCATGGCCGAAACCGAGACCGCAGCCCCCGACCACTCTTCCGCGACCGCGACGCTGCGGCACCGGATCAAGGCGCTCGGCCACATCGTCTGGGAGGCCTTCTACTGGGGCCTGCTGCGCAACGAGTCCTTCGCCCACGCCTCCAACATCGCCTTCGCCATCCTGTTCTCGATGTTCCCCTTCATGATCCTGGTCACCGGTCTCGCCGGCTACTGGGGCGGGGCGGAACTGGCCGCCGCTGCGGAACAGGGCACCGGCGGCATCTTCTCGGTGCTGCCCGATCAGGTCGCCGACATCCTCCGGCCGGAGATCTCGGCGGTGCTCGCCACCTCGCAGGGCAGCGTCCTGACGGTCGGCGCCATCCTGCTCGTGGTCATCGTCACCGGCCTCGTCGAGAGCCTGCGCATGGGCCTCAACTACGCCTATCGCTCCTACGACGATCGCCACTTCCTGATCCGCCGCCTCGAAGGCACGTTCTTCATGCTGATCGGCGGTGTCGTCATCCTCGGCCTCGGCTTCCTCGTCGTGGTGCTGCCGGTGGTATGGGCCTTCCTCATCCCGCACGCCCCCGACCTCGCCCCCTACTGGTCCTATTTCAACCGCCTGCCGCTGGCCTTCTTCACCCTCGCCGTCTTCCTCTTCCTGGCCTCGGCGCATCTGTGGCTGCCGGCCCGGCGCCAGACGCTGAAGGGGGTGATGCCGGGCGTCCTGCTGACGGCGACCCTGTGGTTCGTCGCCGGCATGGTCTTCTCCTGGTACCTCTCCCACTTCTCCGGCTACGCCAAGACCTACGCCGGTCTCGGCGGCGCCATCGCCTCGATGCTGTTCTTCTACATCATCGGCCTGATCTTCCTCTTCGGCGCCGAGATCAACCACTCGATCGAACTGTGGCGCGAAGGCCGGATGCCGGAGCATTGAGCGGTCGGTGACGAGCCGGCGCCATCGCCGGCCCGGGTCCTTCCTGCCGCTCCCGATGAACGAAATCCTCGGCGGAAGCCGAAACCCACACCTTGTTCGCCCCACAAACGCCGACGGCGACCCGTGGTCGCCCACGGATCGCCGTCTTCTCGTTCACGATCGTCGACCGGACGCATCACCCGACCGGCCGGGGAGGTCACTTCCCGATTTCGGCCGAAGCCTCGAGCACGTCCTCGAAGGTGCGCAGGCCCGTCTTCGGGGCGCAGACCAGCACCGCCATGTTGCCGGGCTTGTGCTCGTTCTTCCACATCTTGGTGTGGGCCTTCGGAATGTCCTTCCACTCGAAGACTTCCGACATGCACGGCTCGACGCGCCGGTCGAGCACGAACTTGTTGGCCGCCGCCGCCTGCTTGAGGTGGGCGAAGTGCGAGCCCTGGATGCGCTTCTGGTGCATCCAGACGTAACGGGCGTCGAAGGTGAGGTTGAAGCCGGTCGTACCGGCGCAGAACACCACCATACCGCCGCGCTTGACCACGAAGGTCGAAGTCGGGAAGGTCGATTCACCGGGGTGTTCGAAGACCATGTCGACGTTCACGCCCTTGCCGGTGACGTCCCAGATCGCCTTGCCGAACTTGCGAACCTCGCCGAACCACGCGTCGTACTCGGGGCTGCCGACCTTGGGCAGCTGGCCCCAGCACTTGAAGTCCTTGCGGTTGATGACGCCGCGCGCGCCCAGGCTCATGACGTAGTCGCGCTTGTCCTCGTCGGAGATGACGCCGATGGCGTTGGCGCCGGCCGCCGCGACGAGCTGGATGCCGAACACGCCGAGGCCGCCGGAGGCGCCCCAGATCAGCACGTTCTGCGACGGCTTCAGCTGATGCGGCTGATGGCCGAAGAGCATGCGGTAGGCGGTGGCGAGCGTCAGCATGTAGGAGGCCGATTCCTCCCAGGTCAGATGCTGCGGCCGCGGCAGCAGCTGGCGCGCCTGGACGCGGCAGAACTGCGAGAACGATCCATCGTGCGTCTCGTAGCCCCAGATGCGCTGCGAGGGCGACAGCATCGGATCGCCGCCGTTGCACTCCTCGTCGTCGCCGTCGTCCTGATTGCAGTGGATGACGACCTCGTCGCCGACCTTCCAGTGCTTCACCTTCGAGCCGACCGCCCAGACGATGCCCGAGGCGTCGGATCCGGCGATGTGATAGGGCTGCTTGTGGACGTCGAAGGGCGAGATCGGCTTGCCGAGACCGGCCCAGATGCCGTTGTAGTTGACGCCGGCGGCCATCACCAGGACGAGCACGTCGTGGCTGTCGAGTTCCCAGGTGGGAACGACCTCGAGCTGCATCGCCTGCTCCGGCGGACCGTGACGATCTCGGCGGATCGCCCAGGCGTACATGTTCTTCGGCACGTGACCGAGCGGCGGGATCTCGCCGATCTCGTAGAGGTCCTTCACCGGCCGATTCTCGAGGTTCGGCGCCGCGTTTTCGTTCCCAGCCATGGTCTTCCTTCCCGCGTTCGTATCGCTCGGCCGCACCCTCCCCCTCGGGGCCGGTCGGCGGATCGCCGTGTGAGGCGGACCATGGACGTCGACCCCGGGGGTTCGCCGCTTCCGATCTGCGCTCGACGCAACTTCTTTCGCAATGCGGAAAAATTGCTCGAAACTTCCCCGCACAGCCGTCTGATCGGCGCACTATCGGACCGCTTTCGGGCGATTTTCCATAATACTAAAGGATTGAAATCGCGCTCGGAGCCGCCTGCGACCATACGCCTTGCTGCAGCGCCAAAAGCTACCGCGCCGGCCCCATCGGCGCAAGATCGCCGCCGCGGCGAACCGAATAGCGCTGAATTCCGCCGGTTTCCGAGATGCCCAATACGGAAGGCATCGGCCCTGAACGTGTATTTGGCGCAGATTCGTGCGTGGCCGAATGTCGCAGTCCGACGATCGTGGATGGTGACGTCGCTGTTGCGGCGCGATATCTAATCGATCCGAAGATCTTCATCCGGACACGCGATCATGCCCCTCTCGACGCCCGACAAGCCCTGGCTCTTCCGCACCTATGCCGGCCATTCCACGGCCGCCGCGTCGAACCGCCTCTACCGCACCAATCTCGCCAAGGGTCAGACCGGCCTGTCGGTCGCCTTCGACCTGCCGACCCAGACCGGCTACGACCCCGATCACGCGCTGTCGCGCGGCGAGGTCGGCAAGGTCGGCGTTCCCGTCTCCCACCTCGGCGACATGCGCGCCCTCTTCGACGGCATTCCGCTGGAGAAGATGAACACCTCGATGACCATCAACGCCACCGCGCCGTGGCTGTTGTCGCTCTATGTCGCCGCCGCCGACGAGCAGGGGGCGAACCGCAAGCTCCTCCAGGGCACCACCCAGAACGACCTCATCAAGGAGTACCTGTCGCGCGGAACCTACGTCTTCGCGCCGACGCCCTCGATGCGGCTCACCACCGACGTCATCGCCTGGACCTACACGGAGATGCCGAAGTGGAACCCGATGAACGTCTGCTCCTACCATCTGCAGGAAGCGGGCGCGACGCCGGTCCAGGAACTCGCCTTCGCGCTCGCGACCGCCGTCGCCGTGCTCGACAACGTGAAGAAGACCGGCGTGGTGCCGCAGGCCGAGTTCGGCGACGCGGTCGGCCGCATCTCCTTCTTCGTCAACGCCGGCATGCGCTTCGTCACCGAGATCTGCAAGATGCGCGCCTTCGGCCGCCTCTGGGACGAGATCACCCGTGACCGCTACGGCGTGACCGAAGAGAAGAACCGCCGCTTCCGCTACGGCGTCCAGGTCAATTCGCTGGGCCTCACCGAGCAGCAGCCGGAGAACAACGTCTACCGTATCCTGCTCGAGGCGCTCGCCGTGACCCTGTCGCGCGATGCTCGCGCTCGCGCCGTGCAGCTGCCCGCCTGGAACGAGGCCCTCGGCCTGCCGCGTCCGTGGGATCAGCAGTGGTCGCTGCGCATGCAGCAGATCCTCGCCTACGAGACCGACCTCCTGGAATTCGCCGACATCTTCGACGGGTCCGCCGAGATCGAGGCCAAGGTCTCCGAACTCGTCGCCCAGGCGAAGGAGGAGCTCGCCGCCATCGAAGCGATGGGCGGTGCCGTCGCCGCGGTCGAGTCCAGCTACATGAAGCAGAAGCTGGTGGAGTCCAACACCCGCCGTCTGGAGGCGATCGAGGCCGGCAAGCAGACCGTCGTCGGCGTCAACCGCTTCCAGGAGACCGAACCCTCGCCGCTGACCACCGGCGAAGGCTCGATCCTCACCGTCCCGCCCGAGGTCGAAGAGGAGGCGATCGAGCGCCTGAAGGCCTGGCGCGCCGCGCGTGACGCGAAGGCGGTCGACAAGGCGCTCGCCGACCTGCGCTCCGCCGCCGCCGAAGGCCGCAACGTCATGGAGCCGTCGATCGCCGCGGCCCGCGCCGGCGTCACCACCGGCGAATGGGGCGCGACGCTTCGCGACGTCTTCGGCGAATACCGCGCGCCCACCGGCGTCGGCCGCGCCGCGCGTGACACCGGCGGCGATCTCGCCGCGGTGCGTACCTCCGTCGACGAGGTGTCGAAGGCGCTCGGCCGCCGGCTGAAGTTCCTGGTCGGCAAGCCGGGCCTCGACGGCCACTCCAACGGCGCCGAACAGATCGCGGTGCGCGCCCGCGACTGCGGCATGGAAGTGGTCTACGAGGGCATCCGCCTGACCCCGGCACAGATCGTCAACGCCGCGCTCGAAGAAGGCGTCCACGCCGTCGGCCTGTCGATCCTCTCCGGCTCGCATCTGGCGCTGGTCGGCGACGTCGTGGCGCGCATGAAGGCGTCCGGCCTCGGCGAGGTCCCGGTCGTCGTCGGCGGCATCATTCCGCCGGAAGACGCGGAAGCTCTCCGGGAGATGGGGGTCGCGGCGGTCTACACGCCCAAGGACTTCCAGATCACCGACATCATGGCCGACGTCGTCCGCATCGTCGCCGATCGCGCCGCCGCCTGAGCCCACATCGGCAGAGCCGCCGCGCGACGCGGCGGCTCTCGCTCGCACGAGCATCGAACGGTTCGGGCGAAGCGTTCTCCGTCCGGACGACGACCGGTTCGGCCGATCGGGTCCGGCATAGCGTCGCGATCCGCCGAAACCCGTGTCAGGCATCCGAGAGGCTGTTGCGAGCCTCGGTGATTCGCGCGTTGATGCGCTCGAGTTCACCGATCCGCACCCGGTTGTCCTCGGCGAGGTCGGCGAGAATGCCTTCCAGGCGATCCATCACCTCGCGCTCGCCGGCGCGTGCGTCGCCGTCGACAATCGCCATCAGCGACTTGATCGCCGTCAGCGACACCTCGAGTTCGCGCAGCGTCACCATCACCTCGAGGCGCTCGAGATCGTCGTTCGAATAGAGCCGGCGCAGCCCCTCCCGGCTCGGCGCCAGTAGCCCCGACTGCTCGTAGAAGCGCAAAGTTCGCAGCGACACGCGCAGATGGGTCGACAGCTGTCCGATCGTATAGGTTTCAGCCGCCTCGATCGGTTCGAAATCCATGACGGATCGCAGTCGTACGACCAGTTCCGCGATGAGCTTGCTCGATCTGGCCATCGGCGCCTCGTTCGCTCCCCCGGGCGGTTCGTCGAAGCCCGTCGGCCACCACCGTTCACGCCTCGCGGCGCTTTCTGCGACGGCAACCGATCGTGCCCAGCGTGATGGTATTTTGCCTCAAAACGTTTTGGAGGCAATGGGTGACCCACGGTCAAATTTGGGGGAATTCGGCGTCGATCCTCCGTCGAAAGTCGTAGTTTCGGCCTCCATTGCCGCCTTCTGCGCCAGATCGGCAGTCAGCGCGGCGTCAGCATACCCATCCGGCCGGCGGAATAGTCGGCGATCGCCGTGCGAATCTCGTCTCGCGTGTTCATCACGAAGGGCCCGTGAGCGGCGATCGGTTCGTCGATCGGCGCTCCCGCGAGGACGAGGAGCTTCGTGCCCTCACCACCGGCCGTGACGGCGAAATCGCCCCCCGCGCGCGACAGCACGGCGACGCACGGCGCCGCGATCCGGCGCCCACCGACGACCGCGTCGCCCTCGAGCACGCTCACCAGGGTGGTCCACCCTTCCGGCACCGTCGCATCGAAAGCGGCGCCGGCGTCGAGGTCGACGTCCCACACCGCCAGGGGCGTGAAGGTCTCGGCCGGACCGCGAACCACCGAATCGCCGCGGCCCGGCCACGACCCGGCGATCACCCGCACCCGGCCGCCGTCGAACCGCACCACCGGGATGTCGCCGGCGAGGATCGGCTGGTAGCGCGGCGGCGTCATCTTGTGGGCCGCCGGCAGATTGACCCACAGCTGGGCCATCGACACGGTCCCGCCGTGTTCGGAGACCGCCCGCCCGTGGAACTCCTCGTGGACGATACCGGAGCCGGCGGTCATCCACTGCACGTCGCCGACGCCGATCGAATCGACGTGACCAGCCGAATCGCGATGGTCGACCGCACCGGCGTAGACGATGGTCACCGTCTCGAAGCCGCGATGGGGATGAGGTCCGACCCCGTGCGGTTCCTCACGCGGCGGGAAGGCGGTCGGCGCCGCCCAGTCGAACATCAGGAACGGGCTCACCGCCGGCGTGAAGGCGGCCGGCCCGAACAGCGGTCGAACCAGGAAGCCGTCACCCACCCAATGGGGATGCTGCGCATCGACGACGGTTGCGACGGTCTTGGAACTCATCGATCTTCCTCCTCGGGGCTGTGGGCACGTTCCCGTGACAGATGGCGACGCGCGATCCGTCGTCCAGGCCGGATCGCGTGAACGCACCGTCCGATCGAGGCGAACGATGCCGAAGCCGGTCAGCTGCCGACGGCGAAGAGCGGCGCCAGCCGACCCAGAGTCACCCGACCGATGCGAACCAGCCCGTGATCGACGATCATCTCCAGCCGGCGGCCCGGTCGGTCGGGATCCTTCGCAGCCTTGCCGAGCAACACGAAACCGGAGAGCACCGTCGTCAGTTCCGGACCGAGCCCTTTGGCGCCGCCGTTCGTGAGCGTCTCGAGACCGCGCGCCACCAACGTGATCATGCCGTCGAGAACTCCCTCACGGTCGAGCACCAGGGCGCCGTCACCCTCGACCACGATGCCGCCGACCGCGAACGACAGTTTCGTCGGCTCGATCCGCCCGCCGCGCGCCGCGAATGCCGGCAACGGCGCCCCGGGTCCCGGCGGCAGGAAATCGACCAGCGTCGCCGAGACCGAGAGATCGGCGCGCGGCGGCCCGATGCGCTTGTCGGCGACCGTCAGCGATGCGCCGGCGAAGGCGGTGGCGAGATCCAGGTTCCGGCCACCCTCGCCGTGTGGGCGGCCATGGGCTTCGACATGTTCCGCCACGAGATGGACCGGGGGCGGCCCCGCCGGCGCGGCGGTCAGATCGAGCCCGTCGACCGACAGTGACACCCGCTGCACCCCGTCGCCGGCCCACCGCAACGAGCTGCGCAGGAGCCGCCACTTGGCGGAGGTCGCGTCGCCGCCGGTCACCGCGATCCCCGGCCCGTCGACCTCGACCAGCACCAGCCGCGGATCCCAGACCTGCGCCACCACTCGGAGCGCCTGCGCCGACGCGGTGAAGCCGCGATCGCGGATCTCCACCCCCGGCGAACGGCAGGTGAGCTCCATACGGAACGGATAGCCTCCGATCTCGCGATCGGCGCAAGCGACGACGACGCCCCGTGTCGACAGTGTGGCCAGACGCCCGTCGATCTCGGCGAGGATGCGTCCGCGCGCCGTCGCCCACACCGCGGTCCAGCCCGCTGCGGCGATCGCCACGCCGAGGCCGATCACCAGGGGCAGGCGCATGCGGCGCGACGGAGCGGTGGTCTCGGCGTCTCGGCTCATTCATCGTCTCCTCGACCGGACCTCCCGGTCACCGACGAATCGTCGGACCGCCAATCTGCGCGAAGAACGCGTTGCGATCGAGGCCGACGGTGAGGCGTCCGCCTCTCGCTTTCTCGGCGCGATCCGGCTAGAGCGGATCGGCGCACGTTCGCGGGGTTCAGCCGCGTACAGGCATGTCGAATCGACTTCGCCGCCGGCGGTCGACCCGCCGCGGCGGACCGGCTGCGACCAACGGCGGGCGACGAAACACGGGTGCGGGACAGGGCGTGACGATGACGGTGGAGGAAGGTGATCTCTGGGTCTTCGCCTACGGCTCGCTGATCTGGCGACCGGGCTTCGAGCACGAAGAGAGGCGCCCGGCGCGGCTGTGGGGCTGGCATCGCCGGCTCTGCGTCTATTCCTGGCACCATCGCGGCACCGTCGAGACCCCCGGCGTCGTCCTCGGCCTCGATCGCGGCGGCTCGTGCCGTGGCGTCGTCTATCGCGTCGCCGCGCGTCGCCGCGCCGAAACTCTCGCCTATCTGCGCGAGCGCGAACAGATCAGCCCGCTCGAACACCTGCCGAGCCCGATCTATCGCGAGATCTTCCGACCCGTCCGTTTCGAGGATGGCCAGGGCCGCAGCGTCGAGACCCCCGGCCCGGCGGCTCTCACCTATGTCGTCGACCGGACCCATCCGCAATACACCGGCAACATGGACGAGACCGACCTCCTCGCGCTCGTCCGCCAGGGGCGCGGCGTCTCCGGCGCCAATCCCGACTACGTCGTCTCCACCGCGGACCATCTCGCGACCCTCGGCATGCACGACGCGGCGCTCGAACGCATCGCCGCCCGCCTCCGCGCCGGTTGACCGCGCCGCCGCGGCCGATCTCATCGCGAGCCTCCCCCCTCGATCCGACCGCCGCGACGCGACGTCCGAACGAAACGCACCCGTCGCCATCTCGTCAGGCGGCGAGGACGACGGGGCCGCTCTCGTCGCCCACCCGGGAAATGCCGGCCCGCGAACGCCCCGATCCCGAGCCCTCGGCGGCGACGAGGTCGGCGACCACCCGGGCCCGGGCCGCCGGCGTCTCGGCGAGCCAATGGGCGTGGACCTCCCGTCCCGCGATCGCGATGCCGGGGGGTAGCCGGTCCGCGGCGCCGATCCACAGGAGCCGCCGCCGGCGCGCCGAGCCGCGGGAAATGATCGCCACCACCGCCCCGTCGAGGTCCCCGCTTTCGATCGGATGGTCGAGACGCGAGAACACGTAGCGCCGTCCCGATTCCCCGGTGCGGATCTCGAACCGCTCACCGCCCGCCACCAGACTCACGGCCGGTGCCGCGACCGACTCACCGCCCGCTCGGATGTCGCACCCGCTCATGCTCGCACCTCGTTCCGCCTTGCTCTTGACCAGAACAAAGATAGAACACATATTGCGATAGCGCAAGTCGACTCGAACGGATCAGGAACTTGATTTCGCTGCGGCCCGGGCCAGATAGGCCTTCCCCGCGGCCGGCAGCGGCGGCGGATCGGAGGCCGCGAGGGCCTCGGCGATCAGCCGGTCCGTGGCGGTCTCGATCACCACCTGCAGCTCGGCGAAGACCTCTTCCGGGTCGCGGCCGGGCGGGATGGCGGGCAGGAATTCGACGACCAGTGTGCCGGGATGGCGCAAGAAATCGTGCCGCCCCCAGAACAGGCCGGAGTTCAACGCCACCGGCACCATCGGCACGCCGAGCTTCTCGTAGAGATGAGCGATGCCGTGCTTGTAGTGCGGTTCGGCGCCGGCCGGCCGGCGGGTGCCTTCCGGGAAGATCAGGATCTGCCGGCCGCGCGCCGCCTCTCGGCGGGCCCGCTCGGTCATGTCGGCGAGCGCCGTGCGGCCGGCGCTGCGATCGACCGAAATCTGCTCGCCCTTGATCGTGTACCAGCCGAAGAGCGGGATCTTGCGCAGCTCCTTCTTCATCACGAAGCTCGGCCGGTCGAAGAAGTCGATCAGCGACACCGTCTCGAAGGTCGAGTGGTGCTTGGCGGCGATCAGCGCCCCACCCTTCGGCAGGTTTTCGAGGCCGCGGATCTCGACCTTCACCCCGGCGATGGCGGTGATCGCCCAACGATTGATCCGCGCCCAGGTCTCGACCCCCTTCCAGAAGATCGCCTTCGGCAGGATCTCCGTCGGCAGCAGCGCGAACAGCCAGAAGATCGTGTGGACGTAGAAGAAGACGTTGAAGGCGAGCGAACGCAGGAAGACCATCGCGGGAACCCGTCGAGTGAGGCGTCTGCGGCTCCGGCGCCGACCTCAGCGGATGCTCGCCGTCGTGGCGATCTCCGAGGATCGGTACAAGCTCGCCGTGGGGCCGAACCGGGTCACGATATACTTCACGTATTCGTGCAAGAGAAGCTTCGCCGTCGTCGGATGCAGAAACCAGGTGTCGATCGCCAGATCCGGCCGCTTCACCGGCCAGGCGATCTTGGTGAGACCGGGGAGCGCCTTGTCGAGTTCGACCATCGATCGCGGCATGTGATAGGCGCTGGTCACCACGATCAGGCTGGAGAATCCGTTGGCGCGGGTCCACTCCGCCACTTCGAGGGCGTTGCCGACGGTCGTCTCCGCCCGGTGACCGAGATCGACGCAGCAGGCGAACAGCGTCCGATCGCCGACCGTCGCCCGCTGGATGTCCTCGGCCCGTGTCGAGGGATGGACGCCGGAGATGAGCAGCCGCCGCCCGCGCCCCTCCTCCAGCAGTTCGACGCCGCCCTGCACCCGGTCGCGACCGCCGGTCAAGACGACGATGGCGTCGGCGCGCGGATCGGTCGGCGCATCGGAGAGCGCCACCCGCGTCGCGAACCAGACGAAGCCGAG
The DNA here is from genome assembly GCA_937892955.1 of uncultured Alphaproteobacteria bacterium. Classification (GTDB taxonomy): domain Bacteria; phylum Pseudomonadota; class Alphaproteobacteria; order Rhizobiales; family Ancalomicrobiaceae; genus CALBKH01. The sequence goes on from CALBKH010000044.1 coordinate 68,869, forward strand.
GCCGAAGCTGCCGAGAAGCGCCGCGCCGACGAGCGCCACCGCCAGGGCCGTGCGCACCGCGATCGCGCCGAGCGACCCGCGCACCGCGCGCGTCCCACGGCGGCTCGTTTCGGCGATGCTCGCGACGCGATCGCCCGCGATCGCTTCCTCGGTGCGAATCCTCATGAGATCCGAATTACCAGATGCCGGCTCTGCGGGGATGACCATGTCTTTCCCCCTCACTCGAGCCGACCGAGATGGCCGAGCACGGTGAAGCGCGACGTCACCGCCGTCAGCACCGCCACCAGCGCCACCACCGCCACCGCGCCGAGATGGCCGCTCCACCCGACCGAGAAGCCGCCGAACAGCGCGTGCGCCTGATCGGCGAGCGCATCGCCGCGCACCCGTGTCGCCGCGTCGACGACGAGGAAGGCGGCGATCGCCGCCGCTCCGCCGACCGCCCCGCCGACGAGGCCGAGCTTCAGGAAGTGGCGCTGGAACTCGGCGGCGATGAAGCGGTCCTCGGCACCGACGAAATGCAGCACCTCGATGACGTCGCGGTTGCCCGCCATCGCCGCCCGCGTGGCGAAGACCACCGACAGCACCATGGCGACCAACATCAGCACGACGACACCGAAACCGCCCACCACCATGGTTCCGGCCATGGTCCGCAGTCGCGCCGCCCACACCGCATGGTCGTCGACCGTGGCGCCACGCACCTCGGCGCCGATCCGCGCCTCGAGCCCGGCGAGGTCCGCCGCCGCCGGATCGGAAAGAACGAGCACCACCAGACGCGGGATCGGCAGAGCCGTCAGATCGAGCCCGCTGCCGAGCCAGGGCTGGAGCAACGCCTCGCTCTCCCGCTCGCCGATCAGGCGGACGGATCTCACCCCCCGCGTCGCCTCGGCGATCTCCGTCGCCTTCTTCAACCGCGGCTCGATCGCCACGCCGTCGATCGGCTTCACCTGGATCGTCACTTCGCGCGAGACGTCGAGCTGCCAGTCGCGCGCGGCTTCCGCGACCAGCGACAGCCCGCCGACGGCGAGGCAGGCGAGAAATCCCATGATGGCGACGACCAGCACCAACGCCCGCCCGGCGATCGCCTGCGGCGGTACGATGTCTCGTCCGCCGTTGGTTTCGGTCGCCGCCGACCGCTTCTCCTGCCGACGCTTCGCCGACTTGCGCCGCGGCGCGGCCGACCGCCGCGGTCTCCCCCTGCGCGCGCCGTCCGGCGACACTTCGGGCTCCGCCGATCGCGCCGAGGCGACCGGATCGAAATCCGCGGCGGGCCCGACGGGCACCGCCGCGCCGGGGTCGTCGAGATGCGGCGGCGGGAGATCGAAGTCCGGTTCGATCGAGCGCCCGCCGCGGCCGCCGCGGCCGCGCCCCAGACCGATCGACGACGACAGCGAAGCCCGCACCTCGCGCGGGCTGGGCGGCGCCGGACGGTTCGGATCGGGTCGCTCGTCGCGCGCCATCGCCTCACTCGTAGATCCGGACCCGCCCCTCGGCCAGGACGATGCGGCGGGCATCGAACTGCTCCATCAGGGCGAGGTCGTGGGTGGCGATCAGCACCGAGGTGCCCAGGCGATTGAGTTCGACGAACAGGCGCAGCAGGCGGCGGGCGAGCGGCGGATCGACGTTGCCCGTCGGTTCGTCGGCGAGCAGGATCTCCGGCTTGGTGATCAGCGCCCGGGCGATCGCCGCGCGCTGCTTCTCGCCGCCCGACAGCACCGGCGGCAGAACGTGCATCCGCTCGCCGAGCCCGACCCATTCGAGCAGATCGACGACGTCGGCGCGATAGTCGCTCTCCGATTTGCCCGAGACGCGTAGCGGCAGCGCCACGTTCTCGTAGGTGGTCAGGTGATCGAGCAGGCGGAAATCCTGGAAGACCACCCCGATGCGCCGCCGGAGCGCCGGCAGTTCGGCGCGCGTCACCCGCGCCGTGTCGGCACCGAACACCGAGATCAGACCGCGCGTCGGCTTCAGCGACATGAACAACAGCCGCATGAGCGTCGTCTTGCCGGCCCCCGACGGGCCGGTCAGGAACTGGAACGAGCGCGGCGCGATCTCCAGGCTGACATCGCGCAGCACCTCCTGTCCCATGCCGTATCTGAGGCCGACGTTCTCGAACCTGATCAAATCGTTCCGCGTCCTCGACCGCCACCGTCGGTCATTCTCGCCCGGTCGCCTTCCGCTTCCCCGCGCCACGGCGAACTCGAGAGACGCCGCTTCGCCGGCCATGCTCGCATTCGGGCCGTTGAGATTTCGTTAACCATGTCGCGCCTCCGTGGGAAGTCGCGACGCCGTTCGCCGCACCGTGATTTACGCGCCGTTCAGATCGTTCGGCGATTCTGTCGGGGAGAACGGCGATCTCGAGGCCATGCGCACCACCTGTCCGACCTGCGAAACCGGATATTCGATCCCCGACGAGCGCATCGGCGCCAAGGGGCGCAAGGTCCGTTGCACCAAGTGCGGCGAGGAATGGCGCGTCTTCGCCGCGGCCGAGGAGCCGGCGGCCCCGCGCGCCGCACCGCCGCCGAAAGCCGAACCGACGGCCGCCGTCGACCCCTTCGACGCGATCTCCGACGACGATGTCTCCTCCTTCGGCGCCGATGCCGCCGCCGACGTCGCTTTCGACACCGCCGGCGGCGACGCCTTCGACACGCCCGACCGCGGCACCTTCGACGGCGCATCCGACGCGGACGCGGGCACCGACACGGGATCGCCGACCGCCGCCGACGAGACGACCGGCCCCGCCGTCGCCGCAGCGACGCCCGTCCTGCCCCGGCCGCGGATCCGCATCCGCACCAAGCGGCGCTTTCCCGCCGTCGGCAAGGAGATGGTGGCCAAGGCCGCCGTCCACGTCACACCCCTCGTCGGGCCGGCGGTGTTCCTCGCCGCCTGTCTCGTTCTGACCGGGGTCTACGTCTTCCGCCAGAAGATCGTCGCCACCGCGCCCGATCTCGCCGGCCTCTACTCCGCCCTCGGCGCCCCCGTGAACCTGCGCGGCCTGATCTTCGGCCGCATCGAGACGCTGCGCGAGATCGACAACGGTCAGCCGGTGCTGGTGGTCGAAGGCTCGGTCTCCAACGTCTCTCCGCAGATGCGCGAGCTCCCCGCCCTCCGCTTCGCCCTGCGCGGCCCCGACACCCAGGAGATCTATGCCTGGTCGATCGATCCCAAGTCGACCACGATCGATTCCGGCGATACCATCCGTTTCCGCACTCGCCTCGCCGCACCACCGGATCTGGCGACCGAAGTCCAGGTCCGCTTCGTCGAACGGCGCAGCCAGCACGCGGGATTACCATGACGCAGCATCGCATCGACGTTCTCTACACCGCCGAGACCATCGCGGGGCGCAACCGCGCGCTCGCCGAGGCGATCCGCGACGCCGGCTTTTCCGAGCGTCTCCTGGTGGTGGCGATCCTCAAGGGCGGCTTCGTCTTCGCCGCCGACCTGATCCGCGCCCTGCATCACGCCGGCGTTTCGCCGGAGGTCGACTTCATGTCGCTGTCGAGCTACCGCGAGGGCACCACCTCCACCGGCAAGGTCACGGTGCTGCGCGATCTCGAGACCGACGTCACCGGCCGCAACGTTCTCATCGTCGACGACATCCTCGAATCCGGCCGCACCCTCGCCTACGCCAAGCGCCTGCTCGCCGAGCGCGGCGCCGCTCGCGTCGGGGTCGCGGTCCTCCTCGACAAGCCGGGACACCGGGCGGCCGACATCGAAGGCGACTTCGTCGGCTTCACCTGTCCCGACCTCTTCGTGGTCGGTTACGGCATGGACATGGGCCATGCCTTCCGTGAGTTGCCATACATCGGCCACGTGGTCGGTGCCGACTGAAACGACAGGCGAAGGTGATTCGCCGCGACAGGAGCGATCCGGACAGCATTCGGATCGATCGGGAGGAGGGTGGAATGGCTCGTATTCTTCTCGCCGAGGACGACGACTCGGTTCGCGCCTTCGTCAAGCGCGCCCTCGAGCTCGACGGCAACGCGGTCGTCGCGGTCGAAGACGGTGCGACCGCACTCGAGGTCGTCGGCTCCGACGAAGGCGGCTTCGATCTGCTGGTCTCCGACATCAAGATGCCGGTCATGGACGGCATCGCCCTCGCCCTCAACGTCGCCCGCGACAAACCGGATCTGCCGATCCTCTTGATGACCGGCTACGCCGATCAGCGCGAACGCGCCCACGGCCTCGATCAGATCGTCCGCGACGTGGTGCTGAAGCCCTTCACGCTGGCCGATATCCGCCGCGTCGTCGCCTCCACCCTCGCCGGCGATCCCGAACCCACCCGTCTCGCCGGCTGACGGGCCGCCGCCTCGCACCGGGCCCGTGAAATTCGGTGTGTCCGACTCGCCTGCGGCCCGACCGACACGCACCGAGCTCGTCGTCACGCACCAAGGTCCGATCGGATCGAGACGTCGGCGCTCGGTATCAGCGATCCCCCGGATCGAGTTTCAGCAGGCGATCGAGGTAGTCCCTCTCGAACTTCGGCCGAACGGGTTCTCCGAGCCGCTTGCGGATCTCGTCGAGGACGCGGCGCGCCCGCTCGACGTCGATCTCGTCCGGCACCCGCACCTTGTCGCCGTCGCTCGAGCCCTGCTGGCGCCGCGGCCGTCCCAGCGGGTCCTCGTCTCCGTCGCGACCGCCCTCGCCGCGCCGCGCCATCCGATCGGCGAGCGCCCGCGCCCCGCGCCTGAGCTTGTCGAGCGCCTGCGCCTGGGAATCGAGCGCCGCTTCGCCCTCGCCGCGCTCCAGCGCGTCGGCCGCCTCGCCCATGGCGTCGGCCGCCTCACCGAGGTCCTGCGACCCGTCTCCCGGCCCACGCTTCCGTCCGAACTCGTCGCGCCGGCCGGCCTCGCCGCCACCCATCTCCTCGGCGAACTTCCCGAGCGCTTCGGCGAGGTCCTTCTGGCCGCGACCGATCCGCCCCATCTCCTCGTTGCTCTCGGCCTCGCGACCGTCACGACGCGAGCGATGGGTCTCCTCCATCAGTTGCTGCTGGCGATGGATCATCTCGCCGAGCTTCTCCAGCGCTTCGTTTCCGGCCTGCCCGTCCTCGCCCTCGGCCGGCGCTCCGGACTGCAGGTTCTCGGTCAACTCGCGCAGCTCCTCGAGCAGCTTCTCCGCCGCTTCGCGCGAGCCGGTGCGCGCCAGATCCTCGATCCGGTCGAGCATGCGCCGGATGTCGCGTTCGGTGATCGTCCGCCGCGGCCCCGGCGGCGTCGGCCCACGCGTCTGCCGCCGGCTCTGCTCCGCCTTGGCGGCGAGAAACTTGTCCATCGCCTGCCGCAGCTCGCGGGTGAGACGGGCGATCTCCTCCGGCGAGGCGCCCTCTTCGAGCGCCCGGCGCAACGCCTCCTGCGCATCGCGCAGCGCCCTCTCGTGATCGGCGAGGTCGCCGTCCTCGATGGTGGTCGCCGCCGCCCACAGCAGTTCGACCACCTCGCGCAACGCCTCGTCGTCGCGCGCCGCCGCCGCCTTGTGGCGCAGGAAGCGCAAGCCGAGATGCGTCCCCGGCTTCTCCTCGAAACGGTCCGGCGCCATGGTCAGGGCCTCGAGCGCGGTGACCACCGTCGCCGCCTCGCCGACGTCGAGCGCCAGCCGCCGCCGCAGTTCGGTGAGCGCCCGGGCGAGCGGCTTGCGGAACGGGCGCTGCGGCAGCGTCACCTCGATCGGCGGGCTCGCGCCCTCCTGGCCGGCTTCGTCGCGGGCGACCAGCGTCATCCGCATCGTCGCTCCGGCGAAGGGATGTGCGGTGACGTCGCGGATGGTCCGCGCGATTCCCGTGTGCGCCCGTCCGAGCGGTAGCGCGAGCGGGAAGGACGGCGGCTCGTAGAGCGCCCGTCCCTTCGGCACGTCGGCCGCCGCGAACCGGGCTTCCGCCGCGACGACACCCCAGTCGTCGCCGGTCTCGTGGGTGAGCTTCATCGCCCCGCTCGCCTGGACCTCCGGCCGACCGATCAGAGCGATCGTCGGCGGCCGATCCGGCACCACCGTGATCTTCCATCCCGCGACGGGCCGCCCGTCACGCGCCAGCCGCACCTCGGCGTCGTCGGAAAGCACCGCCATCCGCTCGGTCGAAGTCACCGGCGCCGAGCTCTGGGCCGTCGGGCCCGGCGCTGCCGGGGTCGGCGTCGCCGCCACCTCCGTCGCCTCCCCACCGACCGGTGCTACGGTCAGGGTGAGCGGTTGCGGTGGCCGGTCCGCCCGCCCGCTCGCCGCCCGCACCACCAACCGGCTGCCCTGTGGCACCGCCGGCACGGCATCCGGCCCGTTCGACCCGACGAGAGACCGACCTTCGGCGATCAGCACCAGCGGCGCACGGCCGGTGTAGGCGGGAGGATCGATCCAGGCGTCGAGCCGATCGTCGACCGCCGCCGGCGCATCGCTGGTGAAGGGCGAGACGAGCCGCATCAGGTGTTCGCCCGAGGCGGAGGACCAGCCGATGAACAACAGGAGAGCGAGGATCGGCCGCGCCGCCCAGACGTCCCGCCGCCCGAGATCGGGGTGCGGCCAGCCGCTCGCGAGCCTCCCGACCCGCGCCGCCAGCCGCGCGCGATGCACCGCCCACAACCGCTCGGTCGCCGCATCCCCGGACCCCGCGAGGCGATCGGTCAGACCGTCGAGTTCGTGGCCGGCGAGCCCCGACTCCGCCTCGACACGACGGACGGCCCGCCCTTCGCCCGACACCGCGGCGAACTCGTCGAGGTTCCGGAACGCGGCGACGACGGCGAAGACGAGGAGACCGGCGACACCCGCCAGAAGCCCCCAACGGGCGATCGGCGGCAGCGCCGCGTAGACGCCGAGCCAAGCGAGAGCCACGTGGAGCCCGGCGACCCAGGCGATCGGCACGAGGCGGCGCCAGACCACCTCCCATGCCGCCGCGAGCCGCGCCCGCCGCACCGCCCGCGCGATGCGGCGATCGAGGCCTCCCGAACCACCGGGCGACGGCTGACCCGCGACATTCATCGGCGACGGTTGCTCCATCCGCCGGCGATCGGTCGCCGGCTTCTCGCCCCCCAGGGACGACGAGTGTCCCATGCGGCCCGGTGGTCGGCAACCGTCGCGCCGCACACGAAGCCGCGACGAAGCCCCTCGTACGAAGTCCGGTTCAGAGCAGCGGATCGAGGAAGAAGGGCTTGTTCTCCTTCTTCGCCTTTGGCGCCGAAGAGGTCGGCCCGACCGGGATGCCGACCGGCCGATCGGTGCCGGGCTGCGTGACCGTCGGCACTTCCGGATCGCCCTTGCGGCCACAGGCGGCGAGCGACGACGCGCCGAGACCGGCGAGGCCGATCACCGCGAGGCGGAGGAGGAGAGGGAAGGTCGAGGTCACGCGTACACCCCTGGATCTCGTCCGACGTCTTCGCGTCCGACATCGTGATCATAGCCGGATTCGTGGTCCGCGGCAGATGCGCCCCGGCGACACCGGCGGAAAACCCGCCCGTCAGTCCGCCCGCGTCTCCTTGGCGAGCCGGGCGATCCAGCGCTTGGCCTGTCCGCGCACGTTCTTCGGCGCGGTGCCGCCGTAGGAGACGCGGCTCGCCACCGACTTGGCGACCGAAAGCACCGAGAAGACCTCGTCGGTGATGCCGGCGTGAACGCCCTGCATCTCGGCGAGCGACAGCTTGTCGAGCGTCGTGTTCTTCTCCGCCGCCAGCCCGACGATCCGTCCGGTGACGTGATGGGCTTCGCGGAACGGGATGCCGAGACGGCGCACCAGCCAATCGGCGAGATCGGTGGCGGTCGAGAAGCCCGACCCGGCGGCGCGGCGCAGATTTCCGACCGCCGGTTCGAGGTCGCGCATCATGCCGGTGGTCGCCGCGAGCGCCAGTGACAGGCTCTCCAGCCCGTCGAAGATCTGCTCTTTGTCTTCCTGCATGTCCTTCTGATAGGTCAGCGGCAGGCCCTTCATCACCATGGTCAACGCGTTGAGCGACCCCATGATGCGGCCGGTCTTGGCCCGCACCAGCTCGGCCGCGTCCGGGTTGCGCTTCTGCGGCATGATCGACGAGCCGGTGGTGAAGGCGTCCGAGAGCTCGACGAAGCGGAACTGCGCCGAGGTCCAGATGACGATCTCTTCGGCGAGCCGCGACAGATGCACCGCCGCGATCGAGGCGGCCGACAGGGCCTCCAGCGCGTAGTCGCGATCGGCGACCGAATCCATCGAATTGGCCGTCGGCCGATCGAAGCCGAGCGCCGCTGCCGTCGCCACCCGATCGATCGGGAACGACGTGCCGGCGAGCGCCGCCGCACCGAGCGGGCACTCGTTGAGCCGAGCCCGGGCGTCGCGGAAGCGGGCGCGGTCGCGCGCCCACATCTCGACATAGGCGAGGAGGTGGTGGCCGAAGGTCACCGGCTGCGCCGACTGCAGATGGGTGAAGCCCGGCATCACCACGGCCGCATGGGCGAGCGCCTTCTCGGCGGTGATCGCCATCAGCTCGACGAACTGGCCGTCGAGATGATCGAGCGTGTCGCGCACCCACAGCTTGACGTCGAGCGCCACCTGATCGTTGCGCGACCGCGCGGTGTGCAGGCGTCCCGCCGCCGGGCCGATCTTCTCGGCGAGCCGCGCCTCGATGTTCATGTGGATGTCTTCGAGGCTTCGCGAGAACGTGAACGTGCCCGCCTCGATTTCGCCGGCGATCTCGTCGAGACCGGCGTGGATCCTGGAGAGATCCTCGGCCGAGATGATCCCCTGCTGCGCCAGCATCGCCGAATGGGCCTTGGAACCGGCGATGTCCTGGCGCCAGAGCTTCTGATCGAAGCCGATGGAGGCGTTGATCTCCTCCATGATGGCGGCCGGGCCGGTGGCGAAGCGGCCACCCCACATGCGATTGGACATGACGACGTTCCTCGACGACATTCACCCGACCGAACGGAGAGACGACCCCTTGAGCGAGCCGCAGTCCGAAGCGAACCCCGCAGTCACCACCCCGAAATCCTCGAGCGCGGTGAAACTCGGCGGCCTCGCGCTCCTCGCCGGCCTCCTCGGTCTCGCCGCGGTATACGGGATCGGAGGGCTCGGGCGCAACGCGGCCGACGCGGGAAAATGCGCCGCCACCCTCGCCGACGCCGCCCGCCTGAAGCCTTTCTCCAAAGGCGACGTCGCCGCCTTCACCCCCGCCGACACCCGCCGCGACCTCTCCGCCCTCGCCTTCGGCGCCGGCGGCCCCGAGCCGACCACCCTCGCCGCCTGGAAAGGTCGCGTCGTCCTCCTCAATCTCTGGGCCACCTGGTGCGTGCCCTGCCGCAAGGAGATGCCGGCGCTCGACCGCCTCCAGGGCAAACTCGGCTCGCCCGATTTCGAGGTGGTGGCGATCAACCTCGACACCCGCGAACCGGATCGGGCGAAGAAGTTCCTCGCCGACATCGGCGTGAAGAATCTCTCCTGGTACGCCGACCCCTCGCTCGCCTCGATGAAGGCGTTGCAGAAGCTCGGCCTCGTCACCGGCCTGCCCACCACCATCCTCGTCGACCGGCAAGGCTGCGAGCTCGGCGTTCTCGCCGGCCCGGCCGAATGGGATCGCGCCGATGCCGAAGCCCTGATCGACGGCGCGCTGAAGTCTCGCTGAGATCTCGCGGATTCCAGCCGTCACATGTGACTCGGATACACACGGACGGACCCGTGTCGTCGCGTCGACGAAGATTCGGGCCGCATCGACATGCGACTCGACCGCATATGACGTTGCCGAGAAAATGACCCGAGGACGACTCTCGATCACGTCGCGATGTAACTCGAATACATGCGAGCCCGCGAAGACGTCGCGCCGCTCGAAGCGAGGAGCGAAATCGGCGCCGGGGGTTCGCGACGATGGGCGACGCCTGCCGGGACGATCCGAACAGGCCGGACGTTTCAGACGGTGATGTCGAGATTGCCGCCCATGCCGGGGCCGAGCGAGGCCTGGATGCGCGCCATGTTCTGGTTCGCCGAATCGATCAGATCGACGACGCTCGCCGCCGCTTCGGCGTTCTTGCGCATGAGCTTGATGGCGACGAGATCCGCCTGCGCCGCAGCGCCGTTCATCACCAGGGAGGTGGCGATCGAGGTCGGATCCATGGGCATCCTCTTCGTCTCCCGGGAACGTGGGAGGAGGGAGGGAGGCGGGGCCACGCTGAACTTTCGATCCCCGCGGCCGAAACCATGACAGCGTGCGGTAAACGAAGTGTTTCCACCGCGGCCTGCGATCTCACATCGCGAAAATTTCGGAGCCACCCGTCTCCGCGCCCATCACCCCGGCGACGCTCAACGCACTCCGAACCGGCGGTAGGTGTCGAAGACCAGCGCCGTCTCGGCCTCGCTGGCGAGCTTGCCGGCGATCGCCCGATACTCCTGCGTCTCGCCGCCGTAGCCCCAGGCATCGGCGCGCACCTCCTCGACGATCACATAGCTCTCCGGCCGCGACGGCCCGAGGATACGACCGAGATCGGCGTGGACGGCGGCGAGGAAAGCCGCCTTCTCCGCCTTGGTGTTGGTGCCCTCGGTCACCCGCACCACGACGTGATGGCTCGCCTGGCCGAGATCGGCGAGCGACCGGCCGCCGACGAACCAGTCTTCGGGAGGAACCTCCGTCACCGTGACGGCGGTGAGCGGCCCCTGCTTGCCGAGATGGCGCTCGGTGAGGCCGGTGAGGAGGCGCGCCACCTCGCCCTTGCGGGTCGGGTCGGAGGCGAGCGGCGTCGAATAGGCGATGGTCAGGCTCGGCATGGCGGATCTCCGAAGTTCGACCGCCTCGCGGTCGTCGACGAGACCATGCCATCCCCTCTTGCATGATCGAAGCGAATAGATACCATATCAGTCATTCTCATATGGAATGATTCCATGGCCGATCTCGACATCGATCTCCTGCGCACCTTCGTCGCGCTCGCCGAGACCGAGAGTTTCACCGCCGCCGGTGCCCGGCTCGGCGCCACCCAGTCGGCGATCTCCGTACGCCTGAAGAAGCTCGAGGACCGCCTCGGCCGACGCCTCTTCGACCGCACCCCGCGCTCGGTGATGCCGACGCATTTCGGCGAAGGCTTCCTCACCGAGGCGCGGCGTCTGCTCGCCGTCCACGACGACGTCTTCGCCCGAGCCACCGCCGCGGCGCCCACGCGGCGTCTCTCCCTCGGCGTCAGCGAACACGCCACCGGCGGCCACCTTCCGCGGGTGATGCGGGCGTTGCGCGATCTGATGCCCGGCCTGTCGGTCTCGGTGACCCTCGGCCTCTCCGAGGACCTCGTCGCAGACTGGGAGGCCGGCCGCCACGATGCCGTCGTCGTCCGCCACATCGGTCGGCCCGGCGTCCCCAAGATCACCGGCCGGCGCCTCTTTTCCGACGATCTCGTCTGGGCCGCCGCACCGGATCTGCTGCGCCGCCCCGGCGAACCGATCCCGCTCGCCGTCATCGCCCGGCCCTGCAGGATCCATGAACTGGCGATCGACTCGATGGAGAAAGCCGGCCTACCCTGGGTCATGGCCTTCGTCAGCCGCGACCTCCTCGCCATCCAGGCGGCGGTGGAAGCGGGGCTCGGCATCGGCTGCGTCGGCCGTTCGGCGGTACCGCCCGGCGCGATCGTCCTCGGCACCGAGGACGGCTTTCCGGCGCTGCCCGAGAGCGAGATCGTCTTCCACGCCGACGCCCGTGACCGTACCCTCGCCCCGGCGCTCGATCGCATCGCCGACGCTTTCCGCGCCGTTCCCGCGCCCCCCTTGCCGCGTCGCCGTGCCTCGTGAGGGGCTCGGTCGCGGACGGCCGGGCGCAGCCGTCAGCCGGAAAGGCCGCCGCGCGCCTCGATGAACCGGGCGATCTCGGCCAGCCCTTCGCCGGTCTTCATGTTGGCGAAGACGAAGGGCCGCTGCCCCCGCATCCGCTTCGCGTCGCGCTCCATCACCGACAGGTCGGCCCCGACCATCGGCGCGAGGTCGATCTTGTTGATCACCAGGAGATCCGAACGGGTGATGCCCGGCCCGCCCTTCGACGGGATCTTCTCCCCCGCCGCCACGTCGATGACGTAGATCGTCAGATCGGCGAGCTCGGGCGAGAAGGTGGCGGCGAGATTGTCGCCGCCCGATTCGATCAGGATCAGGTCGAGCCCGGGAAACTTCGCCCGCATCTCGGCGACCGCCGCGAGATTGATCGAAGCGTCCTCGCGGATCGCCGTGTGCGGGCAGCCGCCGGTCTCCACCCCCATGATCCGATCGGCGTCGAGCGCCCCCGAGCGCACCAGATAATCGGCATCCCAGCGGGTGTAGATGTCGTTGGTGATCGCCGCGAGGTCGTAGGCGGCGCGCAGCTCTTTGCACAGCGCGTCCATCAGCGCCGTCTTGCCCGAGCCGACCGGACCGCCGACGCCGACGCGCAGGGGGCCGTGGGGGGACTTCGATGCCGGGGACGCGGTCATGAGCGAAAGAGCCTCGTGTACTGGGTTTCGTGTTTCATCGACGCGATGTCGGCGAGGATCGCCGCCCCGCCGACGTCGTCGAGCCTAGCCGCCTCGGCCTGCGACGCGATACGTCGAACGACGGGGGCGAGCCGCCTCAGCACCCTGAGCCCGTCCGACTGGCCGAGCGGCACGGCGCGCACCCCGGCCGAGATGACGTTGGCGGCGAAGGCCTGGAGGTAGCTCGGGATCGTCGCCTCGACCGCGATACCCGCGACCGCCGCCGCGACGCCCACCGCCACCGCATGGGTCCACGGCGAGCCCGCATGGACCGGTGCGGGAAACCGCTCGGTGAGCGCTTCGGCGAGCGCGGCGAAGCGCCCGTCGTCCCAGGTGTCGGCGATCGCCCGCACGAAGGCGGCGCCCTGCGCCGTCGCCTCCAGCCGCCGCTCCTTCGACGGCTGGAACGCCGCCGCCAGCTCGACGATTTCGGCGAGCCCGGCGAGATCGCCGGCCGAAGCGGCCGCATGGGCCCGGGCGAGAAAGATCGCGTCCGACCGCCCCGCCCCGTGGACGAGCACATCGCCCAGCCAGGCCTCGAGACTCGCGGCCGAGGTCACGTCGCCCGCTTCGATCGCCCATTCGAGCCCATGGGAATAGGTGAAGCCGCCGACCGGGAAAGCCGGGGAGAGCCAGACCTGGAGCGTCAGGAGATCGTCGACGGCGCTCATCCCGCCCCCTCTTCGGGTCGAAGGACCGGGCAGCGCGTGACCACCCGGTGGCCGAACCACGCCCCTCCGCGGCCGTACCCACGCACCCCGTCATCCCCGGCGAGCGAAGCGAGGGAAGGGGAACCAGAAGGGCCTCTCCCTCCAC
>CALBKH010000045.1 GCA_937892955.1 uncultured Alphaproteobacteria bacterium
GTGAATCACGTCAGTAGACGGTCGTCGAGGGCTATCCGCGCACAGGTCTCATCAGGCCGAGGCACACCGCCGTGATCGCCCTCACAACCGCTTCGGGTTCCCCTTCAGCACCGTGTAGCGGGTGCCGCTGCCGTCCTCGTCGGTGAAGGTGGCGATGTCGTCGTCGACCGTCAGATCGTAGCAATATTCCTCTTCCTCCGGGTATCGGAAGCAGACTTGGCCATCCTTGAACGACCACTTGCCGGTGGAGACCTGGTCGTCGGAGAGCTGCTTCACCGTGCCGTTCTTCAGATAATATTCGAAGATCTCGTTGTCGTCGGAGTCCTTGCCGACCACCGTGTTGCCGATCAGTGCGTTCCAGGCGTCGAGACCGGCGAGCGCCTTGCCCGGAGCAGCGGGAGCCGATGCCGCCGGCGCGGCGGGACCCGGGGCGGGCCTCGCCGGCGCCGCGGCGGCGGGTGCTGAGGGAGCCGCTGGCGCAGGTGCCGGGGTGGCGGTCGCCGGGGAATCGCTCTTCACGTCGATGTCGACCTTGGCGAGCAACGCCATCGGATCGTCGACCGACATCAGTTCGAGGAAGCCGATCGCCCCCGCCTTCGGTTTCAGTGTGACGATGATCGACTTCGGCTGGGCGACGAACCGCGCCACCGCGTCCGCCGCCGCATTGGCGTTGGACGCACCACCGAGGAAGATCGGCACCATCTGCCGCGCCATCGCCGCCGCCTCGGCCGCGAGCGCGGCCGGCGACTTCTGCTGCGCCGCCGCCGCCGGGGCGACGACCTTGTCCGCCAACCCCTTGTCGACGTAGGCGAGATCGACGCCGAGGACGGTGCTCTGCGACAGCGCCGTCGCGACCCCGGCCGGATCCGACTGGCCGAAGACCTCGGGCGCGATGTTGCCGATCTTGCCCCTGAGCGACAGCGTGCCGAGTTCGGCGCCGGTCAACTCCAGCGCATCGACCGAGAAGACCTTGGCCGCCGGATCGTAGGTGGCGCCGTAGTCGAAGCGGAACTCGAGCTTCGAGACCCCGGCCTGAGCGAGTTGCGCCGCCGCCGCCGACGCCGCCGGCGGCCGGAAGGTCAGCCCCTCGATCGACAGGTGCGACTTGGTCGGCACCCCCGAGGCGAATTTCGCATCGGCGGTGATCGCCGCGACCTCCAGAGTGAAGAGATTGCCGCCGGGCGCGGTCGCCGGCGTGTCCTTGTCCGGGCCGGTGAGCGAGACCTTCTCCCAGATGAGCAGCGACGTCGGGAAGCTGCCGCCCGGCCCGCCGAAGGCCCGGCCGAAATCGGCGCCTTCGACGGTCAGCGGACCGGTCGTGAACGACACCCGTCCACCGTCGGCCGGGAACTCGCCCTTCATCGCGGCGACCGTCCCGCGGGCGATCTTGCCCTTCGAGATCCCGGTCAGCGAGAGCCCCTCGACGCTCATGCCGCCGTCCTTGTCGGTCATCGAGAGGGAGGGGACGGAGAGCCGTGCCGCTTCGAACCGCGCCGCCAACGCCTTGCGCTCCTCGGGCTTCGTGTCCTTCGCCAACATCTTGACGAACTCGTCGCGTTCGAGGCTCGATCCCGTCACCTCGACGCGCCCGAGCTTCAGCGTGCCCTTGTCGCCTTCGTCGATGGTGAGGCCGTCGAAGCTGAGGTCGGCGGCGAAGGCTGGGGCGAGAGAGACGCCGATCGCCCTGCGCCGGTGGGTTTCGGTCCGAGATGGGTGGTTCATCGATTGGTCCCCGACTGCCCGAAGGCGTTGCCATCCGACGGGATGGGGACCGGAGAGGCTGCGCCTTTCTCCGTGTCGGTGCGTGGCATCGGACGACCGCCGCATCGCAGTCGTTCCCCACGAACCATCCGAGCCCCCCGCTCGTCATCGGCATGGTCGTTCGCCGTCGCGACCGACGCAAGAGCCCAACGACCGGCGAGCGCACCTCCAAGGGTGGACGAGGGAAGGACCACCGCAGAGGGCGGTCAAGTCGCGCAACAGGCCGCGCGCGCCGTCGATACGCCATCGCGGAATCGAACGGCCCCGCTTTCGAGCGGGGCCGTCGTGGTTCGGATCCGGCGACGCGGTCGCATCGCCGAGAGGTGGCTCACTCGGCCGCGACCGACGGCAGGTCGGCGAGCGCCGCCGCCAGCTCGCCCTCGTCGTAGTCCTGGTCGATCAGCTTGCCCTCGAAGTAGCCGATGTAGGCGCCCATGTCGAAATGGCCGTGGCCCGACAGGTTGAAGAGGATCGTCTCGGCTTTGCCCTCGGCCTTGCAGCGCAGCGCCTCGTCGATGGCGCAACGCACCGCATGGGTCGATTCCGGCGCCGGCACGATGCCCTCGGCGCGGGCGAACTGCACCCCCGCCTCGAAGCAGGTGATCTGCTTGTAGGCCCGCGCCTCGATCAGGCCGAGGTCGTAGACGTGGCTGACCAGCGGGCTCATGCCGTGATAGCGCAGACCCCCGGCGTGGAAGCCCGGCGGAATGAAGGTCGATCCCAGCGTGTGCATTTTGACCAGCGGCGTCAGATGCGACGTGTCGCCGAAGTCGTAGGCGAACTTGCCGCGCGTCAGCGTCGGGCAGGCGGCCGGTTCGACCGCGATGATCCGCCGCTTGCGGCCGCCGCGCAGTTGCGCTCCGAGGAACGGGAAGGCGATGCCGGCGAAGTTCGAGCCGCCGCCGGCGCAGCCGATGACGATGTCGGGATCGTCGCCCGCCATCTCGAACTGCATCATCGCCTCTTCGCCGATGATCGTCTGATGCAGCAGCACATGGTTGAGCACCGAGCCGAGCGCGTACTTCACGTCCGGGTTCTTGGCCGCGATCTCGACCGCCTCGGAAATGGCGATGCCGAGCGAGCCGGGGCTGTCGGGATGGGCGGCGAGCACCGCGCGGCCACTGTCGGTCTCGTTCGACGGCGAGGCGATGCAGCGCGCTCCGTAGGTCTCCATCAGGGCCCGGCGATAGGGCTTCTGGTCGAAGGAGACGCGCACCTGGAAGACGGTGACGTCGATGCCGAAGAGCGACCCGGCGAAGGCCAGCGACGAGCCCCACTGGCCGGCCCCGGTCTCGGTCGACAGCTTCTTGATGCCGGCTTCCTTGTTGTACCAGGCCTGCGGCACCGCGGTGTTGGGCTTGTGCGAGCCGGCGGGCGAGACGCCCTCGTACTTGAAGTAGATCTTGGCCGGGGTGTCGAGCATCTTCTCGAGCCGCCGCGCCCGGATCAGCGGCGACGGCCGCCACATGCGCAACACGTCGCGGACCGGTTCCGGGATGTCGATGTAGCGCTCGGTCGCCACTTCCTGGAGGATCAGCTCCATCGGGAACAGCGGCTCGAAATCGGCCGGACCAGCCGGCTGTTTCGTCCCCGGATGCAGTGCCGGCGCCGGCGGCGTCGGCAGATCCGCGGCGATGTTGTACCAGCTCTTCGGCATCATCTCTTCGTCGAGAACATATCGGATCCGGTCGGACATTTCGCCTCTCTTTCCGGCGGTTGGACGGGACTTCAAGGAACGAGCCGATCGCGAACATCGCGCCCGGCAACCCCACGGTCAAGCTGACCTGTCGGCGGCGGTCGCACCCGCGACCTTTCGCTCACGCAGGATCGACCCTCGCGCCACCGAGCCGCCACGACGAGCCCTCGCAGACATCACGCCGCCGGCTCGCGGACCGGCGACGATGTTCTCCGACTCCCTCGAGTCGTTCGGAGTCGATCGACCTCGACGCTCGCCAGCAGCTCTCGGAAATGAGAAGTCGTCTATTTTCCTGTCTGACATCTCAAAAGGCACACGATCACAATATATCAATAATTACAGTACTGAAAACCATTTCCATTTAAAGAGTACATATTAGCAACAATTGAAAATACATCCACGGAGATCTATATTTGAAACACCTCCCGGGGGCGAGTACATGGTGTACCCGGCCGAACAGGGAGAGACCGAAGGAGGAAGCTATGTTCAGAGCCCTCCAGGGAGCCTCTCTTGCTGTCCTGGTCGCTGCGATGGTGGCGATGAGTGGGGCGGCGCACGCACAGAGCCGGGTCCTCGTCTATGGTTCGCCCGAGAACTGCCCGGCCGGCGCGGTCTGCGCGCCGACGAAGATGAGCGTCTTCAACCCGTTCGCGATGGCGAACGACCAAGGTTCCGATGTCGGTTCTGCCGCTGCGGCCGCTGATGGTGGTGGCCACGGCGGTGGTGGTCACGGTGGTGGTGGTCACGGCGGCGGCGGTGGCGGAGGCCACGGCGGCGGCGGTGGCGGAGGCCACGGCGGCGGCGGCGGCGGTGGTGGAGGTCACGGCGGTGGCGGTGGCGGTGGCCATGGCGGCGGCGGCGGTGGCGGAGGCCACGGCGGCGGCGGCGGTGGCGGAGGC
>CALBKH010000046.1 GCA_937892955.1 uncultured Alphaproteobacteria bacterium
CGGCGGCCGGCGCACCGACCGCATCGTGCTCGGGTGCACCCACTATCCCTTCCTTCTCGACCATTTCCGGCGTCTCGCGCCGTGGGAGGTCGAGTGGATCGACCCCGGCCCGGCGATCGCCCGGCGGGTGGTGCAGCTCCTCGGGCCGGCGTCCGCCGGCGCCAAGCGGGGAGCGGGGCGGGCGATCTTCACCTCGGGACGGGCGCCGACCGCGGCGCTGGCGACGGTGCTCGCCGGATTCGGGCTCGAGGTGGCGGGCGAGGCGTCAGGGCAATCGCTCGAACGTCAGGAGGGGACCGATCGGATTGCGGCGAGGAGATAGTCGTCGTCCCATCCGAGTGTCTTCCTGCGGATCTTGAGGCTGGCCTTGTCTGGGATGGCCTTGATCAGGTTGAGGGCGGTGTGGCGGATGGTGGCCATGTTGGCAGGCCCGCCCTCGGTTCTGAGGCGCATGAGATCGTCGTGGAAGACGACGTCGAGGACCCAATGGAGGCGGTTTTCGATGCCCCAATGGGCACGGACGGCGCGGGCGAAGGTCGATGCGTCGAGGTTGGCGGAGGAGAGGTAGTAGCGGCGGGCGGTGGACGAGCGACCGCCGCGCTCGACGATACTTTCGACCATGCCGATCATGGCGAGGCCGGGAAAGCGCGGTTCGCCGGGAAATCGGCGGTCGGTCGAGAGCCATGCGACGTCGGTGGCGACACGGTGGCGTCGGACCTCGATACGGCCGTGATCGCCGTCCGTGGTCTCGTGGGTGTCGAAGGCTCCTTCCGGCTCGCGGTCGAAGAAGAGCCGAACCTCTTCGGCGAGCGTCGGCCAGTTGTCCTTCAGGGCGAAGAGGTAGTCGGCGCCCTTGGCGCGGATCTTCGCGGCGATGTCGCGTTGGCAGCCGATGGCGTCGATGGTGACGAGGGCACCGGTGAGTTCGAGCCGTTCGAGGAGGAGCGGGATGGCGACGATCTCGTTGGACTTGGCGGCGACGGCCTCCTGGCCGAGGACGAGGCGCTGGCGGGCGGCCCAGGCGGAGACGACGTGGAGGGGATGGGCGTCGCCGCGCCGGGCGCGTCGCGAGGTCTTGCCGTCGATGGCGACGATGTCCGGGTCGTCGTCGCGCAGGCCCTCGACCCAGGTCGTGAAGCACTCGGCGAAGAGACCGGGCGGCAGAGCGTTCATGACGTCGTTGAGCGTGTCGTGCGACGGCACGCCGCGCTCGAACGGCAGAAGCCGACGCAGGAAGTCGATCTTGCGAACGGCCCAACGTTCGATCTCGCTGAAGTCCTCGGCTCCCGCCATCGTGCCGCACAGCACGATCAGCAGGATCTCGGGCAGCGGATAGACCACCTTCCACGCCTGGCGTGGGTCGGAGAGGGCGGAGAAGTGATCGAGAAGGGACGAGCCGGCCATGGAAACCTCGCGATTCGAGGTCTCCTATGAA
>CALBKH010000047.1 GCA_937892955.1 uncultured Alphaproteobacteria bacterium
CCAGGCGTTCGAGCCGCAGCTGATCGAGGGCAAGGCCATCCAGCTGCACCCGCTCGTCTGCACGGCGTTCAACGCCGACTTCGACGGCGACCAGATGGCCGTGCACGTCCCGCTGTCGCTCGAAGCGCAGCTGGAAGCCCGCGTGCTGATGATGTCGACCAACAATATCCTGCACCCGGCGAACGGCGCGCCGATCATCGTGCCGTCGCAGGACATCGTTCTCGGCCTCTACTACCTGTCGCTGATGAACGCCAACGAGCCGGGCGAAGGCATGGCCTTCGGCAACCTCGGTGAGATGCAGCACGCCCTCGAGAACAAGGTCGTGACCCTGCACTCGAAGATCCGCGGCCGCTGGACCGGCGTCGACGCCGAGGGCAAGCCCTACACCAAGATCTACGAGACCACCCCGGGCCGTCTGTTCATCGGCGAACTGCTGCCGAAGCACCCGGGCATCACCTTCGACGTCTGCAACCAGCAGATGACGAAGAAGAACATCTCGGCGATGATCGACGCGGTCTACCGTACCTGCGGTCAGAAGGAGACGGTGATCTTCTGCGACCGCATCATGTCGCTCGGCTTCACCAACGCCTTCAAGGCCGGCATCTCGTTCGGCAAGGACGACATGGTCATCCCGGACACCAAGCCCAAGATGGTGTCCGAGACCCAGGCCGCCGCGAAGGAGTTCGAGCAGCAGTACCAGGACGGCCTGATCACCCAGGGTGAGAAGTACAACAAGGTCGTCGACGCCTGGGCGAAGTGCACCGACCGTATCGCCGAGGAGATGATGAAGCGCATCTCCGCGGTCCAGATCGACCAGGAGACCGGCCGCCAGAAGCCGATCAACTCGATCTACATGATGTCGCACTCCGGCGCCCGTGGCTCGCCGACCCAGATGCGCCAGCTCGCCGCCATGCGCGGCCTGATGGCCAAGCCGTCGGGCGAGATCATCGAGACGCCGATCATCTCGAACTTCAAGGAAGGCCTGACCGTGCTCGAGTACTTCAACTCGACCCACGGTGCGCGTAAGGGCCTCGCCGACACCGCGCTCAAGACCGCGAACTCGGGTTACCTCACCCGTCGTCTCGTCGACGTGGCGCAGGATTCGATCATCACCGAACAGGACTGCGGCTCGGAAGGCGGCATCCACGTTCAGGCGATCGTCGACGCCGGTCAGGTCGTCGCCTCGCTCGGCAGCCGCGTCCTCGGCCGCGTCGCCGCCGAGGACATCACCGACCCCGCCTCCGGCGAGGTGCTGGTGGCCAAGGGCGAGCTGATCGACGAAGGTCACGTCAAGCGGATCGAAGGCGCCGGCATCCAGTCGGTCAAGATCCGTTCGGTGCTGACCTGCGAGACCAAGATCGGCGTCTGCGTCCAGTGCTACGGCCGCGACCTCGCCCGTGGTACCCCGGTCAACATGGGCGAAGCGGTGGGCGTCATCGCCGCCCAGTCGATCGGCGAGCCGGGCACCCAGCTCACCATGCGCACCTTCCACGTCGGTGGTACGGCGCAGGTGGTGGATAGTTCCTTCGTCGAATCCAACTTCGAAGGCACCATCGCTATCCGCAACCGCAACGTCGTGCGCGACTCGGAAGGCCGTCTGGTCGTCATGGGCCGCAACGTCACCGTCGCCGTCATCGACGCCGACGGCTCGGAGCGTGCCACCCATCGTCTGATCTACGGCGCCCGTCTGTTCGTCGACGAGGGAGACAAGGTGAAGCGTGGCCAGCGCATCGCCGAGTGGGATCCCTACACCCGGCCGATCCTGACCGAAGTCGATGGTGTCATCGGCTACGAGGACCTGATCGACGCGCAGACCATGACCGAGACGACCGACGAGGCGACCGGCATCACCAAGCGCGTCGTCATCGACTGGCGCACCTCGACCCGCACCTCGGATCTCAAGCCGGCGATCGTCATCAAGGGCCATGACGGCAAGATCTCCCGCCTCAGCCGCGGCGGCGAGGCTCGCTACACCCTGCCGGTGGACGCGATCCTCTCGGTCGACCCGAACTCGAAGGTCAACGCCGGCGACGTCGTCGCCCGTATCCCGCTCGAGTCCGCCAAGACCCGCGACATCACCGGCGGTCTGCCGCGCGTCGCCGAACTCTTCGAGGCGCGTCGTCCCAAGGACCACGCGATCATCGCGGAGACCGACGGCACGGTTCGCTTCGGACGCGACTACAAGAACAAGCGTCGCATCCTGATCGAGCCGGCGGACGGTTCGGAGCCGATCGAGTACCTGATCCCGAAGGGCAAGCACGTCCATCTCCAGGACGGCGACACCATCGAGAAGGGCGAGTACATCCTCGACGGCAACCCGGCGCCGCACGACATCCTGGCGATCAAGGGCGTGGAGGCTCTCGCGGCGTTCCTCGTCAACGAGATCCAGGAGGTCTACCGGCTCCAGGGCGTGGTGATCAACGACAAGCACATCGAGGTCATCGTCCGGCAGATGCTGCAGAAGGTCGAGATCACCGATCCGGGCGAGTCCGACACCATCTCCGGCGAGCAGATCGACCGCCTCGACCTCGACATGATGAACGAGAAGCTGATCTCGGAAGGCAAGAAGCCGGCCTCGGGCGTGCCCGTGCTGCTCGGCATCACCAAGGCCTCGCTGCAGACCCGTTCGTTCATCTCGGCCGCGTCGTTCCAGGAGACCACCCGCGTCCTCACCGAAGCGGCGGTCGCCGGCAAGATCGACGCCCTGGAAGGCCTCAAGGAGAACGTCATCGTCGGCCGTCTGATCCCGGCCGGCACCGGTTCGGTGATGAACCGCGTCCGTCAGATCGCCACGCACCGCGACGAGCTCATCGTCGAGGAGCGCAAGGCCCAGGCCGGCGCCATCGAGATCGAAGCGCCGGCTCTGCCCGCCGCCGAGTGATACGAAGTCCGGATGAATCCATCCGGACTTCGTATTCCGACCGTCCAAAAATCCGGTCCACACAAGGGTTTTTGGACGAGTTCGATCCGGCGCCGTGAAGCGATCCGCCGGATCTCGTATGATCGACCGGATCGATCGGGAAAATGAAGTGAGCGCCGCGGGAAACCGCGGCGCTCTTCGTTTTCGGCGTCGGATCGCCCCTACCGGTTCGTTTTCCGGTCGACTTCAGGCGGCGGCCTTGCCGCAGCCGCCGTCGGAGACGTCGCGAAGGAACCGTTCGACCGAATGCGACAGCTCCGCTGCGGCGCGCGTCAACGTGTCCGATGCGCTGCGCACCCGGCCCGCCTCCGAACTGGTGGCGATGATCGCCTCGTCGACGCTGGCGACATTGCGGGCGACCTGCCCGGTACCGTCGGAGGCGCACTGCACCGACTGGGCGATCTCGCGGGTCGCCGTTTCCTGCTCTTCGACCGCCGATGCGATGGTCGTGGTCAGGACCGAGATCTCGCCGATCGCCTTGGTGATCGAGCGGATGGCGTCGACCGCCCCGCGGGTCGAGGCCTGGATGCCGGCGATCTGATCGGCGATCTCGGTGGTGGCCACCGAGGTCTGTTGGGCGAGAGCCTTCACCTCGGAGGCGACCACGGCGAAGCCCTTGCCCATCTCCCCCGCCCGCGCCGCCTCGATCGTGGCGTTGAGCGCCAGCAGGTTGGTCTGGCCGGCGATGTCGCGGATCATCCCGACGACGGTTCCGATCTTCTCGGCGGCGTTCGACAGCGAAGAGACGTCGGTGTCGGTGGCGATCGCCGTCTCGGTGGCGCGGCCGACGATCTCGCCGGCCTTCTGCGTCTGCGCGGCGATCTCTCGGATCGACGCGGCCAGTTCCTCGCTCGCCGCGGCGACGGTCTGAACGTTCTGCGAAGCGCCGGCCGAGGCCGATCGTGCCGAAGCGGCTTCGTTCGATGCCGTGCTCGCCACATCGGTCAGCGTGCCGGCGGTCGTCCGCATCGCATCCGTTTCGCCGCCGAGCGCCGAGAGGGTCGCGGTGATGGTCGTGCGGAATTCCGTGACGATGCGGTCGACATGCGCCTGCCGATCGCGTTCGCGCTTCCGTTCGGCTTCGGCTTCGCCCTCGAGGCGCATGCGTTCCACCACGTTCTCGCGGAGAACCGCGACGGCCCTCGCCATTCCGCCGATCTCGTCGCCCCGCTCGCGACCTTCCACCGTGACCGACACGTCGTTGTCGGCGAGCCGGCGCATCACCTCCGAGAGGCGGCCGACCGGCCGTGAGATCGAGCGGGCGACGTAGACGGAGATCGCCGCCGTGACGACGGCGAGGACGGCGAGGAAGCCGGCCAGGATCCAGAACGTCGAGCGCGCGTCGGCGGCTCGAGCGTCGGCGACCGCGACGATATCGCCGGCGACCCGGTCCTCGATCGTCTTGAGCGCGTCGATGCGCCGGCTGGCCGCATCGAACCAGGCCTGCGACGCGACCGAGCCCACGTCGGCGCCGAAGGGCGCCTCCCAGGCGACCGCTCGCATCCGATCGACCTCCTTCTGTACCGGCCCGGCGAGCGCGGCGTTCCACGCGCCGATCCAGTCCGGCGTCGCCAGATCGCGGAAGCGTCCGAAGAACGTGTCCTGCTGCGCCGCGAGCCGGACGAAGCTGCGATGGACGGCCGGAGCGAAACTGCCGCTCCCGAATCCGCTGGCGCCCGCCGCGCGTTCCTGTCCGGCGCGTTCCTTGCCCTGCAGCAGGGCGTTCCAGCCGACGAGCGCCCGGACGATCTCGCCATCGTCTGTGATTCCGATCACCGCTTCGGTCAACGCCAGAAGATCGGCGATGGTCGAAGTGTAGAAGGCCGCGGAGTCGGGCGCCGAGAGTTTCGCGGCGCCGATGTCGTCGCGGACCGCCGCGAGTCGGGCGAGGTTCTTCTCCGCCGCCGTCGCCGGTCGCGCGAAAGCCGAGACCATGGCTCCCCCGCCGGCCGTCCCGAAGGCCTTCCGGTAAGCGGTCAGAGCCTTGTCGGTATCGCCGCGCGATTCGCGCAGCTCTGCCTGGAACTCCTTGCCCTTCGATCCGATGAAGCCGGCCGACGTGCCGCGCTCCCGTTGCAGTTCGTGAACCAGCCCCGAGATGCTCGGTGCGAGCCGGACGGCATCGGCGACCCGTTCGGCCTCGATGGCGATTCCTCGTTCCTTCACCAGCAGACCCAGCCCGATACCCGCAGCCGCAAGGACGGGAACCAGACAGAGAATCGCGATTCTCGCAGCGATCGAAATGCGCGTCATCCAGCCCGCCATGGCTCTCCCCCTTCCGACGTCGGATGTATCTTGCATACGTATCACGTCGGGTTTACGTAAAGGAAAGTTTAAAGCAATTCAAAATATCAGCATTCATGACGGTGTGACGCCATTATGAAGCCGGCAACACAACGCCATGGTGGTGAATCGGACGCAGCGCACGTATCCCAAGCAGAAAATCCGTCCGAGACGCAGCTCGATTCGGCCGATGTCGACCCATCGACCGGCCTCCTCGGCAGGAAGCGTGGGTCTCGGCCGGCGGGAAGCGCCGCGGCCGGAACCGGGAAGCCCATTTTCCCGCGCTTTCTCACTTGACGGGGGAGGGCGACGCGGATAGAAACCGCTCACTTTCACGGCAGGCCCGTCGGCCGCCAGGGTTTCGTTCGCGTCTCGCGGATGGAACAGGGCGCCGAGACGCTGCCGGGATCGCGATCTGGAAAGCCGAGGATCATGATCGGGTTCGCCCCGGTCCTCTGACTTTTCGCGCCGGGCGGGGAGGCTCTCCTCGTGGACCGGTGCTTTTCGTTCGTTCCGCGAGGTCGAATGAGGTCGTGAACCCGGACGGCGCTCCAGGGCGGTGTCGGGGTACTGCGAGTTGCGCGGGGTGCCCGCGAAAAGGAAATGGCCGAAAGGCCGGGTCATCAGAAGGCTGAAGACGAATGCCGACGATCAACCAGCTCATCCGCGCTCCGCGGCAGGCTCCCACCAAGCGGAACAAGGCTCCCGCGATGGAATCCTGCCCGCAGAAGCGTGGTGTGTGCACGCGCGTCTACACCACGACCCCGAAGAAGCCGAACTCGGCGCTCCGCAAGGTCGCCAAGGTTCGTCTGACCAACGGCTTCGAGGTGATCGGCTACATCCCGGGCGAGGGCCACAACCTTCAGGAGCACTCCGTGGTGATGATCCGCGGCGGCCGCGTGAAGGACCTTCCGGGCGTCCGCTATCACATCCTGCGCGGTGTCCTCGACACCCAGGGCGTGAAGGACCGCAAGCAGCGCCGCTCGAAGTACGGCGCCAAGCGTCCGAAGTGATCCGGTATCCCTGAGTTTCGAACGACCGAGGAAGACCTATGTCCCGTCGTCATGCTGCCGAGAAGCGCGAAGTCAATCCGGATCCGAAGTTCGGTGACGTCATCGTTTCCAAGTTCATGAACAACGTCATGGAAGACGGCAAGAAGTCGGTCGCCGAGTCGATCGTCTACGGTGCCTTCGACCTGATCGAGAAGAAGACCCGCCAGGATCCGCTGGCGATCTTCCATCAGGCGCTCGAGAACGTGGCGCCGCAGATCGAAGTCCGCTCGCGCCGCGTCGGTGGCGCCACCTATCAGGTGCCGGTGGAAGTTCGTGCCGAGCGTCGTCAGGCGCTGGCCATCCGCTGGCTCCTCACGGCCACTCGTGGCCGCAACGAAAAGACGATGACCGAGCGTCTCTCCGCCGAGCTGCTCGACGCGTCGAACAACCGCGGCAACGCGGTGAAGAAGCGGGAGGACACCCACCGCATGGCCGAGGCGAACCGCGCCTTCTCCCATTATCGCTGGTGAGTTCCGCTCCTTACGACGTTTGAGGCGACACGATCATGCCCCGCACGCACGCCATCGAAGACTATCGCAATTTCGGCATCATGGCCCACATCGATGCCGGCAAGACGACGACCACCGAACGTGTGCTCTACTATTCCGGTAAGAGCCACAAGATCGGTGAAGTTCACGACGGCGCTGCCACCATGGACTTCATGGAGCAGGAGCAGGAGCGTGGCATCACCATCACCTCGGCGGCCACCACCACCTTCTGGAACGGCAAGCGCCTGAACATCATCGACACCCCCGGGCACGTCGACTTCACCATCGAAGTCGAGCGTTCGCTGCGCGTGCTCGACGGTGCGGTGTGCGTGCTCGACTCCAACCAGGGTGTGGAGCCGCAGACCGAGACCGTGTGGCGCCAGGGCGACAAGTACAAGGTGCCGCGCATCGTCTTCGCCAACAAGATGGACAAGATCGGCGCCGACTTCGACCGCTGCATCTCGGACATCAAGACCCGCCTCGGCGCCAAGCCGATCCCGATCCAGATCCCGATCGGTGCGGAGTCCAACTTCAAGGGCCTCGTGGACCTCGTCCGCATGAAGGCCGTCGTGTGGGAAGACGAGGCGCTCGGCGCCAAGTACCACGACGAAGAGATCCCGGACGATCTCGCCGACAAGTGCGAGGCCGCCCGTCTCGAGATGATCGAGGCCTGCGTCGAACTCGACGAGACCGCGATGGAGCAGTACCTCGAAGGCATCATGCCCGACGAGGCGACCATCAAGCGCCTTCTCCGCAAGGCCGTCATCGAGGGCGCCTTCTTCCCGGTTCTCTGTGGCTCGGCCTTCAAGAACAAGGGCGTGCAGCCGCTCCTCGACGCCGTCGTCGACTATCTGCCGTCGCCGCTCGATCGCCCGTCGATCAAGGGTATCGACCTCAAGACCGAGGAAGAGACCGAGCGCAAGTCGTCGGACGCCGATCCGCTGGCTCTCCTCGCCTTCAAGCTGATGGACGACCAGTACGGCATCCTGACCTTCTGCCGCATCTACTCGGGCAAGCTCGAGAAGGGCGTCAGCCTGCTCAACTCCGTCCGTGGCAAGACCGAGCGCGTCGGCCGCATGGTTCTCATGCACGCCGACAGCCGCGAAGAGATCTCCGAGGCCTATGCCGGCGACATCGTCGCGCTGGTCGGCCTCAAGGAGACCCGCACCGGCGACACGCTCTGCGACCCCAACAAGGGCGTCATCCTGGAGCGCATGGAGTTCCCGGAGCCGGTCATCGAGATGGCCGTCGAGCCGAAGGCCAAGGGCGACCAGGAAAAGATGGGCATCGCCCTGGCGAAGCTCGCGGCCGAGGATCCGTCCTTCCGCGTGTCGACCGATCCGGAGTCCGGCCAGACCATCGTCAAGGGCATGGGCGAGCTTCATCTCGACATCAAGGTCGACATCCTGAAGCGCACCCACAAGGTGGAAGTCAACGTCGGCGCCCCGCAGGTCGCCTACCGCGAAACCATCCGCCGCTCGACCGACATCGACTACACCCACAAGAAGCAGACCGGTGGTACCGGCCAGTTCGCCCGGGTGAAGTTCCACATCGAGCCGAACGAGTCGGGCAAGGGCTTCGAGTTCGAGTCCAAGATCATCGGCGGTTCGGTGCCGAAGGAATACTTCCCCGGCGTCGAGAAGGGCCTCAACTCGGTCCTCACCTCGGGTCCGGTGGCGGGCTTCCCGGTCGTGGACGTCAAGGTCCAGCTGATCGACGGCGCCTACCACGAGGTCGACTCCTCGGCCATCGCCTTCGAAATCGCGTCGCGTGCGGCGTTCCGTGAGGGCCTGGAGAAGGCCGGCGCGGTGCTGCTCGAGCCGATCATGAAGGTCGAGGTCGTGACCCCCGAGGAATACCTCGGCTCGGTCATCGGTGACCTGAACTCCCGTCGTGGCCAGATCGCCGGCACCGACACCCGCGGCAACGCGCAGATCGTCAACGCGATGGTGCCGCTCGCCAACATGTTCGGCTACGTGAACCAGCTGCGCTCCTTCTCGCAGGGCCGCGCCAGCTACACGATGCTGTTCGACCACTACGAAGAAGTGCCGTCGAACGTCGCCGCCGAAGTCCAGAAGAAGTTCGCCTGATCCGCCGATCAGTCCAGCTCGAGGAGCACGGAGAAATCCGATGGCCAAAGAAAAGTTCGAACGCACGAAGCCGCACTGCAACATCGGCACGATCGGGCACGTCG
>CALBKH010000048.1 GCA_937892955.1 uncultured Alphaproteobacteria bacterium
ATTGAGTGAATCACGTCAGTAGACGGTCGTCGAGGGCTATCCGCGCACAGGTCTCTCATTATACCATCGGCCATTGGAAATGACCGATGGTATTCCTGACGCGAATTTCTCATATCTCTGACGAAAAAGAGAAATTCGCGTGTGTTCGAAGGCCGGGTGCGTCAGCACCTTCGGCCTTTGGTATTACGGTGAGTTCCGCTGGTCGGGCCGCCGGTTCCGCCACCTCACGGGACACGTGCCGCGATCGGGGAGCGACGTGGCCGGCGGCTCACGAGAACCACCGACGATGATCATGCATTCGTTCCCTCCGGGCCTCGACTTCTCGATGGCCGGCCGGCGAGCGACTTCCTATCGTCCTTCTCCGCGCCGCGATTCACGGGGCCGGCCACCGCCCCGGGGGGCCTCTCGCATGCCGATCGAAAACTGGAGCGGCGGCTACGACGTCGCGATCTCGCGGCGCACCGGATCGGCGATCTCTTCGATATGGCCGCCGCGCCGGGCACGACGCTCGGGCAGATCTTCGAGGCGATCAGCGTTCTCGTCGCGATGGGCGATGTCGCTCTGGTGCAGAGCGACGAGGCGACGCAGACGGCGCGGCCGCGGACCGCTCGGTTGAACGCCGAGATCGCCCGCCGCGCCCGCGACGGCTCGGAGATTTCGGCTCTGGCGAGCCCGATCACCGGCGGCGGGATCGCCTGCGACCTGATCGAGCGGTTGTTCGTCGACGCCTACCTCGCGGGTTCGCGCACCTCCGCCGATTGGGCCGAGCATGCGCGGGAATGCCTGTCGATGCTGGGTTGGGACATCGGGTCGGACGGGGACGGAGCGGGAGGTGAGGCGGATCGCCTCGGCGAACTCCGGCAGCTCGCCGACCGCTTCCTCGCCGACCGTCTCCCACAGCTGCATGCGCTCGGTGTCGTCGACTGAACCGCGAGCACTGTTGTCGAGCGGCACGGAGCCGTCCGATCCGTCGCCCGGTGAGATCTCGGACGTCATGAGCGGCTCGGCGACGACGGGCGACTTCGAGTCTGACGGCGGGGCGGCTTTGCGGTATTTTCGAAGTCGGTCGGGGGCATTCGTCTACGACACCGAGGCGGTTTCGTCGTCGCTGGGCAAGAACGGGTGCGCATGTTTTCCATATTGTCGTCGCAGAAGAGCTTTTCCGACCCTTGGGTCGGCCACGCCGGGCTCAATCGCTCGTTCGATCTGCATGTTCGGCGTATGCGTCTGGCGCGTCGTGTCGCCGCCGTGCGCCGCGGTCTGGTCTCGCCGATGGTCGATGCGTCGATCCGCGAGCGGATCGCGCGTGATGGTCTGGCGATCGTTCCCGACTTCCTGCCGGCCGACGTCTTCGCCGCGCTCCGCGACGAGATCGAGGCGCACGTGGCGCGGTTCGACGCGAGCGAGCCGCCGCGGGGCGCTACCCGGCGCGGCTTCGGGAAACCGAGACATTTCGAAGGTGGTTTCGATCGCCACGACGGCGCCACCCTCAATCGCTTTCTGAACATCGATGCGGCAACGACGCCGCGGACGCTCGAATTCGCGCGCCACCCGCGGCTCGCGGCGCTGTCGCGCGCGGTATGCGGGCGCAGCACGTCGGAGCACAAGACGTCGATCTATCTCCTGATGCACGGCAGCGAGGACAACCACGACATCCAGAAGGATCTCCATCGCGACACGTTCTTCTCGAGCATGAAGTACTGGTACTTCATTCGGCCGGTGCGATCGGAAGACGGCCCGTTCGAATACCATCCCGGCAGTCATCGCCTCGACGAGCGGCGGCTCGAATGGGAGCGGGCCAAGGCCGCGGCCGCGGTGGCCGCCGGAGGTGGCGGCGGTGCCTTCCGGGCCGACGAGGCCGATCTCTCGGCCCTCGGCTTCACCGAGCCGCTGCGGGCGACCTGCGCCGAGAACACGTTGGTCATCGCCGATACGCTGGGTTTCCATCGCCGGGGTGTGGCAGCGGCCGGATCGGTCCGCCTCTCCGTCTACGGCTACGAGCGCCCGCACGCTTTCCTCCCGATGCCCTCGTGAGGGTGTCCGGCGTCGCGTCGTGAGCCGCGAGGGCGAGTGCCGAGCCGATCTCGGTATGGCCGTCGGTCAGCCGTGCGAGGCCCGGAATCGGGCGTCGGCGGTGTGGAAGTCGGCGTAGCCATGGGCACGGTGGACGACGGCGTGGTCGCGGGAGGTCTCGCCGAGGGGGGCGAGCGTCCAGTCCCAGTCGTCGTCGGCGGGCGGCAGTTTCACGCCTTCGAGCAGGTCGTAGCGGTCGAGGATCTCGCCGTTCGGGCCGACCTCGAGACCTTCGGAATCGGTCAGGAGACAGACGCGGGCGGAGAAGCGGCGCAGCGCGTCGAGGTGACCCTCGACGATGCGGCGACCGAGATCGGGGTAGCGGATATGGGCGAGCCCGTGGCGGCGACGCGCCCGCTCGACCGGCTGCAACGCCAGTTGGCTGAGGCAGTTGGCGGAGATCACCAGATCGAGGGTGGCATCGGCGCGGAAGCGGCGGAGCGGGTCGGCGATGCCGGTGGCGCGATCGAGGAGCAGGTCGGTGGTGCCGGTGATGTCGAGGTCGACGAGGTGGACGTCGGCGAAGCGCCGCGCGGCGAGGCGGATCGGCCAGAGATGGACGACGTCGACCAGGATCACTTTTTCGAAGACCTCGGCGAGGCGCGGCAGCGAGACGTCGCGCATCAGACCGGAGCCGAGCACCAGACAGGTGCGCCGCTCCGCGAGGCCCGTGATGGCGCGCTCGACGATCGCGTGGGTGCGAGCCTCGTGGGCCGACCAGTCGGCGCGGCAGCGGCGGGCGCGGGACCACAGCGACACGGCGGCAGCGAGATGGCCGGTGCGCCGCGCATCGAGGGTGGCGGGCGTGAAGGCCCAAGCGAGCACTTCGGCGAGCATGGGGACGGCCCTCCGGCGAATCGATGCCCCGAGCCTAATCGATCCGCCGCCTTCCAGGCGACGAAGACGCATCCCATGTGTTAAGGGCGTGCGGAGACCCGGTGCGACAGGCGCACCGACGCACCGACCGAGTGGGGAGCGGATGAGCGCAGGCGACGAGAACGGCGGCGGGACGACGTCCGCGACGACGGACGCGAAACCGCCGGTGCGGGGTCACGATTGGCGCAAGCTGGTGCTGGAACTCGGGCCGCTCGGCATCTTCTTCGCGGTCAACGCGGTCTTCGGCAAGACCCACGGGCTCTATCCGGCGACCGCGGCGCTGATGGTGGCGACGGTCGTGGCGCTGGTGGTGTCGCGGCGGCTGATGCACCGGCTGCCGATCATGCCGCTGGTCTCCGGCGTGGTGGTGCTGGTGTTCGGCTCGCTGACGCTGATCCTGCAGGACGAACTCTTCATCAAACTGAAGCCGACCATCGTGAACACCATGTTCGGCACGGCGCTGATCGGCGGCCTCGCCTTCGGCAAACCGCTGCTCGGGGTGGTCTTCGATTCGGTCTTCGATCTCGACGACGAGGGCTGGCGCAAGCTGACGCTGCGCTGGGGCCTGTTCTTCTTCGTGCTCGCCGCCCTCAACGAAGTGGTCTGGCGCAATTTCCCGACCGACACGTGGGTGACGTTCAAGGTGTTCGGCATCATGCCGCTCACCTTCCTCTTCGCCCTCGCCCAGGTGCCGCTGATCCAGCGCCACGCGATCGAGACGGACGAGGGCGCGACGGACGCCTGAAGCCTCAGTTCCGCGACAGCGCCAGACGCAGGGCGAAGGCGCCGAAGAGGCCGGCGGTGGCGACGTCGAGGCCGCGGCGCAGGCGGGCCGAACGGGCGAAGGCGCCGGAGACGCGCTCGGCGCCGAGGATCATGAGGACGCAGATCGGAAAACCGATGACGCCGTAGAGGCCGCCGAGCACGGCGAGCTTGGAGGCGGCATGCGGGTCGGAGGCGGCGACGAACTGCGGCAGGAAGGTCACGAAGAACAGCACGATCTTCGGATTGAGGATGTTGACGCCGAGACCGACGAGGAAGGCGCGGCCGAGGGACATGGTCTCGGCGGATCCGCGGACCTCGAAGGCCGAGCCGTGGCGCAGCGTCTCGATCGCCAGGAAGACGAGATAGGCGGCGCCCGCCCATTTCAACACCGCATAGGCCATCGGCGAGGCGGCGATGAGCGCCGACAGGCCGAGGGCGGCGAAAGCGGTGTGGACGTAGAGGCCGGCGGTGGTGCCGAGGAGAGCGGCGAGACCGGGGCCGCGGCCCGAGGCGAGCGTTCGGCCGAGGAAGAGCGCCATGTCCGGGCCGGGGGTGAGCACCAGCAGGATCACCGCCGCGGCATAGGCGAAGACGGTCGCAAGATCGGGCAGGCGGTCGGCGAGGTCGACGAACAAGGGTTTTCCTCCGATCGATCGGGGACGGCGGGACCCGGCGGTGCTCGCCGGGTGGATGAGGCGGCCGCGGATGTCGGCAGTGGGCTTTCGCCGCATCGCCGCCGAGGTTACATGTCGGGGCAGAAAACGAGGAGAGCGAATGACGGACGTCAGCCGTGCGGAAGAGATCGTCGCGACGCTTCGCGCGCGCCTCGGCCGCGCCGTGGCGGCGACCGGCGCACGCCCCGGCGCGAGCGTGGCGGTGGCGACAGCGGCCGTCTCGGCGCTCGCGCTCGCCTTTCCCGGTCTCGACATCGCCGTTGCGTCGCTCTTCCATCACGGCGCCGACGGGTTTCCGGCCGACCGCAACGGCTTCCTCCTCGACGTGCGCCACGCCGGCATGGGCGTCACGCGGATCGTCGTCGTCTCGTTGGTGGTCGCCTTCCTCGGCAAGCTCTTCGTGCCGATGCTGATGCGGGCGGTATCGTCGAGGAAACTCTTGTTCCTCGCCACGTCGATGGCGCTCGGGCCGGGGATCGTGGTCAATTCGATCCTCAAGGAGTTCTGGGGGCGGCCGCGGCCGCGGCAGATCGGCGAATTCGGCGGCTCGATGGAGTTCTTCCCGGCCTGGGTGCCGGGCGGGGCGTGCGAGACCAACTGCTCGTTTCCCTCGGGCGAGGCGTCGAGCGCGATGTGGCTGATCGCCCTGGTCTTCGTCGTGCCGGAGCGGTGGCGCCGGGGGGCGACGATCGCCGTCCTCGCCTGGGCGCTCACCATCTCGGTCAACCGCATGGCCTTCGGCGCCCACTTCCTCTCCGACGTGGTGATCGGCTGGGGGCTCACCGCGACGATCGTCTTCGCCTGCCGCTGGGCCTTAATCGACAAGGTCGGGCCGATGACCGAAGGTCGCATCGACGACGGGCTCGAGTGGGTAGGGGAGCGGCTCCTCGGCCTCGCCCGCCGGCCGGCGGCGTGGTTCCGGGCGCGGTGAGTGCGCGCCGCGACGGAAGTGTGCCTTTCCGGCGCTTGACTTCCCCTCTCTTTTCGGGCTTTTCGATCGCGAACCCGCGCGACGGGTTTCGCAACTGTTCGGGACCACACGTCATCATGGCCTTCGTCACCACGACGAAAACCAAAACGACCATGACGACGGCGACCACCACGGTCGCCGGCTGACGCAGGCTCTCGACCTCCCGCAGCCCTCTCCCGGCGGGTGACGAGGGCAGCGGAGGACCGAACGGTTCCCTTCTTCGATCCCTCGAAAAAGCGCACCAGAGGTCCTCTCCGACAACGGGAGAGACGACGAGGATCGGGGGAATTTTCCACATGGGTTACAAGGTCGCCATCGTCGGTGCCACCGGCAACGTGGGTCGCGAGATGCTCGACATCCTGGCGGAGCGCGGATTTCCGGTGTCGGAAGTCGTGCCGCTCGCCTCGAGCCGCTCGCTCGGCACGGAAGTCTCCTTCGGCGACAAGACGCTGAAGACCAAGGTCCTCGACAACTACGACTTCTCCGACACCGACATCTGCCTGATGTCGGCCGGCGGTTCGGTGTCGAAGGAATGGTCGCCGAAGATCGGCGCCCAGGGCTGCGTCGTCATCGACAACTCCTCGGCCTGGCGCTACGACGCCGAGGTGCCGCTGATCGTTCCGGAAGTGAACGCCGATGCGATCGTCGGCTTCACCAAGAAGAACATCATCGCCAATCCGAACTGCTCGACCGCCCAGCTGGTGGTGGCGCTGAAGCCGCTGCACGACGAGTACAAGATCAAGCGTGTGGTCGTCTCGACCTACCAGTCGGTGTCGGGCGCCGGCAAGGATGCGATGGACGAGCTGTTCACCCAGACCCGGGCGATCTTCGTCTCCGATCCGGTCGAGCCGAAGAAGTTCCCGAAGCGTATCGCCTTCAATCTGATCCCCCACATCGACGTGTTCATGGAGGACGGGTTCACGAAGGAAGAGTGGAAGATGATGGCCGAGACCAAGAAGATTCTCGACCCGAAGATCAAGCTGACCGCAACTTGCGTGCGTGTGCCGGTGTTCATCTCTCACTCGGAATCGGTCAACGTCGAGTTCGAGAATCCGGTCACCGCCGACGAGGCGCGCGACATCCTGCGCGAGGCGCCGGGCGTGCTGGTGATCGACAAGCACGAGCCGGGTGGCTACATCACCCCGCACGAGGCGGCCGGCGAGGACGCTACCTACATCTCCCGTATCCGCGAGGACAACACGGTGGAGAACGGCCTCGCCTTCTGGTGCGTCTCCGACAACCTGCGCAAGGGCGCGGCGCTCAACGCGGTGCAGATCGCCGAGGTGCTGGTCAACCGTGGGCTGATCAAGCCGCGAGCCGAAAAGGCGGCGTGAGCCGCGGGCGCCTCCATCGCGAAAAAATCGATCGGCGTCCTTCGGGGCGCCGATCGTGTTTTCGGCTCGCGGGACGCGCCCGCCTCGCATAGCTTGACGACGGGAGGACGCCCCGATGGCCGACTGGAACCCCGAACTCTATGCCCGCTTCGCCGACGAACGGGCGCGTCCCGTCCATGATCTCCTGGCTCGCGTGCCGTTGGCGAGCCCGGAACGGATCGTCGATCTCGGCTGCGGGGCGGGGGCGTCGACGGCGCCGCTGTTGGCGCGCTGGCCGGGGGCGCAAGTGCTCGGTATCGACACCTCGCCGGCGATGATCGCCGAGGCGCAGGCGAAGGTGCCGGGTGCGCGTTACGAGATCGCCGACGGGGCGACGTGGACGCCGGACGCGCCGGTCGATCTCGTGTTCTCCAATGCGACGTTGCAGTGGATCCCCGATCATCCGACGTTGCTGCCGCGGCTGATGGGGTGGCTGAAGCCCGGCGGGGTGCTGGCCGTGCAGATACCCGACAATCTCGACGAGCCGAGCCATGCGTCGATGCGGGCGGTGGCGGCCGAGGCGCCGTTCCCCGATGCGCTGAAGGATGCGGCGGGGGCGCGGACGAAGCTGCTCTCCTACGAGGCGACGTGGGACGTTCTGGCGCCCACGCGAGCGCCGTCGACATGTGGCGGACGGCCTATGTCCACCCGCTCATGGGGCCCGAGAAGATCGTCGAGATGGTGCGTTCGACCGGCTTGAAGCCCTTCGTCGACCCGCTCGACGAGGGGCTCAGGGCCGACTATCTCGCCCGTTACACCGCGCGTATCGCCGCCGCCTATCCGGCCTGCCGCGACGGCCGGGTGATGTTCCGCTTCCCGCGGTTGTTCTTCGTCGCGGTGAAGAGGTGAAGCCTCGACGGCGGGTCCGTGGCCGGCCGAGCTTTCCGGGTGTCGCCAGAAGCGCTCTCGACGCGTCCAGGTAGACGCGTGAACCGGCGTCTTCCCTTCTCCCGCGAGGGGAGAAGGAGGGGCAGCTCGCGGCGTTCCGTCGATCGGTCCTCAGTCCTTCTCGGGCCGCTTCGCCGTCACTTCGATCTCGATCTTCATCTCGGGCTTGACCAGACCGCAGACGATCATCGTCGCGGCGGGGCGGACGTCGGCGAAGAACTCGCCGACGATGGGGAAGACCACGTCCATCATCGCCGCGTCGGTGATGTAGTAGGTGACGCGCACCACGTCGGCGAGGAGGAAGCCGCCGTCGTTCAACGCCTTGGTGATGGTCGCCATGGCGTTGCGGGTCTGGGCCTCGACGCTCTCGGGCATCTGCATGGCGGCGTAGTCGTAGCCGGTGGTGCCGGAGACCCAGCACCATTCGCCCTGGACCACGGCGCGGGAGTAGCCCGCGACCTTTTCGAAGGGCGAGCCGGTGGAGATCAGGCGACGCTTGGTCATGACGATGTCCTTTCCGCGGTTCAGATGCTCGCCGGGCGGCGGGCGAAGAGGAGAGCGATGCCGGCGGCGATCAGCGCGCCGCCGGAGACGCGGTCGATCCAGACGAGCGCGTTCGTCGACCGGGAAAAGCGGCCGATGCGGGCGCCGGCGAAGGCGTAGATCGCCACGGCGACCAGTTCGAGCATCAGCGCCACCGCGCCGAGCGCCAGGATCTGGCCGAAGGTGGGGCGGGCGGGATCGAGGAAGGGGGCGAAGAAGGCGGTGAAGACCAGCATCGCCTTGGGATTGGTCGCCGCCGTCCAGAATTCGCGGGCGATCAGGATCGAGAGCGTGCCCTCGGCTCGCACCTCGGGCGTGTCGGCCGGCTTCGCTCGGATCATCTGGATACCGAGCCAGACGAGATAGAGCGCGCCGAGGATCTTCAGCGCGGAGAAGAGTTCGGCGGAGGTAGCGAGCACCGCGCCGAGGCCGATGGCGGCGCCGAGCACGAAGGTCGCGAAGGGTGGGAAGCGGCCCGAAGAAGCGATCAGCGCGGTCGAAAAGCCGTGACGCGCCGCGTTCGACATGGCGAGCACGTTGTTCGGCCCGGGGAACATGTTGAGGGCGAAGGCGGCAGGGACGAAGATCGGCCAGACGTCGAGATTCATGGATGTTCACCGATGGCGCGGCGGTCCGCAGACGACGAAGGGGACGGCTCGCGCCGCCCCCTCCCGACGGGGATGGATCTTCCTGCCGGCCGCCTACCGCGTCAAGTCCAAGGGCGCGCGGTCGCGTCAGGCCCAGGGGCGTGCAGCCGCGGTCTTCGCTTCGAAGGCGGAGATGTCGTCGGCCTTCTGCAGGGTCAGGCCGATGTCGTCGAGGCCCTCGAGCAGGCAGTGCTTGCGGAACGGGTCGATGTCGAACTTCACGACGCCGCCGTCCGGGCCACGGACTTCCTGAGCGGCGAGATCGACCGTCAGGGTGGCGTTGGAGCCGCGGTTGGCGTCGTCCATCAGCTTGTCGAGGTCTTCCTGCGACACGCGGATCGGCAGAATGCCGTTCTTGAAGCAGTTGTTGTAGAAGATGTCGGCGAAGCTCGTCGAGATCACGCAGCGGATACCGTAGTCGAGCAGCGCCCAGGGGGCATGCTCACGGCTCGAGCCGCAGCCGAAGTTGTCGCCGGCGACGATGATCTGCGCCTTGCGCCAGGCCGGCTGGTTGAGGACGAAACCCGGCTTCTCCGAGCCGTCCTCCTCGAAGCGCAGTTCGAAGAACAGGCCGCGGGCGAGACCGGTGCGCTCGATCGTCTTCAGGAACTGCTTGGGGATGATCATGTCCGTGTCGATGTTGACGATCGGCAACGGCGCGGCCACTCCGGTCAGCGTCGTGAACTTGTCCATGAGAGATCTCCGAAATGCGTTGCCGCGTCTCTAGCGCGTTTTCACGTTCGAACAAAGCCCTTCTCGGGGACGAGCGGCGGCTTCAGTTGCAGGTCGTCACCTGATTGCCGCACAGACCGGTGACCCAGCCGCGCACCGGCCGGCCGGGCTTCTTCTGCTCGACGCGGAACTCGCCCTCCATCTCGATCCAGTGGTCGCGGCAGCCGAGAATGCGGCCGAGGGAAAGGAACTCGTCGTTGCCGTCGCCGGCGGGGTGCGGTTCGTCGACGAGCGACGCGCCGGTCGTCGGGCCGACGCGGACCTTCTCGTCCTGGACGCCGACGTCGACGAGGCTCGCGGCCACCCAGCCGCGACCGGAGAAGACCTTCTTCGCGCCGGTGCCGTAGTCGCCGTACTCGGCCTTTTCGATCAGCAACCAGCCCCCGGTGCCGCCGAGGACATGGAACTCGACCGCGAGTTTCTCGCCGTCGACGACGCGGGGCGGCGGCAGGCGGGCGATCACCGTCGCGTCGGCGCGCGGGGCGGTGCGGACGTCGAGGCCGGCGGGGTCCGGGTCCTTCGACCAGGCGCGGAAATCGCACCGATCGGCCGGCGGCGCGACCTCGGCGGCGACCGACGGCACGGTCGCGCCGAGCGCGGCGAGGGTCGCGAGGATCGGCAGGGAGCGGGCCGCGGTCATCCTCGTCATCTTTCCTCACCATCGCGATCGAGGTCGCGGGCCAGGCGCTCGATCGCCTCCATGTCGGCGTCGGAGAAGCCGAAGTGGTGGCCGATCTCATGGATCAGCACATGGGTGACGATGGCCCCGAGGGTTTCGTCGTGTTCGGCCCAGAAGTCGAGGATCGGCCGGCGATAGAGCAGGATACGGTTGGGCATCGCCCCGGTGTGGGGCACGGCGCCGCGATGCGGCAGGCCGGTGCCGTGGAACAGGCCGAGCAGATCGAACTCGCTTTCGAGTTCCATCTCGTCGACGACCTCGTCCTCGGGGAAATCGGCGATGGCGATCAGGATGTCGCCGGTGAAGTGGAGGAACTCCGGCGGCAGCGCCCGATAGGCGGCATGCGCCAGCGCCTCGAAGGCGTCGAGGTCGGGCGCCTTGGCGTGGGACCAGTCGATCGGCTCGGAGCGGGTCATCGGACGTCCTTCAAATGGGCGGCGCGGAAGGCGCGCATCAGGAAACGGATCTCGTCGTCACCGTAGCGCTTGCCGCGGCCGACCGGACAGGCGTCGCGGGCGCGGCAGCCGTCGGTGCGGCAGAGCGCGCCGAGCGGGCTCTCGAGATGGGCGAGACAGCGCGCCGTGTCGTAGCCGTCGTGCGAGAAGGCGTCGACCGGACAAGTGGTGAGGCAGGGCCTTCCGGCGCAGCTCTCGCAGGGGCCGGCGACGGGTGCCGGCGGCTCGATCGGACCGACACCGTCGGCGAAGGCGAGGGCGCCACGATAGGCGTGCCAGAGGCCGAATTCGGGATGGATCAGCAGGCCGAGCGGCGAGGGGGCGAGCCCCTCGGCGCGACGCGCCCAATCCTGGAACGGCCACCACGGGGGGCCGGCGAAGGGGAAGAGGGCATGTCCGCCGAAGGCCGCGGCGAGATCGCCGATCACGCGGGCCGACCAACGGTCGAGCGGATCGGGCAGGCGATCGCCTGCCTCGGGCGAGGCGGCGAAGTCGCGCCAGCCCCGGCGGCCGAGACGGCCGACGAGGACGAGAGCGCGGGCCGGTCGGCCGGGGCCGAGCGTCGGCAGGCGGTCTTCGGGCGAAACGGCGATCCAGCCGCGCGGCGCGAGCCCGGTCGCGGCGGTCGCCGTCTCGATCAGGGTTCGGCGGTCCTCGGGTCGGGGCGGGTGGGGCGGCAAGGGATCAGCCGATCACGTAGGTGCGGACGAGATGGACGACGAGCACCGCAGCGAAGAACAGGCCGAGGGCGCGACCGATGCGTCGGCCCCAGACCTCGACGCGGTCGTCCTGATCGGCGTCGGCGCCGCCGAAATGGGCCTCCAGCCGTTCGCCGGTGTGGCGGGCCATGCGGGCGAAGGCCGAGGTGCCGATCGCTTCGCTGTCGCGCACCACGCCGGTGAGCGCGTCCTCCGACGCGCGCTTGCGTTCGGCCTCGATCTCGTCGCGTCTGTTCATGGCCCACCTCTCTGGCCGCCAACATGGGTCGCGGCGGGTCGCGGCGCAAGGGTGGCGGAGCGTGGTGCGGCGGCCGGTCGGCTCACTTCTTCAGCGTGGCGATGTAGGCGGCGATGTCGTCGATCTCGACGCGCGACAGCGCCAGATCCGGCATCTTCGAATGGGTGGTGCCGGGAAGGGTGAGGAAGTCGGCGATGCCGTCCGGCGTCTTCCCCGGCGCGTTGGCCAGCGCCTCGAAGGTGGGCACGTCGGCGGAGGCGCGCGTCTGTTCGGCCGAGACGACGTGGCAGGCGGCGCACCAGCGTTCGGAGAGGCGTTTGCCGTTGGCCGGGTTCGCCGGCACCGGCGGCGCGGCGAGCGTCGGGGCGACGAGGGCACACGCGGCGACGAGGCCGAGAACGGCGCCGCGGATCGTCGATCGTGTCGCTCTGTCCATGTCGCTGTCCTCTCTTTCGGCCCGTTCGGTGCTTCGTCTTTCGGAATCATAGGCCGAGGGGCGGGGCGGCGGAACGGGAAAATCACCGGTTCCGTCGCAGTATGGCGCGATGATCGGGCGAAACGACGACGGCCGGCCCGAAGGCCGGCCGCGAACACGTCTTCACGACGTGACGGTCTCATACCGGAGGCCGAAGGCGCCGAGACGCCCGGCCTCCGAGACACGCGAATTTCTCATCTGCATCGGAGGCATGAGAAATTCGCGCAAGGAAGTCCTTCGGTCGTTTCCGATGACCGACGGTCTCAGCGCAACACCACCACCGGCGTACCGACGCCGACGCGTTCGAAGAGTTCGACCACGTCCTCGTTGTACATGCGGATGCAGCCGTAGCTCGCCCGCGTGCCGATCGAGTCGCGCCTGTTGGTGCCGTGGATGGCGTATTGGCCGTGGGCGAGCACCATGGCGCGCGGTCCGAGCGGATTGCGCGGTCCCGGCGGGATCAGATCCGGCAGGCTCGGCTTGTCGCGCTTGACCTCGGCCGGCGGCCCCCAGACCGGGTTGACCTCCTTGCGGGCGATGTAGGTGGACCCCGCCCACTCCTTGCCCGGCTTGCCGACGGCGACCGGGTAGCGCATCGCTCGGCCACCGCCGAGGACGTAATAGAGCCGGCGCTCGGAGGTCTTGACCACGATGGTGCCGGCCTGGAAGGCGCCGTCGACGCTCACCAGCTCACGGGCAGAGGCGTGGCCGAGCCCGGCGATGGCCATGACCGCCGTGGCGAGCCCGGCGGCTGCGGCGTATTTCCCCAGTTTCCCCATGCACGATACTCCCGACTGACGATGGGAATTGTCGATCGGGCGAGATGATGCACCGGAAAGCTTGCGATATCGCGAGCAGACGTGGTTTTCGTCAAGTTGATAAAGATGATTTACGGGAGGTTATTGTCGAATATCATAGGGCAACGAAAAACCCCGGGGATCGCTCCCCGGGGTCTCTTCTTTCCTCCCCGTGACGGGGGACCGTCGCGCCATCTTCAGTGGCGGTTCTGACGGTTCTCGATCAGGTCGTCGACGACGGTCGGATCGGCCAGCGTCGAGGTGTCGCCGAGGCTGTCGAACGAGTCCTCGGCGATCTTGCGCAGGATGCGGCGCATGATCTTGCCCGAGCGGGTCTTCGGCAGGCCCGGCGAGAACTGGATGAGATCCGGCGAGGCGATCGGGCCGATCTCCTTGCGGACCCACGCCACCAGCTCCTTGCGCAGCGCTTCGGTCGGCTCCTCGCCGGTCATCAGGGTGACGTAGGCGTAGATGCCCTGGCCCTTGAGGTCGTGCGGGTAACCGACGACCGCGGCCTCGGCGACCTTCGGGTGGGCGACCAGCGCCGACTCGACTTCCGCCGTGCCCATGCGGTGACCGGAGACGTTGATGACGTCGTCGACGCGGCCGGTGATCCAGTAGTAGCCGTCGGCGTCGCGGCGGCAGCCGTCACCGGTGAAGTACATGCCCTTGTAGGTCGAGAAGTAGGTCTGCACGAAGCGCTCGTGATCGCCGTAGACGGTGCGCATCTGGCCCGGCCACGAGTCGGTGATGACGAGGTTGCCTTCGGTCGCGCCCTCGAGGATCTTGCCCTCGGCATCGACGACCGCCGGCTGCACGCCGAAGAACGGACGGGTGGCCGAACCCGGCTTGAGGGGGGTGGCGCCCGGCAGCGGCGTGATCAGAATGCCGCCGGTCTCGGTCTGCCACCAGGT
Source organism: uncultured Alphaproteobacteria bacterium (assembly GCA_937892955.1). GTDB lineage: Bacteria > Pseudomonadota > Alphaproteobacteria > Rhizobiales > Ancalomicrobiaceae > CALBKH01. The sequence goes on from CALBKH010000048.1 coordinate 13,819, forward strand.
GTCGACGATCGGGCAGCGCTTCTCGCCGACGACGTTGTAGTACCAGATCCAGGCTTCCGGATTGATCGGCTCGCCGACCGAACCGAGGATGCGCAGCGACTTGCGCGAGGTCTTCTTCACCAGTTCCTCGCCGGCGCCCATCAGCGAGCGGATGGCGGTCGGGGCGGTGTAGAAGATGTTGACCTGGTGCTTGTCGACCACGTCCCAGAAGCGCGAGGCCGACGGGTAGGTCGGGATGCCCTCGAACATCAGCGAGGTGGCGCCGTTGGCGAGCGGACCGTAGACGATGTAGCTGTGGCCGGTGACCCAACCCACGTCCGCGGTGCACCAGTAGATCTCACCGGGGTGATAGTCGAAGACGTACTGATGCGTCATCGAGGCATAGACGAGGTAGCCGCCGGTGCAGTGCTGCACGCCCTTCGGCTTGCCGGTCGAACCCGAGGTGTAGAGGATGAACAGCGGATCTTCGGCGTTCATCGGCTCCGGCGGGCAGTCGGCGGAGACCTTGGCGGCCTCCTCGTCGTAGTAGTAGTCGCGGCCGGCGGCCATGGCGACGTCGCCACCGGTGCGGCGGACGACGAGGACCGACTTGACGCCCGGCAGATTGGCGACGGCTGCGTCGACGTTGGCCTTGAGCGGGACCTTGCGGCCGCCGCGCAGACCCTCGTCGGCGCAGATGACGACGGACGAGTCGCAGTCTTCGATACGGCCGGCGAGGCTGTCCGGCGAGAAGCCGCCGAAGACGATCGAGTGGATGGCACCGACGCGGGCGCAGGCCAGCATGGCGTAGGCCGCTTCCGGGATCATCGGCAGATAGATGGTGACGCGGTCACCCTTCTTGACGCCGTGCGCCTTGAGCACGTTGGCGAACTTGGACACCTCGTCCTTGAGCTCGCCGTAGGTGATCTTCTTGTCCTCGGCCGGGTTGTCGCCTTCCCAGATGATGGCGACCTTGTCCGGGGTGGCGGCGGCATGACGGTCGACGCAGTTGTAGGAGACGTTGAGCTCGCCGTCCTCGAACCACTTGATCGACACGTTGTGCGGATCGTAGCTGGTGTTCTTCACCTTGGTGAAGGGCTTGGACCAGTCGATGCGCTTGGCGTGCTCGCCCCAGAAGCCCTCCGGGTCCTTCACCGACTGCTCGTACATCGCCTTGTACTTGGCATCGTCGATGAGCGCGTTGGCCGCGACCTCCGCCGGAACCGGATAAACGCTGTCGGACATGAGTTCCTCCCTCGGTACTGATCCCTCACCGGTAACACCCCCCGTGCCTCCTTCCGTGGGAAGGTGGCGCGAGAGCCTCCGGAATTTTCGGTGGGCATTATGCGACAACCGGCGCCGCCGTCCACACGCGGCACGACAGACTTTGGTCGAGATGGCCGCTGTCATTGGTCGTAAGCCTGTCGACGAAGGGCGACGAAAGTCACACACCCGCGGTGCGAAGAAAATCCGGTGTTCCGATGAGACGGCGAAGGGCGGTTCGACACGATCGCCGGCGATTCATCTCGCACCTGCGAAGGGCGTAATCTGCATTTCACAGCGAACGTCATCGGCATGACGTAAAGGTGAAGGTGCGGCGAGTGACTTCGAGCGTATCCGGAGATCGCGCCGGAGCGAGCGCCCGCGCGCATCGAACGCGCGCCGGATGAAGGGAAATTCATTTGGCCGTGTATCGGGATCTCGGGTAACGTCCGGCGGTTTCCGCGAACCGTTCGGCCGCCCGAGGGCCGATGCGGGGCGGCGGGCGAGGAGCACCGGCGATCGCGCCGCACTCCTGCGACCTCTCCACCCCCGGGGTGATCGGCGAATGCGCAGCGCAAAGTTCGGTTCCGCGACGACCGGTCGATCACGACGGTGGCTGCGCCTGGGGGCGGGCCTCGCGGTGGCGGCGATGCTCGCCGGTTGCGGCGAGGCGGTGCGGGCGCCGGACGTCGAGGCCGAGATGCCGACGCGCTGGCGCGAGGCGCCGCGGGCCTCGGCCGCCGAGATGACCGGTGACTGGGTCGCCGGCTTCGGTTCGGCCGAGCTTTCCCGTCTCGTCGCCTCCGCCGATCTCGACAATCTCGACGTCGCGGCGGCGCGGGCGCGGATCGATCAGGCGGAAGCCCAGTTGACCGTGACCGCCGCCGGTCTGGCACCGACGGTCTCGGGTTCGGCCGAGAGCTCCCATTCGGTGACGCCGGGCACGATGTCGAGTGCGTCGCCGCCGTTCAAGTCGCGGGTCGGCAATTCCCATCAGCTCGGTCTCGGGGCGTCGTGGCAGGTCGACCTGTGGGGGCGGACACGGGCGAGCGTGCGGGCGAGCGAGGCGAGCCTCGCGGCGACCCGCATCGATCTCGATGCGGTGCGGCTCTCGACGGCGACGGCGCTGGTCGACACCTATCTCCAGGCGGCGGCGGCGGAAGATCGCCTGAAACTGGCGCGCGAAGACGTCGCCATCGCCGAGCGGACGCTCGCGGCGATCCGGCGCCGGTTCGACGTCGGCACGGTGACGGCGCTCGATCTCGCCCAGCAGGAGGGCGTGCTCGCCACCCAGCGGGCGGCGATCCCCGACCTCGAGATCACCCTGCGCCAGACCCGCAATGCCGTGGTGGTGTTGACCGGGCGGGCGCCGGAGGCGGCGACGATCCGCGGCGGCGGGCTCGATCGGCTGCGGCTGCCGCGGGTGGCGCCGGGATTGCCGTCGCGCCTCCTGGTGCGCCGGCCGGACGTGGCGGCGGCGGAGTTGCGGCTCGAGGCGGCGGCGGCCAACGTCGAGGCGGCGCGGGCGGCGTTTCTGCCGGAGGTGGGGCTGACCGGGTCGGCCGGGCTCTCCAGCGCGTTCCTGAAGAATCTCCTGCGCCCCGAGGCCTTCGCCGGGTCGATCGCGGCGAGCGTCACCGAGACGATCTTCGACGGCGGCGCGCGCGAGGGGCGGCTGGCGCTGACCCGGGCGCAGCACGCCGAACTCGCCGCCGGCTATCGCAAGGCGGTGCACGAGGCGCTGGCCGACGTCGAGAACGCGCTCGTCGCGGTCGAGCAGAATCGGCGGCGCGAGGCGTTGCAGACGGCGGTGGTGACGGCGGCGCGCAAGGCGCAGCGTCTCACCGAGCAGCGGCTGTCGGAGGGGACGATCCCGATCACCACGGTGCTCGATGCGCAGCGCACGCTGTTCCAGGCGGAGGACACGCTGGTGGCGGTGCGGCTCGCCCGCTTCCGCGCTTCGGTCGGCCTGGTGGCGGCACTCGGTGGCGGGTGGACGAAGGCGTCCGAAGCCGAAGTTCGGGCGGTGGCGGCCGGGCCGATGGTGCTCGGCGGAACGGAATGACGATGAGCAAGACCCGGATCTTCTTCTTCCTTCTCGCCGCCGCGGCGATCGCCGGCGCCGTCGCCTGGCAGAGGGGCCTGCTGCCCTTCGTGCCGGGTGGTACGACATCGGACACCGCGGCCGGTCCGGGCGCCGGCGCCGGACCGGGCGGCGGCCGTGGTCCCGGCGGCTCGCGACGTTCCGGGTCGATGGGGCTGGCGGACGGGCCGACGCCGGTGGTGGTCGCGGCGGTGGCGCGCCAGGACGTGCCGGTGGTGTTCGACGGCATCGGCACGGTGCAGGCCTTCGCGGCGGTGACGGTCCGCGCCCAGGTGGAGGGCCGGATCGTCGAGATCGCCTTCCGCGAGGGCGAAGACGTCGAGGCGGGGACGATCCTCGCCCGCATCGACCCGGCGAGCTATCAGGCGGTCTACGATCAGGCGGTGGCGCGGCGCGAGCAGGACGAGGCGGAGCTGCGCAACGCCCGCATCGACCTCGATCGCTACATCCGCCTCGCCCAATCGGAATCCGGGTCGCGCCAGCAGGCCGATACCCAGCGCGCCGTCGTCGCCAAACTCGAGGCGCAGCTGAAGATCGACCAGGGCATCATCGACGCGGCGAAGTTCAACCTCGACAACACGACGATCCGGGCGCCGATCTCCGGCCGCACCGGCATCCGCGCCGTCGACGTCGGCACGCTGGTGCGCTCGTCCGACACCGCCGGCATCGTGTCGATCGCCCAACTCCACCCGATCGCGGTGACCTTCACCCTGCCGCAGCAGCAGCTTTCGACGTTGCTCGCGGCCCAGGCGCGCGGTCCCGTCCCGGTCGAGGTGATCGGCGGCGATCCGCGCGAGGTGCTCGATCGCGGACGTATCGAGGTCATCGACAATCAGGTCGACAGCACCACCGGTACGGTGAAGATCAAGGCGACGCTGCCCAATGCGGCGACGCGGCTGTGGCCGGGTCAGTTCGTCGACGTGCGCGTCCTGGTCGATACGCTGAAAGGCGCCATGGTGGTGCCGACGGCGGCGGTGCAGCGCGGCAGCGAAGGGGCCTTCGTCTATGTCCTCGGCGAGGAGGACAAGGTGAAGCGGCGGCCGGTCGGTGTCGGTCGCCAGGACGAGCATCGAGCGGTGATCACCGGCGGCGTCGACGTCGGCGAGAAGGTGGTCACCACCGGCTTCACCCGTCTCACCGACGGCGCCAAGGTCAAGCCGACGGCGGAGGGCGGCGAGGCCGCCAAGGACGCGGCTCCGGCGACCGAACCGGCGAAGCCGGCGGCGGGTGAACGTCGCGGCCAGGGGGGCGGCGGTCAGGGTGGTGGCGGTCAGGGTGGTGGCGGTCAGGGAGGCGGCGAAGGCCGGCGGCGGCCGCAGGGCGGCCAAAGTGGTGGCCAGGGGGGCGGCGCGGCGGCCGGCGGTGCCGGAGGGTCGCGACCGGGCGCCGCGCCATGAGCGTCTCCAGGCCCTTCATCGACCGACCGATCGCCACGTCGCTCATCGCGGCGGCGATCCTGATCGTCGGCGTGTTGGGCTTCCTGCGACTGCCGGTCTCGTCGTTGCCGCAGGTCGACTTCCCGACCCTGCAGATCACGACGCGGATGCCGGGCGCCAATCCCGAGACCATCGCCGACATCGTCACGGCGCCGCTCGAGCGGCAGTTCGGCAAGATCCCGTCGCTGACGTCGATGACCTCGGAGAGTTCCTACGGCCTCTCCCGCGTCACTTTGCAGTTCGCCCTCGACCGCGACATCGACGCGGCGGCGCAGGACGTCCAGGCGGCGATCAACGCGGCCGGATCGACGCTGCCGACGAGCCTGCCCTATCCGCCGGTCTATTCGAAGGTCAATCCGGCCGACACGCCGGTCCTGACCCTGGCGCTCTCCTCGGACACGGCGCCGCTGCGGCTCCTCTCCGATCTCGCCGATACGCTGATCACGCCGCGTCTCTCCGAGGTCTCCGGCGTCGGCCGGGCGTCGCTCGCCGGCGGTGTGCGCCCGGCGATCCGGGTCAGGGCGGATCTGACGCGGCTCGCCTCCTACGGCCTCGGGCTCGAGGATCTGAGGACGGCGATCGTCGCCGGCAACGTCGCCGGATCGAAGGGGGCGCTCGACGGGCCGACGCAGTCCTACACCATCGGCGCCAACGATCAGATCTCCGCGGTCGAGGGGTTCACCCGGCTGGTGGTGGCCAAGAAGAACGGCGTGCCGGTGCTGCTCGGCGACGTCGCCGACGCGGTCGAGGGGCTGGAGGACGCCTTCGTCGGCGGTTGGTACAAGGGCCATCCGGCGGTCGTCCTCGATGTCCAGAAACAACCCGGCGCCAACATCGTCGACACCGTCGGCCGACTGATGGCCGAGGTGCCGCGGCTGCAACGGTCGATGCCGGCGGGGGTGAAGCTCGAGGTCGTCCACGACCGCACCGACATCATCCGCGCCTCGATCGCCGAGGTGCAGTTCACGCTGGTGCTCTCGGCGGCGCTGGTGGTGATGGTGGTGCTGATCTTCCTGCGCTCGGTGCGCGCCACGATCATCGCCGGCGTCACGCTTCCGCTGTCGATCGTCGCCACCTTCGCGGCGATGTGGGCGGTCGGCTTCAGTCTCGACAATCTGTCGCTGATGGCGCTGACCATCGGCACCGGCTTCGTCGTCGACGACGCGATCGTGATGATCGAGAACATCGTACGCCGGCAGGAGGGTGGGCTCGGACCGCTCGAAGCGGCGCGCGAGGGTGCGGCGGAGATCGGTTTCACCGTCATCTCGCTGACCCTGTCGCTGATCGCGGTGTTCATTCCGCTGTTGTTCATGACCGGGCTCGTCGGCCGGATGTTCCGCGAGTTCGCGCTGACGCTTTCGATCGCGGTCATCGTCTCGGCGGTGGTGTCGCTGACGCTGACGCCGATGATGTGCGGACGGCTGCTGAAGGGACACGAGAGCCACGATCCGAAGAGCTTCGTCGGGCGGCTCTTCGCCGTCTTCGAGTGGCCGATCACGGCGATGGCGCGCGGCTACGAGCGCTCGCTCGGCTGGGCGCTCGACCGCCAGGGGCTGGTGCTGGTGATCACGGTGGCGACGCTCGGGCTCACCGGCTGGCTCTACGTGGTGGCGCCGAAGGGCTTCCTGCCCAATCAGGACACCGGCCTCGTCTCGGTGGTGCTGGAAGGGGCGCCGCAGTCCTCCTTCGCCGAGATGGTGCGGCTGCAGGATCGGGTGGCGGCGGCCTTCGCCAGCGACCCGGACGTCGGCGGCGTCGTCTCGGTGCTCGGCGTCGGTTCGCTCAACGCCACCGGCAACACGGCGCGGATGACGGTCGATCTGAAACCGCGCGAGACGCGGAGCGCGCGGGCCGAGGAGATCGCCGATCGATTGCGCCGGCTCGGTGCTGCGGTGCCGGGGGCGACGGTCTACGTCCAGCCGGTGCAGGATGTGCGCATCGGCACCCGCACCTCGCGGTCGCAGTACCAGTATACGCTGACCGGGACCGACGGTCCGATGATTTCCGAGAGCGGTCAGGCGTTGGCGCGGGCGCTCGCCGCTCGACCCGAGTTCCGCCACGTGGCGCTGGAGAACCAGGAAGGCGGGCTTCGCGCCCACATCGAGATCGATCGCGACCGCGCCGGCCTCTACGGCGTCACGGTGCAGGCGATCGACGACATGTTGGCGAACGCCTTCGCCCAGCGGCAGATCTCGACCATCTACGCCCAGTCGAACCAGTACCGGGTGATCCTCGAGGCCGATCCGGCGCAGGCGCGCGACGTCTCGGCGATGGGGCGGTTGCACGTCACCGGAAGCGGCGGCGTGCCGGTGCCGCTCTCCTCGTTCGCCCGCATCACGCGTCAGACGGCGCCGCTGTCGGTGACGCGGTCGGACCAGTTCCCGGCGGCGACGCTGTCCTTCGACACGGCGGACGGCGTGTCGCTCGAACAGGCGCTGGCGGCGATCGAGGAGGTGCGCGACGAGATCGGCATCTCCGACGCGGTGATCGGCGAGCCGGACGCCGACGCGGCGGAGTTCGCCCGCTCGCTCGCCTCGCAGCCGTGGCTGATCCTGGCGGCGATCGTCACCATCTACGTGGTGCTGGGTGTGCTCTACGAGAGCTTCGCCCATCCTTTCACCATCCTGACGACGCTGCCGTCGGCCGGCGTCGGGGCGTTGATCGCGCTCTCGCTCACCGGTCACCAGTTGTCGATCGTCGCGCTGATCGGCATCGTGCTGCTGATGGGCATCGTCAAGAAGAACGCCATCATGATGATCGACTTCGCCATCGTCGCCGAACGGGTGCGTGGCCTCGGTCCGCACGAGGCGATCGTCGAGGCGTGCCTCAGGCGTTTCCGGCCGATCATGATGACGACGCTCGCCGCCCTTCTCGGCGCGGTGCCGCTGGCGCTCGCCCACGGGCCGGGCTCGGAGCTGCGCATTCCGCTCGGCGTCACCATCGTCGGCGGGCTGCTGCTCTCCCAGCTCCTCACGCTCTACACAACGCCGGTCGTCTATCTCGCCATCGAGCGGGCGGCGGCGCGGCTGCGCGGCGGCGGCAAGCGGGCGATCGACGACGGGGTCGATGCGACGGAGGAGGCGGTCGAATGATCGACATCTCCGGCCCGTTCATCCGCCGTCCGGTGGGGACCATCCTGCTCGCCGTCGGGCTGTTCCTGGCCGGGATGGTCGCCTATTTCCAACTGCCGGTGGCGAGCCTGCCGTCGGTCGACTTCCCCACCATCCGCGTCTCGGCCAACCGGCCGGGGGCGGATCCCGAGACCATGGCGGCGAGCGTCGCGGCGCCGCTCGAGCGCCATCTCGGGACGATCGCCGGGGTGAGCGAGATCACCTCGTATTCGCTGCTCGGGGCGACCAGCATCACCGTGCAGTTCGACCCGTCGCGCAAGATCGACGGGGCGGCGCGCGACGTGCAGGCGGCGATCAACGCGGCGGCGAGCGATCTGCCGAGCGACCTGACGACCGCACCCGCCTTGCGCAAGTTCAACCCGGCGGGGATGCCGGTGCTGATCCTGGCGCTGACCTCCGACACGCTGTCGGTCGCCGAGATCTACGACATCGCCGACACGGTGATCGTCCAGCGTCTCTCTCAGGTGGAGGGCGTCGCCGACGTCACGGTGACCGGCGGTGAACAGCCGGCGATCCGGGTCAGGGCCGATCCGGCACGGTTGGCGGCGGCCAACATCGGTCTCGACGATCTCAGGAAAGCGATCGCCAATGCCAACGTGCGCGGGGCGCTCGGCCAGATCCAGGGCGGCGAGATCGTCGAGACGCTCTCCACCGACGATCGGCTGACGCGGCCGGAGGACTACGAACAGATCGTCGTCAAAGCGGTCGGCGGGGCGATCGTGCGGGTGAAGGACGTCGCCACCGTCGTCTCCGGTGTGCGCAACACTCGCGCCGCCGGTTGGTACAACGACAAGCCGGCGGTGATCCTCAACCTCACCAAACAGGCCGACGCCAACGTCATCGACACGGTCGACCGGGTGAAGGCGCTGATCCCCGAGTTGCAACGCTGGATCCCGGCGGAGTTGAAGTTCTCGGTGGTCAACGACCGCACGGTGACCATCCGCGCCGGCGTCGCCGACACGCGCAACACGCTGTTCGTCGCCATCGCCCTGGTGATGATGGTGGTGATCGCCTTCCTCGGACGCCTGACACCGACCATCGCCGCCGGCATCACCGTGCCGCTGTCGCTCGCCGGCACCTTCGCGGCGATGTGGGTGGCCGGCTTCTCGATCGACAATCTGTCCTTGATGGCGCTGACCATCGCCGTCGGTTTCGTCGTCGACGACGCCATCGTGATGATCGAGAACATCCATCGCCGCCGCGTCGCCGGGGCGACGCCGCTCGCCGCGGCGCTGGCGGGGGCGCGGCAGATCGCCTTCACCGTGGTGGCGATCGGTCTGTCGCTGATCGCCGCCTTCATCCCGCTGATGTTCACCTCCGGGATGATCGGCAAGTTCTTCGCCGAATTCTCCTTCACCATGACCTTCGCCATCCTGGTGTCGACGGTGGTGTCGTTGAGCGTCACGCCGATGATCTGCGGCCGGTTCATCCGCGGCGGCCCGCCGACCCGGGCGGAAGCGGCGACGGATCGGGCGGTGACGAAGGTCGCGAAGCTCTACGGGCGGTCGCTCGGCTTCACCCTCGCCCATCCGTGGTCGATGGCGGTGCTGGCGAGCGCCACGGTGGCGGCGACAGTGTGGCTCTACATGGTGGTGCCGAAAGGCTTCGTGCCGCAGGACGACACCAGCCTGGTCTTCGGCTACGCGGAAGCGGCGCCCGACGTCTCGTTCCCGGCGATGGTCGACCTGCAGAAGCGGGCGATCGCCATCGTGCTGGCCGATCCGATGGTCAAGGGCGTCGCCTCGTCGGTCGGCAGCGGCATGGGGGCGGTCAACAACGGCCGCATGTTCCTGGCGCTGAAGACGGTGAAGGAGGGCGGCGAGCCGTCGCGCACGGTGATCGCGCGGCTGAGGAAGTCGCTGACCGCGGTGCCCGGCATCCGTATCTACATGAGCCCGATGCAGGACCTCCACGTCGGCGGCCGCATCGGCAAGTCGCCCTATCAGTTCACGCTGTGGGACCCGGATTTCGGCGAGCTGGTGGCCTGGACGCCGAAGATCGTCGAGGCGCTGAAGAAGCTGCCCGAGATCGTCGACGTGTCGAGCGACCGCATGACCGCCGGCCTCCAGGCCGAGGTGGTGATCGACCGGATGGCGGCGTCGCGGCTCGGGGTGGGCATCCGCGACATCGACGCGGCGCTCGCCGACGCCTATGCGCAGCGGTTGATCTCGGTGATCCACAGCCCGCGCAACCAGTACCGCGTGGTGCTCGAGGTCGAGGGGCGGCACGCCCGCGACCCTTCCGACATCGAGGGTCTGTGGGTCAATGCGTCCGGGGGGCGGCAGGTGCCGCTCGCCGCCGTCGCCCGCATCGAGCGCAAGACCGCGCCGCTGGCGGTCAATCACCAGGGGCAGTTCCCGGCGGTGACGGTGACCTTCGACGTGGCGCCGGGCGTCACCCTCGAGGAGGCGATCGGCAAGGTGCGCGCCACGGTCGACGAGTTGCATCCGCCTGATACACTCCACACCGAATTCGCCGGCGATGCCAAGGAATTCTCCAAGTCGGCGGGCAACACCTGGATCCTGGTGGCGACGGCGCTGTTCGCCGTCTACGTCATCCTCGGCGTGCTCTACGAGAGCCTGATCCACCCGCTGACCATCATCTCGACCCTGCCGCCGGCGGGGCTCGGGGCGCTGATCGCCCTCCAGGCCTTCGGCATGCAGCTCGATCTGGTCGGCATCATCGGCATCATCCTCTTGATCGGCATCGTCAAGAAGAACGGCATCCTGCTCGTCGACTTCGCCCTGATGGCGAGGCGCGACACGGGGATGTCGACGGTCGAGGCGGTGCGCACCGCGGCGGTCGAACGCTTTCGGCCGATCCTGATGACGACGCTCGCCGCCCTCCTCGGAGCGCTGCCGCTGGTACTCGCCTGCGGGGCAGGGGCGGAGATGCGCCGGCCGCTCGGCGTCACCATCGTCGGCGGCCTGGTCGTGTCGCAGGTGCTGACCCTCTACACCACGCCGGCGATCTACCTGCTGATGGACCGGCTGGCGGCATGGGTCCGGCGTCGGCGCGGGGTGGCGGAGGCGCCCGGCGCGGCGGCGATGGCGGCGGAGTGAGAGGTCGGTGCGTTCCGGCCTAGCGTCGATCGCGCGGGTCTTCGTCATCGACCGGTTCGATCGCGGCGATCCGCGCCAGCCAGAACAGGATCAGGGCGCCGGCGACGCTCAGGACCGCCAGAGTGGTGGCGAGGTCGCGGCCGACCCAGAGGCCGTCGAACCACCGGGTGAGGCGCGCCGCCTCGACGGCGAACTTGCCGCCGATGACCTCCAGTTGACGCTCCTCGACCTTCAGCCGGTCGAAGGGGATCGCCCGCACCGGTGTCTCGGCGACGGTCAGACGGATCCAGGCCGCCCAGGCGAGCCCGACTATCGCGACGGCGATCCCGGCGAGGCGGAAACGCGTGGCGAGCGAGAGGCGGGCGGCGGCGGCGGACCATCGCGACAGGGTGTTCGGCATCGGTCCGACCTCTCGGCGGGGTGGGGGCGGTCGGTCGCGGATTACGACGCTCCTCGGGCGACTTCAAGACGATCGTTCCGTCGGGTTGCCGGGGATGGTGTCTCGGCCCTATCTAGGGCCACGACCTCTTTCTCCGAGTGCCCCGATGACCGCTCCCGTCCTGCCGTTGCCCCTTCCCGAACTCCTCGACCGCCTGCGCGCCATCGTCGGGCCGACCGACGTGCTGACCGATCCGTTCGACGTCGAGCCGCATCTCGTCGAGCTGCGCGGCCTCTATCACGGCGCCACCCCGGCGGTGGTCAGGCCGAAGACGACGGCGGAAGTCGCGGCGGTGCTGCGGCTGGCCAACGAACACGGCCTCAAGATCGTGCCGCAGGGCGGCAACACCGGTCTCGTCGGCGGCCAGACGCCGTCGGAGGCGGGTGACGAGATCGTCCTTTCGCTGAAGCGACTCGATCGGGTGCGCGAGGTCGATCCGATCACCGACACGATGACGGTGGAGGCCGGCGTGACGCTTCTGGCGGTCCAGGAGGCGGCGGAAGCGGTCGATCGGCTGTTCCCGTTGTCGCTGGCGGCGGAAGGCTCCTGTACGATCGGTGGAAACCTTGCGACCAATGCGGGCGGAACCCAGGTGATCGCCTATGGCAACGCCCGCGATCTGGTGCTCGGGCTCGAGGTGGTGCTGGCCGACGGGCGAGTGTTGAACGGCCTCGGCAAGCTGCGCAAGGACAATACCGGCTATGACCTGAAGCACCTGTTCATGGGTTCGGAGGGCACGCTCGGCATCATCACCGCGGCGGTCTTGAAGCTTTGGCCGCGGCCGAAGGCGCAGTCGACCGCCTTCGTGGCTCTCGCCTCGCCGCGAGCCGCGGTGGCGCTGCTCGGCCGGGCCAAGGCGACCTTCGGTTCGGCGCTCACCGGGTTCGAGCTGATGCCGCGCTTCGGCATCGATCTGGTGGTCAAGCACCTTCCAGGTGCGCGCGACCCGATCGCCGATCGGCATCCCTGGTACGTGCTGATCGAGGTCTCCTCGGCAGCCGAGGGCGGGGTCGACGAGGCCTTCGAGGCGATGCTCGGCGAGGCGATGGAGGTCGGCGAAGTCGACGACGCGGTGATCGCCGGTTCGCTCGATCAGCGCGCCGGGCTGTGGCGGATGCGCGAGGGCATGTCGGAGGTGCAGGGCATCGAGGGCGGGTCGATCAAACACGACGTCTCGGTGCCGATCGCCGCGGTGCCGACGGTGATCGAGGAGGGTATCCGCGTGGCCGAGGCCTTCATCCCCGGGATCCGGCCGGTGCCGTTCGGCCATCTCGGCGACGGCAACATCCACTTCAACTTCTCCCAGCCGGTGGGGGCCGACAAGGCGGACTACCTCGCCAAATGGGACGAGCTCAACGACCGGGTGCACGCGGTGGTGCTGGCGCACGGCGGGTCGGTGTCGGCGGAGCACGGCATCGGCAAGTTGAAGAGACATGCGCTCGCCGAGGTGAAGGACCCGGTGGCGCTGGCCACCATGCGGGCGATCAAGGCGAGCCTCGATCCCAAGGGCATCCTCAATCCCGGCAAGGTGTTGTGATCGATCGTCGCGCCCCGTGGCAGGGTGCCGCGGGGGTGGGAAGACGTCGCAAGCCATGCATTTTTGCAATGCTGTCACGCGGTATACAGCATATTGCAGTGCCGAAAAGGAAGCATTAGATTTCACCTCGTGACGCGGCCTTCCCGGCCGCCTCACTGCCCTCCTTGGGCGTTTCCTCCCTAGACTTGGGCCGCCGCAAGGCGGCCTTTTTTCTTTTCAAGATGTTGTTCCGCGCCGGGCGCGCCGAAACGCCACTTGATCGCCGGCGTGGCGCGTGCTTAGCCCGAGAAAGAGCCGCCGACGGCGCCCATGACGGGTCCGTCGCCGCCATGCGTTCGACGAGGTTCTCATGCGCTCCATCACCTTCCGCAGGCCGGACGACTGGCACGTTCATTTCCGCGACGGGGCGGCGATGCGGGCGGTGGTGCCCTACACAGCACGGGCCTTCGGGCGGGCGATCGTCATGCCCAATCTCACCCCGCCGGTGACGACCTCGGCGATGGCCGCGGCCTATCGCAACCGGATCGTGGCGGCGGTGCCGGAGGGCGTCGCCTTCACGCCGCTGATGACCGCCTATCTCACCGACGGCAGCGATGCCGCCGACATCGTCGCCGGCTTCCGCGACGGCGTCCTCACCGCGGTGAAGCTCTATCCGGCGCACGCCACCACCAATTCGCAGTTCGGGGTGACGTCGATGCGCGCCGTGGCGCCGGTGTTGGCGGCGATGGAGAAGGCGGGCATGCCGCTTCTCGTCCACGGCGAGGTGACGCGCGCCGACGTCGATGTCTTCGACCGGGAGGCGCGGTTCGTCGAGGAGGTGCTGGAGCCGATGCTCGCCGACTTCCCGGCGCTGAAGATCGTGCTCGAGCACGTGACGACGGCCGAGGGCGTGGCGATCGTCCGCGCCAACGCCGGTCGCATGGCCGGCACCATCACGCCGCAGCATCTGCTCTACGATCGCAACGAGATCTTCCGCGGCGGTATCCGGCCGCACATGTACTGCCTGCCGATCCTCAAGCGCTCGACCCACAAGGTGGCGCTTCGGGCGGCGGCGACGAGCGGCGAGGCGTCGTTCTTCCTCGGCACCGACACGGCGCCGCACATGCGCCACCTCAAAGAGAACGCCTGCGGTTGCGCCGGCGTGTTCTCGGCGCCGACCGCCATCGAGGCCTATCTGAAGGTCTTCACGGAGGAGAACGCGCTCGATCGCTTCGAGGCCTTCGCCTCTCTGAACGGCCCGGCCTTCCACGGGCTGGCGCCCAACGAAGAGCGGGTCACCTGGGTGGAGCAGCCGCATCCGGTGCCGGTGGCGGTGCCGGTCGAGGGCGAGGGCGAGATCGTTTCGCTGTTCGCCGGCGAGACCGTCGGCTGGTCGCCGGCTGCGGCGGCCTGAGCCCGGATCCGTCCGATCCGGTCTCACGTGATACCGAGCCGTGGATGTTTCGACCTGTTCGAAACATCCACGGCGAAGGCGAGCCCGAACGGGCATCGGCCGGTCTGGCCGTAACGCGCATGAAAGTCGGACGGGTCCGAATTTCATGAGCCCAATATGAGGTTTCGATCATGCGTCCGTCCACGCTCCTGGTGGTGTTCGCGGCCCTTCTCGGGGCCTTCGGCGTCGCCGCTGCGGCGGTCGCCGCCCATGTCGCCGGCGGTGATACGCTGCAACGGGCGGCGGAGATCCTGATGGTGCACGGCGCCGCCCTCCTCGGGCTGGCGGCTCTGGTGGCGCGGTCGGGCGAGCGGTGGACGCTGGCGGCGGCCGCGGGCTTCCTCGGCGCCGGTGCGGCGCTCTTCGGCGCCGACGTGACGCTGCTCACGCTGCAGGGCCATCGCCTCTTCCCCTATGCGGCGCCGATCGGCGGCTCGACCATGATCTCGGCCTGGCTGGTCGTCGGGCTCCTGGCGCTCGCCGGCCATCTGGAACCGCGGGCGCAGGATTGAGCGGGTCAGCCCATCGGCCGATTGCGGTGCAACACCGGCTTCGCTAGGGTCCCGGCCGTCGATTTTCCACGAGAGGCGAACCTACGGTTCGGACCTCGTGGTCCGACCGCCGAACGCGTCCCGTCCCGACGGGGACGAGGTCGGCGGGAAGGTGCCGGCCTCGCCAAGCGATCGGCCGGAACCCGTGCCTCGATCACCGGAGTGTGCCCCATGACCATCCGTCCGCGCCGCAGCGTCCTCTACATGCCGGGTTCCAACGCCCGGGCGCTGGAGAAGGCCAAGACGCTTTCGACCGATGCGGTGATCCTCGATCTCGAGGATTCCGTCGCCCCCGACGCCAAGGAGACGGCGCGCGATCAGGTGATCGCCGTGGCGAAGGCCGGCGGCTTCGGGCCGCGCGAGGTGGTGATCCGCGTCAATTCGCTCGCGGGTCCGTGGGGCACGGCCGATCTCGAGGCGGCGGCGGGCGTGGCTCCCGACGCGGTGTTGATCCCCAAGGTGTCGAGCCCGGAAGACGTCTACGCGGCGAACGCGGTGCTCGACCGGCTCGGCGCGCCTGAGAGCGTCAAGATCTGGGCGATGTTCGAGACGCCGCTCGCCGTCCTCGAGGCCGGCGCCATCGCGGCGGCCGCGGCGACGAAGGAAGGCCGGCGGCTGTCGGTCTTCATCCTCGGCACCAATGATCTGGCCAAGGAGACGCGCGCCCGCTTCGTCGCCGGCCGCGCGCCGATGTTGGCGTGGCTGACCACGGCGGTCGCCGCCGGCCGCGCCTACGGCCTCGACGTGATCGACGGCGTCTACAACAACCTGTCGGACGCCGACGGCTTCATCGCCGAATGCGAGCAGGGCCGCGACCTCGGTATGGACGGCAAGACGCTGATCCACCCCAACCAGCTCGAGGGCGCCAACCGCATCTTCTCGCCGAGCGAGGCGGAGGTGGCGCAGGCCGAGAAGATCCTCGCCGCCTTCGCCCTGCCGGAGAACGCCTCGAAGGGCGTGATCAGCCTCGACGGCCGCATGGTCGAGCGGTTGCACGCCGAGATGGCCGAGCGTACCGTCGCCATCGCCCGTGCCATCGCCGCGGCCTCGGCCCTGTGATGCGGACGGCCGAAGATGCTCGAGCATCCGGCCGTCGCGGACACGCGAGTTTCTCGTGAACGCGGGGGCGAAGGGTCACTCGCGTGACGAATCCCATCGGCCGGTCCCGGCCGATGGTATGGGGGGTTCATGAAGCTCTATCGCTATCTCACCGGTCCCGATGACGCCGCCTTCTGCAAGCGCGTCTCCGCCGCCCTCAACAAGGGCTGGCTGCTCCACGGCGATCCGACGCTGACCTACGACGCCGAGCAGAAGCGGGTGATCTGCGGTCAGGCGGTCACCAAGGAGGTGATGGGCGTCGCCTGGAACGAGGACGTGGTGCTCTCCGACTGGTGAGACGCGATCGATCGCCGAATTCGCGAGAGGCGCAGGTCGAAAGGCCTGCGCCTTCGTCGTTTCGGAAGAACCCGTGTCAGGGCCGCGTCGCCGGTGCGGGGTCCGCGGCGAGGACCGCGACGTGTCGCCAGCCCTGTGGGAGCGGGGTCCACGAGACGACGCAGGGCTCGTCGAGGACCTGCCAGGACAGGATGTTGACGTCCATCACGCAGCGCGCGAGACGGGGCCCGGCGGGGGTCGAGAGGCAGGTCGTTCCGCCGAGCTCGACGCGGAGTCCGCCCGGGGCGCGGCAGGTACAGGCATCCGCCGCGGCGACACTCGAAGCGCCGTGGACGGCGGCTGCGATCAGACCGACGGCGACGATGGCGATGTCCAGGATCCGAGCCATGGACCGATGATGCACCGGTTCGGGCGCAACGGCGATCACATGAGCGTGCACGGGTGCCGGAGAGGCGCGTGAGGGTGCTCCGCACTCACGCGCGTCGATGTGGGCGGGAGCGCTCCGGGCTCACCAGGGGTCGAGGTTGGCGTGCGCGCTCCGCGCTCACCAAGGGTCGAGGTTGGCGTGCGCGCTCCGCGCTCACGCAGGGTCGCGGAACTTCGGGTCGATCGGGACCTGGAGCGCGGTCACCAGACGATTGGTCTCCGCCGCCATGCCGACCACGGCGACCAGCTCCATGTGCTGCTCCGCCGTCATGCCCTTGGCGCGGGCGGAGGCGGTGTGGGTGGCGACGCAGTATTCGCAGCCGTGGGCGATCGACACGGCGACGTAGAGCATCTCCTTGACCAGCGGATCGAGGCTGCCCGGGCCCATCACCTGCTTGATGCTTTCCCAGGTGCGCTTCAGCGAGACGGGGTCGTTCGCCAGCGCCCGCCAGAAGTCGTTGACGTAGTCGGTCTTGCGGGTGGCGCGGATGTCGTCGAAGACGGCGGCGGCCTCGGGCGAGAGTTCGGCGTCGGAGAGCAGGCGGACGGTCGGCATCGCGGAACCTCGCACGGTCGCGGGCGGGGGAGGGCGAACCGGGGGGGCTCACCCTCGAGGGATCAGCGCGACAGGGAGACCGGCTGGCTCCCGGCGGTGGTGCCGGAGAAGCGCTCGCCGCCCTGGCTGATCAGCGTCGCCACCACCGAGCCGTCGGAGCTCTTGAGGGTGACCTGACGGCCCTGGACGTCCCAGGCCGAGATCTTGGCGAGATCGGGCGAATGGCAACCCTTGGAGATGGCGCGATAGCCGCCGGCCCAGCTGGTCAGGTTCATGAACAGCTGGCAGTTGTCGCTGCCCGAAGCGATGCGCCAGCCGCCGAGAAGCTCGGTGCGGCCGATCGGCTGGCCCTTGTCGGGGCTGACGGCGGCCACCTTGTTGGCAGCCGGTGGCGGTGCGACGGCCGAGGTCGGCGCCGGCGGCGCGTTGGGATCGACCGGCGGCGGCGCGGCCGGATCGGCGGTCACGCCGGGCGGTGGCTGCAGAGGCTGCAAGGCTCCTTGCGTCACCGGCGCCGTCGGGGCACCCGGCAGCGGCTCGTAACGCGGGACGGTCGGGCCGTCGTTGAGACCGAGCCGGCCACAGCCGGCGAGCGTGCCGGCGACCAGCACCGCGAGCGCCACGCGATTTCCGCGAATCATCGCTTCGAACTCCCGAGAAGATCTGCCTTCGGCGTTTCTACCGCGAACCGCGGGCGATCGCGACCCCCGCGGGGCCGTAGACCCTCATCCAACACCGCAAGACGGCGAAATCGGGGAGCGTCGTGCCGCGGCGGGTGGTCGGTTCCCCGCCCCCGGGCGGGGTGTCATACGAATTTTCCCCGACTGCCGCATTCTGGTCTTATTGCATCGCACAATAACATTTCACGAAATGCTGCGATGCAACTCATCGTAGCCGAAACAGGAGAAAGACCATGATCGCTCGTTACGAAGGCGGCGCGATCCGCAAGCTGTGGGCGCGTGACGTCCCGGCTTTTCGCGACCATCTGCTCCGTCTCGACGCCGCCACGCGGCGCAATCGCTTCGGCATGGTGACCGGCGACGATTTCGTCACCAACTATGCCGAGACCAGCTTCGCCCTCGACACGGTGATCCACGGCGTGTTCGTCGACGGCCGTCTCGTCGGTGTCGGCGAGTTGCGGCGGATCGACGGGCCGCGCCGCGACGCCGAGGCGGCGTTCTCGGTGGAAAAGGACTGGCAGGGCTGCGGCTTCGGGTCGCGGCTGATGGAGGCGGTGATCCTCGCCGCCCGCAATCGCGGCATTCGCCGCCTCTACATGAACTGCCTCGCCTCCAACGCCCAGATGCAGCGGCTGGCGCTGCGCCACGGCGCCGAACTGGAATACGAATCGGGCGACGTCGTCGGGCTGGTGCTGCCGGAGACGGCGTCGGCGGTTTCGCAGCTGCGCGAGACGGTCGGCGACGGTTTCGCCTGGACCACGGCGATCATGGACCTGCAGCGGCGGTCGTTCGTCGGCGGCCTGTTCGGCCGGGCGTGAGGCGACGGATCAAACGCAGGGAAAAACGCGAAGAGCCCCGGCGGAGCGATCCGCCGGGGCTCTTCGTTTTCCTCGGAAGGCGACGATCAGAGACGGCGCTCGATCATCATCTTCTTGATCTCGGCGATCGCCTTGGCCGGGTTCAGACCCTTGGGGCAGGTGTTGGCGCAGTTCATGATGGTGTGGCAGCGATAGAGGCGGAACGGGTCCTCGAGGTTGTCGAGGCGCTCGCCGGTCGCTTCGTCGCGGCTGTCGATCAGCCAACGATAGGCCTGCAAGAGGACCGCCGGGCCGAGGTAGCGGTCGCCGTTCCACCAGTAGCTCGGGCACGAGGTCGAGCACGAGGCGCAGAGGATGCACTCGTAGAGACCATCGAGCTTGGAGCGATCCTCGTGGGACTGCTTCCACTCGGTCTGCGGCGTCGGCGTCACCGTCTTCAGCCACGGCTCGATCGAGCGATGCTGGGCGTAGAAGTTGGTGAGATCCGGGATCAGGTCCTTCACCACCGGCATGTGCGGCAGCGGATAGACCTTCACCGCGCCCTTCACCTCGTCCATGCCCTTGGTGCAGGCGAGGGTGTTGAGCCCGTCGATGTTCATGGCGCAGGAGCCGCAGATGCCTTCACGGCAGGAACGGCGGAAGGTCAGCGTCGGGTCGATCTTGTTCTTGATGTAGATCAGACCGTCGAGGACCATCGGACCACAATCGTCGAGATCGACGAAATAGGTGTCCATGCGCGGGTTGGAGCCGTCGTCCGGGTTCCAGCGATAGACGCGGAATTCCTTGAGCTTCGACGCTCCGGCGGGCTTCGGCCAGGTCTTGCCGGTACCGACCACGGAGTTCTTGGGGAGGGTAAACTCGACCATCTCGGTCTCACCTCTTCGCAATCTGTCGACCGGATCGTCGGCCCGCGGGCCGACGACGGGGATCGGCGCGTGATCAGTACACGCGAGCCTTGGGCTCGATGTAGGCGATGTCGTCGGTCATGGTGAAGGTGTGCACCGGCCGGTCGTCGAGCGTGACCTTCTTGGTCGCGCCATCGGCCCAGGCCAGCGTGTGCTTCATCCAGTTGACGTCGTCGCGGTTGGGGAAGTCCTCGCGGGCGTGGGCACCGCGGCTCTCCTTGCGGGCTTCCGCGGAGTTCATGGTGACGACCGCCTGCTCGATGAGGTTCTCGAACTCGAGCGTCTCGACGAGATCGGAGTTCCACACCAGCGACCGGTCGGTGACCTTGACGTCCGGCAGGCCTTCCCAGACCTTCTGGATCAGGCCGACGCCCTCCTCCAGCACCTCGCCGGTGCGGAACACCGCGCAGTTGTTCTGCATGGTGCGCTGCATGGCGTTGCGCAGTTCCGCCGTGGCGGTCGAGCCGGAGGCGTGGCGGTACTTGTCGAGGCGGGTGACCGCGAGCTCGCCGGCGTCGGCCGGAAGCTCCGGCTGACGGCCGTTGGCCACCACCGTCTCCTTGCAGCGCAGGCCGGCGGCGCGGCCGAACACCACGAGGTCGGTGAGCGAGTTGGAGCCGAGACGGTTGGCGCCGTGGACCGACACGCAGGCCGCTTCGCCGATCGCCATGAGGCCGGGGACGACGCTGTCCGGGTCGCCGTTCTTCTTGGTCAGGACCTCGCCGTGGAAGTTCGTCGGGATGCCGCCCATGTTGTAGTGGACGGTCGGCAGCACCGGGATCGGCTCCTTGGTGAGGTCGACGCCGGCGAAGATCTTCGCCGACTCGGTGATGCCGGGCAGACGCTCGGCCAGGATCGCCGGATCCAGGTGGTCGAGGTGCAGGTAGATGTGGTCGCCGCCCTTGCCGACGCCGCGGCCCTCACGGATCTCCATGGTCATGGAGCGCGAGACGACGTCACGCGAGGCGAGGTCCTTGGCGGAGGGCGCGTAGCGCTCCATGAAGCGCTCGCCGGCGGAGTTGGTGAGATAGCCACCCTCGCCGCGGGCGCCCTCGGTGATGAGGACGCCGGCGCCGTAGATGCCGGTCGGGTGGAACTGCACGAACTCCATGTCCTGCATCGGCAGGCCGGCGCGCAGCACCATGCCGCCGCCGTCACCGGTGCAGGTATGGGCCGAGGTGCAGGAGAAGTAGGCGCGGCCGTAGCCACCGGTGGCCAGAATGGTCTTCTGGGCGCGGAAGCGATGGAGCGTGCCGTCTTCCAGGCACAGCGCCACGACGCCGCGGCAGGCGCCGCTCGCATCCATGATCAGGTCGATGGCGAAATACTCGATGAAGAACTCCGCCGAGTGACGCAGCGACTGGCCGTAGAGCGTGTGCAGGATGGCGTGACCGGTGCGGTCGGCCGCGGCGCAGGTGCGCTGGGCGATGCCCTTGCCGTAGTTGGTGGTCATGCCGCCGAACGGACGCTGGTAGATCTTGCCCTCTTCCGTGCGGGAGAAGGGCACGCCCCAGTGCTCGAGCTCGTAGACGGCGTCCGGCGCGTTGCGCACCAGATACTCGATGGCGTCCTGGTCGCCCAGCCAGTCCGACCCCTTGACGGTGTCGTACATGTGGAAGCGCCAGCTGTCCTCGCCCATGTTGGCGAGCGCCGCCGAGATGCCGCCCTGGGCCGCCACGGTGTGCGAGCGGGTCGGGAAGACCTTGGTGACGCAGGCGGTCTTCAGGCCGGCCTCGGAGGCGCCGACGACGGCGCGCAGGCCGGCGCCGCCGGCGCCGACGACCACCACGTCGAAGGTGTGGTCGATGAATTCATAGGCCTTGCCGGACGCGCCGGTGACCCCTTTGGCGTTGTTTTCGGCCATGTCGATCACATCCCGAACGAGAGCTTGGCGACCGCCCAGATCGAAGCGAGGACGATCAGAGCCGAGAAGAACCAGTTGAGCACGATGGCCAGAACCGACCACGGCTGACCGTGGACATAGTCCTCGATGATCACCTGCATGCCGATGCGCATGTGCACGACGCCGGCGATGATCGCGGCGGCCACCAGCACGGCGCAGATCGGATTGGCCAGCGCCTCGCGCACGGTGGCGTGGGACGCCGCGCCGTTGCGCACGAGGAAGATGATCAGCACGACCGACAGCGGAACCAGGACGGCGGCGGTGAGCCGCTGGACCCAGTAGTCGTCGGTGCCGAATTTGGCGGAGCCGCGGCCACGGACGGAAGAGAGGGGGGTGCGCATGGTCGTCACCTCACTTGATGGCGTAGGCGACGATCCACAGCAGGACCGTCAGCGGCACGGAGAGGACGATGTTCAGCTTCGACAGCATCAAGCGCGGCTTCTCGTCGAAGCACCGGCCGAAGTCCCAGATCAGGAAGCGGATGCCGCCGATCAGGTGATGGACCAGAGCCCAGGTGTAGCCGAACAGGACCAGGCGGCCGATCCACGAACCGAGGATCCACTGCGCCGTGGCGAAGGCCTTCGGACCGACGGCGGCGGAGATCAGCCAGTAGGCCAGGAGGATGGTGCCGAAATAGAGCGCGGCGCCGGTGATGCGGTGAACGATGGACATGACCATCGTCCAGGAGGGCGCATAGATCTGGAGATGCGGCGAAAGGGGGCGCTCGACCCCGCCCGCGGCCTTGGCTTTGCTCGTCGACATCGTCTGTCTTCGATCCCTCGGGGGTTGAACCGGCCCGGCGGCGCGCGCATATCTGGCGGTCTCGCCGGCGAATGGTCGCATACGTCGAAGCCTTCTAACCCGTTTTGCGGCGGTGCGTCAAAACGTCCAAAGGGATGATCCACCATGCAGTCACGCATGGCTCGTCGATCATGCCCTATGGCAGCAAGATCTTCGAATCAGGGTAGAATTTTCACCGCGGAATGATCGCCCAGTAGTCGAGATCGAGGATGACCGCGGGGTCGTAATCGCCGTTCTCGAGCTTGAGGGGCAGGTCGGTGCAGGGCTTGTCCTTGGTCGCCACGGTGCGGATGCGAAGCGCGCCGACGTCGTCGCGGCCGGGCAGTTCGGCGGTGTCGAGCACTTCCGACCAGGCGAAGACGGTCAGCCCGGCGAAGAGCGGCGCGACGTGACGGCCGCCGTTGATGGCGGCGACGTGGAAGGCGTTGCCGAGGCCGTTGAAGGACAGGGCGCGGGCGAGCGAGATGACGTGGCCGCCGTAGATCAGGCGCCGGCCGAAGCGGCCCTGGCCCTCGGTCCACTGGTTGAAGTGGACCTTGGCGGTGTTCTGGTAGAGGCGGGTGGCGAGCATGTGCTCGGCCTCTTCCACCGTCATGCCGTCGACGTGGTCGATGCGTTCACCGGCGCGGTAGTCGGCGAAGCGATGGACCGAGCCGGCGAGTTCGCCGTCGTAGGCCGCGGCGTCGATCACCGGGACGGCGGAGCCGATCTGCTCGGGGGTGAGGGCCGCCGGTAGTTCCGGCACCTTCTGGTCGGGAACGACGGCCTTCTCGTCGGCCTTGCGCACCATGACCCAGCGCACGTAGTCGAGCACTTCCTGGCCGTGCTGATTGTAGCCGGTGGAGCGGACGTAGACGACGCCGGTCTTGCCGTTGGAGTTCTCCTTGAGGCCGATCACCTCGGAGACGGTGGAGAGCGTGTCGCCGGGATAGACCGGGGCGAGGAAGCGGCAACCGGCGTAACCGAGATTGGCGACGGCGTTGAGCGACACGTCCGGCACGGTCTTGCCGAAGACGACGTGGAAGACGAGGAGATCGTCGACCGGGGCGCGCGGATAGCCGATGGCGCGGGCGAAGGCGTCGGAGGACTGGACGGCGAAGCGGGGGCCGTAGAGCGCGGTGTAGAGGGCGACGTCGCCCTCGGTGACGGTGCGCGGGGTGGCGTGGCGGATCACCTGACCGATACGGAAATCCTCGAAGAAATTGCCGGAATTGGTCTTGGTCATCGCCGTTCTCTCCGGATGGCACGCACAGCTGGCCCACGTGATGCCGGAAGCTCACGGGCGCGTAAAGCCCCCCGGCCTCCGACCTTCGCTGCATCGCACCACATTAGCACAAGGGATCCGGCAGATCGCTTCGCGATGCCGGATCCGTCTCGCTGAAATCACCCTTGTGGGAATGGGGTGATTTCAGCGAACGGAATAGGGGGTCCGATTTCGGACCCCGTATCACGACGCCGTCGCGTGGCGGGGTGTCGCATTCCTCACGCCGTGATGGCGATCGGCAGGCCGCGGGCGTCGCGGGGCGGGGCCGCGGGGAAGGACACCGCCTCGCCGCGCAGCACGCGGGTCGCGACCAGGGCGAGCACGCAGGCGTCGATCAGATCGTCGGGGCCGGCGCCGCGCGGTGGGCGGGGGCGGTGAGGGGGCGCGGGATGCCGAAGCGGGCGAGGAGGTCGCGGCGCTCATCGAGCCCGGGCGGGTTCGGCCGGTTCTTCACCTTCTTCGGCAGCGTCATGGGATGGCCGTCGTTCAGCACCGTGAAGGCGACCTCGGGGTGGCTCTCGACGACGACGGCTCCGAGATCGGGGATGAGCAGGCGATCGAGTTCGCGAATCTTGGGGAAGAGGTGGAAGCCCTGCTTCGACACCTTCTTCGGCGGATCGGAGGTCCGAAGCGCGGCGGCGCAGGCCGCGGCGTAAGCCGCGGGTTCGTCGAGCCCCTCGCCGGCGTAGACCGCCTCGCGTGAGGGAATCGAGAAGACCGAGGACTGGCGCTCGCCGAGCATCGGCCGGACGAGCCGTTCGGGACCGCGTCCGCCGGGGCCGATGCGGTCGGGCAGGCCGATCGGCATGTCGACGGCGACGACGGCGACGTCCTCGGCGAGGAGATCGGCGAAGCGGGGGAAGAGGCGGATCTCGGGCGGGATCGCGCCTGCCGGATCGACGAGGCAGGCGAGCCAGCCGGCGGGGCAGCCGTCGACACCGGCGAGGAGGACGGGCGGGCGCATGGCGGCGTCAATCGAAGGCGGCGGGGCGGGCCACCGGGCGTGGGCCGGGGCGGGCCTCGCCGATGCGGCGCACCGAAATCTGGGCCATCGGGTGGAGGAGCACGTCCTGTTCGGCGGCGAGGGCGAGTTCGTCGGCCTGGGCGCGGGCGGAGCGGGCGACGACTTCGAACACCGAAGTCACGGCTCTGGTCACCGCAGCGTCGAGCGGTGCGCCGAGGGCGAGGCGGCCGGCGATCAGGGCGGTGAGGAGGTCGCCGGTGCCGTGGGCGGCGTTGTCGATCTTCGGGTGTTCGATCTGGGTGGCGGCGTCGGCGGTCACCAGCAGCGTGGCGATCGATCGGGTCATCAGCGCCGGGGCGGAGGTGACGACGACGGTCGGGGCCGGCAGGGCGCGGGCCGCGACGATGGTCTCGGCGGTGGAGCCGACCGGCAGCCCCGAGAGCCAGCCGGTTTCGAAGAGGTTGGGGGTGGCGAGGTCGGCGAGCGGCAGCAGGCGATCGCGCAGGTGTTCGGCGACGGGCTTGGCGACGTAGAGCGCATGGCCGTCGCCGATCACCGGGTCGACGACCAGGGCGAGGCCCGGCGTCGCGAGGCGCAGGCGTTCGACCAGACGGGCGGCGGCTTCGACCTGGGCCGCGTCGGCAAAATAGCCGGTGACGACGGTGCCGATCTCGGCCGCCGCCGGGCTCTCGGCGATCTCGGCGAGCGCCGCGGCGAAGTCGTCGACGTCCGGGACGAGACGTGTGGAGCGGCCATGGCCGGGGTGCCAGGGCATCCACACGGTGGGGACGAGCCAGGTCGTCAGGCCGAGGCGCTCCAGCGCGAAGACGGCGGCGCGCGCCCCGATGGCGCCGCGGGCGACCTGGGAGGAGACGACGAGGACGGCGGAGGATGGGGGGCGTTCCTGCAAGAGTCGGGTTCCGTCGCCGCTGCCGGCCGAGCCGGCGTGTCGTCGCGAGGTTCGTCGAGCCGGGCGGACTCTGCAAGGGGACTCATGTGAAAGGATGCTCGGAGCACGCCGCGGCTGGGCTGCGGCGGTTCGGTTGCCTGCTCCTTTTTCGAGATGACTGCGCGGTTCGAAGTCGCTCGGCATCCACCTTCGTGCGCGATCCTTCGAGACGGGTCCTCGGCCCTCCTCAGGATGAGGTGCTCGAGATTTCCTCGATAATCCAAGAGCCTCATGCTGAGGAGGCGTCCGATGGGCGCCGTCTCGAAGCATCTCGCACAGGGCTGATTCGGTGGGAACAGCGCCAAGCTCCCCACGCGAGGATGGAAGATGCGCTGGTCGCCGATCCGCGCAAACCATCGGGCGCCTACGTCGAAACGATCGGTCGCGCCCTCAGATCACGTTCAACTCCACCACCTTGCGGCCGGCGGCGAGGCGGTCGTAACCGAAGACCGAGAGGTCGAGCGAGCGGAATTGCCCGTGGGCGATCAGTT
Source organism: uncultured Alphaproteobacteria bacterium (assembly GCA_937892955.1). Taxonomy (GTDB): domain Bacteria; phylum Pseudomonadota; class Alphaproteobacteria; order Rhizobiales; family Ancalomicrobiaceae; genus CALBKH01. The sequence goes on from CALBKH010000048.1 coordinate 39,905, forward strand.
CGGCCACCGCGCGGCCCGAGGCCGGGCCCTGCTGGATGCCGTGGCCGGAGAAGCCGTTGCAGAAGATGAAGTTCTCGACCTCCGGGTGGCGGCCGACGACGGCGTTGTGGTCGAAGGTGTTGAAGTCGTAGTGGCCGGCCCAGGCGCGGATCAGCTTCAGGCTCTCGAAGGCGGGGATGCGGGTGGCGAGCGCCGGCCAGATCACCTCCTCGTAGAGCGAATAATCGACGTCGAAGTCGTCGTCGGCGGCGCGGGCGTCGTCCTCCTCGGCCGGCGAGACGCCGCAGATGTGGTACTGGCCCTCCGGCCGCACGTAGACGCCGGAGGCCACGACGGTGCCGTCGATCAGCATCGGCAGGCCGGGGACGGCTTCGCGGCAGTGGACGACGTAGACGAAGCGTTTGCGCGGCTCGACCGGCAGGGTGATGCCGGCGAGGGCGGCGACGTCGCCGGCGGCCGGGCCGGCGGCGTTGACGAAGGTGGAGCAGGTGATCCGGCGCCCATCGGAGAGGGTGACGCCGGTGATGCGGTCGCCTTCGCGGGCGATGCCGGTCACCGCGGCGTGGACGTAGGTCGCGCCCTGGCGGCGGGCCGCCTTGCGGATCAGGTCGAGCCACATGTAGGCGTCGAACCAACCTTCACCGGTGCGGCCGTAGGCGGCCAGCGCGATGCCGTCGAGCGACATCCACGGGTGGCGGCGGGCGAGTTCGTCCGGGTCGAGGAGTTCGATGTCGGCGCCCTCGGCCGTCTGGATGACGTGGTTGGCGCGCAGCACCGGCACGCCGGCTTCGCTCGCCAGCGTCAGGTAGCCCTTCTCGTGGAAGCCGATGTCGGCGTCGGCGCCGAATTCCGCCTTCAGGTTTCGGATCATGTCGATGCCGAAGCGCGAGAGGCGGATGTTCTCCGGCGTCGAGAACTGCTGGCGGATCGAGGCGGCCGACAGCGTCGTCGCCGAACGGGCGTAGGTCGGATCCTTCTCGACCACCAGGATGCGGGCGTTCGGCCCCAGCTCGCGGGTGAGGAAATAGGCGGTCGACGATCCCATGATCGCGCCACCGGCGATCACCACGTCCCAGTGCTCGGTCACGTCCGACCTCCTCGCTCGATCCGCCTCGTTCCGATCGATTAGCGCGAGTTCGATCGTTCAGGCATGCGGCGGCTGCGCATCTCCCTTCCGCGGCGCGAGCCGGGTGGGCGGTTCGCGGAACCCGGCCGAGCCGCCGGCGACCAGCCAGTAGCCGAAACCGGCGACGAATCCGGCGGCGGCGAGGACTTTGAAGACGGCGCCGGGCACGGTGCGCAGCACCGTGTCGACCGTGGTGCGGCCGCAGTCGATGTCCACCGTGGCGATACAGGTCGTCACCTCGACCGGGGCGAGTGCGACGACGCCGAGAAGCGCGATGGCGGCGAAGACGAAGAGGTGGGCGAGGAGCGAGCGCAGGCCGACGATCTCGGCATAGATCGCGAAGATGAACCAGCCGAGCCAGACGGCCTTCGCCGCGGCGGTGAAGACCAGCGCCAACGAGACGACGCCGTGCGGATCGACGTCGGCGAGCGGCAGGTCGGTGGCGACCAACATACGGCCCATCGAGGCGCCGATCACCGTGGCGATGGAGCCGGCGATGGCGACGAGCCAGCCGAAGGAGGCGACGACGAGGCGCCAGAGGAGGCGGGAGAGCGGCGGCATGCGTCGTCTCCGTCGAGGTCAGAACCGCGGTTCGTCGCGGCGGAAGGTGTCGAGGCGGAGCGGCGCCGGCGGCGCGGCGCGCACCGCGACGGTCCAGTAGACCCAGCCGGCGACCGCGCCGGCGAGGGCGTCGAGGCCGTAGAGCGCGACGCCGGGCGACCGGCCGGAGGCGTCGAAGAGGCCGATCAGCAGTTGGGCGAGCGGGCCGATCACCGCGCCGGCGACGACATAGATCCACAGGGAACGCGCCCGGCTGCCTTCGGCGAAGACCAGGAAGGCGGTGACGAAGGGGGCGGCGGCGAGGAAAGCGACGAAGCCGGAGAGGAGCGGCACCACCACCAGGGCGCCGACACCGTTGGTCTCGATCATGGCGGCGAAGCCGCGCACCGCCGTCTCCTGGGCGACGAGCCCGAAGGTGCGGGCGATGGCGCCGGCGACGGCGGCCAGGGCGTAGGCCGCGACGATGCGTCCGAGACGGCCACCGGCGACGGTGGCGCGGTCGCGATCGAGAACGCTCTCACGGGAGGACATGGCGGCACCGCCTTCGACGTCGGGGAGCCGTCGCGGGACGACGGCGAATCACTTCGCCGATCTTGACGCAAGGGCCGGGCGACTGTCGAGAGTCCGCGGAATCCTGCGCCGATTCACCGATCTCACTCGTCGTCGTCGCGTCCGCCGATCATCGCTTCTAGGGCGAGGCGCTCGCGCACCCGCAGCTTCTCCGAGGCCGACTTCAACTGGCCACAGGCGGCGAGGATGTCGCGACCGCGCGGCGTGCGGATCGGGCTCGCGTAACCGGCGCGATTGACGATCTCGGCGAAGCTCTCGATCGTCTCCCAGTCGGAGCAGGCGTATTTCGAGCCCGGCCAGGGATTGAACGGGATGAGGTTGATCTTGGCCGGGATGCCGCGCAGCAGGCGCACCAGTTCGCGGGCGTCGGCGGCCGAGTCGTTCACCCCCTTCAGCATGACGTATTCGAAGGTGATGCGGCGGGCGTTGGAGAGGCCCGGATAGGCGCGGCAGGCGTCGAGCAGTTCGGCGATCGGATACTTCTTGTTGATCGGCACCAGTTCGTCGCGCAGCTCGTCGCGGATGGCGTGGAGCGAAATCGCCAGCATGACGCCGGTCTCGGCGCCGATCTTCGGGATCGCCGGTACGACGCCGGAGGTCGACAGGGTGATGCGGCGCTTCGACAGCGACAGGCCTTCACCGTCGGCGAAGATCAACATGGCGTCGCGCACCGCGTCGTAGTTCATCAGTGGCTCGCCCATGCCCATCATGACGATGTTGGTGACGAGACGACCTTCCGCCGGGAGGATTCCCTCGGCCTTCTCCGACGCCGGGAAATCGCCGAGGCGTTCGCGGGCGACGACGACCTGGGCGACGATCTCTTCCGCCGTCAGGTTGCGCACCATCACCTGGGTGCCGGTGTGGCAGAAGGAACAGGTGAGCGAGCAACCGACCTGGGAGGAGACGCAGAGCGTGCCGCGGCCCTCTTCGGGAATGTAGACGGTCTCGACCTCGACCGCTCGGCCCGCGCCGCGGGCGGGGAAGCGGAACAGCCACTTGCGGGTGCCGTCGACCGAGATCTGCTCGGTCACCAGTTCCGGTCGGCCGACCACGAAATGTTCGGCGAGTTCGGCGCGCAGGCCCTTGGCGATGTTGGTCATCGCCGAGAAGTCGGAGACGCCGCGCCAGTAGATCCAGTGCCAGAGCTGAGCGACCCGCATGCGGATCTGCTTCTCCTCGATGCCGATCTCGCGCAGCGCGTCGGCGAGCTTGTCGCGCGTCAGGCCGAGGAGCGAGGGCTTGTCGTCGCGGGTGGCGACGGCAACCTGCGCGGTCTTGACGATCGAGGCGAGCGGGTCGGCCGGAGCGGCATCGGCGCGGGCGGGCGAAGTCATGGGCAGCGTCCTTCGGGAACGGCGGCGATCCGCGTCCATCGATGCGGGGGATCGGCCAACACGAAACGGCGGACGGGTCGCCCCGTCCGCCTCGCGAGATCTCGACGTTCATATAATGCGGACCGCGCCGTGTTGGAAGACGGCAGGCTCGGCGGACCCGACGCGATCAGAGGGATCCGATCGCAGCGCCGATCACTTGCATTCCTTGGCGGCGCCGTCGATGGCGGCGGAGACGCCGGAGAGCGAGAAGACGTAGGAGGTCGGGTTGCCGCGCGCCGAGGCGCCGGCGGCCGACATCTTCTTGCCCTTCTTCAGCGCCTCGAGGAAGGCGGCGTATTCGGAGGACTTCTCGAACCAGGCGCCGTCGCCGCGGGTGAAGAAGTCGTACTTCTTGCCGTCGATGTCGACGGTGACCTTGGAGTTTTCCTTCAACGGGTATCCGAACTGGAGGCTCGGCTCGTTGCGCACCTTCTCCGCCGGACGGGTGGAGACGAAGAAGAAGACGTCGCCGTGCTTGAGGCTGGCCGGCTCCATCTTGGTCGGCTTGGTCATGGCGAAGCAGACCTTGCCCTTGTCCGACTTGGCGGTGACGACCTTCCAGTCCTTCGACTCCATGACCAGCATCGGCGAACCGGCCGGCGCCTGAGCCGCGGCCGGGGCGGCGGGTGCCGGCTTGGTCGACTTCTTCTCGGCGAGGGCGGGACCGGAGACGACGGCCAACGCGGCGGCGACCGTCCAGGAGAGAGGAGAGATCCTCATTTGCTTTCATCGCCTCATGGGGCCGACGCGTCGACGATCGTCGCGGCGCGGGCGGCCGGGGAACCTCGTATCAGAAACCACGCGGATGGTTACCAAGTGGTTGCCGCGACCGTGGCGCCATCCTCTCCGCCTGCCGTGGCGGTTCGATCGACACGGTCGCGCGGGCGGCGGGCCGCCAGCGTCGGGACGTTGGCGAGCGAAGGCGGCGAAAGTCGGGTGACGACGCCCCGTCGCGGCGATTTCCTCGGCGATGCGCCGACGTTCCCGTCGCTCGGCTGAAAGTCGGCTGGACGGGGGCGGCGGAGCGTGGTTCAGGTCGCGGTGGAGACCAACGGAGAGGTGCGAGATGAAGGCGGTTCTCAGTCGCGTGGTGGGCGGGCCGGAGAGCCTGACGGTCGAGGACGTCGCCGAACCGGTCGCCGGCCCCGGCGAGGTGGTGGTGGCGATGCGCGCCTGCGCCCTCAATTTCTTCGACACGCTGATCATCGCCGACCGCTACCAGTTCAAGCCCGAACGGCCGTTCTCGCCGGGCGGCGAGATCGCCGGCGTGGTGGAGAGCCTCGGTGCCGGCGTTTCCGGCGTCGCCGTCGGCGATCGGGTGATCGCCTATCTCAAATGGGGCGGGGCGCGCGAGAAGGTCGCGGTGGCGGCGTCCGAACTGATCGCGATGCCGGAGGGGCTCGACTTCGTCACCGCGGCGACGCTGACGGTGACCTACGGCACGGCGATCCACGGGCTCGCCGATCGCGGCGAGGTGAAGCCGGGCGAGACGGTGGCGGTGCTCGGCGCCTCGGGTGGCGCGGGGCAGGCGGCGGTGGAGATCGCCAAGATGCTCGGGGCGCGGGTGATCGCCTGTGCGAACGGCGCCGAAAAGCTCGCCTTCTGCCGCGAGATCGGCGCCGACGAGGTGATCGACTACGAGCGCGAGGATCTCAAGGCGCGGCTCAAGGAGCTGACCGGCGGGCGTGGTGTCGATGTCGTCTACGACACGGTCGGCGATCGCTTCGCCGATCCGGCGGTCAGGGCCACCGCATGGCGCGGGCGCTATCTGGTGGTCGGCTTCGCCGCCGGCGAGATCCCGAAGATCCCGCTCAATCTGCTGCTGCTCAAGGGCTGCGACCTGCGCGGCGTGTTCTGGGGCGACCATCTGGTGCGCGAGCCCGAGGCGTTCCGCGACGAGATGCGGCGGATCATGGCGGCGGCGGTCGAGGGGCGGCTGAAGCCGCACGTCCAGGCGACCTATCCGCTGGCCGAGACACCGGCCGCGATCGGCGAGATCGCGGCGCGACGGGTCAAGGGCAAGATCGTGGTGGTGGCGGGGTGAGCCTCAGTGCTCGGCCATCGCCTTGCGTGCCGCCTTGCGATGATCGTCGGTGATGTGGGCGCGGACCATGCCGATGGCGGTCATCAGGATCGCGGCGTCGTCGCCGAAGCCGATCAACGGCAGGAGATCGGGGACGAAGTCGATCGGGGCGACGAAATAGGCGAGCGCGGCGAGGAGCGTCATGCGCACCTTGGTCGGCGTCGCCGGATCGAGAGCGCAGTACCAGGCCGCCACCACCTCCTCCATGAAGGGGATGGAGCGGGCGGCGCGCTTCACCGTCGCCCACAGGCGCTCGCGGATCCGCGCCTCGCGGGTCTCCTCCGGGCCGAGGATCTCCGGATCGAGATGGATGCGGCGATCGTTCGAAGCGGTCATGCGAACCTCCTCCGGCGCGGCGAAAACCGGCACACGACGCGACAGATCGTGGGTCGGGCGGCGAATTTCAAGATCGCGGCGTGACCGTCGGCGTCACGGAAATCCGGCCCCATCAGGGAAAATCCGCATGTGGCCCTTTCGAAGCCGGGGCTGCGGGGTTAGGCTCCGGCCATGAGACTGGGTGAGATCGGGGTCAGGCGCGCCCTGAGCGCCGATGCTTCGCGGATCGCGGCCGTGCACGACGCGGCGTGGGCCGGGGCTTACCGCGGCATCATCCCGGGGCGCGATCTCGAGCGGATGATCACCCGACGGGGCCCGGCATGGTGGAAGCGGGCGCTCGACCGGCACACGGCGGTGCTGGTGCTCGAGGTCGGCGGCGAGATCCGCGGCTATGCCACCGTCGGTCCCAATCGCATGCGGATGCTGCCCTACGCCGGCGAGATCTACGAGATCTACCTCATGCCGGAGGCGCAGGGGCTCGGCTTCGGGCGACTGCTGTTCGAGGCGGCGCGCCAGGAGTTGCGTCGCTACGGGCTCGCCGCCTTCACGGTGCGGGTGCTCGCCGAGAACGAGGGCGCGAGGCGGTTCTACGAGCGGCTCGGCGGCGCCGTCGCGGCCGAGACCGGCGAGCGGATCGGCGAGGCGACGCTGCCGATCGCCGTCTACGGCTTCGCGGCATCGTGAGGCGGACCCCGCCACCGGCGGCAGCTCGTCGTCCGAAGGACTGCATTTCACAGGATGCCGCGATCGGTTAGAAGGACCGGGATCCGCGCCGTTCGCTGCGGCGCGTCCCCGTTCCGACCCGGGTGCTCGAGGGGCTCCCCGGCGAAGACCGCGACCTCACTCGGGCCGAAAGGTTCGGAGAAGGGGCGCGACGAACAGCTTCAGGAGTGATCCCATGCGCATCGACGCCATCTCCATCGGCAAGAACCCGCCGGAAGACATCAACGTCATCATCGAGGTGCCGATCGGCGGCGAGCCGATCAAGTACGAGCTCGACAAGGCCTCGGGCACGCTGGTGGTCGACCGCTTCCTCTACACCTCGATGCGCTATCCCGGTAACTACGGTTTCGTGCCGCACACGCTGTCCGACGACGGCGACCCGATCGACGTGGTGGTGATCAACACCCGCGCCATCGTGCCGGGCGCCATCATCAACTGCCGTCCGATCGGCGTCCTGCACATGCAGGACGAGGCCGGCCACGACGAGAAGATCGTCGCGGTGCCGAGCCACAAGCTGACCAAGCGCTACGACAGCGTGACGAACTATTCCGACCTGCCGCAGATCACCATCGACCAGATCCAGCACTTCTTCGAGCACTACAAGGATCTGGAGCCCGGCAAGTGGGTGAAGGTGGTGAACTGGGGTGACGCCGCCGACGCCAAGCAGTTCATCGTCGATGCGATCGCGCGGTACGAGGCCGACAAGGCGAAGGGCTGATACCATCGGTCATTGCAAATGACCGATGGTATTCTTGACGCGAATTTCTCATGCCTCTGACGCAAATGAGAAATTCGCGTGTGTTCATAGGCCGGGTGCGTCAGCACCTTCGGCCTTTGGTATGATCGGCCCTGCGCCGACGCCGGGCGACCGGCGCTCGGGCGAATCCATCGAGAGGGAGCGCGGCTCGACGAGCCGCGCTCTTTTTTGTGCCGATGAGCTCGTGCGTGCCGTGCGGAATGGTAAAATTTCTGCCGGGGCGCGGACCGTCGCGATCTTCGCTGCATCGCCGAATCCGCGCCGAAAGTCGCGTGATCGTGATCGAATTCACCGACGATCGGGTCGTTTCGCCCGAAAATCGCCGATTCGAAGACCCGATTCCATCGCTGCGACGCGCATTGCCTTCCGATCGGGGTGGGATCATCGTGCGTGAAAATCCGGATTCTGCAGAACGATCCGCTCGATCGGGAGGACACCATGCGAGAAGGCGAGGCGCGACCGACGCTCGGAGAGGGACCGGCCGGTGAACCTGCCGCCGGGCACGCGGGTCCGGCCGGCAAGGGCGGCGGCGAGATGTTCGCGGACTTCGCCGGTCGGCTCTTCTCCCGGGTGCCGGGCGAGGACATCGCCGGTTACACCGCCGCCGATCTCGCCGGGCTCGCCGAGACGGCTTTCGTGGCCTTCGCCGAGCGGCCGGCCGGTCGACACCGGATCCGTGTCTTCGATCGCGACTTCGGTGACGGCGAGACGGCACGCTCGCTCACGGTCGTCGAAGTCGACAACGACGACATGCCGTTCCTGTTCGTCTCGGTGCTCGGTCAGTTGACCGACCTGGGGCTGGAGATCCGGTTGACGACCCATCCGATCCTGGTCGTCGAGCGCGATGCGACGGGGCTGGCGACGGCGATCGTCGCCGCCGACACGCCGACGACGCGGCGGGAGAGTTTCATCCACATCCACGTCGGACGCATCGCCGATCCGCGCCTGCGGGAGGAGCTCGTCGCGGGCCTCGACGCGACTCTCGCCGACGTGCGCGCCGCGGTCGACGACTGGCGGCCGATGCTCAATCGGATCGAACGGCTGATCGTCGCCTACGATCGCGGTCCGACGCCGCTCGCCATCGCGGTGCGCGACGAGACCGTGGCCTTCCTCACCTGGCTCGGCCAGAACAACTTCACCTTCCTCGGGATGCGCGAATACCGTTTCGAGGAGACCGAGGGCGGCGCCTTCGTCGAGCCGCTCGCCGACACCGGGCTCGGGATCCTGCGCGATCCGGAAGTCAGGGTGCTGAAACGCGGGGCGGAGAGCCTCAACGCCGCCACCGCGATCGGCGCCTTCGCACGTTCCGCCGACGCGTTGATGATCTCCAAGTCGAACGTCCGCTCGCGCGTCCATCGCCGTGTCCACCTCGACTACATCGGCGTGAAACTGTGGGGGCCGGACGGACGGATGAGCGGCGAGATCCGCATCCTCGGTCTCTTCACCGCCACCGCCTACACCCGCTCGGCGCGCAACATCCCGGTGGTGCGACGCAAGCTCGACGCGGTGGTCGAGCGCGCCGGTTTCCGCCCCGACGGTCATTCGGCCAAGGCGCTCGCCGCGGTGCTCGAGACCTTCCCGCGCGACGAGCTGTTCCAGATCGACGCCGATACGCTGCACGACTTCGCTCTCGCCATACTGGCGCTCGGCGAACATCCGCGCATCCGCGTGCTGGCGCGACGCGATCCCTTCGATCGCTTCGTCTCGGTCATCGTCTACGTGCCGCGCGATCGCTACACCACGGATCTGCGCGCCCGTATCGGCGACATGTTGGAAGCGCGCTTCGACGGCAAGGTGGTGTCGTTCATGCCGACCTTCCCGGAAGGCGTGCTCACCCGCATCCATTACATCGTCGGGCGCTATCGCGGGGTGACGCCGGAGATCCCGCAGCCGGAGCTCGAGGCCGAGGTGGCGCGTCTGGTGCGCACCTGGGCGGACGATTTCGCCGAAGCGGCGGCCGAGCGCCTGGGTGAGGTCGCGGCGAGCCGGCTGGTCGCCGGTTGGGGCGCGGCGTTCGATCCGGGCTATCGGGCGGAGGTGTCGCCGAGGGCGGCGGTCGGGGACGTCGTCGCGATGGCGAGCCTCGGGCCGGCGAAGGCACTCGCCGTCGACTTCTACCGACGACCGGAGATGGCGGCGGAACAACTGCGCCTCAAGCTCTTCCACGGCGGGTCGCCGATCGCGCTGTCGCAGCGTGTGCCGTTGCTCGAGAACCTCGGCCTGTCGGTCATCGACGAGAGCACCTGGCGGGTGAGGCCGGAGGACGGCCAGCAGATCTTCGTGCACGACATGGCCCTGCTGCACGGCGAGGGCCTGCCGATCGATCTCACCGCCGATCTCGACGCCCGGCTCGAGGAGATGCTGGTCGCCGCCTGGGGCGGTGGAGCGGAGAACGACGGCTACAACGCCCTGGTGCTCGCCGCCGGTCTCGGTCGGCGCGACGTGGCGGTGCTCCGGGCGATCGGCCACTACCTGCGCCAGATCCGTCTGGCCTACCCGCAGGACGTCGTGTGGGGGGCGCTGCGTCGGTATCCGGCGATCGC
>CALBKH010000049.1 GCA_937892955.1 uncultured Alphaproteobacteria bacterium
CATTAAACGCATCAAATCAACATGATGGTCCAACCGCGCACAGGTCTCATGAGACGGCGCGGTCCGCGTCGCGCCTCGCTCGGGGTACGGGATCAGTCGAAGTTCGGCGGCCGGCCGGCGAGGTTGGCGGCGACGGCTTCGAGTTGGGCGGGCTTGCCGATCACCTCGTGCTGCATCGCCGCTTCGAGCCGCAGACCTTCCGCCGGCGGCGCGAACCACGAGCGATCGAGCAGGGCCTTCATCCGCCTGACGGCGTCGGGCGAGCGGGCGGCGATGTCGCGGGCCAGCGCGTGGGCGGCGGCGAGCGGATCGTCGGCGAGACGGGTGAGGAGGCCGAGGTCGCGCGCTTCCTCGGCCGCGACGATGCGGCCGGTCATGAGCAGGTCCTTGGCGACGTCGATGCGGGTGAGGCGGCGCAGCGCCTGGGTGATGCCCATGTCGGGCACCAGACCCCAGCGGATCTCCATCACCGACAGCCTAACGTCGGGCGCGGCGATGCGGATGTCGGCGCCCAGGGCGATCTGCAACCCGCCGCCGAAGGCGACGCCGCGCAGCGCCGCGATCACCGGGATCTCGAGCTCCTGCCAGACGTAGGAGGGCTTCTGAAAGAGATTGGCGATCTCGCCGGGGGGAAGATCGAAGAGCCGCGCGGTCAGGGCGTCGAGGTCGGTCGCGAGCGTCCGGAACATCGCCAGATCGAGGCCGGCGCAGAAGTCGGCGCCCTGCCCGGTCAGCACCACGGCGCGAACGCTTCGGTCGCGCTTCAGCGCCTCACCGGCGGCGGCGATCTCCTCGAACATCGCCATGTCCAAGGCGTTCTTCTTGTCCGGGCGCGCCAACGCCACTTCCGCCACCCGATCGGCGATCGTCACTTCGACCCGCGCCATCGTCACCTCCCGTCGCTGCCTCGTGGCAGAGGCCGGAGGCGCCGATGCGCCCGGCCTCCGAAGACACGCGATTTCTCATCCGTATCGGTGGCATGAGAAATCGCGTCAGGAATACCATCGGTCATTTCCATGCCCGCCGGTATCGCCGGCATAGCGCCGAAATCGACGGACGGCGAGAGCGACGTCGGCGCGAGGGCGAGATCGGCCGCGCCGAGGACGGCGGCCTCAGAACAGGCCGACGAGGCCGAGGAGCGTCGGTGCGGCGACCACCGCGACGCCGGCGAGCCAGACGCCGATCGACTTCGGCGTCGACGTCTCGAGCCCGCGCGAGCTTTCGTAGATCGCCGCGGGCACACCGCCGATCAACACGGTCATCAGCGAGATGAACAGCGAAGTGAAGTAGAGCAGCAGGATCGGGCTGGTGAGGAAGAAGCTCGCGGCGAAGGGCTTGAACAGGAAGAAGACCGGATCGAAGTACGGCGAGAAGTGCATGCCGTTGAGCAGCGAGAGGCCGGCGACGACCATCAGAAGGACGTCGCGTTGCATCATGGCCTGGCGTTCGTCGTCGTCGATCATGACTCAGCCTCCGATCCGCGGCGCGAGGCCGGTGAGCGCGAAGCCCAGGAACAGCGCCATGCGCAGCGCCATCAGCCAGGCGACGGCGAAGACCATCACCAGACCGCGCGGCACGATCTTCGGCGTCACCGCCGCGACCACCTTCAGGATCGGGTCGGTGACGTTGCGAAACACCCGCATCAGCACCCGGTCGCTGTCGACGCCGAAGAACACCGACAGGAGATAGCGCCCGATCAGGGTGTAGATCGCCGCGGCCAAGAGGAAATTGGGGAGGTGGAAATACCAGTGGGAGACGAGACTGTCGGTCGCTGTCACTTGGATGACCCGTCGTGTCCGGCCGTCGGCCGGGTGTTCTCGATGAAGAAGGGCGGGTGCAGCACCCGCCCTTCCCGTTTCGTCAGGAACGCGATCAGTGCGACGGCAGAGCCGCGTCCTTGTCGCGCATGATCAGATCGCCGGACGGACGACGGGTGGCGTCGACCATGTCCTGGATCTCCTGCGACGGCGCCCTGGTCAGCAGCGAGCCGACGATGACGCCGAGGAAGCCGACCGGCATGCCGAACAGCGCGGCGGAGATGTTCTTCACGCCGAACCAGTTGGCCACGGCCTGCGCCTGCTTGTCGAGAGCCACCCAGGCGGCGTCCTTGGCGGCGCCGGCCGCCGCGGAAGACCACGCGGTCTGCAACTCGACGAACTTCGCCTTCGCGGCGGGCGCCGAACCCGACAGCCAGCTCCACGTCTCGTAGAAGGAGACCGCATAGTAGCGGGTTCCGACCAGATAATAGACGCAGACGCCGAAGCCGGCGAGCATGCCGATGATGGCGCCGGGCGTGTTGGCCCGCTTCCACCACACGCCGAGAACCAGCGCCGGGAAGATACCCGCCGCCGCCAACGAGAAGGCCCAGGCGACCATCGACAGGATGTCCGCGGGCTTGGTCGAGGCGACGTAGGCCGCGAAGATGGCCACGAAGAGGAGCAGCACCCGCGACGCGATCAGACGAGTCTTGGTCGGCGCGTTGGGGTTGATCATCTTGTAGTAGACATCGTGCGACAGCGCGTTGGCGATGGCGAGCAGGAGACCGTCGGCGGTCGACAGCGCGGCGGCGAGACCGCCGGCGGCGACCAGACCGGCGATCACATAGGGCATGCCCGCGATCTCCGGGGTGGAGAGCACGATCACGTCCGTGTTGATCGACAGGTCCTGCAGACGGAGCATACCGCCCTGGTTGGCGATCTTGCCGCAGGCGGCGATCACCGATTGTGCATCCACGGCATTGGCGCCGCAGACTTTCACCAACCCGATCTTGCCGTAGGTGTAGATCCACTGCGGCAGGTCGGCGAGCGCCGTGCCCTTGTTGATCAGGCTGTAGACTTCCAGCTTGGAGAAGGCCGCGTAGGCCGGGGCCGAGAAGTAGAGCAGGAAGATGAAGAACAGCGACCAGGCCACCGACGAACGCGCGTCACGCACCGACGGGGTGGTGAAATAGCGCATCAGGATGTGCGGAAGCGACGCCGTGCCGACCATCAGGCAGAGGATCAGCGCGAAGTAGTTCAGCGGGTCGTAGTCGGTGAAGGGCTTGATGTGCGGCTTGGCGAAGGAGACCGCGCCGGCGGCGTCCTTGATCACCGGAGCCATGCCCTTGGCGGCGAGGCTGTTCTCCAGATTGGTGATCTCCTGGAGGGCCTGGCCGTAGGTGAGCTGCGGCAGCGGGATGCCGAACTTCTTGGCCGACAGGATGACGATCGGCAGGAGGTAGGCGACGATCAGCACGATGTACTGGGCCACCTGCGTCCAGGTCACCGCCTTCATGCCGCCGAGCATCGAGCAGAGCAGGATGCCGAGGAGACCCGCATAGACCGCGATGGTGAAGTCGAGATCGAGGAAGCGCGAGGCGATGAGGCCGGTCGCGTAGATCTGCGCCACCACGTAGGTGAACGAGCAGGAGATCAGCACGATGACCGCGATGAGGCGCGTCGTGTTGCCACCGTAGCGCTCGGCGAAGAAGTCGGGAACCGTGAAGGCGCCGAACTTGCGCAGGAACGGCGCGATCAGCACCGCCACCAGCACGTAACCGCCGGTCCAGCCGAGCACGAAGGCGAGGCCATCGTAGCCGAGCAGGAAGAGCGTGCCGGCCATACCGACGAAGGAGGCGCCGGACATCCAGTCCGCACCCGTCGCCATGCCGTTGTAGAACGCCGGCACCTTTCGACCGGCGACGTAGTACTCGCCGACCTCGGAGGTGCGCGACAGCACGCCGATCAACGCGTAGACGGCGATCGTCAGGAAGACGAAGCCGTAACCGATGAATTTGTTGGGAACACCGAGCTGTTCCAGGATCCCCAGGAACACCACGAAGGCGAAGAACCCACCCGTGTAATAGGTGTAGATCTTGCCGAGATTGGAGATGAAATCTCCGCCGGACTTGGCTTCCGCCATGATCTCACCCCCCTCAATCTTCTTCGGCCACGCCTTCTTCGCGATCGATGTTGTCTTGCTTCTTGGCGAAGACGAACAGCATCACGACGAAGGCGAGGAGCGAACCCTGAGCCGCCATGTAGAAGCCGAGCGGAAAGCCGGCGATCACGATGGAGTTCAGCGAATTGACGAAGAAGTGGATCACGAAGCCGAAGAACAACCAGAGTCCCAGCATCGTCCACATCAGGCCACTGGTTCTCTGCCAGTGGCGGGCTGCATCTCGAGACATTTCGTTTCCTCGCCTGGAGTCATTGTTTTGGCTTGTTCAGGCGGAGAACGTGCGATTCCGAGCGCGCCAGCGCACGGCCCGGTTCGACACCTCCCCACGAACACGCTAGACAGCCATTCGACGAAAGACCAATCATACTTTAGCCCAATATGTGGCGAAGTATCTCTATTTCGCAATGCACTATTTATTTCGCTATGCGGCATGCATATGCTCGAGAACAATTTTCGTTCGCCCACCGACTTGGTATCGGCCGGGCGCCCGAAGGTCGACTTCGCAACGCAAGATTGACCACCAACTCCGGTTTCGGGAAACTTCACGGGTCCATGTGAATTTTCGAACGATTCACATCTCGCGTTCTTCTCCGCCGATCGACGAGGTCCGCATGGTCTCCAATGCCTATTCGACGCCGCTGACCGCGCTCGACGCCGTCGTGCTCGACACCGAGACCACCGGGCTCGATGCCAAGTCGGCGCGGATCGTCCAGATCGGTGCGGTACGCGTCCACGGAACCGAGGTCGACGTCGGCGATCGCTTCGACACGCTGGTCCAGCCGGGGATCGCGATCCCGCCGGAGACCACCCGGGTCCACGGCATCGCCGATGCGGACGTCGCCGGCGCACCGCGTTTCGCCGAGGTCGAACCACGCTTTGCCGCCTACCTCGGCCGGTCGGTGCTGATCGGCCACACGCTCTCCTTCGACCTCGCCATGCTGAAGCGGGAGTACGGGCTGATCGACCAGCCGTGGCGGGCACCGCGCTTCCTCGACGTGCGCTGGCTCGCCCGCGTCGTCTCCCCCACCCTCGCCCACTACGATCTCGACGGCCTGTGCGCCTGGCTTTCGATCACCAATCCCGGCCGCCACACCGCCATCGGCGACGCCATGGCGACCGCCGGGGTCTTCGCGGCACTGGTGCCGCTGCTGCGCCAGCGCGGCATCCGCACCTTCGCCGAGGCCGCCGCCGCCTGCCGCAAGATCACCGAGATGGAGGCACGCGGCACCGGCGGACTGATCGTCATCGAGACGACGGGGGGCGACGATCAGACGTCGACGCTGGCCAAGATCGACAGCTACCCCTACCGCCACCGGGTGCGCGACGTGATGAGTTCGCCGCCGATCACCGCGTCGTCGAGCGACACGCTGGCCGCGGCGATCGCCGTCCTCGCGGAGAGGCAGATCAGCTCGGTCTTCGTCGAGGCCGACAACGGCGACCTCGGCATCCTCACCGAGCGCGACGTGCTCAAGCGGCTGCACGAGAAGGGCGCGGCGGCCCTCGAGGAGCGGCTCGGGGCGATCGCCACGACGCCGCTGCAGACGGTCTCGGAGAGCGCCTTCGTCTATCGTGCGATCGGCCGCCTCGACCGGTTGGGGCTGCGTCACCTCGGGGTGCGCGACGCCCACGGCAAGGTGATCGGCGCGCTCACGCCGCGCAACCTGTTGCGCCAGCGGGCGAGCGCGGCGATCGCGCTCGGCGACGAGATCGACAGCGCCGCCAATGTCGCCGCCCTCGGGCGGGCCTGGGCGAAGCTGCCGCTGATGGCCAATTCGCTGCTCGAAGAGGATGTCGAACCGCGCATCATCGCCGAGGTGATCAGCTCGGAGATCTGCGTCATGACCCGGCGGGCGGCGCAGATGGCGGAAGCGCGCATGGCGGAGGACGGAAAGGGCGAACCGCCGGTTCCCTACTGCGTCATGGTGCTGGGGTCGGGCGGGCGCGGCGAGAGCCTGCTCGCCGCCGACCAGGACAACGCCATCGTCTTCGAGCGCGGCGAGGCGGGCGGCGCCGAGGACCGGTGGTTCGAGGCGATGGCCACCCACATGTCGGCGATCCTCGACGAGGTCGGCATCCCCTTGTGCAAGGGCGGGGTGATGGCGAAGAACGCGCCGTGGCGGATGTCGCTTCCCGCTTGGCTCGCCCAGATCGACGGTTGGGTGCGGCGGCAGAAGCCGGAGGATCTGCTCAACGTCGACATCTTCTTCGACGGCATCCCGGTGCACGGCGACGCCGCCCTCGGCGAGACGATCTGGAACCACGCCTACGAGGTCGGCGGCCGGGCGCCCGATTTCATCAAGCTCTTGACCATCCACGCCGGCGAGGGTCGCGCGCCGTTCACGCTGTTCGGTGGCCTCAGGACCGACGAGAAGGGGCGCGTCGACATCAAGAAGAACGGCCTGATGCCGATCTTCACCGCCGCCCGCTCGCTCTCCATCCGCCACGGCATCCGGCGGCGCGCGACGCCGGAGCGGCTGCGGGGCCTGCGCGAGATCGGCAAGGGATCGCCCGAGGACATCGAGGCGCTGGTCGCCGCGCATCAGGCGATCCTCGGAGCGATGCTCGCCCAACAGCTCTCCGACACCGAACAGGGCATCCCGCTCTCCACCCGGGTCAACCCGGACGGCATCCCGAAGAAGGCGCGCGCCGCCCTCACCGAGGCGCTGAAGAAGGTCTCGATCGCCACCGATCTCGCCAACGAGGGGCGAATCTGATCGGCTGCGGGCGGATCGACGGACGATCGTGCAACGGTGAGTTTCGTTCGGCGGTCGGCGCGAAGGGGTGAGTGATGAACGACGCCGAAGCCCGAGCTCTGCTCGTCCGCATGTTCGAAGCGGCGATCGCCGCTGCCCAACCCGATCTCTGCATCCCGCCGCACCTGCCGGCGCGACCGAAGGGCCGCACCGTGGTGATCGGCGCCGGCAAGGCCTCGGCCGCGATGGCGCGGGCGGTGGAGAAGGTCTGGGGCCCCCCGCTCGAGGGTCTGGTCGTCACCCGCTACGGCTATGCCGTCCCCTGCGACCACATCGAGATCGTCGAGGCCGCCCATCCCGTCCCCGACGCCGCCGGCGAGGTCGCCTCGCGTCGGCTCCTCGATCTCGTCTCGGATCTCGGCCCGGACGATCTCGTTCTGGCGCTGATCTCGGGCGGCGGATCGGCGCTGCTCGCCGCACCACCGGAAGGTGCGACACTCGACGACGAACGGGCGCTCAACCGTGCGCTGCTCGCCTGCGGCGCCTCGATCGGCGAGATGAACCTCGTCCGCCGCCATCTCTCGGCGATCAAGGGCGGGCGGCTCGCCGCCGCCTGCCATCCGGCGCGGGTCGTCACACTGGTGATCTCCGACGTGCCGGGCGACGATCCGGTCGACATCGCCTCGGGGCCGACGGTCGGTGATCCGACCACCTGCGATCAGGCGCTGGAGATCATTCGCCGGCGAAAGTTCGATCTGTCGGCGTCCCTGATGGAGGTTTTGACCAGTGGACGCGGCGAGAGCGTGAAGCCGGACGATCCGCGTCTCGCCGGCAACGAGGTCAGGCTGGTGGTGACGCCGCAGGCGGCGCTGGAGGCGGCGGCGGCGGTCGGACGGGCGGCGGGCCTCGACGTCCACATCCTCGGCGATGCGATCGAGGGCGAGGCGCGCGACGTCGGCACGGTGATGGCGGGCATCGCCCGTCAGGTGGCCCGGCGCGGCCAGCCGTTCCGCCGTCCCTGCGTCCTGCTGTCGGGCGGCGAGACGACCGTGACGCTGAGGGGGAAGGGGCGCGGCGGGCGCAACGTCGAGTTCCTGCTTTCGACCGCGATCGCCCTCGACGGCGAGGCCGGCGTCTTCGCGCTGGCCGGCGACACCGACGGGGTCGACGGGGTCGAGGAGATCGCCGGGGCGGTGATGACGCCGGACACGCTGGCGCGCGCCTGGGACGCGGGCATCGACCCGAAGGCGAGCCTCGCCGCCAACGACGGCCACGGCTTCTTCGGCGCGCTCGGCGACGCGGTGATCACCGGGCCGACGCTGACCAACGTCAACGACTTCCGGGCGATCCTGATCGTCTGAGCGGCGAAGGCCGACACGGCCTCCCCTCGCCCGGCGATCGCCGGCGATCACGCGCCGGTCACGGCAACGTCGGTGGCGGGTGAAGCGGAAAGATCGCATGAGCGTGGCGAATCCCCTCGCCCACTCGAGACCCCTTCGATGACCGATCCGACCGTCCCCACTTCCCTCCTCACCCGCCGCCGTCTCGTCGGCGGGCTGGCGCTTCTCCCCGCGATGGCGGCGACGATCCGGACGGCGGCGGCGACCTCGGCGGAGGAGGTCTTCGCCGACCCGGACGTGCCGGTGCTCGGCAATCGCAACGGCGACGTCGCCATCGCCATGTGGTTCGATTACCAGTGCCCGTTCTGCAAGAAGGTCGAGCCGGAGATGATGGAGGTGGTGCGGGCCGACGGGAAGGTCGCCGTGCTGCTCAAGGATTGGCCGATCTTCGGCAAGATGTCGGAGACGGCGGCGCGGCTCGCCTGGAGTTCGCGCCACCAGGGCAAGCTCGACAAGGTCCATCGCGGACTGATGGCGATCGAGGGACGGCCGACCGAGGCGCGCGTCGACGCGGCGCTCGCTTCCGCCGGGATCGACCGGGCGCGGCTCGATCGCGACGTCGCCGCCGACGAGGCGGCGTTCCGGGCACTCACCGCGCGCAACGGCGCCCAGGCGGACAGCTTCGGCTTTCCCGGCACGCCGGCCTTCGTCATCGGCTCCTTCGTCTTCGGCGGGGTCCTCGACAAGGACGGCTTCCGCCAGGCGATCGCCGACGCCCGCCGGCAGAAGAAGAAGTGACGGGCGGGTTCAGCTCCCGTCGTGGAGATGCGCCGCCGCCGCGGCGAGGTCGTCGGGCGTGTTGGCATTGAAGAACGGATCGGGCGCGCCCGGGCCTTCCGGCGCGAAGTCGCACCATACGGGGTCGTGGGGTTCGACCCAGGTGAAGACGCGCATGGTCGGCGACGTGGCGAGCCAGTGATCGAGATCGTCGCTGAGCGCCAGCGGCCACAGGCCGAAGACCGGATGGCGACCGCTCGCCGAGCGGGCAAGGACGATGCGGCCGGGTGATGCCCGCTCGACGAAACGGGCGACGAGATCGCGCGGCAGGAAGGGCGCGTCGGTCGCGACCGAGACGAGATGGGTGATGGCGGGATCGCGCGCGGCCCAGGCCATGCCGGCGGCGACGCCGGCGAGCGGGCCGGTGTTGCCGGGGGTGAGGTCGGGAAGGACCGGCAGGCCGAAGCCGGCGAAGGCCGCGGGATCGGCATTGGCGGAGATGGCGAGCCGGCCGACCTGGGGCGCCAGCCGCTCGATCACCCGGGCGATCATCGGAACCCCGGCGAGAGGGCTGAGCGACTTGTCGCGCCCGCCCATGCGGCGCGACAGGCCGCCGGCCAGCACCAGTCCCGCGATCCCGCCGACCCCGTTCATCCCCGATCTCCGACGGCGACCGCGCCGATCACGCCGGCCGCGTCGAGCGGCCGCCCGCGTCAGGTACAACCGCGCGGCGGGCTTGTCGACCGTCGACGAAGCGCCGGTGGATCAGCCGCGGCGCGCCAGGACGAGGGCGGTGAACTCGCGGGCGAGGTCGTCGACGCGGTGGCGTTCGGGGCGATACCACTCGGGCGACCAGTTCATCATGCCGAGAAGGGCGAGTTTCAGGCTGCGGGCGGAAACCCCGGCGCCGGTCGCGCCGGCGGCGACGATCTCCTCGGCGAGGCGATCCCAGATCGCCTCGTAGGCGAGACGATGCGGCCGCGCCGCGTCGCGCACCGGCTCGGGGGCTTCCGAATAGGCATTGAGGCCGGCGGAGGTGTAGTCGCCGAACTCGAGCAGCGCATGGAGATGGGCGCGGATCGCGGTCTCGAGGCGCTCCTCCAGCGAGGCGTTGGCCGCGAGGCCGGCGAGCGCTTCGGTGACGGCGCGATGGACGGCGTCGACGCCGTCGTTCATCACCGCGGCGATGATCTCGTCCTTGGAGGCGAAGTGGTAGTAGATGCTGCCGGCCTTGATGCCGACGGCGTCGGCGATGGTGCGCAGCGTCGTGGCGTGGTAGCCGCGCCGACGCAGGATGCGGGCGGCGGCGTCGAGGATGTCGCGCCGAGACTTCTCGCCGCTGCGCGTGCCGCCCGATGCGGTGTCGTCGACGATCTCGCCCGCGGTCATCTCGTCCTCTCGCTCACAGCCGCTTGGCGACCTCTTCCAGCATCACCTCGGTGGCGCCGCCGCCGATCGATTGCACCCGCGCGTCGCGCGCCATCCGCTCGATCGCCATGCCGGTCATGAAGCCGGAACCACCGTGGCACTGGAGGCAGGCATACATCACCTCGTTGACCAGTTCACCGCAGAACGCCTTGACCATCGAGACCTCGCGCGTCGTGTCGATGCCCTGGCCGTGGCGCCAGGCGGTCATGTAGACGAGCTGGCGCGCCGCCTCGACGCGGGTGGCGGCGAGCGCCAGTTTCTGTCGGATCGCCTGCTTGTCCCACAGGGTGCCGCCGAAGGCGCGGCGCGTCTTGACGTGGTCGAGGGTCAGCTCGAGCGCCGCCCGCGCCTCGCCGACCGCCATGGCGCCGAGGACGATGCGCTCGTTCTGGAAGTTCTTCATGATGGCGTAGAATCCGCGCCCCTCCTCGCCGAGGATCGACCCATCGGGGACGAAACAGCCGTCGAACAGCAATTCGGCGGTGTCGGAGGAGCGCCAGCCGTGCTTGTCGAGGGCGCGGGCGACGGTGAAGCCGGGTGCGCCCTTCTCGACCAGGAACATGGTGACCGAACGGCCCGGCGGGGCGGACGGATCGGTCTTGGCGGCGACGCAGTAGAGATCGCCGTGGACACCGTTGGTGATGTAGAGCTTGGCGCCGTCGAGGACCCAGCCGCCGGCGACCCGGCGCGCCGTGGTGCGGATGCCCTTGACGTCGGAGCCGGCGTCGGGCTCGGTCACGGCGACGGCGGTGATCGTCTCGCCGGCGATGATCGACGGCATCCAGCGACGCTTCTGTTCCTCCGAACCGGCGTTGAAGAGGTGGACCGAGGCCATGTCGGTGTGGACCAGCGCGGTGATCGCCACGCCGGAAAAAGTCGAGCGGCCGAGCTCTTCGGCGAGGATGACCGTCGACAGCACGTCCATCTCCGAGCCGCCGTATTCGGCCGGGTAGCGGATGCCGAAGAAGCCGAGGTCGCCCATCTTGCGCAGCACGGCGCGCGGGGTGGCGCCGTCGATCTCCCACCGATCGGCGTGGGGCTTGACCTCCTCGTCGACGAAACGCGCCACCTGTCGGCGCAACAGGGTGTGTTCGGGGGTCAGGAACGGAAAGGCGTCGTCCTGATCGGCGGCGATGCGGGAGGCCATGAGCGATCCTTTCGGCTTGACCTAACAAACGTTAGACAGTCTAATGAAGCCGGTCAAGGCATCCTCGAACCCGACGGCCCGACATGACGACCGGCACCTCGTTCCACGACCTCGTCGCCACCTTGCGCGAGCGCCACCGCGCCGTCCTCGCCGGCGGTGGCGCGGCGCAGAAGGCGCGCCATCATGCCCGCGGCAAGATGGCGGTGCGCGACCGGATCGATCGGCTGCTCGACGTCGGCAGCCCGTTCCTGGAACTGTCGCCGCTCGCCGCCTGGGGCCTCTACGGCGGCGACGTCGCGTCGGCGGGCATCGTCACCGGCATCGGCCTCGTCCACGACACGCCGTGCATGGTCATCGCCAACGACGCGACGGTGAAGGGCGGGTCGTTCTTCGCCGAGACCGTCCACAAGCACTCGCGCGCCCAGGAGACCGCCGAGGAACACCGCCTGCCCTGTCTCTATCTGGTCGACTGCGGCGGCGCCTATCTGCCCGAGCAGGATCGCGTCTTTCCCGACCGCGACCACTTCGGCGGCGCCTTCTGGCGGCAGTGCCGCATGTCGGCGGCGGGCATTCCGCAGATCTCGGCGGTGTTCGGCGGCTCGACCGCCGGCGGCGCCTACATCCCGGCGCTGTCGGACGAGGTGGTGATGGTGCGCGGCACCGGCCGCATCCACCTCGGCGGGCCGCCGATCGTCAAGGCGGCGATCAACGAGATCGTCGACGGCGAGACGCTCGGCGGCGCCGACATGCACACCACCGTCTCGGGCGTATCGGATCATGTCGCCGCCGACGAGAAGGAGGCACTGGCGAAAGTGCGCGCGATCGTCGCCTCGTTCGGCGACCTGCGTCGGATCGCTCCGCCGCCGTTCCCGGCGCGGCCGCCGGAGGCCGGTCGATCGGCGCTCGTCGACGTGGTTCCGACCGATCTCAAGCAGCCCTACGACGTCCACGAGGTGATCGTCCGGATGGTCGACGAGGGCTCGATCCACATCTTCAAGCCGGACTATGGCGAGACGCTGGTCTGCGCCTTCGCCCGCATCCACGGCCACCCGGTCGCCATCCTCGCCAACAACGGGGTGCTCTTTTCCGAATCCTCGGTGAAGGGCGCGCATTTCATCGAGCTGGCCGACCAGCGGCAGATCCCGCTCCTGTTCCTGCAGAACATCACCGGCTTCATGGTCGGCACCGAGGCCGAGCGCGGCGGCATCGCCAAGCATTCGGCGAAGCTCGTCTACGCCGTGTCGAACGCCCGTGTGCCGAAATACACGGTGATCATCGGCGGCTCCTACGGGGCGGGCAATTACGGCATGTGCGGCCGCGGGTTCCGGCCGCGCTTCCTGTTCTCCTGGCCGAATTCGCGCATCGCCACCATGAGCCCGGAGGTGGCGGCCACCGTGGTCACCGACCTGCGGCGGGCGAGCCTCAAAGGAGCGGCCGACGACGACGTCATCGCCGACCTCGACCGGCGGACGCGGGCGCAGTTCAGCGAACAGAGCGATCCCTACTACGCCACGGCGCGGCTGTGGGACGACGGGATCCTGGAGCCGGACCAGACCCGCGACGTGCTCGGCCTGTGTCTGTCGCTCGCCGCCGGGGAGCCACGCGACACCGCGCCTCGGCCGGTCTATCGGATGTGAGGGCGCGATGTTCGACAGCCTGCTGATCGCCAATCGCGGCGAGATCGCCCGACGCATCATCCGCACGGCGCGGCGCATGGGCCTGCGCACCATCGCCGTCCACTCGGAAGCCGACGCGGGCGCGCCGCACGTGCGCGAGGCCGACGAGGCGCTGTGTATCGGTCCGGCGCCGGCGCGCGACAGCTATCTCGACATCGAAGCGATCCTGCGCGCCGCCCGCGCGAGCGGGGCGCAGGCACTCCATCCCGGCTACGGCTTCCTGTCGGAGAACCCGCGGCTGGCGGCGGCCTGCGCCGCGGCGGGCATCGTCTTCGTCGGCCCGCCGGCCGAGGTGATCGCGACGATGGGCTCGAAGATCGAGGCGAAGCGGCTCGCCGCGGCGGCCGGCGTGCCGACCATCCCCGGCTTCGCCGACGACACCGGCGACGATGCTGCCTTCCTGCGGGCGGCGGGCGAGGTCGGGCTGCCGGTGATGATCAAGGCCTCGGCCGGTGGCGGCGGCAAGGGCATGCGGGTGGTGACGCGGATGGACGACCTCGCCGCCGCGGTGGCGACGGCGCGGCGCGAGGCGATGGCGGCCTTCGGCGACGATCGGCTGCTGATGGAGCGGCTGGTCGGCGAGGCGCGTCACGTCGAGGTGCAGATCGCCGCCGATGATCACGGCCGGGTCGTCCACCTCTTCGAGCGCGACTGCTCGGTGCAGCGTTCCAATCAGAAGGTGCTCGAGGAGGCGCCGGCGCCGAACCTGCCGGACCCCGTCCGGCAGCGGCTCCTCGGCGACGCGGTGCGGCTGGCGAGCACCATCGGTTACCGCAATCTCGGCACCATGGAGTTCCTCGTCGACGCGACCAGCGGCGAGCATTTCTTCCTGGAGATGAACACCCGGCTGCAGGTGGAACACCCGGTCACCGAGATGGTCACCGGGCTCGATCTGGTCGAGTGGCAGCTGCGCATCGCCGCCGGCGAGCCCCTCCCCCTCGCCCAGGACGAAATCCGCCTCACCGGCCACGCCATCGAGGCGCGGCTCGCCGCCGAACGGCCGCAGGAGGGCTACGCCCCGGCGAGCGGCACGATCGCTCTGTGGCGCGAGCCGCGTGGCGCGGGGGGCAGGGTCGACGCCGGCGTCGAGACCGGATCGCGGGTCGGCGTCTTCTACGATTCGATGATCGCCAAGGTGATCGCCCATGGCGCGACGCGCGAGGAAGCGGTGAAGAAGCTCGCCCGCGCCCTCGACGAGACCGCGGTTCTCGGGCTCTCCACCAATCGTGCCTTCCTCGCCGACATCGTCGCCACCCCGGCCTTCGCCGAAGGCGCGGCGACGACGAGCCTCCTGCCGCGGACCTGGCCCGAGGGCTGGCGGCCGGCGGACGAGAGGCCCGACGACCACGGTCCGCTGGTGGCCGGATGCCGGGTGAGCGTCCATGATGAAACGGGATCGACGCCCTGGCATCGCCTGCGCGGGTTCCGGGTGATGGCGGCGTCGGGGCGCGACTGCACCCAGCCGGTGAGCGTCACGGTCGACGGCGAGAGACACGAACACCTCGTCCGCATCGACGGCAACCGCACCGCGGTCCAGCTCGGCGACGCGTGGTGCGAGATCGACCTCGCGCGCCGCGGCGATCATCACGTCGTCACCCTCGCCGGGCGGCCGGAGCGCGGCATCGCCGTGGTCGACGGGGCGTCGGTGGCGCTGCGCTTCGGCGGCGACGAGATCTCGGCCGAAGTGCATCATGTCGGCGACTTCGACGTCCACCGGCGCTCGAGCGACAGGGACGACGGGCGACTGGTCGCCGCCATGCCGGGGCTGGTGGCGGAGATCGCGGTCATGGTCGGCGACGTCGTCGCCGAGGGGCAGCCGGTGGTGACGCTCGAATCGATGAAGCTGTTCCACACGCTCACCGCCCCGCGCACCGCCCGCATCGCGGCGATCGAGGTCGGCGCCGGGCAGGCGATCGAGAAGGGGCGCGTCCTCGTCGTCTTCGCCGACGCCGATCCCGAGGCCGGAGCGCCCGCCACTTGACCGTTCCGCGTCGCGCACCGACGACGATCCGCCCGAAACGCATCCATCGCCACGAAAGGTTCCCTCCGATGGCCGGTCTCTACTTCGAGGAATTCCATGTCGGGCAGGAGTTCCGTCACGCCCTGTCGCGGACGGTGACCGAAGACGACAACATGGACTTCAGCTTGCGGACCATGAACCCGCAACCGCTGCACATCGACGCGCATTTCGCCGCCGAGAGCGAGTTCGGCCAGCGCATCGTCAATTCGCTGTTCACGCTCGGGTTGATGATCGGCATGAGCGTCGGCGACACGACACTCGGCACCACCATCGCCAATCTCGGCATGAGCGACGTGCGCTTCCCCGCGCCGGTGTTCCATGGCGACACGCTGAAGGTCGTGACCGGCATCGTGTCGCTGCGCGAGAGCCGGTCGCGGCCCGAGGCCGGTATCGTCGAGTTCGAGCACAGCTGCTTCAACCAGCGCGGCGAGCTCGTGGCGATCTGCCGGCGCAGCGGGTTGATGAAGAAGAAGCCGAAGACCGAAGGGGCGTGAGGCGCACGACCGGGCGATCGTCCGACCGAAGGCGGCCGGGCTTCAATTCGTCGGCGTCAACATCCTCGCCGGGCCGCGCTCGGGGGTGAGGGTGCGACGGGCGGCCGCGGCGCCGGGCGGACGCGTCGCCCTGAGGAATCCGTTGAAGACCGGGTTGGCGAGGGTGGCGTCGCGGCCGGCGCCGATCAGCAGATCGACCTCCTCGGGCGGCAGGACGAAGCGGGTGGCGATCTTCTGCAGCTTGTCGCGGCGATCCGGCAGCTGGTCGAAGGCGACCTCGCCGGAGAGCATCTTCACGTCGCGGCAGTTCCAGCCCTTGGTGGTGCCGACGTAGCGCGTCACCTCGGCCGGGGTGAGCTTGCAGCGCCATTCGACGAGGTCCTGCTGCCAGCGGGCGATGGTCAGCTGGAAGGCGTCGAAGCCCTGGCGCACCGATGCGTCGATGCCGGTGTCGATCACCGCCATCAGGAGCGGCGTCACCGTCGGCCCCTGACGGGTGCGGGCCCAGTCGGTCTCGGAGGCGCGCCCCGAATTGACCACCAGGAACATCGCCCGCTTCAGCCGCGCCGCCTGACGCGGCGACAGCGGCGCATGCGGCGCGTCGGCCGCGGCGCGGGCGATGGTGAGGCCGGAGAGGCCGAAATTGTCGGTGAGGCCGCCGTCGAGCAGGCGGATGTACTTCATCTTCGCCGGATCGCGATAGGCGGCGAGCGCCCGGGCGTTGGCCTTGAGGAGCGCCGGCGCGGCGGCGTGTTCGGAGGCGTAGCGGGCCCAGCGCGGCATCTCCCAGGCACAACGCTCGGGGAAGGTCTCGAGCGACACCGGCGCGAAGATCACCGGCACCGCGGCGGAGGCCGCGACGGCTTCGGAGATCGGCAGGGTCGCGAGATCCGAACAGAAGGAGCGGAAGGTGTCGGGCTCGAAGACGAAGGGCGAGTGGTTGGCGATGTCGGAAGCGTTGAGCCACACCGTCGGCCGCTTCTTCTCCAACAGGCGGGCGAAGGTGGCGCCGTGGAAGAGGTTGCGGTCGAGCCAGCGCGGCAGGTTGGAGCGGTCGTTGGCGCCGCCGGCGTAGACCCGCATCAGGGTGCCGGGATTGAGCGGGTTGTCGTTGAGATCCTCCTCGGCGTTGCGCAGCAGGAACTTCTCGCGGAAATCGGCGAGCGCATCGCGGCCCTTCAGGCCGAAATAGGCGGCGGTCACCGAGCCGCCGGAGACGCCGGAGACGAAATCGACGCGATCGATCAGCTTCGCCGAGCGACCGCCGGGGCCGGCGAGGTCGGTCTCGGCGAAGGCCTGGAGCACGCCGAAGGAGAAGGCCGCGGCGCGGGTGCCGCCGCCGGAGAAGGTGAGGCCGACGAGGGTCTCGCCGTCGCCGTCGTCGGGGAAGAGCGCCGCCATCGTCGGCGGCTGGCCGGCGCCGTCGGTCGCCCGGTTGATCGGTGCGTCGTCGAGGCTGGCGCAGCCGGCGACGAGGAGGGCGAGCGCCGGCGCGAGGTGGGCGAGCGCCCGTCGGAGCGGGGACCGGAGGAGGAGCGAGATCGTCGGCATCGGGGTCCCGTTCGGCGAGGGTTCGGCGGCCGACACCGACTGTGTCGGAAATCCCCGAGGCTTGTCGAGAGGGCAGCACGGCGGTCGCACGTCCATCTCGCGCCGGAAACGATTACGATCGCCGTCATCCGCCCTTCGCCACGTTTACCGCAAGTCGGCTCTCTGGCAGGCTGCGGCCGAAATCCGGCCTCCGCCCTCTCCGCCATGGATCCGCGCGACATGACCCCGACCCTCTCCGCCCTCGTTCGTGACGTGCTGCGGCCGCTCGCCGGCCTCGGTGCGGTTCTCCTGATCACGACCGGCGCCGCGGCCGGTCTCCTGGCGACGACCGGCGTCGCCGCCGCCGCGCCGCAGAGCCGGGCACTGCTGGTCGGCGTCTCAGACTATCCGAAGGAGACGGTCGGCGATCTGCAACTCGCCGGGCCGAAGAACGACGTGGCGCTGATGATCGACACGCTCGCCCGCCTCGGCGTGCCGGCGAAGAACACGATCGTGCTCGCCGACGGGCTCGAAAGCACCACCGCCGGGCGACCTGCCGACGGCCTGCCGACACGCGGCGCCATCCTCGGCGCGCTCGACCGGCTCGCGGCCGAAGCCGGTCCCGGCGACTTCGTCCTGGTCTATCTCTCCGGCCACGGATCGCAACAGCCGATGGTCGACGCCTCGCGCCACGAGGTCGCCAAGGCCGACGGGCTCGAGGAGATCTTCCTGCCGATCGACATCGGGCCGTGGGAGGATTCGGTCGGGGCGGTGAAGAACGCCCTGGTCGACTGGGAGCTCGGACGGGCGGTGACAGCGATCCGCGCCAAGGGCGCGCGGGTCTGGGTGGTGGTCGACGCCTGTCACTCCGGCACGATGACCCGCGCCGGCGCCGACGCGGTCGCCAAACAGGTGCCGCCCTCGGTGTTGCACATCCCGGAGAAGGCCCTCGCCGAGGCCCACGCGAACGCGGTGGCGAAGACCGCCGCGGCGACGCGCGGCGCGGTGCGGACGCGTCCGGCCGGCTGGGGTTTCGGCGCCGTCGTCGGCGGTCCGGCCAAACCGGCGACGCCCGCTCCGGCCGCGGCAGCGGCGGCTCCGGCGAGTGGTGCGGCGAAGGCTGCGCCCGGCGGTTACGTCGGCTTCTTCGCCGCCTGGCCGGATCAGGTGGCGCTGCAGAAGGCGCTGCCGCGCGGCTACGGCGCCGGCGAGCGGCGGCCGCAGGGCGTGCTGACCTTCTACCTCGCCCAGGCGCTGCGCAGCGGCCGGGTGTCGACGTTCCGCGACGTCGCCCATCGGGTGATGGCCGGCTACGACCAGTTCGGTCAGGCGCCGACGCCGATGTTCGAGGGCGATCTCTCCGCCGACGTCCCCGGTGGCGCCGGTTCGGGCGTGCTGCGTTGGCCGGTGGAGGCGGACGGCAAGTCGCTGAAGGTCGGCGCCGGCATCGTCGACGACCTCGGCGTCGGCGCGGTGGTGGCGCTCGCCACCGCCGACGCACCCGAAACGCCGCGCGCCTTCGCCCGCGTCGCCGAGGCGGGACCGGCCCGCGCCTGGCTCGAACCGATCGAGCGCGGCGGCATGCGCTTCGATCCGGCGCTGGCGCGCGAGAGCCTGCTCGCCACGCTGGTCGAGCGCAACGCCGACTTCCAACTCTCCGTCGCCCGGCCGCCGAAGCGCGCCGACACGGCGACGGCGGCGATCGCCGCGGCGCTCGACACGCTGGCGGCGGAGCCGGAAACGGTCGTTCGTCTGGTCGAAGCGAACGAGCCGGCCGACCTGCGCCTCCACGTCGAAGAGGGACGGCTGTGGCTGGTGAGCGAGGGCGCCGATCTCGTCACCGCGGGGCGCGACCGCTCGCCGTCACTGCCGCTCGAAGGCGCCGCCTCGGCCGAGACGGTCGGCGCGGTGAAACGGGCGCTCGCCGGTTTCGCCAAGGCGCGCAATCTCGTTCGCATCGCCGGGATGGTCGGCGCCGGGCCGCTCGGCGGGTCGCTCACCGTCGAGCCGTTCGTGGTGCGCGACGTGGGGCTCGCTCCGGCCGGCGCGGCGGCGCCGGACGATCGGCCCTGCGCCGAGCTGAAACTCGACCGGCTGCCGGAGACGGCGAAGCCGATCGGCGACGCACTCCCCGACCTCGGCCATTGCGACGCCCTCTATTTCCGCCTGACCAACGGCGGCGCCAAGCCGATCGACGTGACGCCGCTCTACGTCGACGGCGCCGGCGGCATCGCCTACATGGGGCCGCCCGAGGGGCTCCGGCTCGAGCCCGGCGTCGCCGGCCGGCTGGTGCCGCTGCGCATCGTCACCTGGAGCCGGCGGTCGAAAGCGCCGCTGCCGATCGGCCGCGAGCGACTGCTGTTCGTCGCCGTCGAGGTCGAGGGCCGCACCGCGCTGCCGGCGGACTTCCGCTATCTGGCGCAGGCCGTCCCGGCGACGAGTTCGACGCGCGGCGGCGCGGCGCCCGGGACATTCCGCGGCCTGCTCGAACGCGCCGCCTTCGGTGGACCGGGTACCCGGACCGCCACCGCCCCGACCACCCTCGGCGCGGCCGGCATCGTCGATTTCGGCTGGCGGGTGGTCGCCCCCGAAGGGGCGAAGTGAGGCGGGCGCCCCGGAGCGAACCGACGGAAGATCAGATCTCCGCCGGACGCGCCCGGATCACCACTTCGAGGCCGGGATCGGCCGGGCGAAGGTCGATCTTCATGCCGTGGCGCAGGGCGACGGCGCGCACCAGCGGCAGGCCGAGGCCGTGGCCGGGCACCGAGGCGGTCGCCTCGGCGCGGGTGAAGCGTTCGAAGGCGGCGGCCTCGAAGCCTTCCGGCAGTCCGGGTCCGCGATCACGGACGGTGAGGCGGATGTCGCCGCCGCTTCGCGTCAGGGCGATGTCGATGGTACCGCCCTCGGGCGAGAACTTGACGGCGTTGTCGACGAGATTGGCGATCATGCGGGTGAGCAGCAGCCGCTCGCCGAGCACCACCGCCGGCGCGACGGCGACGGCGAGGCGCACCGCCCGGTCCTCCGCCACCCCTTCGTAGAGATCGACGACGTCGCCGACCACCTCGGCGAGATCGACATGGGCGAGGCCGCGGGCATCGCCCGCCGCCGCCTCGGTGCGGGCGATGTCGAGGAGGGCGGCGAAGACGGCGATGAGTTCGGCCGATTCGGCGATGGCGTCGTCGAGCGCCGGTACCGCACCTCTCGATCCGGGGTCGGCTTCGGCCTCGCGGCGGGCGCGCTCGAGGCGCGAGCGCAGGCGGGCGAGCGGTGTGCGGGTCTCGTGGGCGATCTGATCGGAGAGGTGATGGACGCCGGCGACCAGAGCAGCGATGCGGTCGAGCATGGCGTTGACGTGGGCGGCGAGGCGGCCGAACTCGTCGTGGCCCGACCCGGCGACACGCGCGGTGAGATCGCCGGCCTCGACGGCGCGGGCGGTGGCGTTGACCCGTTCGACCCGTTCGAGCAGGCGGCGGCCGACCACGACCGTGACGGTCGCGGCGACGAGCAGGGCGAGGAAGATGGGGATGGCCAGATCGCCGGCGAGCCGTGCCATCACCGCCTCGCGCTCGGCCCGGTCGTGGGCGACGAGCAGATCCGGCCCGCCGGCGATGCGACGGATCACCCCGGACCAGGCGACGCCGGAGACCGGATCGCGGAACCGCACCACCTCGCCGTCGGGGGCGAGATCGTTCGGCCAGGCGTCGAAGTCGCCGGCGAT
The DNA here is from genome assembly GCA_937892955.1 of uncultured Alphaproteobacteria bacterium. Taxonomy (GTDB): domain Bacteria; phylum Pseudomonadota; class Alphaproteobacteria; order Rhizobiales; family Ancalomicrobiaceae; genus CALBKH01. Next base: position 20,763 of record CALBKH010000049.1, read on the forward strand.
CTTCTCACCCTCGGGGCTCACCACCAGATGGACGCGACGATGGCCCTCGGCGCCGGTCTCGCCACGGCGCCGGTCGACCGCTCGGGCGAGCGCCGCGGTGCCGCCTTCGCGCCAGACGTCCTCGAGGCCGGTGGCGTCGGTGCGGATGGTGTCGAGGATGCGGCGCTCCATCGCCGTCGACACCGTCGCCCACACGGCCGCGGCGAGGACGAGGGCGGCGGCGAGGAAGACGGCAGCGATGACGCCGACGAGGCGCAGCGTCGAGGAGCGCGAGAAGCGGCCGACGAGCGGCGGAACGGGCGCGGTCACGGCGCGTCCGCCGCCAGCATGTAGCCCTCGCCGCGGGCCGAACGGATCACCGTGCCGTCGAAGCCGTCGTCGATCTTGCCGCGCAGGCGGGAGACGTGAACGTCGACGACGTTGGTCTGGGGATCGAAGCGCAGCTTCCACACCCGTTCGAGCAACAGCGAGCGCGGCACGTAACGGCCGGCATGCTCGGCGAGGCAGCGCAGCAGTTCGAACTCCTTGGGCGACAGGGCGACGTGACGGCCGGCGCGATGCACGGTGCGCGCCTTCACCCGGATCTCGATGTCGCCGACGAGCAGCACCTCCGGGTGCGGCTCGATACGGGCGCGGCGCAGCAGGGCGTGGACGCGGGCGAGGAATTCGTCGTCGGAGAAGGGCTTGGCGAGGTAGTCGTCGGCGCCGCGCTCGAGGCCGTGCACCCGGTCGCCGGAGAGCCCGAGGGCGGAGACGACCATGATCGGTGTGGTCACGCCGAGGGCGCGGAGCCGATCGATGACGTCGAGCCCTTCGAGGCCCGGCAGCATGCGGTCGGTGACGATCAGGTCGAAGGGGCTTGCCGCGGCGCGACGCAATCCGTCGGCGCCGTCGGCCGTCGTCTCCGTGGTGAAGTCGCGGCCGGCGAGGAGGTCGGCGACGTGGCCGGCCATGACCGCGTCGTCTTCGATGATGAGGGCGCGCAAGGCCATCGGAGGCTCCATCGGCCGATCAGAAAAGGTGACTCGAAAGGGCTTCGGCATTGGAGCCGAAAGGCGCGTCGGCGTCGAGACGTCCGCGCGGTCCGAGCACGACGAGGCGGGTGGTGTCGCCGCGCCGCACCAGGAGGGCGACGCCACCCGGCACGGGCGCCGCCTCCGCCGCCCTGAGGAGCGACGCGCCGCCCTCGCCTTCGATCCGGCGGCCGGCGACGGCGAGCAGTTCGTCGCCGGCGGCGAGACCGGCGGATCCGGCCGGCGTGTCGGGGGCGACGGCGGCGATGCGGCGGGAAGCGCCGGGCTCGAGATCGACGCCGAGAGCGACCGGCTCGGGCGCCGCGGTGGGCGGCCGTGGTCGTATCGCCGCAGCGAGGCGGACGGTGACGGTGCGGTCGCCCTCGGCCGCACCCGCGGTCAGACGCAGAAGGTCGCCGGGTCGCAGGGTCTCGAGGGCGCGGGCGAGATCGCGCGGTCGCTCGAGCGGGCGGCCGTTCGCGGCGATCAGGAGATCGCCCGGTTCGAGGCCGGCGGCGGCAGCGGGCGAGGCCGGCTCGACCGCCTCGACGACGATGCCCGCCGCCAACGACGGGATCGCCGAGCGCAGCGTCGCGGCGGCACGAAGGCGCAAGCCGAGATGCGGCCGGGCGAGGTCGCCGTCGGCGAGCAGACGCTCGGAGATGCGCGCGACCACCTCGATCGGCAACGCCAGGCCGATGCCGACGTTCCGGCGGGCGCCGTCGGCGATGGCGACGTTCATGGCGACGACGCGGCCCTCGGCGTCGATCAGCGGGCCACCGGAGGATCCCGGATTGAGCGCCGCATCGTGCTGGACGAGGTCGTAGGGCGAGGTCTCGTCGAAGGGACGGGCCGGGCTCGACACGTGGCCGACGGTCAGGGTCGCGGCGAAGCCGAGGGGATCGCCGATCGCCGCGACGGCATCGCCACGACGCAGGGTTGCGGACGGAGCGACGGCGACCGGCGGCGGATCGACCGGGACCCGCAGCACGGCGACGTCGGACAGCTCGTCGACGCCGACCACCCGGGCGGCGACCTCGTTGCCGTCGGCAAGACGGACGCCGATCTCGCCCAGGCCGGCGACGACATGGGCGGCGGTGACGACGATACCGCCGGGCCGCAGCACGAAGCCGGCACCGCGATCGCCCGTCCGGCCGGCGCCCCGACCGAGGATGCCGACGCAGGACGGATCGACCCGCTCGGCCGCGGCGGCGAAGTCGATCGGCGCCCCGGCGGCGGGTGCCGGGCGGACGCCGAAGAGCACCGCGACGAGGGCGACGGCACCGAGAACAAGCACCGTCGGATCGAACCTGCGCGCGGGCGAGATGCGAAAAGGCGTGGGCACGGTCACGAAACACCACCTCAAGAAAAGGAAACCTCGTATCCCCTTGCGCCGCTTCGTTTGAAATTTCGCGTTACGTTCTCCGTCATCTTCGCCGCGGCCCGTTTCATGACGGAAATCGTCATCTTCCGCGGGATTGTCGGGGAAGGCACCATCTGCGAGATTGTTTCCGCGGACGATGGTGATGCGGTTCGAACCATCGTCTCGCGGTGCTTCGGAGGAGGGGACTCCATGGCTTTCCCGACGCTCGGACGAGCGGGCGCGATCGGATTCGTGTCGGCTGTAATTCTGGGATGCGTCTCGATCGTCCCGGCGTCCGCCGGAGAGACCGGGGACGCCGCGCCGCTCGGGCAACTCGCCCTCTCCGCCCGGCTCGCCGCCTGGGGACGGGCCGACAAGAACCCGCTGGCGCTGATCGTGGCGGCGGAGATCCGCCAGCGCCTCGGCGCCCGTGCCGTCGAGCGCACGCCCGAGCAGAGCGGCGAGACCGCGAGCACCGCGCCGGCGGCGAGCGAGACGACGGTCGACGGCCTGCTCGGCGAAGCCGTGGCGCTCGCCGGCAAGGACGAGACGATCAAGGCGTTCGCCGACGACGTCCGCGCCTCCGCCACCAAGGGCCTCGTTCTCGGGGCCGGCATGAGCCGGGCGACGGTGCGCGCCGCCGGCACCGACTGGTATCGCAAGCTGAAGTTCGAGGGATCGCGCTACGCCGAGACCTATGTCGAGCTCTCGGGCTCCGGCAGCGTCCACGTCTCGGTCTACGACGAGGCCGGCAATCTGGTCTGCCGCGACCCCAATCCGTCGGCGGTCGCCTATTGCGGCTGGACGCCGTCCCGCACGGCGCTGTTCGACGTGAAGGTGGAGAACCGCTCCACCACCCCCGTTCCCTATCGCATGTTCACCAACTGACCGGCGAGCCTGCGCCTTCCCCCGTCTCGGCGGCACGACGCCGCGAGCCACACACCCGATGCGCGTTCGCGATCGGCTCCAAGGAGACCACGATGACCCTCCGCATTCTCGTTCCTCTCGTTCTCGCCGCCGCCGTCTCGACGATCGGCGCCGCTCAGGCCCAGACCGCCGCGCCGGCCGACAAGGCCAAGGAGAACGTCTCCCGCGAGGCGACGAAGTCGGCCGAGCCGCTGCCGGTCGAACAGTTGCATCTCTCCGAACAGGTCGCCGCCTACGGCCGCAGCGCCAAGGATCCGCTGGCGCTGATCGTCGCCGCGCAGATCCGTTCGTCGGTCGGCATCAAGGTGGTCGAGCGCAAGCCGGACGGCGCCGACGCCGGCCCGGCGCCGGCGGCCACCGACGTGGTCGGCGGTCTGCTCGACGAGGCCAAGGCGCTCGCGAAAAACGACAAGACCATCGTCGCGCTGGCCGACGACGTGAAGGCCTCGGCGACCAAGGGCCGCGTCGGCGGCGGCATCATCAGCCTCGGCCAGATCACCGGCCGCACCATCCACTCGCGCACCATGAGCTTCCGCGCCAAGCAGACGGCGGAGGTCGCGGCGGTCGGCACCGACACCAACGACATCATGCTCGAAGTGTTCGACGAAGGCGGCCACCTGATCTGCCGCGACACCGATCCGGCCTATTGCCGCTTCACCCCGGCGTGGACCGGATCGTTCACCGTCAAGGTGCACAACAACGGCTCGTCGCTGGCGCACTATCGGCTCGAGACCAACTGATCGCGAAACCGACGCCGGGGCGTCGAGCTCCGGCGTTCACGTGTTCCGGCGGAAGATCACGGGCGGCAGGCGGCGAGTTTCCAGATGCCGTCCGGGGGTACGAAGCGGCGCCCGTCGCGCTTGCCTCGCCAGAACGCCCCGGAGAGACCCGGCAGTTGCAGGTAGGGCGGTGCCTTCGGGTCGCCCTCCGCCGCCGGGTCGAGGCGTTTCAGGTCGTCGGCGAAGTAGTAGAGCGCGGCGGACGGGGCATCGGTCACAGGGACGCGTTTTCCGGTCGGCGGCTTCACCATGAAGACGTGCGCGCCGCCGAAGCCCGGCGGATGGGCGACGGCGAATTCGGCGAAAAGCTTCTGCCGGTTCTCGGCGAGGCGGATCACCCAGGGCCGATCCGACGGGGTGTCGGTGCGGGGCACGTGGGTGATCTCCCAGGCGTTGGTGACGCCGTCGTCGGCGCTCCAGTCGTCGTCGGCATCGATCGGTGCGTAGACGGCGCGGACGAGCGGGCAGTCGAGCGGCGCGGCACCGGCGGCGCCGGTGGCGAGGACGACGACGAGAGCGGCGAGAGAGACGGCGCGGCGCATGGAAGACCTCGTTCGATGGCGAGGCGATGCTAGCGCCGGGCGGGGCGGCTGCAAGACGAGGTGAGCGGCATGAACGCAGATGTAACCGAGGCGACGGCACCGCCGGTGATCCGGGTGGATCGACGCGTCCTCGATCGCCTCGCCGGGCGCGGTCTGATCTCGGCCGCGGCGCGCGACCACGGGCTCGGCCTGATCGAGCCGCCGGGGCGCTGGGGGGTGTGGATGGCCCGCCTCCTCACCGTCGTCGGCGCGTCGCTGATGCTCGCCGGTACCGTCTACTTCTTCGCCTTCAACTGGAACCACATCCCGCCGATGGTGAAGCTCGGCGCCATCGCGGCGATGATCGCGGCGGCGGTGGCGACCGTCATGGTCGTCGGCTTCGGCCGCATCGTCTCCGACGTCGCGGTGAGCGCCGCGGTGGTGCTGGTCGGCGTCTTCCTGGCGGTCGAGGGGCAGATCCATCAGACCGGCGCCGACGCCTGGCAGCTCTTCGCCGGATGGGCGGCAGCGACGCTCGCCTGGGTGCTGCTGGCGAATTCGGCGGCGGCGTGGGCGATCTGGATCGCGGTCGCCAACATCGCCGTCAGGCTTTGGTGGGATCAGGTCCGTCCCTTCGACGACACCCATCATGCCGGGCTCTACCTGATGCTGATCGGGCTCGACGGCGGGCTCCTGGCGGTGCGCGAGTGGCTCGCCGGGCGCGGCGTCGTCTGGCCGGCGGCGCGGTGGACGCGATTCATCCTGGTCCTGCCGCTGATCGGCGCGGCGACCACGGCGGCGCTCACGCTCCTCGATCGCCCCCGCGACTTCACCGCGGTGACGTGGGCGCTGGCGGCGACTTCCACCGCGGTCTTCGCCGCGCTGTTCGTCGTCTACCGGCGGGCACGGCCCGACGTGGCGGTGCTGTCGGCGACGACCATCGCCGCGGCGGTGGTCGTCGATTTCATGATCTTCCAGCTCCTCACCGGCAACGGCCGGGCCGATCTCGGCATCTTCTTCCTGATGGGACTGACGACGCTGGCGATCTTCGCCGGCGCGGTGACGTGGTTGCGCGGCGTCGCTCGCCGGATGGAGGTCTCGTGATGACCGGACGCCCTTCGATCGATGCCGTCACCCTGCTCGCCTCCTGGCGCCGCGCCGGTCTCGTCACGGCGGAAGAGACGCCGGGGCTGGCGAGCGCCCTCCACGCCGCCGCCCTCGATCCCGATCCGCCGATCTACCTGAAGATCCTCGCCGCCGTCGGCACGGCGCTGGCGACGGTGTTCTTCCTCGGCTTCCTCTTCCTGGCCGACCTGATCTCGTTGAAGAGCGGGACCGGTCTCGTCGCCTGGGGAACCGCCTTCCTCGTCTCGGGCATCGCCATGTCGATGGCGCTCGGCAAGGCGCCCCCCGGCCTCGGTCGAGACTTCTTCGCGCAATCCGCTTTCGCCGCCCTGGCGGTCGGCAAGGTCCTGGTGGTGGCGGGGGCGATCCAGATCTTCGGCGAGCGTACGCCGTGGATCCCGACGATCGCCCTGGCGATCGTCACGGTCGCCACCTATCCGGTGTCGGGCTCGTCGCTCGACCGGGTGCTGTCGCCCTATGCGGTCGCCGCCACGGCGCTGATGGAACTGCTCGGGCGCGGCAATTTCGGCGCCGGCGCGAGCGTCGGGCTGGCGGTCTTCCACGCCGTCGCCACGGCGGTCGCCGGCGCGCTCCTCTTGTCGCATCGGGTGCCGCAGGTGTTGCGACCGATCGGTCTGGCGGCGCTCGGCGCGATGGGGACGGTCGTCTGCATCGTCGCCAGCGGCCACAGCTTCGGCTTCTGGGCGAGCCGCGCGCCGCTCGACATGCGACCGGTCGAGGTGATGCTGGTTCTGTCGCTGGTCGGGACGATCGCCTGGGCGGCGGGCGGCTTCGATCGGCTGGCGCGCGAGCCGCTGACGATGGCGACGATCGGCGTGGTGGCGCTCGGCTTCGCCGGTGCGCCCGGCATCCTGTTCGCGCTGATCCTGCTCACCGTCGGCCACGCTCTCCACGACACGCCGATGCGGGTGGTCGGCATCCTGGCGCTGCCGGCCTTCCTGGTGCTCTGGTACTACGGCAAGGACATGACCTTCCTGGTGAAATCGGCGACGCTGGTGGGCAGCGGCGCCTTGCTGTTGGCGGCTCGTGGTTTCATGCGGCTGCGCGGTTGGGATCGGGAGAACTCGCCATGAGACGGACGCTCTTTCTCCTCGCCGGCGTCGCCGTGGCCGCCGTGCTCGGCTCGGCGGTGTGGCGGGCGGAGGCGTTGCTCGCCTCCGGCGACGAGGTGCTGCTGGAGCTCGCTCCGGTCGATCCGCGCTCGCTGATGCAGGGCGACTACATGCGTCTCGCCTGGGCGATGGAGCGCGAGACGATCGCCCTACCGGAGGAGACGACGACGGCGACGATCGTGCTGGCGCTCGATCCCAAGCGGGTCGGCCGCTACCGGCGCCTCCTCTCGGAGGGCGCACCGGGCGCGGACGAGCACGCGTTCCAGGTGCGCCGCGGCCGTTTCGGCGAGCGGTTCGAGATCGAGCCGCACTCCTTCCTGTTCCAGGAGGGACACGCCGCCGCCTATGCCAAGGCGAAATACGGCATCTTCCGCGTCGACATCGCCGGCCGTCATCTGCTCGCCGGCCTCGCCGACGGCGAAGGGGTGCGCATCGATCCGAAGTGACGGGGCGCTCGGGCTCGGTCCGTTCATGGCTGCCGGTCGCCGGTCGAGCGCCCGGGGGGATGCGGGCGGAGCGGAGGCGGGAAAGCGCGTCGGTCACTTCAGCCGCTTCAGCGCCTCGGCGGCATCCTTGTCGCCGAGGTCGGCGGCGAGACGATAGAGCCGGCGCGCCTCGGTCTTGTCCGGTTTGCCGAAGTTGCCCTTCTCGTGGGCCTTGGCGAGCAGGGTGACGGCGTCGAGGTTCTGCCCGGCCACCGCCTTTTCGAGGAGCGCGCGGGCGCGGGCGAGGTCCTTCGGCCCGCCCCAGCCTTCCAGGAGGAACAGCGCGAGGTTGGCCTGGGCGCCGATGTCACCGGTGTCGACCGCGCGCTCGAGCAGCTTGCGGGCGAGGGCGTCGTCCTTCCTGCCGCTCTCGCCCTTGTGCAGGTCGACGGCGAGGAGGCGCATGGCGTCGGCGCTGCCGAATTCGGCCGCCTTGCGCAGCCATTCGACATAGGCACCACGATCGGCCTTCACGCCGAGGCCCTCGCGGTGGATCAGGGCGATGTAGACCATCGAGTCCGGCTCGCCGATGGCCGCGCCCTTCTGGAACCAGGAGAGCGCGGTGGCGGCGTCCGCCTCGAGAGTGGTGCTCGCGCCGCTCCTGACCTTGTCGAGATGGATCATGCCGAGGTTGTGCATGGCGTTGGGCGAGCCGAGAGCCGCCGCCTTCTCCCACCACGCGACGGCTTCGGCGCCGTCTTTCGCCAGACCGGCCTGACCGCGGTGGTGGAGGTTGCCCATCCACAGCGCCGCATAGGAGGAACCGACCTCCGCGGCGGCGCGGAAGGTGCGCACCGCGTCGAGATCGCGGCCGCCGGAGAGATAGGCGCGGGCGAGCTGATCGGCCCAGCGCAGGTTGTCGGGCGCGGCGGCATGGGCGGCTTCGCAGGCGGGGATGGCGACCTTCGGGTCGACCGTCTCCACCCCGGGGTGTTCGACGGACCGCAAGGGATCGGCGGCGGCGCCCGCCGAAGCGTCGCAGAGGTCGCCCTTGGACAGGTCGGGGGTGGCGACCGGAGCATGGGCGGCGAGCCAGCCGGCGGCGCTCTTGTCGCCGGCCGCGGCAGCCTTCTCGTACCAGGCACGGGCGCCGGCCTCGTCCGCATCGCCGACGACGCCGGCGAGCAGCAGTTGGGCGAGGCCGGTCATCGCTTTGAGGTTGCCGTCGTCGGCAGCCTGTTCGAGCAGACCACGCGCCTTCTTCGGTTCGCGGTCACCGCCCAGCCCGTTGAGGTAGAGATCGGCGAGGAGGCGCATCGCCTCGGTATCGCCTTCCGAAGCGGCACGTTGGAACCACAGCCGCGACGCCTGTGCGTCGGCCTTGACGCCCCAGCCCTTGAGCATGATCTCGCCGAGACGGCGCTTCGAGCGGGTGTCGCCGGCGGCCGCGGCCTTCTCGTACCACTCGCGGGCGCGGGTGTTGTCCTCGGCGACGCCGCGGCCGAAGTACCAGAGTTCGCCGACCTCGCGCATCGCCGTCGGGTCGCCGGCGGCGGCGGCCTTCTCGAAGAACTGACGCGCCTTGGCGTAATCCTTCGGCCCGCCGTCGCCGTCGAGATACATCACGGCGAGATTGAACATGGCGTCGCGCGATCCGAGCGCACTCGCCTTCTCCCACCACTTGCGCGCCTCGGCCGGGCTCTTCGCGACCCCGAGACCGCGGTGATGGATGTTGCCCATCCACATGGCGGCGAAGGACGACTTCTTCTGCGCCGCCGCCTCGAAGCGGGTGCGGGCGTCGGCCCAGCGGTCGGCGGCGACATAGGCGGCGCCGAGCTGGTCGAGGAAGCGCACCGTCGTCGGCGACGCCTTCACCGCCGCCTCGCAGGCGGGGATGGCGCGGGCGTGGACGACCTGGCCGGGGGAGAGGATGCCCTTGACCTCGGGCGGGCGCAGCGGGTCGCTCTCCATGGCGGCGAGGCGGTCGCAGGCCTGGGCCGGGGTCTCCGGCCGGTCCATCTCGGCGAGGAGCGGCCGCGCGTCGGCGTCGTCGAGGACGACGGCTTTGACCAACCATTCGCGCGCCGCCTTCTCGTCGATCTCGCCGAACTCGCCGTCGCGCAGCGCCCGGGCGAGATAGACCATGGCGTGGGAGTTGTCGTGGGCGGCGGCGCGCTCCAGAAGTTCGCGGGCGCCTTTCGGGTCGGCCGGGCCGCCGAGGCCGTTGAGCCGCATGTGGGCGAGGCCGATCAGCGCGTCGATGCCTTCGTGGCGGATCGAGCGGGAGAACCAGTCGCGGGCGATGGTGTAGTCGCGCGGCGCCCCGCCAGTGCCCTGCAGATAGTAGAAGCCGAGGTTGTACATGCCCGAAGAGGAATCGTAGGCGGCCGCCTTCTCGAACCACTTGCGGGCCCCGTCGTAATCCTGCGAAGCGCCGACGCCCTTCTGGGCGAAGAGGCCGAGCCCGGCCATCGCCTCGGGTTCCTCCTGGTCGGCGGCACGTTGCATCAGCTCCTTGGCCCGTGCCGGATCCTGGTCGACGCCGAAGCCGTCGGCGTAGTACCAGGCGAGCTGCACCATCGCGCCGGTGTCGCCGAGGGCTTCCGCTTTGCGCAGCCAGACGAGGGCGCGCTCCGGGCTCTTCTCGACGCCGATACCGTGGGCGTACATGAAGGACAGATTGGTCATGGCGACGGGAACGCCGAGCTGCGCCGCCTTCTCGAACCACGGGCGCGCCTGGGCGTAGTCCTTCTTCACCCCGCCGAAGCCGCGATAGTAGAGATAGCCGATCTCGTTGGTGGCGTAGGGCGAGCCACGTCCGGCGGCATCCTTGTAGACGCGCAGCGCATCCTCGAAGCGCTCGGACTTGAGATAGGCGCGTCCCAACTGGTCGGCGAGCCGCAGTTCCTTCGGCGCCTCGGCCACCGCCTTCTCGCAGGCCGGCACGGCGCGGGCGACGTCGACGGTGCGGACGCCTGCGACCTTGCGGTTGCGCAACGGGTCCTGCGGGTCGCTGGCCAGCCGATCGCACTGCTCGATCGCACTCGCCTCGACAGCGGCGGGCTTCGGGGCCGGCGCGTCGGTCGCCTTCGGCGCTTCGCCGCCGCTCGCCGGGACACCGCGGATCTCGGCCGGACGGCTCGCTCCCTCGGGCGTGTAGGACGCCAGCTTCGCCTCGGCCGGCTCGCCGCCGGCGAGATAGACGTCGTTGATCAGGGTCGAGCTGTCCCAGGGCACCTGCTTGGAGCCGGTCGCCTGGACCACCTCGTAGCGCACCCGCTTGATCAGCCTGGAGATCTCGATGCCGGGGCGCGGCGCGTTCTTGAGGAAGGCCTCGGTGAAGGGCGAATTGCGGCCCTCGCCGTCGAGCGCGACGTTGCCGGGGTCGGTGGCGTAGACGATGACCGAGCCGACCGAGCTCTTGATCTCGGCGAGGCCGCCGTAGGCGCTCTCGGCGGCGCGGGTCGCCCCCTTGGTGGCGCGACGCAGCGAGCGGGCGAAGGGGTTGTCGCGGCAGGCGTCGAGCACCACCACCGACACCCGGTTCTCGGCACGCATCAGCTGCAGCACCAGATCCATGTCGACGGTCTCGAGCTTGACGTCGTCGGCCTTCTCGATCCTGGCATCGATCGGGATGATGTAATTGTGGCCGTCGACCTGGATGCCGTGGCCGGAATAGTAGAAGAGCGCGAGCGAGCCGCCGTCGAGCTTGTCGCGGAACTCCTTGAGCTTGGCTTTGAGGCCGGCGCCGTCGAGGTCGCGTCCCTCGACCACCTCGAAACCGAGCTTGCGGAACATGTCGCCGACGTCGGCGGCGTCGTTCACCGGATTGGGTAGGACGTTCTGGGTCCAATAGGCCGAATTGCCGATCACCAGGGCCACGCGGTCCGCCGCATGGGCCGTCGGCAGACCGGCGAGAACGGTGGCGGTGAGCAGGGCGGGGCGCAGCAGACGACGCATGGATCGGTCCTTTTCCAGTCCGTGACGGAATGATCGATCAGAGGCGCCGCACGGGTCAATCGGGGCGACGATTACGATTGCCGTCACCCGAGGAAAAGCGCTGGAAATCGTCCGAACCGGAGCGGATCGACCGCACCTCGCTCGAACCTCAGATCGATCCGAGCGTCACCGCGGCGAGGACGAGGTAACGGCCGACCTTGGCGACGGTCACGAGGACGAGGAAGACCGGCAGCGGCTCGCGCAGGATGCCGGCGACGACGGTCAGGGGATCGCCGATGATCGGCACCCAGGAGAGGAGCAGCGACCAACGCCCCCAACGGTGGTACCAGGCGGCGGCGCGATCGAGATCGGCGCCCTTCGCCGGAAACCAAGATCGGTCGCGCCAATGCTCGATGCCGCGGCCGAGGAGCCAATTGACCACCGACCCGAGGACGTTGCCGAGGCCGGCCACGGCGACGAGGGCCCAGGCGGGCTGGCCGCCGGCGAGGAGGAGACCGACCAGCGCCGCCTCCGATTGCGCCGGCAGGATGGTGGCGGCGACGAGGGCGGTGAGGAAGAGGCCGGCATAGGCGGCGAGATCGAACATCGGGCTCCTCGTCGGGCGGCAGGTCGGTTCCGGACCGGCCGTGGTGCGGTCACGAGGGCTTCTCGGCTCCTCCGTCGCACCGTGGTGTCGTGTCGGCTCGACCGACGCCGAAACAACGCGTACTGGCCCCCGTAGTAACGGATTTCGCCCTCCGCGCCACGCTCGCGGAGGATCGCCACCGCACACCGAGGTCGGTCGGTCGCATCGACAGGGGTCGACGCGAAGGTCACCTCGTCGGACAATGCGCGCGGTGGGTCGCAACCGTCGACCGGCCCTACGAGCGCGTCGGAGGACCCACGGCCATGCAGACCCATCTCGTTCTCACCGTCATCGGTCGCGACCGGCCCGGCCTCGTCAACGCGGTGTCCGAAGTGATCGCCGCCGCCGGTGGCAACTGGCTCGACAGCCGCATGGCGAGCCTGGGCGGTCAGTTCGCCGGCATGTTGCTCGTCGCCGTCGCGCCGGAGAAGGCGAGCGAGCTGATCCGGGCACTGCGGGCCCTCGAAGCGCAGGGCCTCAGCCTCGTCATCGCGACCAGCGACACCCAGGAACGACCCGCGGGCCGTACCCTGAGCCTCGAACTGATCGGCCTCGATCGGCCGGGGATCGTGCGCGACCTGTCGCGCGTCGTCGCGGCGCACGGTGTCAGCATCACCGATTTCGAGAGCGAGCAGGTCAGCGGCTCGTTCTCGGGCGAAGCGATGTTCAAAGCACGCGCGCACCTGACCCTGCCCGACGACCTCCCCATCGAAACCCTGCGGCATTCGATCGAAGCGATCGCCCACGAGCTGATGGTCGACCTCTCGCTCGCCGGGGAGTGAGGCGATCCGCGCCGCGTCCGCGGCCGCCACGCCTGCTCCCGAGCCGCGCGTCGAAGACGATTTCGCCTCGGTCCCGCGCGCCGGATCCGAACCGGTCCATCGCCGCCGGAGGCGACCGCCTTCGCCGATCCGACGGCGCAGCGAAGCGCGGAGACGACCGAATCCCGAACCCGACTTTCGTATCGCTACGAAGCCGCGGATCGAACCGTCGACATGTCGAGAAAAGGTGGCGCGCCCGAAAGGATTCGAACCTCTGACCCCCAGATTCGTAGTCATGTAATATTTATATACTTCAAGATCGACGCAAGTCAAATTCAGATATACCCGATATTTTATGCCGTTTACGCTCCGCGAAATTGGGACCGACCGAAAATTACGCTTTACTATATGCGCCGGAGAGCGGACGACGCCGACATTTCTTGGTAATGCCAAGGCGGAATGAGCGCTGGCGAGCCTATGTATCGAAATTCAACAAGCCCGCATTTTACTTCAACGGCGATGCAGAAACGTGCGGAAATCGAAGCGCTTGCGCCTCAGGGTCGCTTGAAGGGAACCACGTTTCCGTCATCCAGAAACACTTTCATTCCCTCCTCCTCGACCGTGGCGAGGAACTCGGCATAGGCAGCGTCGTCCGAAGGAAACGGGTCATCCCAGACGATCGAAGTCCGGTTGGCGTTGATTACTTCCAGCGTCCATTGGGATTCGTGTTCGAGACGCGCGATGCTCACCTCGACCGACACACCGTCACGCGTGAAAGGACCGCAATGACCGGAAAACACGATATTCGGATCTTTCATGCCTTCACCGAGATTTGGAAACCCAAGCGTTTCGGGGTGACCATATATGCGCTCCGGACATTCATGAAGCCCGTAGAGACCTGATCGAACCGATGGCCGTTCAGTGAAACGCGCCCAAGGGGACCGGATCGGGATGGAAGATGCTTCCCCCTGGTTCGATCGACCGCTTCGCTATGGAATTGCCCTCCGTTGAAACAACCGGGGTTCGCTGAACTTCGACATCCGACCGTGCCGTTACAGCCCCAAGTCGCGTATCACCGACAGTGGAACAGCCTGTAGGGCTGCTTGACCAATCTCCTGGCGCGCGGCCTCCCAGTCGTTTCGGGCGACGAACCGGAATGCTTCCCTCAACGCAGGCGGACAAATTCCAGAATCCCGACAGGCCATCATCAGTTCGAGCGCCTCCGACCTGCTGTCCTCCACCGCGAGTTCGCAGGCGAGTGTCAGCATGAAGCCGACCTCTTCATGTCGGTCGGCGCCACCTCGGCGAAACGCTGCCATCACTTGAGCAAAGGCTCTGCGAAAGCGAGGATCGCTCGGCTCGTAGATCTCCGCGATCATGAGCCGTTCGGCCGCCTCGAAGACCGAGGGAAGCCGGATACGCCGACGAGCATTCAGTTCGATGACTTCGTGCATGAATGGCTCCTTGTCCACATTCGCGCCATTCTTCTCAACCTCCGAACCGCTCGAGCGGCTGATGAAAGGCGTCAGCGCTTGTTTGGCGCGACCCATCCCATCGCTGCATTGCAGACGCGAGGAACGACCGGGACGACGCCGGTATCGGCGAGTAATTCGGTCCGATACTCCTCTCGTCCGCTTGTCGTCCGCGTCAATACGGCGACGTCGGAGACGTAGGAGGCGCCGGAGATCCCGCCACGCCAGTAGATCCGCAGGTAGGAGATGGTCGCTGCACCGTGACGCTCGACCAGCGCACGCCGGTCATGGGGTTCGCGCGAACGGCCAAATCGCCCTTTGACGAGGACGTCAGTCTCGGCAATAGCGACGGCCTTTTCGAAGTGGCCGGTCGGCCGGTAGCAGTGGAGGATCTTTTCTCCCTGGATGTCGTTCGGGGGGCGCGGCTCCTCTGCGACAGAGGCTCCGATCCAAACCAAGATCGACGCGAGCGCCGTTACGGTGGCGAGTGACCGCATGAGCATTTCTCCAAGTTGTCAGTGCGTGAGGAGGGCGAAACCTCCACCCCAGATCACGACGAAGACGATTATGCCGGCCATGACGGCTCCGGAGTTTCCGTTGGCCGCTCCTTCGGCGATCAATCCGAAGGGCAGTTGGACGGCGAGGCTCCAGACGGCGGCGAGCAGCATCGGTACGAAGATCAGAAGAACGATGAAGTGCATGATCCCCCCCATTATCCGTCGATCGGGCAGCGCGCGGCTCGGTGGACTGCATGTGGTGATGCTGGGCGGAGAGTGGCGTCGAAATCGAGACTGCAGATTTGACGGGTCAAAGTGCTGTCCCGGACCAAGGCGACGCGCGGGCCGCACCGATACCGCCCGGCACCGGCACACCCAGCCTCCCGATCACCGATGCGTCGCTCCGGCGAATATCAGCAGCGGAACACCCCAGAAGATCGCGATCCAGAGCAGGGCACCCGCGACGTTGCCGTCGCTCAGCATCTCGATCGGCAGCTCGAACCAGATTTTGAAGGCGAGCAGAACCAAAGGCAGCGTCACGAAGAAGAAGAACAGGATGTGCATGTCGTCCCCCCGTATACCGAGGCGCAGAGCGCCGACCGGCTTCAGATGGGGACGATGCGGTGCGCCCGTCGTCGAAACGCGATGATGGATTTCGCCATCGATCGGCGATCAGAGCGTCTCGTCGACGACGCCCGGGGCAATGCGACGCAGATGCTCGGCGAGGGTCGCCAGCGCCCGTTCGGCGATCTCGATCTCGTCGCGGATCTCAAGTGCATCGCGATGATCGATCCGACGATCGGCGAGACCGTCCTGCACGGCTTCCAGAACGTCGGCCACCTCGATCGCGATCCGCATCGCAGCGTCCTGGATGGCCTGGACGTCGCCCGTCTCCAAATGGTTCTCGCCCTCCACTCGTTCGGCGGCGACGAAACGGGTGCCCCGCAACAGCCAAGCAACGAAGCGCGGATCGGGCGCCGATCGGATCAGCCGGCGGATCTCATCCGCAGAAAATGGCGTCCGATTGACGATCCGTGCGTGGAGCGAGTCGTAGCCAAGCCCCATCTCGCTCGCCACACGTTTCATCGAATAACGCCGCTCGGTGACGATGATCGTATACGCGAGATCGGCGAAGTCCTTGCCGCGATCGGTCATCGCCCTTCCCCCAATTTGTGCAAGATGTCGACGAGGCTCTCGAACTGGACGGTCTCCAGCGTGACGAGCTTCACGCCGAGCGCAGCGGCTTTTCCGTGTAGTTGCTCGTAGCGCGGCTTGAGATTGCGTTCATCCCAAAGATCGGTGGTGACGACGAGGGCGACGGCTGAATTCGGCTCGCCGAAGTGGTCGACGAGATTGTCGGCTTCCTGAAGCGCGTCCATCAGTCGTTCGCGATGCCGGACGTCACCGTCGGCGAGGCGCGACCGTAATGCCTTGGCCGAGACGAAGACGAGTCGGTCACCGAAGCGGGCGATCGTGTCGATCTCGTTCTCGCCTTCGAACCCCTTGGCGATCCAGCCGACCTTCTGGCCGATACGCACTTCATCTGCGCCGGCGTCGACTGCGGCGAGCCCGATCAGTTCCTCGAGCCAGCCGCCGCGCAGGTAGCGGTCAGTTTCGGGTGAGGGCGAAGTCAGCGTCCCATCCTCGACGAGAACAGCGCAGGCGAGCAGGTCGTCGAGGAGCGTCAGCGCAGCGGGATCGGAAAAGACGACGTCTTCCACCTGCACCACCGCGTCCCGGATACGCTCGAACGCAGAGAAATTCGCCGCCACTGCTCGCGAAGCCGCAGCGCGCTTCGCAACTCTGGCGAAGTTCAGCCCGTCGTCTGAAAACCAAGCGCCGCGCTTCCGGAGGCGGGCTTCGATCCCCAACGAAACGGCTATCGCATTTGGCATTCACACCTGCAGCAACGGAAGTTCAGGATCGCGAATTTGGCTACTTCGAGCAACCGCGGGTCTGGAGCACAGACCAAATCAAACAAGGACCACGCACCGCCCGGCGTCAATCACGGATTGCCCCTGATGGCCGCTCAAAACGTGAGAGATTGAATTGATCGACGTGCGCCCATCCGAGATCCGTATTTTGTCGAATGGCCCACCACGTGGAATTGAGCGTCGAATGTCACTCGACATGAAGTTTCCCAAATCGTCTGCAGCGACGGAATTCGGGCCAAAATCGATAGACGCGATTTGAGGTCATATCCCAAAAGGTGGAGGATCCTCCTAATGCAAATCCTGAAGCCCATTGGCAGATCGTCCACCCGCTATGCGATAGAAAAGAACACATTCCTTCTTCGACGCTTTCTCGCAGATCGCTATTTGGATGCCTTTTCCAATGAATTAGCGGTTCCCATCGAGGATATCAGCGTCCTTCGGATGATTCCGATTGACGAAGGTCGGGAACTGGTTAGGCAGGCGGCGTCATTATTCAATAAGACGGTCAAGTCTTCGCGCCTATTACGAAATATGGACATGCAGACCTATGTTGATAGAGTGTTCCTATCGCAAGAGTTGATTAAATACATACTCGATGCCGTGAATATCAGAGATGGCGCTGAATTTTCTAGTCTCAAAGAATTATGGGTTGGGTTGGTTCACCCCTATGCGTCGCACGAAATCGATAATCGCTCGCCGAGCGAAGACAAAAATGCTGCGATAATCAAGAAATTCGGATTGAAGGACGCCACCAGGGTGTCATTCAATGGGCGCTGGCATGACGCGTTCTGGGTTCTGGGCAAAAATGGCAAGCCCGACTACGCTGCAATTGCACTAAATATGATGACGCATCTTGTTTTTGATGAGATGAAAATCAATGGGGATCTTCGCCAATGCAGAAATAAATATGGTGAATTTAATGGCGCAATCGTTCGGCGAGCGCTTTCCATTTTCACCAGCACGCACGATCCACGATTCTCATCAAATCGTACGATCTCTGATTTTGCAACCGAATACTATTTTTACAAAGATGTTGCCGAAGAAATATTTGGACTGGCTCATGCTTCCGAATCCAAGGATGTGCGCTTGACCCATAAGGAAGCCGGGCGTGTTCTATACGAGCATTTCGGAGGCAATCCCAATGCGGGCTCTTATAAAGAATTTGACAGGGAAATACAAAAGCAAATATGGGAACTACATAATAAAGTAAGGAGCTTTTACGCCGACGCGCTTTCGTCTGTCCGTTTTGTTCGCATATTCGACAAGGATGGGGCTCGAAGGAATGAGATAATCTCCGTTATACCGCCAAACAAACTGTCTCTCCTCGCGCGATTGAAAGTTCGATCTGAGAAGCGTGATCTTGTTCGTATGGTTCGTCTCGGGAAGGCCGTCGTCCATGCATTGGACAAGTCCAGCAGTGCTACGGACGAGGAAGCCCAAGGAGCCTTCAATGTAAATCTGGACTTTCTCTTGACGAGCGAGGGGCAAGCAGAAATCAAGCGCGTCGAATCGTTCGCGCGTGCTTGGCGAGAATCCGTCGGATTGTCGTGTCGCACCATCGGCGTCTGGAGCAAGCTGGCGTCAGCTCCCCCAAAAAAGGATGGAACCGATTGGGATGTGACCGAGGCGGACTACGCGAAGAAGCGTGTTCCGCTACTGTCGCCTGAGACCGACATCCGTCCGGCAGCCCGTCTGATCTTTGGAGATAAGCAGGTCGGTCGGGGGAAGACTTCTCGACTCGAAGCGATCCTGGCAACCGAAAGCAATCCGACCGAGATCCTTTGGGGGTTCGTGCGTCTCAATAGTGAGATGCGCAACGCGAGCGCCCATTTCAACACGAGGAAGCGCTTCGTCGAACTCATCCAGGACAGCATCATCAAGCCGCTCAAGGCACCGACTGTGAACTACGAGAATCGAGGCGGCAATGAGGTCGCGCTCGAAGCGCTCGAAGCATTCGGACGGTTGCTCCAGTTCGACGAGTCCTTGGTGTTCGACCTGCTCGAAGAGGAGATCAAAAGTCTTCGCCTGGACCGGTTCGCCGCCGACGCCGATCTGAAGGCGCTTGTGCGAGAGGCGAGTCCGAACACGAGCGGCTCGCAGATCGCGACCCCGAAGTTCATGAGCCTGATGGAGAGGGCGGTCGGTCTCGCGACATCTCGCTCGGAATTCGTTCCTGATGAACTCCAGAGGTTTGCAAGACTGAACCTCGCCGGTTTGTCGTCTCGGTCCGACGAAGACGATGTGTCACGGATCGGCGCCTTGAGATTGGTCTACGGGCGCGGATTCGAAAGATGGCTCACGGAGCATCTCTCCGATTCGAGCCAGATCCGGCAACTCTTGAGACGTATCGGTGAACTGCATACGAAGCGGAGGTTGGAATATGATTCCGCACACAATCGACCGACGCAACCCGGCATCGATCTGCTGGAGCGGATCGACATCGACTCGATCTCCTCGCTCGAAGACTTGGCACGTCGCCTGACGATCGAAGCCATGACGGATTCGTCCTTGGCGACCCGGGCGCGTCGTGCGTCTCGTAACCGTTACGAGCAGAACGTGCTGACCGACGAACGGAGGCAGCGATCGGGGCAGGTGGAACTGGTGCGCCAGGAGATCTACGGCTGCCTCTTCGCGCGATACCTGAACGAGAGCGGACTCGATTGGATATTCGCCGATTTTCCTGAACCGAAGGACGTGGCGGTACCATTCGAGATCGGAGCGACGACTTCATCTCACCATCCCTCCTGGCATGCGTCCTTCTATGGATGGCTGTATCTGTTGCCGCCGGACGATGTCGCCCTCTTGCGTCATCAATTCAAGAAGACGGCGGCCCTCGAAGAACGGGCGGAAGACGGTCTTTCCCCCGACGACATGACGGTACTGTACGATATCGACGGGCTCATGGCTCTCTATGTATCCGTCCAATCGGCAGGCTTCGGAGGTCGAGAGCACGCCATCGACGTCAAACCGGAAAGAGGCGCTGGTACCGACCGAAGCGTCTACTACGAGGACACCAGTCAGTTCGCCCGTGTGTTCTCGGAGGATAAGGAGACACATCGCGATTCGGTCCCTGGGACGCGACGTGGACTGCGTCAGTTGCGATTTGAGAACATTCCCAGCCTCTTGTCGATCTTCGAGAAACATCGGGTAACGGTGCCGGAGGTCGAGTCTTTCATGAAGAAGGCAGGTCCGGACAATGCGATCAGGGTAGGCCTTCTCGAGGAGAAGACGAAGCTTCGCAACAAGCTTGCGGACATGGCGAAAAGTCGAGACTCGAGACCTTTTATGGCGCCCGACGTCGAGCGCTATAGAAGTCTGGCCGGGGAACTCGCAAGATATGATTTCGAGATCAATGCGGCGCGATTGACGGAATTCTCCAGGCTCTATCGACTGGCGATGCGGATCATCGGGCGTCTGAACGATTTCACGTTGATGTGGGAGCGCGACCGGCTCTACATGCTGATGGGAATGCTCTACGAGAAGCTCGGCGCGGAAGGCTTCCGTGTCGAGGTCAAGGCCTGGAACAACGGCACCGAACAGCGTCGGTGGATCGCGATCGCGGTAGGTGACGGAGCATCGAGCGGCGCCATCGACGAGAAACCTCCGTCCAGAGCGGGCGATGTTTCGACGTGGATGTTGCGGAAGTATTCCTGCCTTCCGATCTGGGACAGCCGTTTCGGGATCGTCGCCAAGGGAACGGAAGAAGAGACCAAGCTGCTCTCCCCGGAGGATCGCATCGTATTCGTGCGCCACTTCGTCGGAGCAGAGGCCGAAAATCCCCGTGACATCGAAGCGCGTCGCGACAAGCCGCCGGCGCCGCCCCGCAGAGGCGCGGATGCGCGCTCTTGGAGGAATGGAAAGGCAAAGATCAGAAATGACTTTGCCCACTACAATATGCTTGGAAGCAGCGTCAAGATCTTGAATTTGACCTATCGCGTGAATGCGGTCCGATCTCTCTTCGGGTACGATCGGAAGATGAAGAACGTTGTTTCCAAGGCGATTTCCGACATCTTGTTGGACGAGGGGCTGGCAATCCGATGGAAGATGCGAGAGGACCGGCTCCGTGGCGCTCTGGTTCTACCGTTGGTCCGAAAGGAACTGGCATTCTTGGGGCTGGTCGATGGTAAGGACTTGAGCATCGATCTGCCCCAGGTCTCGGTTCGGTTCACGTCGATGGTGCAAGCTCTCTTCGGCTTCGATTCGGGAGGGCACCGGGAACTCGTCGAGACCGAGGGAAAGCTCAAGGCGAGAGGGCGCCTCACCTATCCGCGAGAATTTCTGGCGCGACACGGCGACCGCTTGCCGAAGGAGGTGCTCTCGGAGTATCCGAGTCTACCTCAGAAATGAGGCAACTGACTGATGAAGAATGCCAATTCTCGATGGTCAGTCTCATCGAACGTGAATCCGGCACTCGGATTCCGGCGAGAACCCATCGAGTTCAGAAAGGGTGCGATTTTCGATCGCACTCTCAAAGGGTTCTATGGACCCTGTTCGGCACGACCGCCTCTTTCACGGCGGACTGACACTTGCTCCTGAAAGGGGTTCAGCAATAAGCTGAGTTCGGCACGACCGCCTCTTTCACGGCGGACTGACACTCCTTTTTTGCGCCATTATTTTCGGTTTCCCGTTCGGCACGACCGCCTCTTTCACGGCGGACTGACACTGAAACGACAAGGTTGGATGCATGTATTGCGTTCGGCACGACCGCCTCTTTCACGGCGGACTGACACACAGTGCCCAGAAACGGTTTCTAGGGTATTGCGTTCGGCACGACCGCCTCTTTCACGGCGGACTGACACCCAGCCATGGGAACCTCCTTGACTGTTCTGGTGCGTTCGGCACGACCGCCTCTTTCACGGCGGACTGACACAAACGCGCTGATGTTCCGGGCAATACGCACCCGTGTTCGGCACGACCGCCTCTTTCACGGCGGACTGACACCCTTTTTCAAGAGGGGCGGTAGGTAGTTCGTTCGGCACGACCGCCTCTTTCACAGCGGCTCGAGAGACCTTCGGAAGATCTATCGGCGCCATTTCGAGGAGCCCGAATTTGAACGAAGACGCCTCTGATCTGTGGCAGCGGGTCACGTCCCTCGACGCTCTGAGGGAAGCATGGTTCCGCGTGCATGCGAACGATGGCTCGCACGGTGGCGACGGCGTGACGCTCGAGGCGTTTCACCGCGACGTCTTCGCCAATCTGACGCAACTGAGGGCGGATCTGTTGGGAGGAACCTACCGAACGGGTCCGTTTCGAAAGGTGAGCGTCCCGAAGAAGAAGCCCGGCTACCGAATCCTGTCGATTCCGAGCATCCGCGACCGTGTCCTGCACACGAGCATCGCGGTGGTCCTCACTCCCATATTCGAACCGCTCTTCGAAGACAGTTCCTTCGCCTACCGACCGAACCGCGGCGTCGTCCATGCCGTCGAGCGTATCGAACGGTGGCGGAAACGTGGGTTCACCGTCGTCATCGAGGCGGACATCGTCAGCTACTTCGACAACATCGATCTGGAAATTCTCTTCGACAAAGTCGCTGCCATCATTCGCCCGCTGCCCGGATCCTCCGCCCTGCTCGTGCTTCTCGAGGCGGTTCTCGCCGACCAGGCTTCCGCGCTGGGGACGCCCGGGCGCGGTCTGGCCCAGGGCTCGCCACTCTCTCCCCTTCTCGCCAATCTCTACCTCGACGCCCTCGACGAGGAGATCGAAGCGGAGGGAGTCAAGATCGTCCGCTTCGCGGATGATTTCGTCATCCTCTGCAAGTCGCAGAAGAAGGCGGAGAAGGTCCTGGCTCATTGCGTGAGGGTTCTCGCCGCGCACAACCTCCGTCTTCACGAAGACGGGACACGGATCGTCGACTTCGACAAGGGTTTCGACTTCATCGGGTATCTCTTTCTGAAGACTCTGGCACTCAAGGAGAAGAACGAGGAGGCCAAGCCGGTCGGCAAACCGATCAAGTCCGAGGTCACCGACGAGGGAGTGATCGAACTCGAGGAGAACGGATCCCGCTTCGACCCCGGCAAACGAGTCCTCTACGTCATCGACCCCAACCACACTCTCGGCCTCCGCAATCGAAGCTTCTCCGTCAGGCGCGAAGACGGGTCCGAACTGATCGCCATTCCGCATCACCGGATCGGCCGCATCGAGGTTGGGCCGATCGTGGGCGTCGATCGAGCGCCCTTCGATCTCGCTCTGGAGACCAGTGTCGACATGGCCTTCGTGGACGGTCTGGGGCAGACGACCGGTCTCCTCGCTTCGGATCGATCGCGGCGGGCGGCCCTTCAACTGGCACAGGCGCACGGGGTCTTCGAGGATGCCTTCCGCATCGAGGTGGCGAGGCGGTTGGTCGATGCCCGCATTCGAAACCAACGAACGCAGTTGATGCGTCTCGATCGTGCTCGCAGCCTTCCGGCCGCATCTGCCGCTCTACAGTCGATGATGCGGCTCCTGCGCAAGACGATCGCCGCGACGTCGGTCGATGAGCTTCGTGGGTTGGAAGGAGCGGCCACCGCCGCCTATTGGCCGGCATTCGGCGCGATGATCGACGGGATGGAGGGCGATTTCCGCCGGAGTCGTCCCGCGGCCGATCCGGTCAACGCGGTGATCAACTATCTCACGGGCATTCTGGAACGCGATACCAGAGCCGCGATTCAATCCGTCGGCCTTCATCCTGGCTTCGGCTTTCTTCACGCGGCAAAGGATGGACACGAAGGCTTGGTCTACGATCTCATGGAGCCGTTCAGGGCGGGGCTCACGGAAGGCATCGTCGCCCACCTCTTCAATGCTCGGCGCCTTCGGCCGGACATGTTCGATGTCGTGAGCGAACCGCCCACCAGGATGCACGACGAGGCACGCCGAGCCGTGATCCGTGGTTACGAGGCGGCCGTCGCGAAGCGGATCAACAGAACGGACGGAGGAGGCAAGCTCGGCTGGAGAGCGATGATGCGCCATCAGGCCGCGACGCTCGCTCGCGCCGTCGAGCGTCGCGACGTCACATTGTTCATTCCACATCTCATGGAGGCGTGACGCGCCATGGGCCGGGACACCTTCCTCCGCGTTCTCTGTTACGACGTGACGAGCGACCAGAAGCGCCGCAGGATCGCCAAGGTACTCGAAGAAGGAGCCTCCAGGGTTCAGTACTCGGTCTTCGAGACCCGTCTGACCGGTTCCGCTCTCGATCGCTTGATCGCCGCGGCGACGGCGCATCTCGGTCCGGGCGACAGTCTGCGCGTCTACACGATCGACCGGGCGGGTGAGCGGCATTGCACGGTCCACGGCTCGGGTGTTCCGATCGAAACGGAGGCGGATTTCTGGCTCCTGTGAACGGAAAAGACCGGATTCGACCTCAGAACTCCGTAAGTACATGCCGTCATTCAAATTTTATCCCTCGCTGAAAGATCGATCCCATGAAATGCCACGTCGTCGGAGGTATCTCGGCATCGACCTCAGAAACGAGGCGAATTGTCATCGGTGTTGCAAAGGGCTATGGAGAATGGTTCGGCACGACCGCCTCTTTCACGGCGGACTGACACGGGGGTATCCTCCGTGGGTGGCCAATTTTCGTTCGGCACGACCGCCTCTTTCACGGCGGACTGACACTTATCCTTTCGGGGGTGGACGGGTTGCGGTGTTCGGCACGACCGCCTCTTTCACGGCGGACTGACACAAGATTGATGCGATGCGGCGGATTCCTTGTTCGGCACGACCGCCTCTTTCACGGCGGACTGACACCCTCCTGTTGCGAAACGGTAAGGGTATTCCGTTCGGCACGACCGCCTCTTTCACGGCGGACTGACACCCTTGGGGAACGGCGAGGTGTCTCTTTGTTAAGTGTGAATGTTCGGCACGACCGCCTCTTTCACGGCGGACTGACACGCAGGGCGCAAAAGATCAAAGATGGGACGTTGTTCGGCACGACCGCCTCTTTCACGGCGGACTGACACACGTGGTTCAAGCAGGCCTCGCTGGGCATGGCCGCCGGCGTCTCAGGGAAAAGCGTTCCCCTCGCCCGGCTGAACGGAGGCCCCGAGGATGGCCGTGCCGGAGTTTCACCGGCTCCGGATGTTCGAAGGATCGGGGATGAAAATGCCTTCCGGCAAAATCATCGCCGTCAGGCAGCCGCCCTTGCCTGCCCCCGTATCGAGGAACACGACCTTGCCGCCGAGCTTCGTTGACCGAAGCTGCACGCGGTGGTCCGCACCCGTATCGTGTCCGACGACGACGGTCGTTCCTGCAGGAACCTCGTCGAGCCAAGCGTATGTCCGAACGGGATGCCCGAGACCGTCGCGGGCACCGGATGTCTCGCCATAGAGAGCGAGTGCCGTCACGGCGCCGCGCCGGGGAACCGGCGTCGGCGACTTCGTGGCCATTGCAGGGTGGAATGCCCCGTGGACGAAGACATGATCGTTCCAACGCGCCCACAATAGGGACATTCCCCAAGCGCGCTGCAGATCTTCATGGAAACTCGCTCCCGCATCGTCGAGTTGGCGCAGGGTTTCGGCGAGTTCGATATCGACGACGACGGGATTTCCAGCGAACCTCCGCATCAACTTGTCGTCGTGGTTCCCTTTGATCCAGGTCGCTCTCCCGTCCACGACTCGAGGAACTATGGCTCGCAGAACGCCGATGGAATCAGGGCCTCGATCCACCAGATCCCCGAGAAGGACGAGATGTCGTCGGTCGGAATCCGCTCGTTGAATGATCGGCGCGAGTTCACTCATCATGCCGTGAACATCGCCCACGACGGCGAGCCGATCCTGCGAGGCGAGCCGATCTTCCGGCGTCATCCCTTGCGAACCCGCTCGAGCATCCGCCGAAAGATCGCAGCCAAGTTCTGGCCACCCATTTCCAGGGGCGCGATCGACATCAGATCCTTATCGCTCTTCCGCTTGAGGAGCACTAATACACCGATTCCGATCAGCAGGCCCCACCCGAGCGCAGATGGCGCCGGCCAAAGACTGTCGTCGCCGACCAAGACTTCGAATTGGTCCTTGAGAAGGGGATAGACCAAAGCGCCGGCAGCTGCGCTGCCGCCGACCCGCGTCAGCCAGTCGAAGGCCGCCTTGTGGGCACGCTCCCTTGCCGACTTGAGATAGACGTCGACGTCGGCCAGATCCGTCCCCAGTTCGACCATCATCTGGTCGAGCCGCATCGCGCGTCGTATCGCTCGATGGAACGCATTCTGTGTCGAGACGTAACTCAGCTCGGAGAACCGGAAGCAGAGGCGGAAAGCCAACGCGGCCTGACGTAGTTCCTCGAGACGGGCGAGCAGAGCCTCTTCACTGCCCATATCGCTTGGAGGAATGAGGGAAGCGGCCGTCGCAGCCACGAGATAGGCTTGTTCATGTAAGGCAAGAAGAGCGACCTGCTGATAATTGAGTCTATAAGTTCCCGTCTTGTAGTTCGCGAGAAAGGAGGGCAGCTCCTCAGCACCTTCGCTTCGACCGACAATGGTCGCCACCCCCTCGATGGCAATCGCATGCCGCACACTGCCGAAATATTCGATCAGTTCCACGTCCGCTTTCGACGCGTCGAGATCGTAATCGGACGTATATTGTCGTGCCAGCCAGACGGCCAAAGTATCTCGCGCCTCGACAGCAACGGGGCAATCGAATTTTGCGAAGACGTATGTATGAACCCGTCCGGATAGCTTTGTTTCCGAGAGGGGGCCCAGCACCAACCCACGGACGAACTCACCGAGCGAAAAATCAGTGGCTTCCTGATCTGCGGCGTCGGTGTCTTCGATCCAGCGAACACGGTTGAAACGAGCGAATGCGTTTTGGGTCTCCAGTAACTCGATCGCAGAGATCGGACCGCCACCGATCGGCTTCAACGATACACGCGCCATACAGAAGCCGTGGCCCGTCGAAAAACTGGCGACGTTCAAATCGCCCAGCTCGACTTCCATTCGGCGGGCTTCAATTCCGTATTGCGCCATTCGCCGGCATGCCGCTTTGCCGGGGGCCCATACGATACGTTTCCGTGTGCGCTCTGCGTCTGATGCTTCGGCATAGAGATCGCACTTCGAGACCAGACGCCTCGCCTGCGGCGCCAAGCTCCAATAAGTGACGAGATCGCCTCGATCACCTCTGATACCAGTCTTGCGAAGTTCTGACCGTTTTCCGGGCGGTTCGGTTTCGAAGGTCGGTGCTCCGACGTCCCCTCTCCCCTCGTGGGGGAGGGACAGGGAGAGGGGTATACGACCTGTCCTCGAACTCTTGCGCTTGCGGAGTCTTCCGGAGTGACCCCTCTCTCCGTCTCTCCCCCACGAGGGGGGAGAGGACCGGATGCGAGGGCCTTCGGTAGATCCACGCCAATCGAGTCGAAAATTCGTGAGCGCGGTATGAGAAGTCCGACGATGTGGTCATGAAAGTCCGTACCCACCTCGCGGGCGCGCAAACGTGCCCATACGGGTTCGTCGGCGTATCGGGTTCGAAGCGCCTCGATCTGTTCACGTGGAAATAAGCTCGAGTCGGTTGAAACGAGATCCTTCATTCGTAAAGGGCTTGTCGCGCCACTGGCGACCGGTCCCGAAGATGGGTCCAGTCCATCGATCTCGTAGTAGAAAGTGATCTCGTGATCGGCGACCTCGACGGCTGCAATCTCACCGATGTTCGACATATGTGTGCTCCGGATCCGCTCGACCGACATCTTAGCGATGCCCATCCTGACGACAACCACCGGAGGCCTTGTTCGGGCTTTCACTCAGGTCGTCAGACGCGCCCTGTTGAACCCGAGCGCATGGGGACAAGGGCAAATGCCGTTGTGCCCGATGATTGCATTGACCCGACAACTTCCATCCGCCCGCAGATAGTATTGCGCCCTGCGTTCGCCCGGTAAACGCGGTGTCCGATCGATCTGATGTGGACGCCGGCTGCCACCTGCGCGACCCGCTCGGAACATATCGGTATAGCTCGCATCGTCCTGAGCAAGAGGATCGTCTCAGTCTGTCGAGGTTCGGTTCGCATTCACAACCTGCAAGATCCCTTCGGGTACAGTCTTGGGACACGTGATGCTGAACTCAACGGAAATGCCCCTCTGGGAAATGGATCGCAATAGCCAGAAATGAGATTTCCGTTTCCTACGTGATCCAAGCGAGCTTTCGGACTCACTCGTCGGAAGTCAAAGCGTTATGCTACTTCCTTGGATTGGTATATTTTTCAGAAACCTCCCCAAGAATTGCGTCGATTTTTGTGGCAATGAACGTTCCGCGAGGCGTCAGGATGACATTTTTCTCCTTGAGACTCGTCGGTGTTGGAATCTTGTCGATCAGACCAAGCCCACCTTTCCTGGATACTCCAGAGCCGAGGTTGTCCGTGTGTCGCGCCAAGGTCGGATACGGTATGCTGAGGCGCTCAGAGAAATCTTTCAGAGTAGGTAGCCGTTCTTGATCTGAACCATCCTCTCGGATTATTTCCAGAAAAACTCGTAACTCGGCCAAATTGACGCTTGGCATGGCGGTTCTTACAAAGTCCAATACTGCAGTCGCTGCTTCCCATTCCCGCTCATTCTGCTTTCCAATGGAAGGGTGGAAGAAAAAAAACATCGTCGGATTCTCCGTTTGTTAATCAATCAGACAGACTGCAGACGGCGCCGTCAATATCACATTGCATATTATCATAAATGAGATTATATGAAGAATGATAACAAGGCGCTGCATTGGCATCAGCACCCCTACCAAAGGAGTCCACCATGAATGTAATCGACCAGATCCACGTTCGCCGCGTCATCAACGGCCGCTCCTATGATACCGGAACGGCCGAGTTCGTCGCCGTGATTACCTGCTATCGTTGGGGCTGGGACGACTTCCAGTCGGAATTGACGGCGCTGTATCTCTCGCGACGGGGGCAGTGGTTCCTCGCCGGTGAAGGGGGAGCCACATCCCGTTGGGCCAAGCCGTGCTCGAGTGGCAACAGCCACAACCCGGGGACCGGCATCGAGCTGATTGCACCGGACGAGGCTCAGCGGCTGTTGGAGGAGGTCGATGGCGATGTCGACAAGTATTTCCCGGTCGAGGAAGGCTGATCCGATCAAGTGATTTACCGCTAACGCAAGAAAGCCCCCCCTCGAGGCGGGCTTTCTTGCGTTCTGGATTGCGGCACCCGATGCAAATTTTGAATTTTCCCGCTCCGAACACACCCTAAGCTGCCGAGACGGACTGCAGAACATACTCCGATGCCCCCCATCTGCCGTGGCGAATTCTCGTCAGGCGGTAGCCCGCGGCACGGGTTTCGACCAGACCCGAGATGTACTGCGCCACCTGCTGCCGGTTGTGCGGCGAGAGGTTCACGACCGACAGCACCTCCGGAGAGACCGTGACGGCGGTGACCGGAGACGACCCGTGCATCGCCGCCCAACGGGCGAAGAACTCGCCGATCAGGTCGCGGACGGGGTCCTCCTCGGTCAACAGCCGGTTCTTCTCGCAGGGGTCCTTACACCCGAGCGCGACGAGCGGATCGCGGATGACCTTGCCCCCGGGGATGTCCTCGTTCTGAACTGGAATCCGTCGACAGGAGA
>CALBKH010000050.1 GCA_937892955.1 uncultured Alphaproteobacteria bacterium
ACATTCGGACGCCGACGGGAATCGCCGGGCGCGAATTTCAAAACGGCCTCTGAGGTGCACCTCAACATCATCGCTGCGTCGCAGCCGCGAAATCCGTGGCGAGTTCGGCGGCGCAGCAACGAATTGAGTTGCGCACCTCAGATTTTTGCGCGATCCATCGGGGCATGATCGATCAGACCGAAATCTCCGTTTCCACGCTGAAGGACGTCGCTCGCGAAGCGGGCGTTTCGATCGCCACCGTCGACCGGGTGTTGCACGGGCGCCCGGGGGTGCGGAAGGCCACCGTCACCAGGGTCGAAGAGACCATCGCTCGGCTGGGCTTCCGGCCGCACGCCGCGGCGGCGGAGCTGGCGCGGGGCAAAAGCTATCGCTTCTGCTTCGTCATGCCGGCGAGCCTCAACGCCTTCATGAGCGAGATCCAGGAGACGGTGCTGAAGGAGCGAGCGTGGCTGATGGCGCGACGCACCCTCGTCGACATCGTCGAGACCGACGTCTTCGATCCGAACGCCCTCACCCGGACGCTCGAGGAGGTCGGGTCGCGCTACGACGGCATCGCCGTGGTGGCGCTCGACCATCCGCGGGTGCGCGCCGCGATCGACGATCTGATGGCCGCCGGCGTCCACGTGGTGACGCTGGTCTCCGACGTCCCGGCATCGCACCGGGCGCGCTACGTCGGCATCGACAACATCGCGGCCGGACGCACCGCCGGGTCGCTGATCGGCCGGTTCATCGGCGGTCGCAAGGGCATGGTGGCGGTGGTCGCCGGCTCGCTGGCGCTCTCCGACCACACCGACCGCTTCATCGGCATATCCCGGGTGATCGCCTCGGATTTCCCGGATCTCGAGCTGATGCTGCCGGTCGAGGGCCGCGACGAGGACGCCACCAATCAGGCGCTGACGACCAAGCTCCTCACCGAGGTGCCCGACCTCGTCGGCATCTACAACATCGGCGCGGGCACCAGCGGCGTCGCCGCGGCGCTCGCGGAGACCGGGAAGGCCGGCAAGGTGGTGTTCGTCGGCCACGACCTCACGCAACACACCCGACGGTTCCTCCTCACCGGCATCATGGATGCGGTGATCTCGCAGAACCCCGGGCGAGAAGCGCGATCGGCCCTGCGCATTCTGCAGGCGCTGGCACGCAAGGAACCGATCTCCGCTGCCCAGGAGGTCATCGGCATCGACATCGTGATCCGCGAGAACCTGCCCTGAGGGCCGTTCCGGCGCGATCCGCTCAAGTGTGGAGGCGGGTGATGTATCTCGGTCTCGACATCGGTACGTCGAGCGTCAAGGCGGTCCTGGTGGACGCGAGCGATCGGGTGGTCGCCGTCGCCGAGCGCGCGCTCGAGGTCACCCGGCCGGAGCCGCTGTGGTCGGAACAGGATCCGGAGAGCTGGGTCGCCGGGACCTTCGCGGCGATCGACGAACTCGCCGCGAACCATCCGCGCGAGGTGGCGGCGGTGGCGGGCATCGGCCTTTCCGGTCAGATGCACGGCGCGGTGCTGCTCGACGCGAGCGAGAAGGTGCTGCGCCCGGCGATCCTGTGGAACGACGGTCGCTCCTTCGCCGAATGCCGGGCGCTCGAGGCGGCCTTTCCGACGCTTCACGCCGTCACCGGCAATCTCGCCATGCCGGGCTTCACCGCGCCGAAGCTGATGTGGGTCGCCCGCCACGAGCCGGAGGTCTTCGCGCGGACGGCGCGGGTGCTGTTGCCCAAGGCATTCGTGCGGCTGCGGCTCACCGGCCAGTCTCACGAGGACATGTCCGACGCCTCGGGGACGCTGTGGCTCGATCCGGCGAAGCGCGACTGGTCCGATGCGGCGCTCGCCGCGACGGGGATGACGCGCGCGCAGATGCCCGGGCTGGTCGAGGGCTCCGCGCCGGCCGGGCGGCTGCTGCCGGCGCTCTGCACCCGCTGGGGCATGACCACGCCGCCGGTGGTGGCGGGTGGCGCCGGCGACAATGCCGCGACCGCCGTCGGGCTCGGCGCCATCTCGCCCGGCGACGCCTTCCTGTCGCTCGGCACCTCGGGCGTGCTGTGGGTGACGACCGATCGCTTCGCGCCCAACCCGGCCTCGGCCGTCCATGCCTTCGCCCATGCGGTGCCGGGAACCTGGCACCAGATGGGGGTGATGCTGTCGGCGGCCGCCTGCCTGTCGTGGTGGGCCGACGTCTGCGGTGCTTCGGCGGGCGATCTTCTCGCCGAACTCGGGGACGACGCGACGCCCGGCGCCGGGCCGCTGTTCCTGCCCTATCTCAGCGGCGAGCGGACGCCCGCCAACGATCCCGAACTCAGGGCGGTCTTCGCCGGCCTCGGCGCCGGAGACGGGCGGGCGACGATGACCCGGGCGGTGCTCGAGGGCGTCGGCCATGCGGTCGTCGACAATCGCGATGCGCTCGCCGCCGCCGGCACCCGCGTCGCCGAAGTCGATCTCGTCGGCGGCGGATCGCGCTCGCGCCTGTGGGCGCAGATCCTCGCCGATCAGCTCGAGGTGCCGGTGCACCGGGTCGAGGAGGGTGCGGTGGGCGCGGCTCACGGCGCCGCCCGGCTCGGCCGGCTCGCCGCCACCGGTGAGGCGCCCGCCACCGTCTGCCACCGGCCGCGCCGGCTCGAAACCTTCCAACCGGATGCGGCCCGCGCCGCCGTCCATCGCGAGGTCCACGCCCGCTGGCGTCGGCTCGCCCCTTTCGCCAAGGAGATCCGCTCATGAACGCCCCCGCATCGCGCTTCTTCGGCGCGCTCGATCAGGTCCGCTACGAGGGCCCCGACAGCGACAATCCCCTCGCCTATCGCTGGTACGACAAGAACCGGGTGATCGCCGGCCGCACCATGGCCGAGCACCTGCGCTTCGCCGTCTGCTACTGGCATTCGTTCTGCTGGCCGGGCGGCGATCCGTTCGGCGGCGAGACCTTCCTGAGGCCGTGGATGCATGGGCTCGACGCGATGGAGATGGCCAAGGCCAAGGCCGATGTCGCCTTCGACCTCTTCCGCCTCCTCGACGTGCCGTTCTTCACCTTCCACGACATCGACGCGGCGCCGGAAGGGGCCGACCTCGTCGAGCAGAAAGCCAACGTCGCGGCGATCTGCGACGTCTTCGAGAAGAAGATGGCGGAGACCGGCGTCGGGCTGCTGTGGGGCACCGCCAACCTCTTCAGCCACCGCCGCTACATGGCGGGCGCCGCCACCAACCCGGATCCGGACGTCTTCGCCTATGCCGCCGGGCAGGTGCGGATCGCCCTCGAAGCGACCAAGCGGCTCGGTGGCGCCAACTACGTTCTGTGGGGTGGCCGAGAGGGTTACGAGACTCTGCTCAACACGAACATGAAGCGCGAACTCGATCAGCTCGGCCGCTTCCTGGCGATGGTGGCCGAGCACAAGCACACGATCGGCTTCTCCGGCCCGCTGCTGATCGAACCGAAGCCGCGCGAGCCGACGAAGCACCAGTACGACTTCGACGTCGCCACCGTCTACGGCTTCCTGGAGCGCTACGATCTCCTCGCCGACGTCAAGGTCAACATCGAGCAGAACCACGCGCTGCTCGCCGGGCACTCGTTCGAGCACGAGGTGATGCTGGCCAATGCGCTCGGCGTCTTCGGCTCGATCGACATCAACCGCGGTGATCCGCTGCTCGGCTGGGACACCGACCAGTTCGCCATGGACTTCTCGGAGATGACGCTGGTCCTCCACGAGATCCTCAAGCACGGTGGGTTCTCGACGGGCGGCCTCAACTTCGATGCCAAGATCCGCCGGCAGTCGATCGACCCGGCCGATCTCCTCCACGGCCACGTCGGCTCGATCGACGCCTGCGCCCGGGCGCTGATCAACGCCGCGGCGATGCTGGAGAAGGGAACGCTGGAGACGCCGCTGGCCGAGCGCTACGCCGGCTGGGACGCGCCGGAGGCCGGGGCCATCCTCGCCGGCGAGCGCAGCCTCGATCAGGTCGCCGACCGGGCGATCGCCGAGAAGCTCGACCCGAAGCCGCGCTCCGGGCGGCAGGAATACCTCGAGGGGTTGGTGTCGCGCTCGGTGTGATACCAAAGGCCGGAGGTGCTGACGCACCCGGCCTTTGAAGGAGCGCGAATTTCTCATTCGCATCAGGGGCATGAGAAATTCGCGTCAGGAATACCATCGGTCATTTTCAATGGCCGATGGTATGAGGAGACCTGTGCGCGGTTGGACCATCATGTTGATTTGATGC